>JAFQRH010000017.1 GCA_017410165.1 Alistipes sp. | reverse complement strand
GCCGAGTAAACTGCGCTTTTTCGGGCTACGCAAGGTTGCGATTAAGGGGAGAGCAAAACAAAATTTGTTTTGCCGAACCGAAGCAACCAAAAGCCTTCGAAGAAGGTTTAAGCCTTGAAATCCCTCTTGTTATACAACTTCTAACAGAGAAGGGCGTGTCTAAAAAAACTTGTCAGACACGCCCTTCTCTTATCTCTTGTGGTTGTCGCTACCCCCCCCCACCGCGCTAACTCTTATGGTTCCGGAAAACCCTGCGCTTTGAGTTTGATATCCGAGCCGTCAGGCGTAACCAGATATGCGCCGGTTTCGGGTGCGGTAATGTGGCCGATTATGTCGATGCAGCCGAGTGTCGCCACGCGCTCGCGTGCCTCCAATGGCAGGGTGAACATCAACTGATAATCCTCGCCACCGTTGAGTGCCGCCACGACCGGGTCGATATGCATCTCTTCGGCGAGTGCGCTCGTCTGCTTTGCAATCGGAATACGCTCCAAATAGATGCGTGCGCCACAGCCCGACGCCTTGCAAATCTGCATTACATCCGAGGCCAAGCCATCCGAGAGGTCAATCATCGAGGTCGGAACAATCTTCTCGGCAGCGAGCGACTTGACGATGTCGTATCGTGCGCGAGGTTTCAGGTAGCGTTCGAGCAGATACTCGTAGCCCTCGAATTGTGGTTGTTGCTCGGCGATGCCCGAAAGAACGCGCTTCTCGCGTTCGAGCAGTTGCAGACCCATATACGCTGCACCGAGGTTGCCCGTGATGCAAATCAGGTCGTTGAGTTTTGCGCCGCTACGATATACGACATCGCGCTTCTTTGCGCGACCAATAGCCGATATGTTGATAATCAGTCCGGTAACGGATGCCGATGTGTCGCCGCCTACCAAATCGACCTCCGCTTCGCGGCAGGCAAACTCGACGCCCGAATAGAAGTCGCGCAACCACTCGACCGATATTTTGGACGAGATGCCGAGCGAGAGCGTAATCTGCTCCGGCGTTGCGTTCATTGCGACGATATCGCTTATGCCCTTTGTTACCGCCTTGTATCCCAAGTGTTTTGGTGGGAAGTAGGTTAGGTCGAAGTCGATGCCTTCCAACATCGAGTCGGTCGAGACGAGGATTGCCACATCGCGCGAGCCCTCGATGACGGCCGCATCATCGCCAACGGCTTTGATTGTCGATTTGTGCGACGGCTTGAATGGAGCCGTCAGAGTGTCGATAAGACCAAATTCGCCGAGTTCGGCAATTTCGGTACGTCCTTTAATTTTTTCTGCCATAGTTGTACGTTTGCGGATGCAAATATACGAAAATTTAATTTAGACGACCTCTTTTGTGAGCACACAAAGAGAAAAGGTTGTCGCAACTTGCGCGCTGCCGAACAACCTTTAATCCTTTCGCTACAATGGCTGAAAATCCTCTTTGCCAACGCCACACAGTGGGCAAGCCCAATCGTCGGGTATGGCTTCAAATGGAGTTCCTGCTGCGATACCGCTATCCGGATCGCCAATTTCGGGGTCGTATGTCCACCCGCAGACCGTGCAAACGTACTTTTTCATAATCGTTGGTTGTTTATGTGTGAATAATCTTTTCTTTATTTGCTCTTTTACGCAATGTACAAATACTATACAAATTTTACCTATCACAAACCCCATCCCTCCTTTTTTCGGGCGCGGGCGGATTTGGTGGGCGGCTACGACAATGGCTTGTACTTGACCTCGATGGAGGAGAGCGTGCGACACAACTCGCCCTCGTCCGTTATGCCTTCGAGCACAATGTTGTACGTGCCACTGCGGTCGGCCGTGTAGAACTCGACAATGGCGCGACCCGTAGCATCGGTGCGGATAAGCGGCTCCCACGCAATGGTCGAACGCAGGTCGGCGACGGTCGATAGACGGTCGTCGAATGTCGGATATTTCGGCTTGTAGAACTCCTCCGGCTTCTGGCACGAGCGAACTACGACGCGAGCCATAGCATCGCTTGCAGCGGTTGTGTAGAGACCCTCCTTGCTGACCTCCATCAGAATTGCTCCGGATGGGGCCGAGAGTCCGAGCATCGTTGCTGCGCGACCATCGACAAACGCCAATCGCTCGACATATTTCGTATCGTACGAGTCGATATTGTTGATATCCATCAAGTTGCCATTTACGTACAACTCCGGAACGAGCGAATCGCTGTCCATCTCCTCCGTGTCGCTAATCGAGGCAATCAAATCGGTTGCCGACTCGCCGTCACCGGCAGCCGTCTCTGCGAGAATCTCGGTGATGGTCTGCGACGATGTGTTGCGCGACATATACTCTTTACGGGTGGTGATGTTGCCACCCAACACGTTGAGCTCCTTGAAGGTAGAGAGCGCGTCGCTGACCGTTGCAAAGCGCGAAATATCGCCGTGCATCATACTTCCGGTGTTACCCGTTGCGAAGAATGGCGTGCTGCTGCTCTTACGTGCGATAACCTCCACCTCTTCGATGTCGATGATGCGTTCGCCACCCTCGTTGAAGTACTTCTCTTTGGCGCGCATCAGGAACTGCTCCGGAATGAAACTTACCATACTCTTATAGTGGTCGCGGCGATATCCGTTCTCGATGAGCGGGTAGTTCTCGCTCTCGATTTTGATGCGCACGGTCGTATCCTTGCCCTTCTTGTTGAGTGCCTGTACGATGTAGGTCGTGGTCGAGAAGGCATCCAAGCCAGAGATGATGAAGTTGTTGTACTCGTTGAGTTCGAACGACTCGACGTACTTCGTCTTCGGGTCCATCACCACAACGCTCGGCTTGCGGGCGCGACCAAGCAGACCGAATACCGAACCGCGAATGCGTTGCGAATCCTCTATCGGGTACATTATACGCGGGAATTTGTGGTCGATAATCGATTGCAGGGCATATCTGCGCCAGCCGTTGGTCATCATCACAAGGTCGAGGTTGCGCAGCGTTTCGGTCGAAGAGTCGGCAAAGTATTGTCCGACATCCTCCACTTCGCCCTTCAAGTCGGACGAGAGCAACATATAGGAGATGATGTTCGGTGATGCGGCATCAATGGCTACCGTGTTGGCATCGGTCACCGACATTGCGAAGTTGCCGGCCGCAGGTTTGCCCTCCGAGTCCTTGATGTCGAGCGTCAGCACAACTTTGTCGCGCTGTTCAAAAACACTCTTTTGTGGCGCAATCGCTGCCTGCGCAAAGCGGTTGTCGCGAACGTAGAAGAGTCGCTCGGCAACCACGCGACGCGTAGCGCGATGGACGATGGATATTTGTGCAATGCCGTCAAATAGATTGCTGTTTTGTAGGCGTGACAAGCGGCTCAAATCCTCGATGATGGTCATCACCGTACCGCGCGAGTGGACAACGGCTGCGTAGTCGCTCAGATTGATGTCGGGTGTTGCGATGGTTGTGAAGACGTGTTCGTCGGCGTGTCTGATAACTCGCATTGCAACACCGCTCGGCTCGACCATCGGTAACTCGAAACGCTTCGTCGGTCCGTCGTCGGTGCTCACCTCGGCGTAGTACGAGTGGCCCTTCTCGGCACAAATCACGAAGCGACCCATACCTTTGTGCGTGGAGCGTATCTCGGTGACGAGCGTGCCGTCCGCCGCATCGTAAATCTTGCCATAGACCTCCTTCGATTTGCCGTTGGTACCGATGGCTTTGAATGCCACGATTTGCACGACGTTGCCAATCAGATTACCGCCCTCCGGGCAGAATTGCACGTCAAAGTCGTCCGAGAATGACGGCATCGGAACAAATCGGCTCAATTCGCGGCTGTTGGCACGAATCTTCAACTCCATACAGTCGTTCACGCACTCCGACGGCTTGAAGCGTATCTCGATGGTTCCATCCTTGCCGGTGCGGGCACTGCCACTACGCGAACGGTTGTCGATGATGGTGCGGTACTTGACCGGCGTGGAGACAATCGGCAGTGCGTTGTTGTCCGAGAAGCGGACGAAGGCCGATACGGTGCCGTTGTCGTTGGTGCGATAGGTCACTTTGGTCGAGATTGCGTCGTCAATATGGTTGCCGATAAAAATCTCCTTGGTGAAGAAGTATCCCATATCGAAGTTGGTCATCCAACGTGTGTAGGCGCGCAGTGTGTATTTACCGGAGGTGAGGCGCGGCGAGAGGATGAATGTACCGATAAACTGCTTGTCGGTTGCGCAAATTTTGATGCGCTCGATGAGTTGTCCCTCGGGGCTGATGAGCTCCGCATAGACGAACGCCGTCGAGGAGATGCGTGTCAGCAGTGTGGCGTGTACCAAGAAACCACTGAAATAGAGCGTTTCGCCCGCACTGTAATAGGGTTTGTCGGTCTGCAAGTATAGTTTCTCGAAGATGCCGCCACTCTGGTAGAATGCCGTATAGTCGTCGCGCAACTGCTCGGCAAAACTCTTTTCGGGGAGCGCAATCTGCTCTTGCTGTTGCTTCTGTCGAGAGCGTTGTGCATATCCGCCAAACGCCACGCACGCGAGGATTATAGATAAGAGAACTCTTTTCATACGATTATAAGGTGTAATTTTTTGTCAAAGATATATTTTTTTTGCAAATAGTCAAAGTCGCTATTGTAAAAAAGATACCGAATGAGGGTTAAAGTTAAATGCGACCGATTATTTGCGATGCGATGCGATATTTTATGCGGAATTTTGTTTGTAAACCAAAAATATTCGATATATTTGCATTAAGAAAACCTAAAAAGTAGTTATCGTATGAAATTTTTGAAAACTTTTGTTGCGGCGATTTTTACGCTTGCCGCAATTTGCGTTTCGGCGCAGAATACTCCGCAGGGGCTGACTCTTCCGTCGGTCGTTAGCGATAATATGGTGCTTCAGCAGAACGCAACCGCTAATATCTGGGGTTGGGCGAAGCCAAAGGCAAAGGTCTCTGTTTCGGCCGATTGGCTTACCGGTAAACCTATTGTGGTTAAGGCAGATAGCGAGGGTAAGTGGATTGTTCCGTTGCAGACTCCGGCTGCAAGCTTCGACCCGCATACGCTGACCATCACCGCCGGCAAAGAGAAGCGTACGTTGCAGAACGTGCTCATCGGCGATGTTTGGCTCTGCGCAGGTCAGTCGAATATGGAGTTCAAGGTGAAGCAGACAACCGATTTGAAGGGTGCATTGAAGGGCGAAATGAATCAGAATATCCGCCTCTTCAACACGGGTCGTATCTCGGCAGAGACTCCGCAGAACGACGTGCCTACCCATAACGACGGTAAGGGTAACTATAACACCCCTAATTGGGTGGTTTGCAACGCAGAGGACCTCGCAGTGTTCTCGGCCGTAGGTTACGGTTTCGGTAGCGAGCTGCAGAAGGAACTCAACATCCCGATTGGTCTGATTGACGCTTCGTTCGGCGGTACGTTTGTCGAGGGTTGGTTGAAGAAGGAGGTTATCGATGCAGATGCAAAGATTGTGAACGACTGTGCAAAGATTAAGCACAAGGTTTGGAAGGGCAAACCATCGCACCTCTACAACGCAAATATCTATCCGATTCGCCACACGGCAATCGCAGGCGTTATCTGGTATCAGGGTTGTGCTAACGTCGGCTCGTCGCCACGTGGCTATGCTCACTCGCTCGAAGTTCTCGTAAATTCGTGGCGTGAGGAGTTCCGCTCGCCGGAGATGCCGTTCTATATCGTCCAGTTGGTACCTTACCTTTATGGTGGTATCAAGGGCGCACAGGTGCGTGAAGCACAGCAGAAGGTTGCCGACCGTCTCGACCATTGCGAGATTGTCGTAACGCTCGACCAGGTTGATATCCCGGGCGATATCCATCCACGCAACAAGGCAGTTGTTGCTCACCGTTTAGCACAGTGTGCGTTGGGCGACTACTACGGCAAGAGCGTTCCGGAGTATCGTTCGCCGGCTTACAAGTCGATGAGCGTTGAGGGCGACAAGATTCGTATCCGCGTGAAGAATCTTCCTACTTCGCTCGTTGCAAAGGATAGCCGTATCGATGGTTTCCAGATTGGCGAGGCCGATCCGACCAACGAGAAGCGTATCAAATTTACGCTCGCCGAGGCAAGCATCGAGCCGGATAACTCGATTTTGGTATGGGCTTCGGATGTGAAGAGCCCGGTAGCCGTTCGCTACTGCTTCAACGAGGCAGAGGGAGAGGTCTTCTCGGCAGAGGGTCTGCCGCTGGCTCCGTTCCGTACCGACAAGAGCAACGTGTCGCAGAGCGCACGTCCGGTTGTTGAGCAGCCATCGGATATAGAGATTACCTTCGAGGGTAAGGGTTATACGCTTGGCAAGTTCGCCGAGGGCGAGCATATGTGGCCTAACCTCCGCCAGAAGTTGAGCGACGAGTATCCAACGGAGTTCGAGGGCTTCCAGATGCTCACCGCTCCATCGGTTAAGAAGGTTAAGACCGCAGGTGGTAAGATTACGGCTCACGCTGACGGATATGTATATTGCTTGATTCGCAATACGCGCGATTTCCAGAAGATTGAGTATAAGAGCAAGTGGCGTCTGATTCCGGCAACCTACACGAAGGCGATTACTCCGGAGGCAAAGAAGATTGGCGCACAGTACATTGCTTACCATCCGGTTAAGGCGGGTGACGTGGTTGAGTTGCCTCGCGTTAAGGACCACTACTCGGTATTCGTTTTGGCGAAGAAGATTAACTACGTAGAGGTTGCAGAGTAACGGCTCTGTGCGCGCCTCAAAAGCCAAAACAAGCGAATGTTCCCGACAGAAATTTTCTCTGTCGGGAACTTTTTTTGTGCGTAATTGTGCGGAAGCGGTGGCGGATATTGTTTTTTTTCGTATATTCGCACTATAAATGCAAAACTAACGGCTATGAAATACAAGAGAATATTGCTGAAATTGAGTGGCGAATCGTTGCAGGGCGAGCAGAAATACGGTATCTCGACCGACCAACTGCGCGTATATGCCGAGCAGATTGGCGAGGTGGTCGCTTCGGGAGTCGAGGTGGGTATCGTTATCGGCGGTGGTAACATATTTCGCGGTTTGCAGGGCGCAAAACGCGGTTTCGACCGTGTGAAGGGCGACCAGATGGGTATGCTCGCGACGATTATCAACTCGCTCGGCTTGCAGGCGGCACTCAACGACGAGGGTGTGAAGTGTAAGGTGCTTACGTCGATTCGTATGGAGCCGATTGGTGAGTACTACTCGAAAGACAAGGCGTTGGAGTATATGCGCGACGGATACGTTGTAATTATCGGTGGCGGCACCTCCAATCCGTACTTCTCGACCGATTCGGCATCCGCTTTGCGTGGTATCGAGATTGAGGCAGACGGCTTCTTCAAGGGTACGCGTGTGGATGGCATCTATACCGCCGATCCGGAGAAGGACCCTACGGCTGTGAAGTTCGACGAGATTACATTCGACGAGGTGTATGCCCGCAATCTGAAAATTATGGATATGACGGCATTCACGCTCTGCAAGGAGAATGGTCTGAATATCGTGGTGTTCGATATGGACACGCCGGGCAATCTGAAAAAGGTGCTCGATGGCGAGAATATCGGTACGCTGGTCCACAACTAACCGCTCGGCGACGTTTCGTTCGGTGGTGGTGTAATCGCTCGGCGACGTTTCGTTCGGTGGTGGTGTAATCGCTTGGCGTCGTTTCGTTCGGTGGAGTAATTAATAGTTCGGCAGCATTTTGGTCGGTGATAGTATAACCGCTTGACAGTATTTAGAAAATAGAAAAAACCTAAAAAACGCATAAAATGATGAGAGAGCGTAGAAAACAAAAGATGAGCAACCTGATGCTCGTGGTGATGCTGATTGTCCTCATTGCAATCTTCATCCTGCTGCTTATGTGGAATCCGCAGAGCGCTACGGCCCGTCCGCAGGATAGCCAGCAGGCGAAAATCGAACAATCGACCATCATCAAGGAGGGTATGATGGCTCCGGATTTCAAGGTCGAGATGTTCGATGGCGAGCCGATTCGCCTCTCGGAGTTGCGTGGCAAAGTGGTTTTGGTGAATTTTTGGGCTACGTGGTGCCCTCCGTGTCGTGAGGAGCTGACCTATGTGCAGGCCGACCTGATTGACCGCTTCAAAGGGCAGGATTTTGTCTTTATTCCGATTTCGCGTGGCGAGGAGTATGGCACGGTGGCTGCTTTCCGTAAGCGTATGGGCTACTCGTTCCCGATGGGTCTCGACCCCGACCAGTCGATTTATCGCAAATTTGCAACCAACTATATTCCGCGTAACTTCCTCATCGACCGCGAGGGTCGCGTCATATTGGCGAGCGTCGGCTTCACCAAGCAGGAGTTTGTGGAGATGGTACGATTGATTGAGAAAGCTATTAACAACAAATAAATAACGACTATGGATACCAAAACAATTCTCGCAGATGCTACAACCCGTATGCAGAGAACGGTTGATTTTCTGGAAGATACGCTGCTCAATATTCGCGCAGGCAAGGCATCTACCAATATTTTGAACGGCGTTTTCGTCGATTATTACGGTTCGCAAACTCCCGTATCGGGCGTTGCCAGTGTGACGGTTCCCGATGCTAAAACCGTGCTTATCCAGCCGTGGGACAAAAATATGATTCGCGCCATCGAGAAGGCGATTCTCGATGCCAATATCGGTCTCACACCGTCGAATAATGGCGAACATATCCGCCTCTCGATTCCGCCTCTCACCGAGGAGCGTCGTCGCGAATTGGTGAAGCAGAGCAAGTCGGAGGTCGAGAATGCGCGTATCTCGTTGCGTAACGCTCGCCGTGATGCTGTGGATGCATTCAAGAAGGCAGTAAAAGAGGGTATGCCGGAGGATGAGAGCAAGGATGGCGAGTCGCAGGTGCAGAAGTTGCTCGAAAAGTACAGCAAACTCGTCGATGCCGCTTTCGAGAAGAAGGAGAAGGAGATTATGACGGTGTAAGCTCTGCTTACTTGCATCAAATCTTTAATTAAGCGTAGGAAAATTGGTCGCTCGTTCGGCCAATTTTTCTTTTTTTGGGGGTGTGCCCACCTGTTCGGGAATGCGCCGCCCCACTTTTTTTGGGGTGTGCCCACCTGTTCGGGTGTGCTCCCCACTTTTTTTGGGGTGTGCCCCATCTGTTCGGGTGTGCTCCCCACTTTTTTTGGCGAAGTGACCCAATTTTTTGGTGCGTGCCCCACTTTTTCGGGCAAAGTGCCCCAATTTCGACACTTTTTATCCCAAAATCGCTCTCGGCACGGGCTTTGCGTCTCCGTATATCGTACAAACAAAAAACGCATAGCATATAGAAAAACATCTGTTCATTATATTGGCTGTTGCTCAGTTTTGTTGCATTCGGAGCGATGTGTCGGACAAATGCAAATATCTCATAAATATCCGAAAACGGGGGCGATGTTTGCATAAATTGCGCATAATTAGATAATGTTTCAAATCAAAATCCTCTCATTTTTCGGAAAATCTCGCGTATGCGCGACGGTGCCGACCTCTCGGTTGTGTGAAAAATTGCCCGAAAATAGGGCAGAGGTTGTTTTGACCGAGAAAACGCGATGAAATATTTTTTGAAAAAAAAGATAAAATTATTTGGTGGAAAGAAGAATTGTATATATATTTGCACCACGTGTATTGTACTCTTTTGTGTAATACGGCGTGCGATTGAGGGGGTTTCCGGCGGGAAATTCCGAGTGTGTGACAGAAAATCGGCCCAAGCGACCGATTGCCGATTAATTTTGAGACGTGCGGTATGTGGTTGAATTTCAAATTGTTATGCAGTTTGGGGTTTGACGTAAAAAATTGGTAATTTGTTGTATTAAACATTAATAAACCTATGAAATTTAGACAATTAACTTTGATTCTCGTTGCGACGATCGCTTTTGTTGGCGTTTCGTTCGCACAGCAGAGCAAATCGGATGAGAGCGTTGAGTTCCGTCCGCATTGGAGCTTGCAGGTTCAAGGTGGTGCCGCTTACACTCTGGGTGAGACGAATTTCGGTGATCTGATTTCGCCGGCAGCGTATCTCCACGCAGGTTATAAGTTCCACCATGGCCTTGGCGTTCGCTTTGGTATCGGAGGTTGGCAGGGTAAGGGCTATGCTGTTATGCAGCAGCAGGGCTACTCGTACAAGTTCCTCCAGGGCAACATCGACTTTATGGTCGATCTGAGCAGTTTGATCGGCGGTTTCAACCATCGTCGCGTTGCTAGCGTATTCGCATTCGCCGGTCTCGGTTTGAATGGCGGTATCGACAACAAGAAGGCGGTTGAGATTTCGAACGCAGGTCCGGCTTTGGAGTACTTGTGGAGCCCTACGAAGTTCTTCGTTGCAGGTCGTTTGGGCTTGGGCGTTGACTTCCGTTGCAGCGACATCATCTCTGTAAATTTGGAGGCAAACACCAACTTCCTCTCCGACCACTTCAACTCGAAGCGCGCCGACAACCTCGATTGGCACTTCAACCTCCTCGCAGGCATCACTTTCCGCTTCGGTAAGTGCTACCGTCCGTCGAAGGTTTATGCAGCCAAGGTAGCAGCCGAGAAGGCAGCCGCAGAGGCAGCAGCAAAGGCAGCAGCAGAGAAGGCAGCGGCCGAGAAGGCAGCAGCTGAGGCAGCAGCAAAGGCAGCAGCCGAGAAGGCAGCAGCTGAGAAAGCAGCAGCAGAGAAGGCAGCAGCCGAGAAGGCAGAGAAGGAGCGTTTGGCAGCAGAGCGTGCTGCACTTATCACAGAGCACTCGCAGAACGTATTCTTCACCATCGGTTCGTCGTATATCCGTCGTGACGAGGGTAAGAAGCTCGATACTTTGGCAGAGTGGCTCAAAGCCAACCCTTCGTTCTGTGTAGATGTAGTAGGTTACGCAGATAAGGAGACCGGTAACACCACTCTCAACAAGAAGCTTTCGGAGCGTCGTGCTGCTAACGTTAAGGCACGTCTGCTTGCAGCAGGTATCGCAGAGGAGCGCATCACGACCGAGCACCACGGCGACACCGTTCAGCCATTCGGTGAGAACAACGTTAAGAACCGTGTTGTAATCTGCACGCTTGAATAAGGATATTTGTAGTTATATATATTATATAGGTGTAACGAAAAAATAGAATAATTCATTTATTTATTAACTTTTATTAACTTTATTTTCTATGAAAATGTACTTTTCTAAATTGGCGAAGGTACTCCTCGCAGGAGTAGTATTCGTTGCGGTAGGATGTACGGACTACAAGGAGGACATTGATAACCTCAATGCCAAAATTGAGAACGACGTCATTGCCGGTATGATCGAGCCGTTGAAGGCCGATCTTGAAAAGGCGGTTGCTGACCTCGAGGCAGCTCAGGCAGCGTTGAAGTCGGAGCTTACGACGAAGCACGATGCTGACGTTAAGACTTTGAAGGACGCTGACGCAGCTTTGGACGGCAAGATCGCCGCTGCTAACCAGTCGATTCTCGACTTGCAGGCAGCATTGGCAGCCGAGAAGGCAGCTTTGGAGGCAGAGATCGACGCTTTGGAGACTGCTCTCGCAGCAGCAAAGAAAGAGGCAGCTGATGCAGACGCTGCTCTTGAGGCAAAGCTCGTTAAGGAGATTAACGATCTCGAGACCGAGTTGCTCGCAAAGGTTACCGAGTTGCAGGCAAAGCACGACAAGGACATCGCTGAGTTGGTAAAGAAGGTTGACGACAACAAGGCAGCAGCTGATGCTCAGTTCAAGGTTGTTGCTGATCAGGTAGCAGCTTTGCAGTTGAAGGATACCGAGTTGGAGGCAGAGTTGGCAAAGCAGGCACAGCTCATTGCTGATCTCGATGCAAAGGTTGACGCTAACTACAAGGAGTTGAGCGAGACTATCGAGGCAGTTCGCAAGAACTTGCAGGAGCAGGTTTATGCTAACAAGGCAGCCATCGACGCTAACAAGGCATCGATCAACGCTATCATCGCTGATGCAGAGCAGCTCACCGCTGACGTTCGCGCTTTGGAGCAGAAGGTTTACGGTATCGAGGGTGACTTGGTTAAGCACCTCGAGGAGTATGCTAACTACAAGGCAGTCGTTGCTGGTAAGCTCGAAGCTATGAAGGCAGCTCACGATGCACTCGTTGCTCGCGTTGCAGATTTGGAGGAGAATGTTATCCCTGCAATGAAGGCACAGATCGCTGAGAACGCTAAGTTGGCAGGTGAGAACGCAGCTGAGATTGCAAAGAACGCAGCTTTGTTCGAGCAGTACAAGCAGGCAGCACAGCAGACCTACGAGCAGTTGCTCGCAGCTGACGCTAAGTTGGCAGAGTCGATTGAGTTGCTTGGTGGCGATATCGAGGAGGTTAACGCTGATTTGCAGGCATACAAGGCAACTATCGAGGGCGAGCTCAATGAGCACTATGAAGCATACGAGCAGTATAAGTCCGAGACTGACGAGCGTATCTCTGACGCTGTTGCTGTTGAGAACGCTCACTATCTTGAGCTCAACGCTAAGCACAACGCACAGGAGGCAGCTCTTGCACAGTTGAAAGCGCTTTTGGATGCAGAGATCGCTGCTCGCGAGCAGGGTGATGCAGCATTGCGCGCATCGATTGCATCGCTTGAGGATGTTGTTGATGCTCTTGCAGCACGCGTAGCAGTTCTCGAGGCAGGTCTTGCAGAGTTGAAGGCAGCTCACGAGGCGTTGGCAACTGATTATGAGGCATTCAAGAAGCAGATTTCGTTGTCGTTGATTAACTCGATCAACGCTTTGCAGGAGCAGATGGCTCTTAACAACGCTGCTATCTATGGCACTATCGCTGACTTGCAGGCACAGCACGATGCTGATGTTGCTGCTTTGAAGGAGGCAGACAAGAAATTGCACAAGTCGATTGAGAACCTTGCTATTACTCTTGACAAGGCAATCAAGGCAGAGGCAAAGGCACGTGAGGAGGCAGATGCTGCTTTGCAGGAGCAGATTGATTCGATCCTCGCTATGATTCAGAGCGTAGTTTACGTTCCTGAGTACACTGATGGCAAGGCAACTATCGCTTATGGTAACATCTACGGTATCAATGTCGTAGGTCACTCGACTATGATCTATCAGGTTTATCCTGCTGAGTGCGCTGACGCTCTCGCTCTTATCGATGCTGAGAAGCTTGTTGAGCACTTGTCGTTCGACCTTACCGACGAGCTCAAAGTTCGTAATGCTACTGCTAACGGTCCTAAGCTCAATGTTGTAGGCGTTGAGACAGTTGAGGGTAAGCCGGGTCAGATTGCAGTAACTGTTATTCCTGAGAACTTTGGTGAGCCATTCCTCGCAGGTCTCGTTGAGTATGCTGCATCGTTGCACATCGTTTACGGTGATGCTGATCTTTCGAGCTGCTACACCAACTTGGTTATCGCTGAGGAGCCGGTTGAGAACATCTCGGTTAAGATTTTGAAGCCGAACAATGAGGGTGTTATCGAGGATATTACCAACAACCAGGGTAAGGACTATTGGGAGACTTACAAGGTTGTATATACCAGCACCGAGGAGATCATTATTCTCAATGGTCACTATCTTGCGTTCTCGATTGACGGTCAGAACTATTATAACGCTGAGCAGTTCAAGCAGGAAACTGGTTATGAGATTGTTGCGGGCGTTCACTACAAGAAGACCTGGGGCACTAAGGCAGTTGTAGGTAACTTTGCTAATCTCTTCAAGTATTTTGTTAACCCTACTTATTTGAATCCAGATACTGGTTACTGGCATTTGCTCCTTAACCACAATAACGATCTTACTTCGGCTCCTGGTTTCGTGGCTGATGGTACTTATACTTACAAGTTGGGCTCGTCGAGCACTTCGTTGTATTGCTCGGCTAAGTTCGAGATTATCAAGGAGCAGGCAACTCTCGAGTTGTATAAGGATAAGGAAGCTAAGACCGGTTTCTCGTACACTTGGAACTACGTAGCAGATGCTGCTGTTGATGCTGACAAGTTGGTTAATGGCGACAGCGCAACTGAGTTCTATGCTCGTACTGAGGTTCTTGATCTTGAGCAGGTAATCACTTCGGAGAACTTCCCTGAGGATACAACTGTTGCTGATGTATTGCTTAACTCGAATGTTGAGGTTCAGATCAACGGTGTTGATGCTTCGGATATGGTTTCGTTCTCGGAGAACGCAGAGGGTAAGGTAGTTCTCAACTTCTCGCACTTCGCTTGGGGTCAGAAGTATCCTGTTAAGGTTTACTCGGAGTTGTCGAACGTTGAGGTAACTGTTACCTTCGATGTTGAGACTATCGACCGTGATCGTACGACTCCGGTTAAGGTTGAGCAGACATTCGACGGTTATGTATTCGCTAAGGACTATGCATTCGCAGCATTCGACGGCGTTGCTCCTGAGATGGCTATCAACCAGGTTTACACCGACGTTGCAGCTCTCTACGACCTCACCGGTATCGAGGAGGCAGCTTACTTGAAGGAGGTATTTGTAACCAAGGCGCCTTACAGCGTAGCTGATACTATCGCTCCTACTGCAACTCTCGACTACTTGTTCAACGCTGCTGGTGACAAGGTTTCGGTTGCTTATGCATACGACGCTTGGACTGAGATCCCAATGGAGGTAACTTACACTAAGAACCTCAACTTGTGGTACGGTCAGGAGGTTGAGCTCGTTGTTAAGGTTGTTATCGCATTGCCTACTAACTACAACTTCGAGTACTCGATCCTCTACGTGAAGAATGGCGACGCTTGCGATGGTGCATCGTACGAGCCACACGCTATGATCAATGGCCTCTTCTCGTCGGTATATCCGTTCTACGATCCAGACTTGAAGACCGGTTCGGAACAGAATGGCGTTAAGTTGCGTGACTTCAACACTGAGAAGGTTGATATGGATAAGGCATTCAACATCGTTGACACTACTGTTGCTGATGCAAATGCACGTATCTTGACTGCTGAGCAGATCGCAGAGGCAGGTCTCGTAGCTGACTTCGAGTTGGAGGAGACTTATGACTTCTCGGAGTACAATGCCGGCAAGGATGCTGACGCACAGCGTGTACTCGAGTGGGCAGAGGAAGAGACTATCGTTCCAGAGGGTGACGTTAATAGGGTTGTGATGGTTAAGACCAACAAGCTCATCTACAACGCGGACGTTTGCCACGCTCCTGTAACTGGTAACCTCTACCTCGTTAACTCGGATGGTTCGAAGTTGAAGTTGACTACCAACTTCGATACTGAGAAGGCATATAAGGACTACGTTGTTAAGAAGTACGATCCAATCCTTGATCCGGTTCTCGTAGGTGCTAAGTATACTAACGCTCCTGAGTATGACGAGATTAAGGCAACCGCAGATGTTATCGACATTGAGATTTCGAGTGCAAAAGAGTATGTTTTGAATCCACTCTTGTGCATCGAGCTTAAGGATTACCGTAACGGTTACAAGAACTTTGACCTCATCAACCGTTCTACCGGTGAGTGGGTTAAGGGTGGTAAGTCGAGCGTTTATGATGGCTTCGCAGAGGGCCGTGACGTTCGCGACATCTACAAACTCGGTATCGAGTGGACTGAGTCGCCGGTTCCTGCACAGTTGCGTAAGGTTATCTATATGACCCAGGACAACAAGGTTGTATTCGACAACACTGGTGAGCAGGTATTGGTTGAGCCATTCACTTACACTGTAACCTTGAAGATCACTTCGCCTTGGGGTACGCACAGCATCGCTATTCCGTTCCGCTTCTTCCAGGGTGGTGACTTGGGTAAGAATGAGTAATCATTGAGATTATAAAAACTCTATAAAAAACGGCGAGAGGTTCTCCTCTCGCTGTTTTTTTTAATTGTATTTTGTTTATGGGGAGTTTATGGAGTTTATGGAGATTAAGAAGTTTCGGGAATTTAGGGAATTTAGGGAATTTAGGGAGTGCCCACAACCTTTCTGCTACCCACTCGGAGCGTAGCGACAAAGTCCCCTTTTGTCAAAAGGGGATTTAGGGGATATGTAAATATGAAAATAACATTTGCGCAACAAAATCTGCCTGAAATGCAATTTTGTTTTTAGGGAGTTTATGGAGATTAGGGGCAATTAAGGTCAAGTAAGGTCAGGTAAGGTCGTCCAGGGTGTTCAGGGCGACCTGTCCCTAACTTCTCTAAATTCACTAAATTCCCTAAACTCTCTAACCGCCATAAAACTAAACAAAGAGAAAGCAACCGAAAATTGGTCTGCCGTCAGTGCGCCTCCGAAAAACTCGCTGAGAATCACGCAAAAGCATACGAAAAAATAGGGCGAAAAGTTGCACGCGCCGAAAAAAATATGTACTTTTGCAAACCTTATGCGCTTAATGCGCAGGGGCAACAACTAATTATTAACTTTTTAACGGGCGATTGTATCGCAAAACATTTTTTTCTGTATGGAAAACATTAAAGTAGCAAACGAAAATTTCGATTGGGCAGCGTTTGAGAACGAGTCGGGCCTCTATCCACAGAGCAAGGAGGAGATCGCAGCGCAGTACGACAACACGATGTCGAACATCGCAGTTGGCGAGACCGTAGAGGGTACCGTGACCGAAATTAACAAGCGCGAGGTTATCGTAAACATCGGCTACAAGAGCGAAGGCGTTATTGCAGCAACCGAGTTCCGCTATGATTCGGAGTTGAAGGTTGGCGACAAGGTCGAGGTGTATGTTGAGTCGGTAGAGGACAAGGGCGGTCAGCTCCTCCTCTCGCACAAGAAGGCACGTCAGCTCAAATCGTGGGATCGTGTAAACGAGGCACTCGAGAAGGACGAGATCATCAAGGGTTACGTGAAGTGCCGCACCAAGGGCGGTATGATCGTGGACGTATTCGGTATCGAGGCGTTCTTGCCGGGTTCGCAGATCGACGTGAAGCCGATTCGCGACTACGATGTATATGTAGATAAGACGATGGAGTTCAAGGTTGTGAAGATCAACCAGGAGTTCCGCAACGTCGTTGTTTCGCACAAGGCACTCATCGAGGCCGAGTTGGAGCAGCAGAAGCAGGTTATTATGTCGAAGTTGGAGAAGGGCCAGATTCTCGAAGGTACTGTCAAGAACATCACTTCGTATGGCGTATTCATCGACTTGGGCGGCGTAGATGGTCTCATCCACATTACCGACCTCTCGTGGGGCCGCGTAAATCATCCGGAGGAGATTGTTGCTCTCGACCAGAAGTTGAACGTCGTTATTATCGACTTCGACGAGAACAAGAAGCGTATCGCTTTGGGCTTGAAGCAGCTCACTCCGCATCCGTGGGAGTCGCTCGACGCAGAGTTGAAGGTTGGCGACCACGTGAAGGGTAAGGTTGTCGTTATGGCCGACTACGGTGCATTCGTTGAGATTGCTCCGGGCGTAGAGGGTCTGATTCACGTATCGGAGATGTCGTGGAGCCAGCACTTGCGTTCGGCACAGGACTTTATGAAGGTTGGTGACGAGGTAGAGGCAGTCGTTTTGACTCTCGACCGCGACGAGCGCAAGATGTCGCTCGGTATCAAGCAGCTCACCGCTGATCCGTGGGAGAATATCGAGGTTAAGTATCCGGTTGGCACGAAGTGCAACGCAAAGGTACGCAACTTCACCAACTTCGGTGTATTTGTTGAGATCGAGGAGGGTATTGACGGTCTGATTCACATCTCGGATTTGTCGTGGACCAAGAAGATTAAGCACCCGGGCGAGTTCACGCAGGTAGGTGCTGATATCGAGGTTGTAGTTCTCGAAATCGACAAGGAGAACCGTCGTTTGAGCTTGGGCCACAAGCAGTTGGAGGAGAACCCTTGGAATGGTTTCGAGCAGCAGTACGCTGTTGATACTATCCACACTGCTACGATTGCAGAGCTCACCGAGAAGGGCGCAATCGTTGCTCTTGGTGAGAACATCGAGGGCTTTGTTCCTGCAAAGCAGTTGGTTAAGGAGGACGGTACGACTTTGAAGGCAGGTGAGACCGCCGAGTTCAAGGTTATCGAGTTCTCGAAGGCAACCAAGCGTATCACCCTTTCGCACTCGCGCATCTTCGAGGAGGCAAAGCGTGCAGAGGTAGCAGCAGAGAAGGCCGAGAAGAAGGCAGCTGCCGAGGCAACGAAGTCGTCGATTAAGAAGGTACAGCAGTCGGTTGAGAAGACCACGCTGGGCGACATCGCAGGTCTTGCAGAGTTGAAGGCACAGATGGAGAAGAAATAATCCGGACGCGCTGAAAAACGCAATATCGAGTCCCGACCGCGTAAGTGGTCGGGATTTTTTGTGCTCGGTGGGGACGTTCGGATGGTTGCTCGGATGGTTGCTCGGATGGTTGCTCGGTGGGAGCGTTCAGTGGGGGGGGGCTGCTCGGTTGGTCGCTCGGTCGTCGGTTGCTTGTGGGGGCGTTCGCCGCTCGTTGTTTGTTGCTCGGTTGCTACGGTACGGGCATAGGTGCGGATATGGGCGTGGTCGTAGTGGGGTTGGATATAGGAGGTGGTAGGGTATAGAAACACAAAAGGCCTTCCCATTTCGGAAAGACCTTTTGTGTAAAGAGCGGATGCCCTTAACACATTGTTGCCGAGAGTTTGAATTATTTCATAAACTCTGCAACCTGATCGTTCGGAAGAACTGCCTCCTTGAAGATATAGGCACCGGTTTTCTCCGACTTAACCATCTTGATGCACTTGGTAAACTGCTTACCTACACCGGTTTTGAGGGTTGCGACTACTTTCTTTGCCATAACGCACTACTTTTATTTAATTTCACGATGCAATGTTACCCTCTTCAAGTACGGATTGTACTTCTTGCGCTCCAAACGCTCCGGGGTGTTCTTCTTGTTTTTGGTGGTGATGTAACGCGACATTCCCGGTACGCCACTCTCCTTCTGTTCGGTGCATTCGAGAATCACCTGAACTCTGTTACCTTTCTTTGCCATTTTGACTTAATAGATTTTAGTAAACTTTCTTGGGAGCAACTGCCTCTTTGAGAGCGGTCGCGAGACCCTTTTTGTTAATTGTTTTCATTCCGGCAGCGGATACTTTAAGAGTAATCCAGCGACCTTCCTCCTCCGACCAGAAACGCTTTGTTTTCAGATTTGGGCTGAACTTGCGCTTGGTTTTGAGGTTCGAGTGCGAAACATTGTTTCCCACTACGGCTACCTTACCTGTAATTTCGCAGACTTTCATTTTGTTAATACTGTTTTTTAGTTTCTGCTCTACGAATTTTTCCATAGAGCGTGCAAATATACGAAGAATTTACCAAATAGCAATATCTTGGCTTCGATTTTTCGACCGAAACGCTACACTTCTGCCCCCTATTTTGCTTTTTTGTTGCGTCGGTTTTGCTTTTTGCGTTTGCCCTCCTGCTCTTGCTCCACCTCCGGCTCCTCATCGGCACCACCGCCGAGGGCTTTGTAGAGGTTGATTGTACCCTGAATCTCCTCAAAACGGTCGGCAATCTGCGACAACTGCGCCGAGAGCAACGCTTGCTGTGCGGTAAGCACTTCGAGGTAGGTCGATTCCGAGTGGCTCATAAGTTGGCGGGTGCTGTTTACTGCACTCTCCAACGCAGCAATCTGACGCAGACGGACGTCGGTCTTGTTGCGTGCCGCCTGACATTTTGCGAGTGCATCATTCACCTCGCTACCCGCTTCGAGCAGAGTCTGCTGGAAGGCGATGAGTTGCTCCTCCTGCTGGGCTTTGGCGATGGTGAGTGCCGCACGCTTCTTGCCGGCGTTGAAGATGTCGGTTGCGAGGTTGGCGACGAACGAAACCAGCCACGATGCCGGATTCCAACCAATCGAGCCGCTCAATTTAAGCGAAGGGTAGAGGTCGGCACGTGCGAAGTTCGTATTGTAGAAGGCCTGCTCCAAAGCACGCTCTGCGCTCTGCACGTCGGGACGACGCGCGAGCAGTTGAGCCGGAACGCCGACGAGCAGCTCCTCGCAAAGACGCTGGCTGTGGATGTTGCCGCGCTCGAAGTGCTGCGGAACGGTGCCGAGCAGCAGTGCAAGCGAATTTTCGACCTGCACGATGTCGTACTCCAAATCGAACAGCGAGGCGTCAATCGAACAGGAGTTTGCCTCGGTTTGCGAGACGGATGCCTCGTTGGTCATACCTGCCTGCTTCATCGCCTTCATAATGCGGACGTTCTCTTTCCACGAGGCGGCTGTCGTGCGCGAAATCTCTTGCTGCGCGTCGAGCATCAACAACGTGTAGTAGCAGTTGGCAATCGAGCTGATGAGCGATGTCTGCACGCTGCGGCGATAGAGTTTGCTCTGCTCGTATGCGGCAACGGCCTTACGCTTGTTGTTGAGCGTGCGACCTGCGATATCTATCTCCCAGCCGGCCGTAATCGGCAACGAGTAGGAGTAGGACGACGACTGGCCGATGTTGCTGCTTGTCGAAAAACTTGGCGAGAAGGTGAACGATGGCAGGAATGCAAGACGTGCTGTTCGCATAGCCGCCTGTGCCTCGGTCACGCGCTGTGCCGCGATACGCATATCGGCATTGTTCTTCAAGCCGGTCTCGATGAGTGCTTGCAGATGAGGATCGGTGAAGAAGTCGCGCCAGCCGATGTCGGCGATGGATGTGCTATCGGTTGTGATTACCTCTTTGCCGAAGAGCGAGTCGGTCGAGATGCTCTCCGGACGTGAATATTTCTTGAATACCGAGCAACTCGACAGTGCGAGGGCTACGGTGAGTGTTATGATAATGCGTTTCATCTGCTTACTCCTCCTCCATAATAGTTTGTTTTCTCGTAACGACTCTCTCCTGAATGGTCTGGAACACGATGAAGAGTGCCGGCACGAGGAATATCAGTGCCAACGTACCGATAACCATACCGCCGACAACGCCTGCACCCAATGTGTTGTTACCGTTTGCGCCCACACCCGTCGAGAACATCAACGGAATCATACCGAATACCATCGTGAGGACGGTCATCATAATCGGGCGGAAACGCTCGCGGCTTGCCTCGTATGCTGCCTCGTAGATGGTCAGACCCTGACGGCGACGCTCGCAGGCGTACTCGGTGATGAGGATGGCGGTCTTCGACAACAGGCCGATGAGCATAATCAGACCCGTTTGCAGGTAGATATTGTTCTCCAAACCCATCATATTTGCGAACGCAAAACTACCGAACAGACCGATAGGCACGGTCAGAATAACGGCGAACGGTACGAAGAAACTCTCGTAGAGTGCGCACAGAATCAGGTAAATCAACAGAATACAGATGACGAAGATGATGGCCGTATTGTTGCCACTCATCGCCTCCTCACGGGCAATACCTCCGAAGTCGAAGCCGTAGCCGATAGGCAACACCTCGCTTGCCACCTCGTTCACGGCACGGATTGCGTCACCCGACGAGTAGCCGTCTGCCGCACGACCGTTTACGGAGATGGATGGGAACATATTGAAACGCGAGAGATTCTCCGGCGCATATATCTTTTTGAGCGATACGAATTGGCTGATAGGTGCCATTTCGCCTCCGATGCGGATGAAGATATTGTTGAGCGTGTGCAAATCGACACGATAGCGCGGATCGGCCTGCACCTGCACCTGATAGAGTTTGGTGAAGCGGTTGAATCGGGTCGAAAGACGTCCGCCATAGTAGCCGTTCAGCACCTCCAAAACCTCTTTTGGCGATGTTCCGGCTCTCTTGCACTTCACAGCATCGACATCAATCTGGTACTGCGGGAAGCGAGGGTTGAACGACGTACGAGCCGAACCAATCTCCGGACGTGCCTCCAACTCGGCAACAAATTGTGTGGTCACATCGGCCAAATCCTCGATTGTACCACCCTTACGGTCCTGGATATGCACCTCGAAACCGTTGGTCGCACCGTAGCCCGGAATCATCGCAGGCGAGGTTGCGAAGAGTGTTGCCTCGTTTATGTTGGTCGAGTACTCCTTCACGCGCTCCATAATGTCGAATACACTATGCTCCTTGCCCGGACGCTCGTCCCAATGTTTGAGTCGCAGGGTAAAGTTACCGTACGACGAACCGGCACCGGTGGTCATACCGAAACCTGCCATATTCAGATATGCGTGGCACTCGTCGATATGGCTTACTACCTCGCGGTCGATGCGGTCCATCACCTCCTTCGTGTGGGCAAGCGAACTGCCCGGAGGGGTCGAAACGTCGATACGTACCGTACCGATATCCTCGCGCGGGATGAGACCCGTCTTGGTGTTGTTCATAAAGTAGATGAGCAGACCAAAACCTGCGAGCACCACGACGCCCGTCGTCACTTTGTGGCGAAGGAAGAAACCGACACCCTTCATATATCGCTTGGTGACAGCGTTGAACGCGCTCTCGAACGCATCACTCAAACGCTGACCGATCGAACGCTTAACCTCGTTGCCGTGCTCGTCCTTCGGTTTGAGCAACATTGCGCAGAGTGCAGGGCTGAGCGTGAGGGCGTTGATTGCCGAGATACCTACCGCTACGGCCATCGTCAGACCGAACTGCGTGTAGAAGATACCCGACGTGCCGCCCATCAGCGATACAGGGATAAACACCGCCATAAATACCAACGTCGAAGTGATGAGGGCGGTGGTTACGCCGTGCATTGCATCGACAGCCGCCTTGTGAGCCGAACGATAGCCGGCATCGAACTTCGACTGTACGGCCTCAACCACAATAATCGCATCATCCACAACCACACCAATCGAGAGCACGAGGGCGAAGAGTGTGAGCAGGTTGATCGAGAAGCCGAAGAAGAATAGGAACATAAATGTTCCGATAATCGACACGATGGTTGCAACGAGCGGGATGAGCGTCGAGCGCAGGTCGCGCAGGAAGACGAATACCACCAAGATAACCAAGATGATTGCCTCCAAGAGTGTGCGAACTACGTTCTTAATCGAGGCGTAGAGGAAGTCGTTCGAGCTCGACAGAACGACCATTTCGAGGTCTTTCGGGAAGTCCTCTTTTGCCTTTTCCAGATAGGCATCAATCTGGTTGATAACCTCCGTTGCGTTCGAACCCGGGGTTTGATATACGTTGAACGATGTACCCGGCGCACCGTTTACCTCGCCGATGTACAGATACGACTGCGTACCGAGCTCAATCTCTGCAACATCCTTCAAGCGCAACACCTCGCCGTTCGACAGCGCGCGGATGACGATATTCTCGAACTGCTCGGGCGTCTCCAAACGACCCTTGTATCGCATCGAGTATTGGAACGTCTGGTCGGAGTTCTCGCCCAGCGCACCGGTTGCTGCCTCGATATTCTGCTCGCCCAGAGCCGACGAGATGTCCGACGGCACGAGTTTGTATTGTGCCATCACGTCGGGTTTGAGCCATATACGCATACTGTAATCGGCACCACGCACATCAACGTCACCTACGCCCGGAATACGCGAGATAGCAGGCACGAGGTTGATTTTGATGTAGTTGGCAATAAACGTACGATCGTACGTGCCGTTCGGACTGAAAACGGCTATCTGCTCCAAGATGTTGGTCTGACGCTTGCGGACGGTCACACCGACGTCGGTTACCTCCGATGGGAGTTGTCGGGTGGCACGCGAAACGCAGTTCTGCACATTGACAGCCGCCATATCTGGGTTGGTGCCCTGCTTGAAATATACCTGAATGCTCGCGCTACCGTTGTTGGTTGCCGACGAGGTCATATACGTCATATTTTCCACACCGTTGATTGCCTCTTCGAGTGGAACGATTACGGCTTTCTGCACCGTCTCGGCGCTTGCACCGGTGTATGTTGCATTTACGCGGATTGTCGGAGGCGCAATATTCGGATAACGCTCGATGGGCAATACCGCAAGTCCAATCAGACCGCCGATGACGATTACAATCGAGATGACGGACGAGAGGACGGGTCGTTCGATGAATGTCTTTATATTCATTGTCTCTTGTCTGCTCTAAATTATTCTGCTTTGATAACCTCTTTAATCTTGATTTGGTCGTTCTCGCGCAACAAACCTACGCCCTCGACAACAATCGTGTCGCCCTTTTCGAGGCCTGCCTCAACGACATACTCGCGGCCGTTGCTGATGTTGAACACGCCGATAATCTGCGAGTGTGCCTTACCCTCTTTGACAGTATAGACATAGACCTTATCCTGAATCTCGTAGGTTGCCGACTGCGGAATCACGATGCAACCTTCGGCCTTGTGCGGAAGAATCACGCTACCCGAGCCGCCCGACAAGAGCAGACGACGCGAGTTAGGGAACTTGGCGCGAACGGTAACCGAACCGGTCGTAGGGTCGATAATACCGCTGATTGCCTCGATGCGACCCTTCTCTTTGTAGATTGTGCCGTCGCTGAGTTGCAACTCGATGGATGGCATTGCGTGCAGGGCGGCTTCGAGCGAGCCGTGCTCACGAGTGAGCGAGAGTACCTGCGACTCGGTCATCGAGAAATAGACGTACATCTCCGAGTTGTTCGACACGGTGGTCATCGGGGTCGAATCCGACGGGCTTACGAGCGTACCTACACGGAACGGAAGCATACCAACCACGCCATCCGCCGGACTCTTTACCAGCGTATATGAGAGGTTGTTGCGGGCGTTCACCTCATTGGCCTTCGCCTGCGCAAGTTGTGCTTTTTCGCTGGCGAGAGTGGTGCGAGCCATATTCAGGTCGAAGTCCGAGATGATGTTCTGCTCGAAGAGCAACTCCTTGCTGGTCGCAGTCAGTTGCGCAGCATCAACGGCCGCCTGTGCCACATCGACGTTGGCGATTGCGGTCTGCAACGCCGCCTCGTAAGGCACTTGGTCGATGACGAACAGCGTCTGACCCTTGCTGACAATCGAGCCCTCCTTGACATAGATGTCGGTGATGTAGCCCTGTACCTTCGGACGAATGTCGATGTCCTGCTTACCGCGAATCGTCGCCGAATATACGGACGAGAGTTTGCGCGAAGTCGGTTCGAGAACCATTACATTGTACTCGCGGCTGCGTTTTGCCTTTTTCTCCTCCTCGCAACCGACAAATATAGTCAGTGCCGTAGCGCAGAGAAGCACGTTGAAAAGTGTAGATTTTACGGTCATATCGTTTAAGTTTTAGTTATTTTTCCGTTCAAGTTTTACCCTACGGGTAAAATCAACCACGAATATAGTCATTTTTGGCGAAAAAACGTACGTTTTACGCTCGTCTGTTGCGGTGAAACGCCCAAAAACGTCGGTCAATCGCCCTGTAACCCATATTTTCCCATCTTTTTGCCCTTATATGCTGTGGGGTTGTCGCGCAGTGACAGTGTTTGTGGTAGGGGCATAAAAAAAG
This sequence comes from Alistipes sp., assembly GCA_017410165.1. Classification (GTDB taxonomy): domain Bacteria; phylum Bacteroidota; class Bacteroidia; order Bacteroidales; family Rikenellaceae; genus Alistipes. The sequence continues at coordinate 92,617 of JAFQRH010000017.1, read as the reverse complement.
AATCGACCTCCACTCGGGATAGTCGATTCTTTCTGTTTTGCTGTGTGAAAATTACTCAGCAGGAGCTGCAACCGGTGCCTCAGCAGGTGCCTCAACCGGTGCCTCTGCAGGAGCTTCAGCAGGTGCCTCAACCGGTGCCTCTGCAGGAGCTGCCTCGCACTGCTCGCAGCAAGCTGGCTGCTCGCAAGGAGTTTCACATGCCTTCTTATCAGCGGTACCGCAGCAACCTACCATTGCAAAAGCGGCAGCCAAAACAACCATAGAAAGAATCTTTTTCATAGTGCTTTGTTATTAAATTGAACATCTGTACGACTACAAAAATATAAATAGTTGAATAAAAAAACAATTTTTGCCATAAAAATTATCCAAAAAATCTACTTTTTTATTCTGAAAGTTCCATAATCGGGATGTTTTCACGCATTATAAACGCTTTCGGGAAGGATGGTTTGATGCGTTCGAGCAGTACGAGTGCCTCCTCTTGGGTGGTGTAATTTCCGACTGCAACCTTAAAATACGGGTTCTCGTACGTGATATAACAACGCTGCGCAGGGAAGGTTGCAGCAAACGTGTCGCGAGCCGCCAAAGCGTCGTTGCGTGCGGTTTGCGAATTGCTCATAAATATCATAATTCGGTATCCGCTAACGGTTGCCGACGAGTGTTGGTTGGCTTGTGCGACAATCTGTGCGGCATCGCCCACCTCACGGACGGTAACGGTCTGGTTCACAACGGAGAGTGAGTCGATGCGTACGGGTGCGCCGAGGTGCTCTTTGAACGAGCGTATGTTTTGCGCATCGACGCTCTGTGCGCCGACGAGGGCCACGATTGCAAGTAGAATCTTCTTCATCTTATAGTTGGAGTTTATCGAGTGAATAACCGAGTTTATTGAGTAGGGCATCGGCCGCGATGCGTTCGATTGCAATGTCACGTCGGCTGCCGGCGACTTCGATGGTTGCCGAGAGCGAGACCTCTATTCCGCGCACGTTTTTCTGTCCGAGGCGCATTACGAGCGATATGGCTTTGAGCGGGTTGCTGACCGAGAGCGCGACCGGAACGACAACCGACGATGTTTGGCGTTTAGGTATGCGGACCGGCTCCATCAGGCGCAACGTGGCAACGCGGCTGCCGTCGAGCAGTACGTAACCCGTACCCTGTTCGATGGTTGGCGAGTATGACGTCTCGTTCTTGATGCGGAGCGTTACGCGCCACCCCTCGGCCATCGAGCCGGTGATGTTTTCGAGCGATTCGATGCCCACCTTTTCGACGATGCGTTGGCGCATCTTCTGCTTGTTGCAACCCGTGGTGCAGAGTGCAACCATCAGTGCGATGATTACGGTACGTAATATATATAAGGTGTGTTTCATAGCGTATCAGGGTTTTTGTGCTGTGTAGATTTGAGCGATTCCGAAACTTTGGCTGCGTGCCTTTGGAGCAGTGAGTCCCGCATTGCAGAGCATCGCCATAAACTCTTCGGGCGAAGGGAACGTATCGACCGACTCGGGCAGATATTGGTATGCGTTGCGGTTGTGCGAGATTGCGCCGCCGATGGCAGGCAGTATCTTGTGTGAGTAGATGCGATAGAGCCAACCGATGAAGGCGTTGCGCGGGTTGGAGAACTCCAACACGACGAGCGTACCTCCCGGACGTATGACGCGAGCCAATTCGCGCAGACACGCCTCTCGGTTCTCGAAATTGCGAACACCGAATGCCACCGTTACGGCATCGACACTCTCGTCTGGCAGGTTGATGTGCTCGGCATCGCACTCGGTGAGCGAGATGCGCTCCGTTAAACCCAATCGTGCGACCTTTTGTCGTGCGACTTCGAGCATCTCGGGCGAGAGGTCTGCGCCGAGAATCGTTGCACCGTCGATGTGGCGAGCCATATCGATTGCCAAATCGCCCGTGCCGGTCGCCATATCGAGAATCTGCTTGGCTGCGGCGCGACGCACGATGCGAACAACACGTCTGCGCCATAGGCGGTCGATCGAGAGCGAGAGTATGTGGTTGAGGCGGTCGTACGTCGGTGCGATGTCGTCGAACATACTCTTCACGTTTTCGCGTGTGCGTTGCTTGTCTGCTCTATTACTCATATCCTTCTTCATTTATTCATATTTAACGGCTTCGGCGGGCGATATGCGTGATACGATGGCGGTTGCCGCATAGAGCAACGCAAGAATCGCAGCGACGAAGATAAGGTTTGTGGTGATGATGGTCGTGGCATCGAGTGCGACCGGAACGCGGCTGACGTAGTAGGCCGAACTGTCGAGCGTGACGATGCCCGTCGAGTGCTGTATGGCGAGGAGCGTGAGGGCGATGATGTTGCCCACGAGAATACCTATGCCGACAATCATTGCCGCGCGATAGAGGAAGATGCGGCGGATAGCTCCGTTGTCCATTCCCATACTTTTCAGTACGCCGACCATCTGTGTTCGCTCCAAGACGAGGATGAGCAGCGTCGTAATCATATTGAAGAGTGTGACGATGAACATTATCGCGGCAATCACGGCAGCATTCACATCGTGGGTTTCGAGCCACGCAAAGATGTAGCCGTAGAGTTCGCGTACGTCGATAGCCGCCACATCCTCATCGCTCTCGTACTCGTAGGCGAGGCGGTAGTTGAGTGCATCGACCACCTCGGCAGATGGTCGTCGGCCATCGGTCGAAATCTCGAAACCCGAGACCTGCGATTCGTCCCAACCGTTGATTTTGCGCACGTTGCGCAGGTCGGTGATGGCGAGTGCCGCCTGCTCGTTGCCACCTATCGAGTAGATGCCGCACACCTTGAAGAGTTCGCGTTGTGGCGTCTGCCCGTCACCCATAAATAGCAACTCCACGCGGTCGCCCGTCTTTACGCCGAGCGCATCGGCTGTCTCGCGTGCAATCAACAACTCCTTGCGGCGCGATTCGCCCATCTGCGGAAACGCCCCTTCGTCGATGAGCGCGTCGAAACGCTCCGAGGGGTACGACTCTGCTACGCCCTTCAATACGATGGCCGCAACGCCACTCTGCGAGCGTGCCACGCCGCCACGCGATATATACTCGTAGGCGGAGGTGCAACCGTCGGTCGTGCCAATGATTGAGCGCAACTGCGGCGAGGAGGTTATCGGACGGCCGAATGTCGAGTTGAGCGAGCGTGGGTTGGTGATGGTAATCTCGGCAGATATTGCCCCGACGATTTTGTTCATTTCGCACTTGAAACCGTCAACGACGGCGAGCGTAATGACCATAACACAGATGCTGACCGCGACGGCCAATGTGGCAATACGCGTCATTACTCGTTGAGTGGGCGACGAGTTGCCGGCCGTTCTGCGGGCTATGAGCAGGGGTGTGTTCATCGAGGTTTCTGGGTTGGGTTTGCGGGGTGTTAGTATAGGACTTTATCCTCCTTTTCGGTCCAGCGGCGAAAACCCTCCAACGCTTTGTCGCGCAGAAGGTTGTAGCACGGAATCGAACGCTCGGAGTAGTCGAGTGCGATTTGGTCGTAGATGAACGAGTCGTCGAAGTCGATGGCTTTGGCATCGGCTTTGGTGTTGCCGTAATAGATGCGGTCGAGACCTGCCCAATATATTGCGCTCAGGCACATCGGACACGGTTCGCACGAGGTGTAAATCACGCAACCGTTCAGTTTGAAACACTGCTCCTTCTGGCAGGCCGAGCGTATGGCATTCACTTCGGCGTGAGCCGTCGGGTCGCACGAGTCGGTTACGCGGTTGGTGCCTGTGGCGATGAGCTCGCCGTTGCGCACGATAACAGCACCGAACGGACCTCCGCCTTTGGCGACATTCTCTATCGATAGGTCGATGGCCATCTGCATAAAGCGTTCGTCATCAGCGGTGAACGCAATGCTTCGTTGTGGTTTGTTATGCATCTTTGTCTGTTGTTTATTTGGTTACTAATCTTGTTGTATAAAGCACAATTATTGGCAAATTTACACAATTTTTCTTACATTTGTCCGTCATAATAACGTAATAACGCATAAAAACGTATAAAAACGATGTTTACAACACTTTTGCAATCCGACTATGTTGCCCAGAGCGATGCGGTGTATAATCTTACCACATCCGAGGCGATGCTGATAATCATCATTGTAGCCGTTGCCGGCTTTATCGTTCAGGCGCGTCTGCGCTCGGTCTTTACCAAGTACTCGCGCGAGATACTTCCGGGTGGAATGACGGGTGCCGAGATTGCCGAGCGGATGTTGCGCGACCACAATATACATAACGTCCGCATCACGCACGTCGGCGGGTCGCTGACCGACCACTTCAACCCTGCAACGATGACCGTAAACCTCTCGGATGAGGTCTATGCAGGTCGCTCGATTGCGGCTGCGGCGGTTGCTTGTCACGAGTGCGGCCACGCTATTCAGCACGCCGAAGGGTATGCACCGCTGCGTCTGCGCTCGGCGTTGGTGCCGGTGGTGAACTTCTCGTCGCGTATCGCTACGTGGGTGATTCTTGCCGGTCTGGTGATGACCGCCTCAACGAGCAGCGACACGTTGTGCTGGATAGGTGTGGGCTTGATGGCGATGTCGGCGCTCTTCTCGATTGTGACTCTGCCGGTCGAGTACAACGCTTCGCAACGCGCGTTGGAGTGGTTGGAGTCGAGCCGCACGCTGCGCTACGAGGAGATGGAGGGCGCACGCATATCGTTGCGTTGGGCTGCACGCACATACCTTGTGGCGGCACTCTCGGCCATCGCCTCGATACTCTACTACGTTGCGCTCATAAACAATCGTCGCAACTAAACACCAAACAAGAATAGAAGAGACATTTTTCAAAAAATATGTGGGGCGTTTCAAAAAATATGTGGGGCGTAAAGATGAATAAGATGAAGGGCGTTGCCCGTCTGGGCCGAATGGTGGCGGTGGTGGTTGCTCTGCTGTCGGTGGTGGTGCCGAGTGAGGCGTTTGCTGCACCTCGCAACAAATCGCAGGTCAAGTACGTCTTCTACTTTATCGGCGATGGTCTGGGTATCAACCACGTGCGCGGAGCAGAACTCTATAACGCCAAGGTGCATCCCGAGATGGCGAATGGTGGCGAGTTGTCGTTCACACGCTTTCCGGTGCATACGTTTATCACAACCCACTCGGCAACGAGTCTGGTGACCGATTCGGCGGCTGCCGGAACGGCGTTGGCTACGGGCGTGAAGACCATCAACGGCTATCTGGGTGTGGATGCCGAGGAGCGTCCGGTGAAAAATATTACGGAGTTTGTCAAGGAGCGCGGCTGGAAGGTGGGAATCTGCTCGAATGTGGGCATCAACCACGCCACACCGAGCGCGTTCTATGCCCACTGTAAGAAGCGTAGCGAGTATAACTACATAATCGACCGCCTCATCGAGAGCGACATAGATTTTATGGCCGGCTCGACAATTCTCTCGTGTAGCAAGAGTGGCTTGAAGGCGCAGGATATCGTCGAACAGGCACGTGCCGCCGGTATCGAGGTGTTGCAGAGTGCCGACCGCGCCGCAGAGGTGCGCAATAAGCGTGTGATGTTGCTCTCCGACTCGCTCGACCGCAAGTCGATGCGCTTTGCTACCGACCGTTCGGAGAGTTGTCCGACGATTGTCGATTTTACGCGTGCCGCAATCCGATACTTGGAGCGCGAGGCGGTGGATGACGGCTTTATGCTGATGGTCGAGGGTGGTCATATCGATTACGCCTGCCACGATAACGATGCGGTGACGACCTTCGAGGAGATAAACGACTTCTCGGCGTCGATTGCTATGGCGGTGGAGTTTGCCGAGCGTCATCCAGACCAGACACTTATCGTCGTTACGTCCGACCACGAGACGGGCGGTATGGCTATCGGCTACTCGAAGTATAAGATGAATATGGAGCGACTCGCTTTCCAACGTACCTCGGAGGAGCAACTCACCTTGAAGATGCAACATATGCGCGAATCGGGCAAGGTGACGTGGGAGGATATGCAGCAATTGTTGAGCGACTACCTTGGTCTGTGGGATAAGGTGACACTTCGCAAGAAGGACGAAGAGACGTTGCGCCGCATCTTCCGCGATAATTTCTTGCAGGAGGGCGAGAAGGTTGTGGGACTCTATACGAGTAACGAGAAGATGGCAGCCGAGGCGGTGCGCATCCTCAACAAGCGTGCCTATGTGAATTGGATCGGATTGTCGCACACCGGAGCGCAGGTGCCGCTCTTTGTCAAGGGTGTCGGCTATGAGCGTTTTATGGAGTGTTTCGACAATACCGATGTGCCGAAAAAGATTGCCGAGGTAATCGGTGGCGAACTTAATTAGCAGCGAAGGGCTTATGGCAGATTTTACATTTGACGAGCGACTGTTTCTGTGGCTCAATTTCGACGGAGGAGCCGTGATGGATGCCGTGATGGAGACGGTGTCGGGTACGGCTATGTGGATTCCACTCTATGCGTTTATTCTCTATGCCGTGTGGCGTCGCTACGGTTGGCGTAGTGTGCTGACCTTTCTGTTGTGCCTGGTGTTGGCTATGGGCGTGGCGGATATGCTGTGCGGAATATTCAAACATACGGGAATGTTGAAGAGCGTTTGGGCGGATTTTCCGGCTCGTCATCGTCCGATGTTCCATAGTGCGGTGCGCGATTTGGCGCACGTGCCGTCGTATGCTCACGGCCCGTATGGTACGGTGTCGTCGCACGCGGCAACGGTTGTCGCTATGGCGGTGATGTCGGCGGCGGCTGTCGGCCGTCGTTGGTATGCGTGGTTTATTGCGGCGGTAGTGCTGCTCATCTGCTATTCGCGCATCTATTTGGCGTGCCATTTTCCGCAGGATTTGGCACTCGGAGCAGTTGTCGGTGCAATTTCCGGCGTGGCAATATACTTTCTGTGGAAAAAATTGGATGCAGTAGTGGAAAAATTACGCTAAATAGCGTATCTTTGCACGCGCATTTTTTGTGGGGCGCAAAAGCAAACCGATTGACACCGCTCAAACGGGTTGCTTACGGCAAGTGAAAAATAATAAAAAATTAACGATTATATGGAACATCTTAGCGAACAGGAACAACTGCGACGCCAATCACTCAAAGCGTTGCGTGAGCTCGGAATCAACCCCTATCCTGCGGAGCGTTTCGACGTAACCGCATCGGCTCGTGAATTGGCCGAAAACTTCGATGCTGCACCGGAGAAGTATCAGTCGGTTACCATCGCCGGCCGTATGATGAGCCGCCGTATTATGGGTAGCGCATCGTTCTTTGAGTTGCAGGACCACACGGGTCGTATTCAGGTATATATCCGCCGTGACGACGTATGTCCGGAGGGCGACCCTACGCTCTACAACACCGTCTTCAAGAAGTTGCTCGACATTGGCGACTTTATCGGCATCGAGGGTTTTGCGTTCCGCACCAATACGGGCGAGTTGTCGGTACACTGTCGCAAGTTTACCGTCTTGTCGAAGTCGATTCGTCCGCTGCCAATCGTTAAGGAGAAGGATGGCCAGCAGTTCGACGCGCTGACCGACCCGGAGGTGCGCTATCGTCAGCGTTATGTCGATTTGGTCGTAAATCCGAAGGTGCGCGACGTGTTTGCCAAGCGTGCGAAGATTATCTCGACGATGCGCGAGTACTTCAACGAGCACGGCTGTTTGGAGGTCGAGACTCCGATTCTGCAACCGATTCCGGGCGGTGCTTCGGCGCGTCCGTTCATCACGCACCACAATGCGCTCGATATAGACTTCTATATGCGAATTGCTACGGAGTTGTATTTGAAGCGTCTGATTGTCGGTGGTTTCGACGGCGTTTACGAGTTCGGTAAGAACTTCCGTAACGAGGGTATGGACCGCACGCACAATCCGGAGTTTACCTGTATGGAGATTTACATCGCCTATAAGGACTACCGCTGGATGATGGAGTTCACGGAGAATATGTTGGAGCGTATCGCCTTGGCGGTCAATGGTACGACCGAGGTGGAGATTGACGGCAAGCAGATTTCGTTCAAAGCACCGTTCCGCCGCTTGACGATGACCGATGCCATCCGCGAAAAGACCGGTTACGATATTACGGGTCAGAGCGAGGCGCAGTTGCGTGAGGCGTGTACCCGCCTGAATGTTGAGGTGGACGACACGATGGGTAAGGGTAAGTTGATTGATGCCATCTTCGGTCAGTATTGCGAGCCGGATTTGGTTCAGCCGACCTTCATCTGCGACTATCCGATTGAGATGTCGCCGCTGTGTAAGCGTCACCGCGACAATGAGGATTTGACCGAGCGTTTCGAGTTGTTCGTTGCGGGCAAGGAGTTGTGTAACGCCTACTCGGAGCTCAACGACCCAATCGACCAGTTGGAGCGTTTCCAGGAGCAGATGCGCCTTTCGGAGCGTGGCGACGACGAGGCGATGTTTATCGATATGGACTTTGTTCGTGCATTGGAGTACGGTATGCCTAACTGCTCGGGTATGGGTATGGGTATCGACCGCCTGACGATGTTTATGACGGGCCAGTCGTCGATTCAGGATGTGTTATTCTTCCCGACTATGCGTCCGGAGAAGAAGGTTGTAGCCGATGCCGAGGAGGTATATACCGCAGCGGGCGTTCCGGCAGAGTGGGTTGAGACGATTCAGAAGATGGGTTACATCACCCTTGAAGCGTTTGCCGGCACTGCAAAGAGTGGCGGAATGAAACTCTTTAACGACCTTTGCGGCTTTAACAAGAAGAACAAACTTGGACTCGCAACCGCTGAAATCAAGGCGTGGATTGAGTCGAAGAAGGAGTAAAACGAAAATATAAAAGTTAAACTCTATAAAATTTTAGGAGATACCCCCCCGCTTGTTGTAGGGCTGTTTAATGGAGCGTAGCGACAAGTCCCCTTTTTCCAAAAGGGGATTTAGGGGAAATGTAAAAATGTCATCTTCTTGCTTGCTTTATTTATTGCATCGTTTCGATGCATAATTTAAGTTTAGTAATGCAAGATTTATTGAAGATGTAACATTGAGAGTTCCTAATAAATGAGATTAGAAAACATTATTAAACTTAAATTAAAATATCAGAAAATTATGGCAAGAAAGAAGATTGTTGCTGGTAACTGGAAGATGAATACGCTTCCGGCAGAGGGCGTAGAGTTGGCAAAGAGTGTCGTAGCAGGTCGTGGCGAGGTTTGCGAGTGCGTAAACTTCATCGTATGTCCTCCATTCACCCACCTTGCACAGGTCATCGAGCAGGTTAAGGGCTCGGATATCGCAGTAGGTGCGCAGGATTGCGCTACCGAGGCAAAGGGTGCTTATACGGGTGAGGTTGCTGCGTCGATGATTGCAGCACTCGGTTGCAAGTACGTGATTCTCGGCCACTCGGAGCGTCGTCAGTACTATGGCGAGACTTCGGAGAGCTTGAACAAGAAGATGGCACAGGCATACGCTAACGGCCTGACCCCTATCTACTGCGTTGGCGAGAACTTGGAGGAGCGCGAGGCAGGTAACCACTTCGCAGTTTGCAAGGCGCAGATTGAGGAGGTTGTTTACAACCTGACCGAGGAGCAGTTCGCATCGCTCGTTATCGCTTACGAGCCGGTTTGGGCTATCGGTACCGGTAAGACCGCAACCGCAGAGCAGGCACAGGAGATTCACGCCTACATCCGCGAGGTTCTTCGCGCGAAGTTTGGTGCTGCTGCCGAGGAGTGTCCAATTCTCTACGGTGGTTCGTGCAAGCCGTCGAACGCTGCCGAGATCTTCGCAAAGGAGGATGTTGATGGCGGTTTGATTGGTGGAGCTGCGTTGAAGGCGGAGGATTTTCTTGCGATTGGCAAGGGCTTCTAATTAAAAAACGTTTTGAGGGGCTTTTATTGCGTTACGCTTGATTTGTAGATACTCACATACGCCCAAGTATGCTCCGTTCTACAAATCTTCGCAAGCCTTGTAAAATCCACCTCAAAAACACTTTTTATGGTAAATAAGGTTTTTGGGCTGTCGCTTGGCAGCCCAATTTTGTAGAAATGTACCTTTAATTGTCAATTATCAATTATCAATTGTCAATTAAATGGCTAATGGCTAATAGCCGAAAAAATATGGAGAGATATATCAACATCAACGACTACGACTACGCGTTGCCCGACGAGCGTATTGCAAAATTTCCGCTACCGCAACGCGACTCGTCGAAACTGCTCGTCTATCGTAACGGCACGCTCACGGAGCGTCGCTTTGCCGATATTGGCGACGAACTGCCCGAGGATACGCTCTTTGTGTTCAACAACACAAAGGTCGTGCGTGCGCGCCTGATTATGCATAAGGAGTCGGGTGCAAGGGTTGAGGTCTTCTGTCTTGAACCGCACGCACCGGCCGACTACGAACGAGCATTTGCCGAGCGTGGCGAGTGCGAGTGGTCGTGCATCGTGGGCAACCTCAAAAAGTGGAAAGAGGGTGCTGTGCAGATACCTTTCGAGTGGGGTGGCGAGTCGTACGCGTTGCGTGCGTATATCGCCGAGCGTGGCACGCGAGAGCACATCGTTCGCTTTGAGTGGTCGGCTCCGATGTCGTTCGGAGAGTTGCTCGAATACTTGGGCCGCATCCCGATTCCGCCATACCTCAACCGTGAAAGCGAGGAGATTGACAACACGCGCTACCAGACCGTATATTCGCGCTTCGAGGGTTCGGTTGCTGCGCCGACTGCCGGCTTGCACTTCACGCGACCGCTCATCGAGTCGTTGCGCGAGCGCGGTTTCTCGTTTGGCGAGGTGACGTTACACGTCGGTGCAGGAACATTCTTGCCGGTGAAGGACGAAAATGCCGCCGAGCATCCGATGCACACCGAGCACTTTGAAATTACGCTCGATGTGTTGCGTCTGTTGCGCGCGAAGGCGGGTCGCGTGACGGCTGTCGGCACAACGTCGGTGCGCACGTTAGAGTCGCTTGCGGCGTTGGCGTGGCGCATCAAAAACAGCGGTACGCCCGACTGCAACCGTGTAATCGGTCAGTGGGAGTTGTACGATATTGCGGCCGATTTTTCGGGTGAGCAAGCGGTGGATACGTTGCTCGATTATATGGAGCGCGAGTCGTTGTCGCGCTTGAAGGCGGCCACGCAGATTATGATTACGCCACTCGGCTACCATTTCCGTATCGTCAATCGCATTGTGACCAATTTCCACCAACCGAAATCGACGCTTCTGCTGCTCGTATCGGCATACGTCGGCGACGAGTGGCACCGTATCTACGACTACGCCCTCTCGCACGACTTCCGATTCCTGTCGTATGGCGACTCGTCGTTGCTTATAGTGGAGTAACACGTTAGCGAAAGCATAAAATAAGCCGACTTGTGTGTGCAAGTCGGCTTATTGTTGTTACGGGTTCGGCTCGTTAATACTTCATCCAACGCCACAAATCTTTGAAGGTCGGCTTCTTGCCGTGCATAAAGATACCGACGCGGTAAATCTTGCCTGCGAACCATACCATCACGACGAATGTCACGTAGAGCAATACCAACGAGAGTGCAATCTCCCACGCAGGGATGCCGCTCGGAATGCGCGCCATCATAACGATAGGCGAGGTGAACGGAATAATCGAGAACCAGAAGACGACGGGCGAGTTCGGGTCGTTCATTACCATCGTGGTTACGATAAATGCGAGGATAATCGGAATGGTTATCGGCGTGGTGAGTTGCTGTGCATCCTGTGCCTCATCGACACTCGCACCGACGGCGGCATACATAGCCGCGTAGAGCAGGAATCCGCCAATCATAAAGAGCAACAACAGTCCAACCATCTGTGCAATGTAGCCCGTGTCGGTCAGCGAAGCCATAGCCGTTACCATACCCGTATCGACACCGCTTGCGGCGAGGGTCGTAACGTCGGCACCGGCGCGTACCGCCTCGACACTGCTCATAATCTCGTCAGGCAACACGCTTGGGATGACAACTGCGCTGATTAAGACAATCAGCACGCCCCAAACGATGATTTGTGTGGCGGCAACGAGTGCCACGCCGAGAATCTTACCCATCATCATATCGAACGGGCGCACGGTCGAGACCAACACTTCGAGTATGCGCGAATTTTTCTCCTCGATGATGCTCGACATTACGATCGAGCCGTAGATGACAAGGAAGAAGTAGAGCACGAAGCCGAGAATCATACCTACGATGCTCGAAACGGCACTCGACGATGCCTTGCTCTCCTCCTCGTCGCTGTTGCGGAAGGTCGAGAGCGACACATCGACACGCACCTTGTCGAGTATCTCGTTCAGGTTTTCGATGTTGTACTCTTTGAGTCGCTCCGCCTCGATGATATCCTCAATCTGGCCGGCGATATTCTCCTCGATCATCATCGACGACGAGGAGTTGGTGTAGAGTTGTACGTCGTTCGGATTGGTGACGATATCGGCGCCGATGTAGAGCACGCCGAAATCCTCCTCGACGAGCGAGCGTTTGAGTTCGGTCTGCAAGTCGCCACTCTCTGATGCGACAAACGTAACCTCCTCATCGGACGAGAGTCCGGGGGCGACAATGCCGCTTTGGTCGATGACCGTAATCTGCTTGGCATCGCCTTTGGCGAAGAGCATAATCAGTGTTGGTGCCACGCTGAGCAGAACCATCAGCAGCGGCATCAGCAGCGTAGTTATGATGAACGATTTTTTATAGACACGCTCCTTGAACTCGCGCGCTATTATCAAACCAATGTTTTTCATATCGTTTGTGTTGTTTTTCGTGTAGTCAAAAAATGCGTACCTATTTGAGCGTGCCGTTCACGGCGCGGATGAAGATGTCGTTCATACTCGGAATAATCTCCGTAAAGCCGCGCAGTGCAACCTGCTCGTTGAGTGCCGAAATCACGCTGCGAACATCCTCGTCGCGCTCGATGTGAATCTTGGCCGTCGAGAGTCCCGTAATCTCGCTCGCAAACTCCAAAACTTCGCACTGCGGCTCGATTGCCGTGCGGAATCTCTGCTCGTCGCCTCGGAACTGAACGGTGAAGATGTTGTTGCCGTGGCTGCGGCGAATCTCATCGACGCGTCCCGAAAGAATGTTGTGCGAGGCGTTGATGAGCGTGATGTGGTCGCAAATCTCCTCGACACTCGACATATTGTGGGTCGAAAATATGACGGTCGAGCCCTCGTCGCGCAGGCGCAGAATCTCCTCTTTGAGCAGATTGGCGTTTATTGGGTCGAAGCCCGAGAACGGCTCGTCGAAGATGAGCAGTCGCGGACGGTGCAGCACGGTGACGATGAACTGAATCTTCTGTGCCATACCCTTCGACAAATCCTCGACCTTCTTGTTCCACCACTCCTCAATGCCGAAGCGTACGAACCACTCTTTGAGTCGCACGAGTGCCTCGTGGCGCGAAAGTCCTTTTAAGCGGGCGAGGAAGAGTGCGTGTTCGCCGACCTTCATCTTCTTGTAGAGACCTCGCTCCTCGGGCAGATAGCCGATTTTGTAGATATCCTCCTGTGTGATAGGTTTTCCCTCGAAGAGTACGCGACCTTCATCGGGAATGGTGATGCGGTTGATAACGCGTATGAGCGTCGTCTTTCCTGCACCGTTAGGGCCGAGCAGTCCATAGACCGAGCCCTGTGGAATTTCGACCGTAACGCCATCCAATGCGGTGTGTCCCGTAAAGCGTTTGGTGATATTCTCGGCTGTAATAATGTTCATAATCGTAAAAATTAGACCTAATATGACTACAAATGTACGAAAAAATAGGTAACTTTGTACGCTGTGGCGAAAAAACATAGGTGTTAATAGAAAACAGAGTCATAAATTGAGTATGAAAAAGACCGTATTGGTTTCAGGTGGAGCCGGATATATCGGTTCGCATACGGCAGTCGAATTGGTGGCTGCCGGCTACAATGTTGTGATTGCCGACAACCTCTCGAATTCCGACCGTTCGGGCGTCGAGGGTGTGCGTCGAATTACGGGTGTGGAGGTGCCGTTTGTCGAGGTCGATTGCTGCGACAAGGCGGCTTTTGCAAAGCTCTTCGAGCAGTACGCCTTCGACTCGGTGATTCACTTTGCCGCATTCAAGGCGGTGGGTGAGTCGGTTGCCGACCCGATGAAGTACTATCGCAATAATCTGCTGTCGATGATGAACGTCGTCGATTTGATGCGCGAGTACGGTCGCCACAATATCGTATTCTCTTCGTCGGCAACCGTTTATGGCGAGGCGGACGAACTGCCCGTAACCGAGCGCACACCACGCAAACCGGCGACAAGTGCGTATGGTAATACGAAGCAGATGTGCGAGGATATTCTGCGCGATGCGGTGGCTGCCTACGACGGGCTGCGCGGCATTGCGTTGCGATATTTCAACCCGATTGGAGCCCATCCGTCGGCACTCATTGGCGAGTTGCCACGCGGTGTTCCGCAAAATCTTGTGCCGTACATCACGCAGACGGCGGCGGGAGTGCGCGAGTGTCTGTCGATTTTCGGCGACGACTATCCGACGGAGGATGGCTCGTGTCTGCGCGACTATATCGATATCGTCGATTTGGCAAAGGCGCACGTTGCGGCAATAGACCGTATGGTGACGGGCGATGGCGAGAATTATGAGATTTTCAATGTCGGCACGGGACGTGCAGTATCGGTCTTCGAGTTGGTGCGTACGTTCGAGCGCGTGAACGACCTTTCGCTTAACTACAAGGTTGCTCCGCGTCGTGCGGGCGATGTGGTGGCGGTGTGGGCCGACACCGAGCGTGCAAACAAGGTGCTTGGTTGGCGTGCAGAGCGTTCGCTCGACGAGACGTTGCGCTCGGCGTGGGCGTGGGAGCGTTACGTGCGAAAGTTGTAGAGTAGGGGAGTGTCGAAAAAAATTGAACTTGACGGTGGATAAATCAAAATTATTCATATCTTTGTAAAAAATAGTGTGAATTATGGAGTATAGCAACATCCTGAATGAGTACGCTCCGGCGTGGAGCGAGGCGCAAGTTGCCGAGAAGGTGGCTGCAATCAAACAGGCGGCTCATCGCAACGAGCACGCTGACGTATATAAGTTTTGCCTTTCGGCTGTCGATTTGACGACGCTGACGTGCAACGACTCGGTGGCTTCGGTGACCGACTTTGCAAAGCGTACGGTGACCTTTGCGGAGAAGTATCCCGATATTCCGAATGTCGCATCTATCTGCGTCTATCCGGCATTTGTCGAGACGGTTGGCTTGGCTGTCGATGGTACGCCGATGCGCATCACAAGCGTAGGTGGCGGTTTCCCGGCATCGCAGACCTTCCTCGAAGTGAAGATGCTCGAAGTGGCAATGGCTGTCGAGAATGGCGCAGACGAGGTGGATATCGTGCTGAATGTCGGCAAGATGTTGCAGGGTTGCTATGACGAGGCGGCTGCCGAGGTGGAGGTTATCCGTTCGGAGATGGATGCCGACGTGGTGTTGAAGGTCATCATCGAGTCGGGCGCGCTCAAAACTCCTGATCTTATCCGCAAGGCATCGCTTGTGTCGATGGCTGCCGGTGCCGATTTCGTTAAGACCTCGACCGGCAAAATCGACGTTGCAGCAACACCGGAGGCGGCTGTTGTGATGTGTCAGGCGATAAAGGACTTCTACGAGAAGACGGGTCGCAAGGTGGGCTTCAAAGCGGCAGGTGGCGTACGTACGCCGGAGGATGCTGCGCTCTACTACACCATCGTCGAGGAGGTGCTGGGTGCCGAGTGGCTGACCACAGACCTGTTCCGTATCGGAGCTTCGTCGGCGGCAAACAATCTGCTTTCCGCCATCGTGGGCGAGCCGGTAAAGCATTTTTAGGCGACGGGCGAGTGACGCGAGTCGTATAATAAACAGAGAGTGTCCAAAAAAACTTATTGGATACTCTCTTATTTTTTTGTCAATAATTGTAAATTATTGGAAAAGAAAATATATCTTTGTATCTTAAACATCGTAGTTGCTGCACAAGCGGGTGGTAACGGCGAACGAAAACAAGAAGAGTAATGTCGGATAACTGGCTTAAAATAGGAATTACGCAGGGCGATACGAACGGTGTCGGCTGGGAGGTGACGCTCAAAGCACTCTCCAATCCGATGCTGTGTGAGTTGTGTACCCCTGTGGTCTATGGTTCGAAACAGGTGGCAGACCTCTATGCGAAGGGGCTGACGGATATCGAGCCGATTAACTTTTACATCTGTGCTTCGGCTGCGGATGCTCGTCGTGGCTCGGTCAATCTGGTCGAGTGTGGCGAGAGGGGCGTGAAGGTCGAGCCGGGTGTGGCTTCCGAGGCGGCGGCACGTGCTGCGGTGGCTGCGCTCGACAGAGCAACGGAGGATTTGGCAGCAGGCGATTTGGATGCTGTGGTTACGGCACCAATCAACAAGGAGTCGATGCAGGCGGCGGGCTTCCCATACACGGGTCACACCGAGTATTTCGCGGCAAAGTCCGAAGGCGAGGCCACGATGATTATGTGTAGCGAGGTGCTGCGCGTGGCGTTGGCTACGGTGCACATTCCGGTCGAGCGTGTTGCGGCGTCGCTCTCGAAGGATGCGCTTGTCGAGCAGTTGAAGGCGTTGCGCCAGACGCTCAAACAGGATTTCGGCGTAGTCGAGCCGCGTATTGCGGTGCTTGCGCTCAATCCGCACGCCGGCGACGGTGGTCTGCTCGGCACGGAGGAGAACGATATTATCCGTCCGGCAGTTGTCGAGGCGTACGAGGGTGGTGTGTTGGCGTTCGGCCCTATGTCGGCCGATGGCTTGTTTGCAAGTGGCGCGTATGCCAAGTACGATGCGGTGCTTGCGATGTACCACGATCAGGGGCTTACGCCGTTCAAGACGCTCTCGCCCGATGGTGTGAATTTTACGGCGGGCTTGGATGTGGTGCGTACGTCGCCCGACCACGGTGTGGCATACGATATTGCCGGCAAGGGCGTGGCGGACGAGCAGTCGATGCGAAACGCAATATATGCGGCGATTGACATCGTGCGTCGTCGCCGAGCGTACGAGCGTTGGAGTCGCAATCCGCTGGAACACTTCGAGCGCGAGAAGGGCAAGGATGTTTCGGTCAAGGACCTGAAATTGCCGGAGGTGCCGGAGGAGTAGAGACGAAAAACGGAGAGAGAACACAGGTTGCAACTGAGCAGTAATCCGTCTCGTTATTGTGGAGCTGTGAAGGCAACCGACAAATAGAAACAAACTAAAAAAAGAGAAAAAGTATGGTTAAAGTAACCTTTCCCGACGGCTCGGTAAGAGAGTACGCTGCGGGAACAACCGCTTACCAGGTTGCCGAGAGTATCAGCCCTCGTTTAGCTGCGGACTGCTTGGCTGCTTCGGTAAATGATGCGACGGTCGATTTGTCGCACGCCATCGAGCAGGATTGCTCGATTAAATTCTACAAATGGGATGATGCCGAGGGTAAGCACGCCTTCTGGCACACATCGTCGCACCTGCTTGCCGAGGCCCTCGAAGCACTCTATCCGGGCATCAAGTTCGGTATTGGTCCGGCTATCGAGCAGGGTTTTTATTATGATGTGGACGCTCCGGTGCCTATCTTGGAGAGCGACCTGCCGAAAATCGAGGCGAAGATGGTCGAACTCTCGCGCAACAAGGAGACGCTTGTTCGTACCGAGGTATCGAAGGCGGAGGCGTTGAAGACCTTTACCGAAAAGGGCGACCAATATAAAGTCGAGCTCATCTCGGCGTTGGAGGATGGCACGATTTCGTTCTATACCAACGGCGCATTTACCGACCTGTGTCGCGGTCCGCACATTCCGCATACGGGTCATATCAAGGCGATTAAACTGACGTCGGTTGCCGGTGCTTATTGGCGTGGCGACGAGAAGAATAAGATGCTGACGCGTATCTATGGCGTCTCGTTCCCGAAGAAGTCGATGCTCGACGAGTATTTGCAGATGCTCGAAGAGGCGAAGAAGCGCGACCACCGCAAGTTGGGCAAGGAGTTGGAGTTGTTCACCTTCTCGCAGCGCGTAGGTCAGGGTCTGCCGTTGTGGTTGCCGAAGGGTGCCGAGTTGCGCGACCGTTTGGAGCGTTTCTTGCGCAAGATTCAGAAGCAGCACGGCTACCAGCAGGTTATCACCCCGCATATCGGTAATAAGGACCTCTACGTAACGTCGGGCCACTATGCAAAGTATGGTAAGGATTCGTTCCAGCCGATTCATACGCCGTTCGAGGGTGAGGAGTATCTGCTCAAACCGATGAACTGCCCGCACCACTGCGAGATTTATCGTAGCAAGCCGCGTTCGTACAAGGACCTTCCGGTTCGTTTGGCGGAGTTCGGTACGGTGTATCGCTACGAGCAGTCGGGTGAGTTGCACGGTCTGACACGTGTGCGTTCGTTCACGCAGGACGATGCCCACCTCTTCGTTCGTCCCGACCAGTTGTTGGAGGAGTTCGAGAAGGTTATCGATATCGTGCTCTACATCTTCAAGACGTTGAAGTTCGACAAATATACGGCACAGATTTCGTTGCGTGACCCTGAAAATAAGGAGAAGTATATCGGTTCGGACGAGAATTGGGAGAAGGCCGAGAGCGCAATCGTCAAGGCGTGTGCCGAGAAGGGTCTCAATACGGTTGTCGAGACCGGTGAGGCGGCTTTCTATGGTCCGAAACTCGACTTTATGGTCAAGGATGCACTTGGCAGAAGTTGGCAGCTCGGTACCATTCAGGTCGATTATAACCTTCCGGAGCGTTTCGATTTGACGTACAAGGGTGCCGACGACAAACTCCACCGTCCGATTATGATTCACCGTGCACCATTTGGCTCGATGGAGCGTTTCGTGGCTGTGCTGTTGGAGCATACGGCAGGTAAGTTCCCGTTGTGGCTTGCGCCTGACCAGTGCGTCGTGTTGCCTATCTCGGAGAAGTTCAACGACTATGCCGAGGAGGTTGTTGCCTATCTGAACGAGCACGATGTGCGCGCACAGATTGACGACCGTAACGAGAAGATTGGCCGTAAGATTCGCGATAACGAGTTGAAGCGTATTCCGTATCTGCTCATCGTGGGCGAGAAGGAGGCGGCCGAGCGTACCGTATCCGTTCGCGCACAGGGCGAGGGCGATAAGGGCTCGATGACGCTCGACGAGTATTGCGCATATATGAACGGTCTGGTGGCGAGTGAGATTGAAGCGAATAAAATTCAATAAAGCACTTATTTATTAACAGAACAAGAACTGAATGGCAGGTTTCAAACCATTTACCCCACGCCCGCAGAGTGCGCAGGGGAATCAGAATCGCGGTCGTCGTGTCGTAAAAGAGAATCCGAACCGCATCAATAACGAAATTACCGCTCCTATGGTGCGTATCGTCGGCGACAATGTCGAGCCGAACCTCGTGCTTCCGATTGCGAAAGCAATCGCGTTGGCAGACGAGATGGAACTCGACTTGGTCGAGATTTCGCCTAATGCCGAGCCGCCTGTATGTCGCATTGTCGATTACCAGAAGTTCCTCTATCAGCAGAAGAAAAAGCAGAAGGAGATTAAGGCAAAGCAGACGAAGGTCGTAATCAAGGAGATTCGTTTCGGCCCGCAGACCGATGATCACGACTTCAACTTCAAGTTGCGTCACGCCGAGAACTTCATCAAGGAGGGCGCAAAGGTCAAGGCGTATGTCTTCTTCCGTGGTCGAAGCATCGTCTTCAAGGAGCAGGGCGAGATTCTCTTGTTGCGTTTTGCTACCGCTCTCGAAGATATTGCCAAGGTGGAGGTTATGCCGACGTTGGAGGGCAAGAAGATGAATATGATTCTTGCGCCGAAGTCGAAGAAGAACTAACGCGACTCTCATTCGATTCGACGCGACTCTTTCGCGTGGCAGTTGAGCGACGTTTGTGTCGCCGACAGAGAGAGGGCGAATGCGCTCTATCCGGCTATGCGTGCGCGCTCGATTGTGGCGGAGTGGTGAATAAAAATCTCGAAGATGTGCAATCTTCGGGATTTTTTTGTACATTTGTGTAGATATGATTACGACTGACGAAATATTCGCAATCAAGAGTGGCGACGAGTTCGAGCGTGTGGCGTTGGAGGTGTTCCATCGTCAGGCGATACGGTGCGCACCGTATGCCGAGTATCTGCGACTCATTGGTTGCGATGTGGCGAGCGTGCGAAGCGTTGAGCAGATTCCGTTTCTGCCAATCGAGCTCTTCAAGTCGCACGAGGTCTATTGTGGCGAGCGTGAGCCGCAAATCGTCTTTACGTCGAGCGCAACGACCGGAATGACACCGTCGCGCCACGCCGTAGCCGACCTCGCCATCTACGAGCGCGCCTTCACGGAGGCGTTTCGTCGGTTTTATGGCGAGCCGGAGGGGTGGAGCATCTACGGCTTGCTGCCCAACTACCTCTCGCGTAAGGGGTCGTCACTTGTCTATATGGCCGACCGATTGATTCGTATGGCGGGCAGTGGCGGATTCTATCTCGAAGATTACGAGCAGATGCTCTGCGCGATGGCGCACGACCCGAAACCGAAGATTCTGCTCGGCGTAACCTACGCCCTGCTCGACGTGGCGGAGCAGTTTGCGCCGAAGATGACCGATACGGTGGTGATGGAGACGGGCGGAATGAAGGGCCACCGCGAGGAGTTGCCGAAGGCGGAGCTGCATCGTCGGCTCTGCGAGGCGTTTGGCGTAGAGCGCATCCACTCGGAGTATGGTATGGCGGAGCTGCTCTCGCAGGCCTATTCGTCGGGCGATGGCATCTTCTGTGCGCCACCTTGGATGCGGGTGCTGACGCGCGATGTGAATAATCCGTTTGCACGCCCTGCGGTAGGGCGTCGTGGCGCGATAGATATTATTGATTTGGCTAACCTCTATTCGTGTTCGTTCATCTCGACGCAGGATGTCGGTGTGGTGTTTGACGATGGTCGATTCCGCATCGAGGGCAGAGTGAGCGATGCCGATGTGAGGGGCTGTAACTTATTGGTGCAATAGAACAATGAAGTATAATCCGCAAGATTTGGCACGCCTGCACGAGTATCTGTACGAGATACTCGGCGAGATTGTGCGTGTGTGCGAGAAGCACTCCATCCCGTACTTTATTCAAGGCGGCTCGGCTATCGGTGCCTTCTACAATCGCGGCATCGTGCCGTGGGACGATGATATTGATGTCGGAATGTTGCGCGACGACTACGAGCGTTTTCTGCGCATTGCGCCATCGGAGTTGGGCGAGAAGTACTTTTTGGAGTGGTTCGGAACGGAACCATCGACACCCTTCTACTTTGCGAAGGTGAAGATGAACGGAACGCTCTTTGTCGAGGAGATGTGGCGCGAGATGGATATCCATCACGGAATCTTTGTCGATATATTCCCTTACGACCGTATTCCCGACTCGCCACGTGCCGAGCGACTGCATCGCGAACGTGTGAAGTTTTGGATTAACTGCTTTATGGGCAAACAGATATGGTTGTGGGAGCATTGTGGCCGTTGTCGGATAGATGCTCCGCTGCCGAAGTCGTGGATTAGTTGCGCTGCCATCCGTGCGGTGTGTGCGGTGATGTCGCGCGAGACGATTTATCGCAAGATGTGCCGCGTGATGGGGGCATATAACCATTGCGAGACGGAGTATGTGAATATTGTCCGAATGCCGCGCGACCAGATTCGTCGCGAGTGCATCGAGCAGGCGGTCGATATGCCGTTTGGCCCGCTGACGGTACGTGTTCCGCGCGATGTCGAGGTGTACCTGCGCCACCACTATCCGAACTTGCGTCCGGTCTTGCCGGAGGAGGAGCAGATTAACCACGCGCCGTATCGCTTGTCGTTCGATACGACGCAAAACAGATAAGAAGGCGATGAAAAAGGTGCTCTCGGTCATAATTCCTACGTATAATATGGAGTCGCTGCTCGCGCAGTCGCTCGATTCGCTCGTCGGCTCGCCGGCCATCGACCGTGTGGAGGTCGTAGTGGTGAACGATGGCAGTCGTGACGGCTCGCTGGCGATTGCTACGCACTATGCCGAGCGTTATCCTCACTCGGTATGGGTCATTGATAAGCCGAATGGGAACTATGGCTCGACCATAAACGCTGCGCTGCCGACATTGCGGGGCGAGTTTGTCAAGGTGTTGGATGCCGACGACAGGTTCGATTGTGCGGAGTTGGAACGGGCGGTTGATGCGTTGGAGGGGCTCGCCGGCGCGGATGTTGTCGTGATGCCGTACGTCGAGGTGGATGGTCGTGGTGCGCATCATCGCGTGGATTACAACCTATATTCGCGTAAGGTGTACGCTACGGGGCAACTCTACGATGCCGAGCAGGTCTTTGCCGATGGCGCAATCCGCTTTTTTGCGATGCACGCCCTTGCGTACCGCACCGAATTGTTGCGTACGATGGGCTACCGACAGAGCGAGGGCATATCATATACCGATCAGCAGTGGACCTTCTTCCCGATGTTTTTCGTGGAGCGTATGGCGTTTGTCGATACGCCGCTATACATATATAATCTCGCGCGCGAGGGGCAGACGATGGATGCGGCTGTGCAGTTGCGCAGCATTGGCCAGTTGGAGAGCGTTGTCGTCTCGTTGGCTGAATATTACACCCTTCACGCCGAAGAGGTGGCATCGGATGAACGAAAGCACTTCTTGCAGGGTGTCGTGCGCCGTCGTATGGGTACCGTTTGCCGAAAATATATGTTGGATATGGGCGATGAGCAGTTCGCCGAATCGAATTTCGAGGCGACATTCGAGCGTCTTTCGGCACTCGCCGAGCAGTGTGGTATTTCGCCACTGCGCTGCTATGTGAATGGATTGTTGCGTGTTGATTTGCTTGGCAAATGGCGTCGTCGCGCCAAGCGATATCCGTCACTCGTAAGGTGTCTGTTGCGATGGGCGGACAGCGTAATGGTGCGCTTGCACGCACTTCTTTTCAGGTAATCTTCTCTTGATTGTCTTGCCTCGGTTGAGGCCAGTGTGGGGTGGCGGGTGCGCTACTCCTCATCGTCTGCGCTATTGTCGCACGGGCATACGACAGAGACGCCACCTGCGATGCACTCAATCGAGAGCGGAAACTCGGCACTCTTCTGCCCGTCCATATCGGTTGGCGGGTTGAGTGGCGAGCGCATCTCGATATGCGATGTGCGGATATGTTTGATGGCAGCATTCGGCTTGCCGTTGAGTAGGAACATCAACATTGCACGTGCCGAGTCGAGTATGTTGCATCGGCTCATAATAAGCACGTCGAGCACTCCGTCACGCACGGATGCCTCACGAGCCAAACGGAATTGACCTGCTGTTTCGCCATTGAAGACCAATACAATTAACGCCTCGGTATGCTCCTCACCGCCGTCGTGCGTGATGTGCAACGGAATATACTCCGAGTGGTGCAACTCCTTCGACCCCTCGATGATGTATGCCGCCTTGCCCAACGTGTGTTTCAGCGCATCGGGCGTATGTTGCGAGGTGGTGGTAAAGAGTCCGAACGAGAAGATATTGATGAAGTACAGGCCATTCACGCGCGCACAATCCAATCGCTCGGCGCGCCCTGCAACAATCTGCCGAGCCGCTTTGAGCAACCCTTTGCGCATACCGATTGCGCCTGCAAAGTCGTTTGCCGTGCCGGCGGGAATGATGCCGAGTGTCAGGTCGAGCGCGTGCGCCTTCATCGCGTTGAGTATGTAGTTTACCGTGCCATCGCCACCGCAGACAACCACCAAATCGACCGCACAATGTTGCGGCTCGTCAAACGGGTTGCATCCAAATTCGATGCTTGCAACCTCCGCGTCGTATCCGCTTTCGACGAAGATTTGCGCGATGGCATCTATCTTTCGTGCAATGCGACCGTGACCTGCTCGGTCGTTGTATAGTATCAGTGCGCGTTTCATATTCGGTTACTTTTTGAGCGTCGAGAATGTCTCGTACTCGGGTTTGTCGAGGTCGCCCTGCGTGTTTTGTGCGCTCGATTCACTTGGCGCGCCCTGTGTGCCTTGCTTGCCTACCGCGCCACTCTCCTTTGCCAAAATAAAATATACCTCAATCTCGCCGGCCATACTCTTGGCGAGCGCAATCGCTTGCTCGTCGCCCATTGCCATAAACATCGTTGCGAGCGCATCTGCCTCAACGCAGCGATTGGCGATGACCGTAGCCGAGAGCAGTCGTGATGTGACACTGCGACCCGTCTTCGGATTGATGGTGTGTACAATTTTTTCGCCACGCTCGTCCACGTAGTAGCGACGATAGTTGCCCGACGTGGCAAGTGCGCGGTCGTTGAGCCGTACGATATGCTGGCGATATGCACCCGGAGAGTTGTTACCCTCGAACGGCGAATCGACACCGATGCGCCACTCTGCACCTGCGGCATTTACACCTCGCGTGCGAATCTCACCGCCAATCTCGACGATGTAGTTCTGCACGCCCTGTCGTTCGAGCATATCTGCCACCAAATCGACCGTGTAACCCTTTGCGAGCGAGTTGAGGTCGAGTTGCACGCGCGGGTCGCTCTTTATGATGCGTTTGCCCGCAACACGAAACTTGTCGAAGCCGACAAACTCGACGAGCGAGTCGATATTCGGCTTGCGCGTGCGGTCTTTGGCGGCAAAACCGTAGGCGTCGGTCAGCGGTTTGACGGTGATGTCGTACGCACCACCACTCGTGCGGTGTACGCGTGCCGCAACGGCAATATTTCTCAAAAGGTGAATGTCGAGCGTGTCGGTCTCGCCGGCATTGATGCGCGACAGGAGCGAGTGCTCGTCGAAGATAGACATCGACGCCTTCGCCTCTGCATCGATACGCATAACCTCTGCGTAGATTTCGGATGCCGGCGTATCGGTTTGGGCCACAATGTGGAACGTCGTGCCGAGCATTTCACCGTCGATGGTCGTGTATTGCGGAGTGCGCGAGCACCCGATCAGCATCACGGCAAGAGTTGATATAATCAAATAAAATCGCATACTTAATAGTGCTCTATTATGCATAGTGTCCGACAAATATACGAAAAAAAGTATAGCCGACAAAACGAAAAAGGGTTGTTGCGACTTTCTCGGTCGCAGCAACCCTTTGTGCAGATATTGTCGTCTTGCCTATTTGAGCAACTCCGGAAGGAATGAGCTCAAAACCAAGATGCAGAGTCCGAGCACCAAGACGGCGATGGTCTTGCGCGAGCAACCCTTCCACTCTTTGAGGATGATGCCCCACACGTTGGCAAACGTCACGTTCAGAGCCATCAGTACGCAGAACGAGAGTGTCATCAGCGTTGGCGACTCGGTAAGAAATCCCTTACCCAAACTCAAACCGAAGAATTGGCTATACCACAGCGCACCTGCCAGAGCGCAGAATAGAGCGTTGTTGTGCCACAATTTGCCTTGTGCGTAGTCGCCGAAACTGTGGTTTTTGGCGTTCTGATAGAGGCAGTACACGGCGTTGGTCACAAAGCCGCCCAGCGTCACGAGCAGTGTTGCCGGAAGTGTCTTATACATATCGGGCGTAAGTGCGCCGAAGTTGATATCCTTGCCGAACTCCAAGCCGACGTTGAAACATCCGCTCATAACGCCCGCCAGCAGTGCGATGGCGATGCCCTTCGGGAAGTTGAACTCACGAACGGTGTTCTGCTCCTCGCCACTCAGCGACTTCGCCTTCATCATACCTGCCACGCCAATAATGGCGATGCCGAGCAGCGTAACAACTACGCCCGACAGAACGGCAAACGTAAGCGACGAGAGTGCGCCCATCTCCGGAAAGAATGCGTTGAGCAATACCGGACCCAGAAGCGTTCCACCCGCTGCGCAGGTGCCGAGCGAGATGCTCTGACCGAGAGCCACGCCCAAGTAACGCATAGACAATCCGAAGGTAAGACCTCCGATGCCCCACAGCACGCCGAAGAGGATGGTCATCGAGACGTTGAAGGTGTTGCCCGCGAGGAACAACTCGCCGAGCGAGTGTCCCTCGGGAACAGCCAGCAATGCGCCCAACAGTGGGAATACGAGCCACGCAAATACGCCTTGCACGAGCCAATACGACTCCCACTTCCAATCCTTAATCTTGTTGATAGGCACGTAACTGCTCGATTGGCAGAAAGCACCTATGGCGATAATTAAAAGACCGATTACAATATCCATAGCGCGCGATTATTCGAATGCGATTTCGTACAATTTGGCGATATCCTCTACCGACGTAGGGCGTGGATTGCCACCCGTGCAGACGTCGTTGAACGCTGCGACAGCCAACGCCGGAATATCCTCGCGTTTTACGCCGATTTCGCACAGGTGTTGCGGAATGCCGACGCTGAGCGAGAGCGCACGAACGGCGTCGATTGCAGCGCGAACACCCTCGTCCGTGCTCATACCCTCCGTATTTACGCCCATCGCTTTGGCGATGCCCAGATACTTGGCACGTGCCGGCGAATCGGCGTTATACTCCATAACGTATGGCAACAGCAGAGCGTTTGCTACGCCGTGCGGAGTGTCGTAGAAGGCACCCAGCGGGTGAGCCATCGAGTGAACGATGCCCAAGCCGACATTCGAGAAACCCATACCGGCGATATACTGTGCCTCGGCCATACCCGAACGTGCCACCTCATCCTTGCCGTTCTCGACAGCATTTTTCAAGTGCTGGGCGATGAGCTCGATTGCCTTGTACTCGAACATATCGCTCATTGTCCACGCACCCGGTGTGATGTAACTCTCGATTGCGTGCGTGAGAGCGTCCATACCCGTAGCAGCGGTCAAACCCTTCGGCATCGAGTACATCAACTCGCAGTCGATAATCGAGCACATCGGGATATCGTTCGGATCGACGCACACCATCTTCTTCTTTGCCTCCTCGTCCGTGATGACGTAGTTGATGGTCACCTCGGCAGCCGTTCCGGCAGTTGTCGGGATGGCGAAGGTCGGTACGGCGCGATGCTTGGTCGGCGCAACACCCTCCAACGAGCGAACATCCGCAAACTCCGGATTGTTTACGATGATGCCGACCGCCTTTGCCGTGTCAATCGACGAGCCACCGCCAAGAGCGATGATGAAATCGGCACCCGAGGCCTTGTATGCCTCCACACCGCGCTGAACATTGCCGATGGTCGGGTTTGCCTTGACGTCGCTGTAAATCTCGTAAGGGATACCTGCGCCCTTCAAGACCTCCTCGATTTTCTCGGCAACGCCGAACTTAATCAAATCTTTGTCGGTTACGAAGAATGCCTTCTTAAAACCGCGCTTTGCCACTTCGTCGGCGATAACCGAGCGGCAACCTGCACCGAAATACGATGTTTCGTTGAGAACTATACGATACATAATTAATTGCGTTTAGATGTTACTTCCTGCTCATATTTCTGAATCTCGGCGATAAATTCGTCACCCACCGGTACGCCGTTGCGCAGACAGAACATATCCCATACTGCATTCCAAGGCAACGACTTTGCCTCCTCCAAGAGAGCCAGACGCTCGAAGCCCTTACCCTCTGCCTCGTACTTGCGCAACTGTGCGAGCGGTTCGAGCAACGCCTGCAAGAGCGACTTCTGCGTAGCGCGAGTACCGATAACGTATGCGCCGATGCGGTTAATCGAAGCGTCGAAGTAGTCGAGACCGATATGTACGCGGTCGAGTGCGTCGCAACGAACAATCTCGTGCATCAAGTCGAGTGTCTCGTCGTTCATAATGGTCACGTGGTCGGAATCCCAACGTACCGGACGGCTCACGTGGAGCATAACCTCCGGAACGAACAACAACAGCGACGAGAGTTTGTCGGCAACGCTCTCGGTCGGGTGGAAGTGGCCCGTGTCGAGGGTTACAATCTTGTTGTTCTGTGCGCCGTAGCCGATGTAGAAGTCGTTCGAGCCGACCGTATAACTCTCCAAGCCGATGCCGAATACTTTCGACTCTACGCAGTCCTTCATATTCTCGTACTTCTGCTCGAAAATCTGATCGAGCGAATCCTTCAACAATTCGCGGTACTTCTTGCGATTGACCGTGATATCCTTGCTGCCATCGTGTACCCATAGGTTCATAATACAAGGGTCGCCCTGACGACGTCCCATCTCCTCGGCAATGGCACGGCAACGCTTCGTGTGCTCAATCCAGAACGAGCGAATCTCCTCGTCGGGGTTCGAGAGCGAGAGGTCGCCCGATTTAGGGTGCGAGAAGGAGGTGCTGTTGAAGTCGAGTTTGATGCCGTTTGCCAAACCCCACTCGATCCAGCTCTCAAAGTGCTTTGGCTCAACTTGGTCGCGATCCACAACCTCGCCACCAAAATCGCCATAGATTTCGTGCAGGTTAAGACGCTGACGGCCCGGGATGAGCGTCATCGCTTTCAGAATGTCGGCACGCAACTCCTCGATATTGCGGGCTTTGCCCGGATAGTTGCCCGTTGCCTGAATACCGCCCGTGAGGTCGCCACTCGACTCGAAACCGCTAACGTCGTCTGCCTGCCAGCAGTGCATCGAGATTTCGACCTTCTGCAACTTTTCGAGTACACTCTCGACATCGATACCGAGTTCGGCATAACGCTCTACAGCGATGTCGTACGCTTGTTTGATTTTTGCTTCGTTCATTTTAGTTCTGTTTTTTTAGGTTTATTTTGTACGTTGTTTTATTGCTGAATGTTTCGGCTTATTTCAACTCTACGAATCGGGCATAGGCCGCCTCCCACGCTTCACGCTGCTGCGGGAGGAAGGTCTCCGTCTCGATTGAGGCGCGAATAATCGTGCGTGCCTCGGCGAGCGTGCTCATCTCGCCTGCGCCAATTGCCTGCATCATAAGGTTGCCGATGGCGGTTGCCTCCGATGGGCCTGCTACGACGCGCTTGCCGATGGCGTTGGCGGTAAATTGGTTGAGGAGTTGATTTTTCGAGCCGCCACCGATAATATGCAATACGTCGATTGCAAACGGAGCCATACTCTCCAAAATCTCCAACACCTCTCTGTATCGCAGAGCCAAACTCTCGAAGATGGTGCGAATGATTTGCGTATCGTTTTGTGGTGCGGGTTGGCCCGTGCGAATGCAGAACGCCTCGATGGCTTTGAGCATCGACTGCGGATTGGCAAACGACGCATCGTCCGGATTGATGAAACTTACGAACGGCTCGGCCGAGTTTGCCATCTCGACGATTTCCGGATAGGAGTAGCACTTGCCTTCGCGCTCCCACTCTCTGCGGCACTGCTCCAAAATCCACATACCGCAGATGTTCTTCAAGAAGCGCGTCGTGCCATCGATGCCTCCCTCGTTGGTGAAGTTGTGGCGGAACGAGTCATCGTTTATAATCGACTCCTTGGTCTCGATGCCCATCAACGACCACGTACCCGACGAGAGGTATGCAAAACGCTCGTTCTCGGCAGGAACTGCCGCAACTGCCGAGGCGGTGTCGTGTCCCGCAACGGCTACGACCTTCACTGCGCCGAGTCCTGTCGCTTGTTGCACCTGCTCGGTAAGTGTGCCGATGACGGTGCCGGGTTGTACCATCTCGCCGAAACGCTCGCGCGGAATGCCGATGGCGTCAAGCAATGCTGGGTCAAATTCGCGCTCTACGGCGTTGAGTATCTGCGAGGTCGAAGCAACCGTGTACTCGGTTACGGCACGACCGGTCAGCATATACGAGAGAGCGTCGGGTATGAAGAGTATCTTGTCCGCCGCGTCGAGTGCCGAGCAACAGTTGCTATGCAGGGTGTCGAGTTGGAAGAGCGTGTTGAAATTCATAAATTGAATACCCGTCTTCTCGTACACCTCTTTTGCCGGCATCTTCTCGAAGAAACGCTCCGTAGCACCGTCGGTGTGGCTGTCGCGGTAGCAGTACGGCAGGCCGAGCAGTTGCCCGTCGTGGCCGAAGTACGCAACGTCGCAACCCCACGTGTCGATACCGATAGATACGGGGTTGATGCCGCTTGCTGCCGCCTTTTGCAGACCGCGCAACACCTCGTTGTAGAGTGAAGGCAAATCCCAAAACAGATGGCCGCCGAGTGGAATCATCGGGTTGGCAAAGCGGGTTAGTTCGGTAAGAGTAATCTGTTGCCCATCAAAAGTGGCAAGCATCGTGCGCCCACTTGTTGCGCCGAGGTCGATTGATATGTAGTGGCTGATTTTCATAGGTTAGTGATGTTTTTTACACTTTCTTATACAAAGTTATCGGTAAAAAGCGGCTTTTGTACTTTGTTTTTTGTCCTAATGCCTTAAAAAAATGTCTAAACTCTTTCCCGACTCGCAAAAAATGGTTAAAATTGTAAAAGGTAAATGCCGAATGTGCGCTCGCGTGTGAGGCGGCTGTCGAAAAAACAACAAAGAATATTGTTATGGAACCTATAAAATATATAGCGCAAAACCTCTCCGACGAGCGTTGGGGGTTGATGGTCAGCACGGTTGGCTTTCAGAGCGTTAAACCGGGCGAGCAGTATCCGCCGGCGTTGCACAATCGCGAGTATATGTTCCGCCCCGAACGAGGACGAGTGTTGCAGGAGTATCAGCTGGTCTATATCGTTGAGGGTGAGGGCGAGTTGGAGACCTCGTCGTCGGGTCGCCACGCAGTGCGTGCCGGCGATATGTTTTTGCTCTTTCCGGGCGAGTGGCACACCTACGCCCCCGATAGCGCGACGGGGTGGTCGGAGTATTGGATTGGTTTTCGCGGTGCGAACATCGACCATCGCGTAAGGGAGGGCTTCTTTTCGATAGATAAGCCGATGTATCAAATCGGTATCAATCAGACGATTATTGCGCTGTATAAGGAGGCAATCGAGCAAGCAACCCGCCAAGAGCCCTTCTTTCAGCAACTGCTTGCCGGTGTGGTTAATCATCTGCTCGGGCTGATGTTTATGACATCGCGCAACAACAGTATGCAGACGCACGGCGTGATGCCCGACATCGTGGCGCGTGCGAGGGTCTATATGCAGGAGGCGGTCGAGCGCGATATTACGATGCCGGATGTTGCTGCATACCTTAATATAAGTTATTCGACCTTCCGCCACATCTTCAAGCGATATACGGGAATGGCTCCGGCACAGTATTTCATCAATCTGCGTCTGTTCCGCGCCAAGGAGTTGTTGCGTGGCTCGACAATCTCAATCAAAGAGATATCCTACAAACTCTGCTTCGAGAGTCCGGAGTACTTCTCGACACTCTTCAAGAGCCGTACGGGAATGTCGCCATCGGAGTTTCGCCACGCCTAACTTTTTTTGAAATTTTTCTGAAATTTTCTATCTTTTTTTCTGCCTCGCGTCGTCTGCTCGCACGCACTACATCCATCGTCGCCGTTTGAGAATGGCATATACGGTGAAGCCGATTACAATCATCAGCAGCCACGCGGCAGGGTAGCCGTATCGCCACTCCAACTCCGGCATATATCGAAAATTCATACCCCACACGCCGACCAAAAAGGTCAGCGGAATGAAGATTGTCGATACGATGGTCAGTTGCATCATTATATCGTTGGTGCGCAGTCCGGTGTTCGAGACGTAGAGATCGACCAGCGAAGTGAGCGTTTCGCGGCAACCCTCAATCACTTGTGCAACGTATGTCAGATGGTCGTTCACATCGCCGAGGAACGGGTGGGTGCTCTTTGCAACGAGTTGCGCTTCGGCGTGCGCAAGGCGCGGAAACTGCTCGCGTAGAGGCATCACAACTCGCTTCAACTCCATATATCGCCGACGCTGTGCCTGAATGCGCGACCCGACCTCGTCCCCGTTCTGTTCGCCAAGCAACTCGGTTTCGATGTCGTCCAATGTGTCTGCAATATTCTGCCCGACAGCAACATAGTTGCCTGCGATGGTGTTCATCAACACCGACAGCAGATAGTCGGCCGAGCGGGAGCGTATGCGTAATACGTTCTTGGTTATGGCCGTTCGCACCTCGTCGAAGAGTGTCGATTCGCTCTCGGCAAACGTGAGCACGAAGTTCGCCCCCTGTACCAAACATAGGTGCATCTGCTCTTCGTCTGTCCCAATCTGTTTTGCTACGATGAAGTTGTAGTCGGTATGGCTCTCGACCTTGCAGGGGTGATTGACGTTGAGAATATCTTGTGTTACGAGAAAATCTATGTTGAATGCCCGACAAATCGACTCGATTAGAGCCGTGTCGCGCAGTCCGTGTATGCGAATCCAACTCGTTGTCGTCTTGCTGCGCGGACGAAACGTGTCGATGATGTTGCCGGTGCTCTCCTCGATTGTGGAGCCGTTGTAATCGATTCGGTGAACGTGAGTTACGGTTTGCGTGTCGCCGTTGTATGAGAGTTGTTCGCTGAGCAGGTTGTTATCCATCGTGACAGAGATATGTTTGATGGATAGTTGCCCCTGCAAATCCTATGCAAAACAAGAGCGACGGGAGGGAAGGTGAGTCGGTACGATTGTTTGTGCGAGGTGCTATTCGGGTTGGTAGCCCACATCTTCGAGCAGCACGGCACCTCCTGCGGCTGCTACGGCAAGCGCATCACAACGGTTGTTTTCGACGGTCTCGGCGTGCCCCTTAACCCATACGAAGCGGACGTGGTGGCGACGATATGCGCGTAGGAAACGTGCCCAGAGGTCGGGATTCTTTTTGCCCGAGAAGTGTTTGCGCTCCCAGCCGAAGACCCACCCCTTCGATACGGCATCGACGACATATTTCGAGTCGGAGTATATCGTTACATCCGAGCCGTCGAATTTGAGTGCCTCCAACGCTACGCAGACCGCCATCAGCTCCATTCGGTTGTTGGTCGTCTGTCGGAATCCCGCCGAGAGCTCCTTGCGGTGTGGACCGCTGATGAGTACCACGCCATAACCACCCGCACCCGGATTGCC
Source organism: Alistipes sp. (assembly GCA_017410165.1). Taxonomy (GTDB): domain Bacteria; phylum Bacteroidota; class Bacteroidia; order Bacteroidales; family Rikenellaceae; genus Alistipes. The sequence goes on along the minus strand of JAFQRH010000017.1, from coordinate 60,117 downwards.
GAGTGACGAGCCGTCTGTGTATATTGTGATTGCTGCCATTGCCTACTCTCCCAAAATAATTTTTGCCACCTCCGCAAAGTCGTCCACCAGATACTCCGCACCTGCCTCTGCCAGCACCTCGCGAGGATTACTGCCGTAGGTTACGCCGCACGTGTGACACGAGGCCGCTATGCCCATTCGGATATCGAGCACCGAGTCGCCGACCATCAGCGTCTCGTCGGGCTTGCAACCTAAACGGCGCATCGCCTCCAACGCAATGTCGGGCGCAGGTTTGCCCTCGGCAACTTGGTCGATGCATACGATTTCGTCCAGATGTCGGCGCATATCCAAGCGGTCGGCTACGTCGTCGATTACGGGGGTGAGATTATTGGTTGCGATGGCTGTCTTGATGCCGGCTGCGCGCAATCGGCCGAGCGTGTCGAGTACGTTCGGAAAGAGTGTAATCATTCCGAGCCCTTCGCTTGCGTAGAAGCGGCTGTATGATTGAACGCATTGGTCGATGAGTGGCTCGTTGCCATCCCCCAGCAGGAGGCGGAAGACGTCGTGCAGAGCATAGCCCGTGATGCGTGCCACCTTTGCCGGCTCTGCCGCCGCGCCCATCGGCTCTAAAACCCGATTTACGCAGTGGATAATACTCTGCGACGTGTCGGCTGTCGTGCCGTCGAAGTCGAGCAGCACACACTTTATATCCTTCATATTGGTTGTCATTGTCGGTCTTTTACCCCCCCCCATCTGTGGTTGCGGCGTTTATTGCGAAATCTTGACTAACTGTTCGCGGTATGCGTTAAGAATCTTCGACTTGGAGATAAAGCCACGATAGCGATTCTCCTTATCGACAACCGGCAACATCCACGTATGGTTTTGCTCGAAACGAGGCAATACCTCCTGCACGAGTTCGTGTTCCAGAATCTTGTCCGGTGGCTGAATCATATAGTGGGTGATTGGTCGTCCCCACTTCTCGCGTTTGAACATATCCTCGCGCAGGTCATCCAACTGAACGATGCCGAGCAGGCGACCGAAGTTGTCGATGACCGGAAATATGTTGCGGCGTGCCGAGGCGATAATCGAGACCACGTCGCCGAGCGTGAAGTGCTCTTTGAGCCGGACAAAGTCGGTCTCCATCAACTCATCGAGGTGCAGAAAGACAAATACCGATTGGTCTTTGTCGTGTGTGAGCAGTTCGCCACGCTGACGCAGACGCTTGGTGTATATGGAGTCGGGGTCGAGATAGTAGCCGATAGCAAAGGCGATGCAGGCGACAATCATCAGCGGGATGAAGAGCCCGTAGCCGTTCGATAGTTCGGCGATAAGGAATATCGAGGTCAGTGGCGCATTCATCACGCCCGCCATCACACCCGCCATACCGACCAGCGTATATGTTGCCAGCGAGAGATTCCATCCGAAACAGGTGTTGCACAGCAGAGCCAATGCTGCACCGGTAAATGCACCGACAAAGAGCGATGGTGCGAATGTTCCGCCGACACCGCCTGCGGCATTGGTCGTCGCCATCGCTACGACCTTGAAGAAGATGATGGCGATGACGTATATGAGTACAACCCACTCGATGTGTTTGAAGTCGTAGAAGAGCGAGTTCTCGAATATCGTGCTTTTGTCGCCGTGCATCAGCGATACGAATGCCTCGTAACCCTCGCCGTAGAGTGGTGGGAAGACGAATATCAGCATACCGAGTATCGCGCCGGCGATTGCCCAACGCTTGTATTGGTTGTCGATGCCGCCGATGCGTTTGGCTATGGCGGCATTCGTGCGCGTAAAGTAATAGGATATGCCTCCGCAGATGGCGCCGAGCAGAATGAATAGCGGTATCTGCTTGATTTGGAAGGCATCGGCTGCGGTGAGCGACACGGAGATAATCGGGTCGAAACCGCGCAGCACGATGGCTATCGTGGTGGCTGTGACAGAGGAGATAAGTAGCGGAATAACCGAAGCCGACGTGATGTCGAGCATCAGAATTTCGAGCACGAATACCACGCCCGTAATTGGTGCTTTGAAGATTGATGCAACGGCCGCACCCGCACCGCAACATAGCAACAGCGTGATGTTGCGATAGTTGAGTTTGGCGAGTTTTCCGATATTCGAGCCGATGGCGGCACCGGTCAGCACAATCGGTGCCTCGGGACCTACCGAACCACCAAAACCGATGGTCGTAGCACCGCCGACAATCGACGTCCAGCAGTTGTGGCCCGCGATGCGCGACCCACGGCGCGACATTGCGTAGAGAACGCGCGTCACGCCCTCCGAGATATTATCCTTGACGATGTACTTCACGAACAGCGTCGCAAGTACGATACCGACGGCGGGATAAATCAGGTAGAGGAAGTGGAACGTATCGACATCGAACCAATTGACCAGACAACTCTTAATCAGGTGCAGCAACACCTCGAACAGGTAGGTGCCGACACCGGCAGCCAAGCCCACCACAACGGCGAGTATGGCGAGCATCTGTCGCTCGCTCAGGCGTTGCGTGATGCGCAGAAACCAGCGATAAATCTTATCCCTGCCGGCTGCTTTGATATATTTCGACTCTTCAATCACTTTCGTCTGCTGCTCGGCCCTCTCTGTCGAGCGCACTGTTTACTTGTTCAACTCTTTGTAGCGTGCCGCTTGCTCGGCAATCAGTTCGCGGTCGGCGAAGTAGTTGATTTTCATTGCGTCGCGTACCTCGTTGAGCGTCTGTGCTGCTGTGCGACGTGCCTCGGCCGAGCCCTCTTCGAGAATGTGGTAAACCTCCTCGATGTTCTGCTCCCAATACTTTCTGCGCTCACGAATCGGCGCGAGCAACTCGTTGAGGATGGCGATGAGGAACTTCTTGCACTTCACGTCGCCCAAACCACCACGACGATAGTGCTCTTTGAGTGCGTCGAGCGACTCGTACTCCGGCAAGTAGAGCGCAAAATGCTCCGGACGGCAGAAGGCGTCAAGGTATGTGAATACGCAGTTGCCCTCGACCTGACCCGGGTCCTCGATACGCAGGTGGTTCGGGTCGGTGTACATACCCATAACCTTCTGCTTGACCTCCTTCTCGCTGTCGGACAGATAGATGCAGTTGCCGAGCGACTTGCTCATCTTCGCCTTGCCATCCGTTCCCGGCAGACGCAGACAGGCGGCATTGTCGGGCAGGAGAATCTCCGGCACAACCAACGTCTCGCCGTATATGGAGTTGAATTTGTGGACGATTTCGCGCGTCTGCTCAATCATCGGCTCTTGATCCTCGCCAACCGGTACGGTCGTCGCCTTGAAGGCGGTGATATCCGATGCTTGCGAGATAGGGTAGGTGAAGAAACCTACCGGAATGCCCTTCTTCTGCGTCGTGTCGCCCTCGACTGCTTCTTCTGCAAAGCCGCGCATCTTGATTTCGGTCTTGACGGTCGGATTGCGTTGCAGACGCGAAACGGTCACGAGGTTCATATAGTAGAAGGCAAGTTCGCACAACTCGGCAACCTGCGACTGAATGAAGATGGTCGATACCTGCGGGTCGATGCCGCACGAGAGGTAGTCGAGCGCAACCTCTATGACGTTTTGGCGCACCTTCTCCGGATTATCGGCGTTGTCGGTGAGTGCCTGTGCGTCGGCAATCATAATAAATATCTTCTCAAACTCGCCCGAGTTCTGCAACTCTACGCGGCGACGCAACGAACCTACGAAGTGGCCCAAATGCAATCGGCCGGTTGGGCGGTCGCCTGTCAGAATAATCTTTTTCATTCTCCTTATATTTTCTTTTATTTGTTTTGTCTCTATCGCTTTTGGCGTGCGGCACTCTCTGCCGAGAGCGTGGCACTCCAAATTGCAAATTTATGAAAATAAATTCGATTAGCGAGGTTTGGCTTTGCAAGTATAATTTTTTTTTATACTTTTGTCGTAAAGATAATGTTTTGATGTATGACAATAATCCAACTTGAATACTTTCTGGCAGTTGCCAACTTTGGTAGTTTTTCGATTGCTGCCGACCATTGTTTCGTAACGCAACCATCTCTGAGTATGCAGATTAAGTCGCTCGAAGAGGAGTTGGGTGTGATGCTGCTCGACCGCTCGAAAAAGCCGGTCATCCCGACCGAGGCGGGCGAAGTGGTTTTGGCACAGGCGCGAGAGGCGTTGAAGGAGTATAACTCGATAAAGGAGGTGGTTTCGCAACTCAAAGGCGAGATTGCGGGCAAAATCCGTCTGGGTGTCATTCCGACCATCGCCCCCTATCTGCTCCATAAATTCATTCCGGAGTTTGTGCAACGCTATCCGAAGGTAGAGTTGGAGGTGCGCGAAATGAAGACCGAGCATATTATCGACGCACTGAATCGCGACCGTATCGACGTTGCGCTTGTTGCCGGAGGTACGTGTGGCGAGGGTATTATCGAGTATGACCTGTTCGACGACCGCTTCTATGCCTACGTTTCGCCGTCGAATGCGCTCTTCAATCGTGCCAATATCCGCATCGAGGATATCGATATGCGCGATCTTGTGCTGTTGAGCGTCGGTAACTGTATGCGCGACCAGGTGCTCGAACTCTGCCAGGCACGCCACTCGTTGCCGTCGCGCTACTATTTCGAGTCGGGCTCGCTCGATACGCTTATGCGTATTGTTGATTGTACGTCGTGCATCACGATTATTCCGGAGATGTCGCTCGAATATATCCCGAAGGAGCGTGCGCGCCAGGTCAAGACGCTCTTTAAGGGTGCTTCGTCGCGTAAAATCTCGCTTGCCATCCGCCGTACCTACGTCAAAAAGTCGATTGTCGATGCCCTGCGCTCGACCATCTCGGAGTGCGTCGGCAAGAAATAGTATAACCCTGCAAAAACACATCTTAATATATGAAACGCTTTTTCCTTTTTGCACTCGCGGCGACCGCTCTCGCTGCTTGCTCAACCGACACGCTTGAAATGCCAATTACTAACAACGTGATTTGGTACACATCTTCGGATGGAAATGTTATCGAGCCATATAGTGGCAACCTTAATAGCAATGCTACTGCTATGCAACTCTTCGGGGCAAATATCACCTCTAACACCTACGAAAATGGAGTTGGCGTAATAACCTTTGATGGAGATGTGACGACGATTGGAAATTGGGCATTCTACGATTGCTCCTCGCTGACAAGTGTTACAATTCCCGATAGCGTGACGACGATTGGATATGGTGCTTTCTACGATTGCACCGCGCTGACAAGTGTTACAATTGGAAATAGCGTGACGACGATTGGAAGTGAAGCATTCGCCTATTGCTCCGCGCTGACAGCATTTTATGGCAAATTTGCTTCGGCGGATAATCGTTGTTTGATTGTAGATGGTGTATTAACCTATTTTGCACCTGCCGGATTAACCGAATATACAATCCCAGATAGCGTGACGACGATTGGTAGTTCAGCATTCCACAGTTGCTCCTCGCTGACAAGTGTTACAATTCCAGATAGCGTGACGACGATTGGAAGTCCTGCATTCAGATATTGCGACGCGCTGAAAACATTCTATGGCAAATTTGCGTCGGAGGATAATCGTTGTTTGATTGTGGATGGCGTATTAAACTCTTTTGCCCCTGCCGGATTAACCGAATATACAATCCCAGATAGCGTGACGACGATTGGTAGTTCAGCATTCCACAGTTGCTCCTCGCTGACAAGTGTTACAATCGGAAATGGCGTAACGACGATTGGAAATAATGCATTCAGAGATTGCGACGCGCTGACAAGTGTTACAATCGGAAATGGCGTGACTGAGATTGGCAATTCTGCATTCTGGGATTGCTCCGCGCTGACAAGTGTTACAATCCCCGATAGCGTGACGACGATTGTATTTTGTGCATTCAGCCGTTGCGACGCGCTGACAAGTGTTACAATCGGAAATGGCGTAACGACGATTGGAGATAATGCATTCAGAGATTGCGACGCGCTGAAAGAGGTATATTGCAAACCAACTACGCCGCCAAGTTTGGGCAGTAGTTCTGTATTCGACAACAACTCTTCCGACCGCAAAATTTATGTACCGACAGCATCGGTTGATGCATATAAATCAAAGCCATATTGGAGAGGGTATGCTTCGGCAATCTATCCGTACGAGTTTTAAGCAGGCGTTCCACTAACACACAAACAACCGCAAGGAGCATTCAAGCCCTTGCGGTTGTCGCTTTTATGGCGGGTATGTTCTCTCTAAACTCCTTAAACTCTCTAAATTCTCTTTTTTTGGTAGGGAGTTTAAGGAATTTAATGAATTTAAGGAATTTAGGGAGTTTAGGGAAAGTTTTCCACCGACAGAGTCTTTCGTGCGACCCGTCCATACGTACCCTGCCCCATATAGCGTGAGTAGGTTTTTGCGCCCACACCCACCACCACGCCCCATATAGCGTGAGTAGGGAGTTTAAGGAGTTTAGGGAGTTTAGGGAAAGTTTTTACCAACAGAGTCCGTCTTTCACACACCACGCTACCCCTCCCCACATTGCACCCTCTCATATAGCGTGAGTAGGTTTTTGCGCCCACACCCACCACCACGCCACCATATAGCGTGAGTAGAGTTTTGCACCCCGCCACCCACATCGCACCCTCTCATATAGCGTGAGTAGAGTTTTGCACCTCGCCACCCACCGCCTCACCCCATATAGCGTGAGTAGGTTTTGGATTATAACCGTGCAATGGTGCTATTTTATGAAAATTATCCCCCGAAAGAGGATTGTTTCTCGAAGAAAATTGTTATCTTTGTCCAAATATATATTATATTTGGTGGATTATGGATAAAAACAGATTGATAGAGATTATTGTTGATGCCATTCAAGATAAGAAAGGTAAGGATATTGTATCGCTTGATTTGGAGGGCTTCGACGGAGCAATATGCTCGAACTTTGTGGTGTGTAACGCCGATTCGCCGACGCAGGTGGCTGCCATCGCCGACAGCATCGAGGAGAAGGTGTTTGTCGAGACGGGCGAAAACCCTTGGAGAGTAGAGGGTAAGCAGACCGGCTTGTGGGTGGCGGTCGATTTTATCGACGTGGTGGTACACATATTTACGACCGACTTGCGCGGTTACTATCGTTTGGAGGAGTTGTGGGCGGATGCGCCGATGACACGTTACGACTACGAGTTGTAAAAAGTGTCCGAATAGTCGCATTTTGGCGTGCAGAGTGCAATTTTGTCGCGCGTGTTGCGTTACCCGTATAATGCAATAGTGGCAAAAAGAGTGTAAAACGAGAAAAAAATTATGGCAAAAAAGCAGAATAACAGACGAGTGTTTCGTCTGAATATAATGTGGCTGTGGTCGGCGATATTTGCGCTGATTATCGGCTTTTGGTTGTTCGGCACATCGCCGGAGAAGCCGGTGCGTAGCGATTGGGCAACGGTGGACGAGTTGGTGCGTGCGGGCGATGTAGAGAAGATTGAGGTGGTCAATCGCGACATCGCGCAGGTCTATCTCAAAGAGGGCGTTGCCGAGCGTCTGCGTGAGGATGGTGGCGAGGAGTCGCAATATGCGCGTATCCCGCTGCAAGGCGTGCAGATGACCTTCTCGATTGGTTCGGTCGATTCGTTCCGTAGCGATTTGGACGAGGCGGTCGAGGCGTCGGGCAACAAGGTGACGCTGACGTACGACAACCATCGTGAGGATTGGTTCGACGTTGTGATGCAGTGGGTGCCGTGGCTCTTCTTCATCGCAATATGGATATTTATTATGCGCGGATTTTCGCGTGGCGGAGGTGCCGGTGGCGGCAATATAATGAATGTCGGCAAGGCGCGTGCGCAGGAGTTCGATCAGGACGATCCGTCGCGCAAGATTACCTTCAAGGATGTTGCCGGTTTGGAGGAGGCGAAGGTCGAGATTATGGAGATTGTCGATTTTCTGAAAAATGCCGGCAAATACCGCGAACTCGGTGCCAAAATTCCGAAGGGAGCACTGCTCGTAGGCCCTCCGGGAACGGGTAAGACGTTGCTTGCCAAGGCGGTGGCGGGCGAGGCAAATGTGCCTTTCCTGTCGATTTCCGGCTCGGACTTCGTCGAGATGTTTGTCGGTGTGGGTGCGTCGCGTGTGCGTGACCTGTTCGACCAGGCAAAACAGAAGGCGCCGTGCATCGTCTTTATCGACGAGATTGATGCCATCGGTCGTGCGCGTGGCAAGAATGCCGGATTTTCGGGTAACGACGAGCGCGAAAATACGCTCAACCAGTTGCTGACCGAGATGGATGGCTTCCAGACCAACGCAGGCGTTATCGTGCTGGCGGCAACCAACCGCGCCGATATTCTCGATAAGGCGTTGATGCGTGCGGGTCGTTTCGACCGTCAGATTGAGGTCGGACTGCCGGAGTTGCACGAGCGTCGCGAGATTTTCGATGTGCATCTGCGTCGCCTGAAACTCGACCCGTCGCTCGATCGCGATTTCCTCGCAAAGCAGACGCCGGGCTTCTCGGGTGCCGATATTGCAAACGTATGTAACGAGGCGGCTCTGATTGCCGCACGCCATAACAAGCCGTTCGTGAGCAAGGAGGATTTTCTGGCTGCGGTCGATCGTATCATCGGCGGTTTGGAGCGTAAAAATAAGGTGATTTCGCCAGCCGAGCGCAAGACTATCGCCTACCACGAGGCGGGCCACGCAACGGTGAGCTGGATTCTGGAAAATGCCAATCCGCTTGTGAAGGTTACCATCATTCCGCGAGGCAAGGCACTCGGTGCTGCGTGGTATCTGCCCGAGGAGCGTCAGATAACAACGCGCGAGCAGATGATGGACGAGTTGGCTGCAACGCTTGCGGGCCGCGTTGCCGAGCAGATGTTCTTCGGTCACCTCTCGACGGGTGCGCTGAACGACTTGGAGCGCGTGACCAAGCAGGCCTATGCGATGATTGTATATTATGGTATGGGCGAGGGTGTCGGTACGATAAGTTACTACGACTCGACGGGCCAGAGCGATATGGCATTCACCAAGCCGTACTCCGAGCGCACGGCGCAACAGATTGACGACGAGGTGCGTGCCCTTATCGACAAGTGCTACGCAATGGCGGAGCAGGTGCTTGCGGAGCATCGCGAGGGTATGGTGCAACTCGCCGAGTTGTTGCTCGAACGCGAGGTCGTCTTTACGGAGGATGTCGAGCGTATCTTCGGTCGCCGAAAGAAGGACATCGAGCGCGAGAAGGAGCAGGCGGCTTCGCAATCGACTGCCGAGCAATCGAATGTGACTGCCGAGCCAACCGCCGAGCCAACCACCGAGCAACCGAACACGGAGGCGGCGCAGTCGGGCGCGACAACGGAGGTGCAGTAAGCGACGCACGAGCGTATAAATATTGTGAGAGCGTTTAACTAAACTAACCCGAAACTAAACTAACCTGAAAGATATGACAAATAAAATGAAAAACTTGATGACGCGCACGGCGAGCGGTGTGGTTTTGGCACTCTGCTTTTTCGGAGCGATTTTGTGGTCGAAGTGGAGCTTTGGCGCACTGTTGCTCGTGGTGATGGTCGGCGCGCTGGTCGAGTTTTACGGGCTTTGCCAAAAGTGTGGCTATCGACCACTGCGTGCACTTGGCGTAATCTCTGCAATCGCAATCTTTGCGCTGGGCTTTACGGTGTTCGTGAAGTATGGCAGCGTGGCCGATTATGCAACGGGCAGAGTTGTGCTGGGGGCAATTCTCTATCTGCTTTTGGCCATCCCTGCGGTGTTTATCTGCGAGTTGTGGCATCGTAGCGAGACCCCGATTGCAAACGTGGCAACGACACTCGGTGGCGTGGTCTATGTGGCATTGCCGATGTCGCTGCTTCTGTTCGTTCCGCTGATGCTTGGCGGTGGCGAGTGGAATCCGTTGATGGCGTTGGCGTACATCGTAATTTTGTGGTCGAACGACGTCTTTGCCTACCTGTTCGGTATCACACTTGGCCGACATCGTATGTGCGAGCGTATCTCGCCTAAAAAGTCGTGGGAGGGCTTCATCGGAGGTGTTGTGGCATCGGTTGGTGCCGGCGCACTGCTCGGATGGTGGCTCGGTGGCGATGTGTTGGTATGGTGTGGTCTTGCGGCGGTTGTGTCGATTACGGGTGTTGCGGGCGATTTTGTCGAGTCGCTCTTCAAACGCTCGGCCGACGTTAAGGATTCGGGTGCAATTATGCCGGGTCACGGCGGTTTTCTCGACCGTTTCGATGCGTTTTTGCTCTCGGCACCGTATGCGTTTGTCTATCTGCTGATTTTCGGAAACTTCTAAACACAGTGAACCTATGAAGATAAATAAAGAGGGTTATAGAATTATTGCCGTGTCGGGCGTATGTTGCGCAGCGATATGGGCATTGATATACTATATGTTGGAGGTGCAGGAGCGTAGTTGGCTGATGATTCTGCTCACGGCATTGTTGGTGCTGTTTTGGTTCTTTATCGTCTCGTTTTTCCGCGAGCCGCGTCGTGTGAAGATTCACGATGCCGATTTGGTCTTTTCGCCTTGCGATGGCCGCGTGGTTGTGACGGAGGTGGTGCAGGATGATGAGTATTTCCACGGCAAACGCTTGCAGGTGTCGATATTTATGTCGGTGACCAACGTCCATATAAATTGGTTTCCGGTGGGTGGCACCGTTCGCTACTTCAAGTACCATCCGGGCCGCTTCTTGGTTGCTTGGCATCCGAAATCCTCGTCCGAGAACGAGCGTACGACAACCGTTGTCGAGACGGATAAGGGTGTCGAGGTGATGTTCCGCCAGATTGCCGGCGTTGTTGCACGTCGTATCGTCTCGTACGTGAAGGTCGGCGAGCACGTAGTGCAGAACGATAAGTGCGGTTTCATCAAGTTTGGTTCGCGAATTGATATTCTTCTGCCGGAGGATGCGAAGTTGTTGGTCGAGATTGGCGACCGCGTCGTAGGTACGCAGACACCGATTGCGCGTATCGGCGATTTTGCAGCCAAAGACGAAGAGGAGGAGTAGAGGAGTTGCATTCGGAGGAACGTGTGCGATACGAAAAAACAGAGTAAAACAATGGATACAACACCTAAAAATCTGATACGCTGGGTTGTGGGCCTTGCAATTACGGCCGTGATAGTGGCACTCGTTTGGTACTTTCGCTCGGTTGTGATATATATCCTCGTCTCGGCGGTGCTCGCCATCATCGGTCGTCCGGTTGTGCGCGTCATTACAGGCATCCGTGTTGGTCGTCGGCACGTTCCGCGATGGGTGGCGGCTATGCTTACGCTTGTCTTTATGTGGATTGTGATTATCGGGCTGTGTTCGTTGATGATTCCGCTTGTGACGGGCAAGATTGCTTCGCTCGCCTCGCTCGATTTGCGTTCGGCACTGTCGAACGTGCAGGAGCCGTTGGAGCGGGTGCAATCCTACCTCTCGGCATTTATGATTACGCCGCAGAACGAGCAGGTCTCCATTACGGAAATTATCGTTAATTGGTTGCGTAGCGCGATAGATTACGGCACGATTAACGCCGCCTTCTCGTCGGTTATAGATTTGGGTCTGTCGCTGATTGTGGTATTCTTCTCGGTGTCGTTCATCACATTCTTCTTTATGAAGGAGGATGGTCTGTTCCTCTCGATGGTGACGGCACTCTTTCCGGAACACTATAAGGAGAACGTAGAGCGTGCGTTGGGCAAGATAACCGTCTTGCTGGCGCGCTATTTTACGGGTCTGCTGACCGAGAGTTTGATTCTGATGGTCATCATATCGATTACGATGATTGGCTTCGGTATGCACGCCGAAGATGCCTGCTTCATCGGTACGATTATGGGTGTGATGAACGTCATTCCGTACGCAGGTCCGCTGATGGGCGGCCTTGCATCTGTATTTATCGGCATCGTTTCGCCTATCGAGGGGTGTACAATCGGCTATACGATTACGGTTATCGTCTGCGTACTGCTGACGGTCAAGGGGCTGGACGACTTTATTCTGCAACCGACGCTCTACTCGGAGCGCGTGAATGCCCACCCGTTGGAGGTCTTTATCGTTATTCTGCTTGCCGGCTCGACGGGCGGTATTCTCGGAATGTTGCTTGCAATTCCGTCATATACGGTGCTGCGCGTATTCGGCAAGGAGTTCTTCTCGCAATATTCACTCGTTAAAAAATTGACCGAAAATGTTTGATGTGAAGGTGCAGCAGGTCGAGGGCGAGATTATCGGAGGCAATCGTTTGGGTCGTACGCTCGGATTTCCGACGGCAAATATGGATGTCGCCGACCGTGACGACCTTGAAAACGGTGTCTATGAGTCGGAGATAGATGTCGATGGCCGCACCTATCGGGCAATGTCGAACGTCGGCACGCGTCCGTCGGTGGATGGTAGTCGCCGACTGCTCGAAACGCACATCTTCGATTTTCGAGGCGACCTGTATGGTCGTCGCCTGTGTGTACGATTGCTGCGCAAGATTCGCAACGAGCAGAAGTTCTCGTCGGTCGAGGAGCTGCGCGCACAGTTGGAGTGCGATAAGATTGAGATTTGCGGCGAATAGTGCGCAAATTCTACAAGAAAAGGGGTTGTTCAACCGAAAGTTGGACAACCCCTTTTGGCATCATTACCCCCCCTTTTTTTGTGTGGAGTGAAAAGTATCTCGTTCGAGCGGTTAGAAACGCTCGATGACGTCGAGAATCGGCGTGAAATCGGGATGCGAGTCGGCGAATGCGTCGTACGAATGCTCGGTGTGACCATCCTCCGGCACGTCCGAAATCATCTTTACGGCTGCAACCGGAATGCCACCGCACAGCTCTGCGGCGATGCGCACGGCGGTAATCTCCATATCGAAAATCGCACGCTCGACACCGAATCGTTGCTTGATGGCGGCAATCGAGTCGGCATTGACGAACGAGTCGCCGGTGAAGACCGTGATATCCTCCTCGCCGGCGAGCGAAAACGGATTTGTAAGTTCCGGAATAAAACCCTCCGGCACGTCGCAATCGTGGTAGCGTGCTTCGCACGGCGAGACGATTTCGCCCTGATGGAAGCCGAGTGTTCCGGCAGCAAAACCGATGACGACAACCATATTGAACGGCTGCTCGCTCTTGGCAATCGCCGAAGCCGTTACGGCTGCTGCGGCCGCCTTGCCGACACCGCATTGGGCAAGGGTGTAGGTGTGGCGCAACTCGCTTTTGCCGGCGATTGCGGCCTTCATATTGGCGTATTCGCGGTCGGTAGGTGTTATGACGAGAATATTCATATCGTAAACGGATTATCTGTTTGGAAATAATATTTCGATGTACTTTGCCATCGCCTCGTTGGTCGGCTCGATGGCGTAGAGTGCCGGATTGCCGCACTGCACCTCGTTCAGACCCACGATGTCGTCGGTCGAGTGAATCGGGAATACACGCTCATATACGCGTTTGAGTGCTGCGGCGATATCGTCGGCCGTTACGCTGTTCATTGTCGAGAGGTAGAAACCCGTCTGGCAACCCATCGGGCAGAACGAGACGATTGCTCCTCCAATCTTCTCGTCGAGACGCAGATGGTATGCCATCAGGTGCTCGATGGTGTGGACCACGCCTGCCGAGAGTGGCTGCTTGTCCATCGGGGCGCAAAAGCGCAAATCCCACGAGAGGACGGCGAGCGAGTCGTTGATTGTGTATGTCGAGCGCAGGTACAAACCCTCGCGCAGTGTTCGATGATCGACATCGAACGATGATACTACCGATTTTTTCATCTTTTTGTGCGTTTATCTGTTTTCGTTTATCAATTTCTTGCGTTCCCAATGGCCGATATCCATATCCGAAATCTTGTCGCCATCGATTGTGAATCGGATTGCCGTTCGCACGTCGTGAAAACCGTAGCAACCCGCCGCCCCCGGATTTATGTGCAGAAGGTCATAGATGGGGTCGTATATCACCTTCAAGATGTGCGAATGGCCGGCAATAAATAGTTTCGGTCGCACGGCCTGAATGCGCCGCAGTGCTTTGGGCGCGTAGTGGCGCGGATAGCCGCCGATGTGGGTCATCACGACCGTTACATCCTCGCACTTGAAGCACAACTCTTCGCCGAAAGCCATACGCGTAGCTCCGCCGTCGATGTTGCCATATACGGCACGCAACGGCTTGAATGCGGCAATCTCGGAGGCCAACTCGCGTGAGCCGATATCGCCGGCGTGCCAAATCTCATCGACATCTTTCAGAAAGAGTCGAAGTGGCTCGTCGAATGTTCCGTGTGTGTCCGATATGACTCCGATGCGTACCATTTTGGAGGTGCTATTTGCGCGAATAGTTTGCCGAGAGGTACTCTTTTACGGAGAAGCGTGTCGGTTGCTTTTCGATGTTGCAGTCCGTAACTTCGGTTACCACTTGCAGATGCTCGCCACCCGTGACGCACTTCTCGATAAAGTCGATAATCTCGCCTATGTTGCGCGTCATCGGCTCTTCGGCTATGATGTGCGAACGATACTTTGCCGAGTGAAACCAATACGCCCCACCGCGACGGCGCAACTGCTTGGCGACGAGTTTAGAGCCGTAGAAGCCGATGCCGAAAATCGACGCCTTGTTGTATGGTACGTTGCGGTCGGACGAGCCGTGAAACATCATTATCGGACAGGTTTCGCCTCTCCATTTTGGTCGTCCGCCGACCGAAAATACGGCACCCGCCATCGAGACGACGCCGGCGAAGTTGTAGTCGCCGAGAATCTCTTTTGCCCGACGGTCGCCGTTGCAGATGTAGTTCTCGGCCTGCAAGGTGGCAATTGCTCCGGCACTCGATCCGCTTACGACAATCTTTGCGGGGTCGATACTCCATTCCGCCGCGTGGTCGAGCACAAAGCGCGTGGCTGACATCAAATCCTCGGCCGCATAATCGACCGAGCGTTTCATCAGTGCAATGACATCGCGCAACCCTATATCGGATGGTGGATTCTTCAAGCCGAGGCGGTAGTCGATCGACACCACGTCGTAGCCGGCCGCAGTCAGCGACTCGAAATACGATGCGTAGTCCTTATGTGCGCGGTCGCCACGAACAAAACCTCCGCCGAAAGCGAAGATGACGCACGGGCGCAACCCCTCTACGCCGACGGCAGGGTAGTGGTCGAGCAGTAACTTCTCGCCGCCCTTCTCGGCGTACTGCAACGTGTGGCGTTCGGCGGCAAAGCCGATACCGAGCGTGAAGATGCACGCCAGCGTGGTAAATATTACTCTTTTCATCTCTGTTTTTTTCGTCTGTTGTCTGTTAATTATTTGTACTTTCCATCCCAAAGTTCGGCGATGCGTGCCGCAATTTTCTGCTCGGTCGCGTTGCCGGTGTTCGGGTGGTAGAACTGCTTGCCGGCGAGCGACTCCGGCATAAACTCCTGAGCGACAAAGTTGCCCTCGAAGTCGTGGGCGTACTTGTAATCCTTGCCGTAGCCCGCATCGCTCATCAAGTCGGTTACGGCGTTGCGCAGGTGCAGCGGTACGGGGCGATTGGTCGTATCCTTGCCCACGAATGCAAGAGCTTCGTTGATTGCCGCGTATGCCGAGTTGCTCTTTGGCGATGTTGCCAAATATATGGTGGTCTCGGCGAGCGTGATACGCGCCTCCGGCATTCCGATTTTGTGCACCGTATCGAAGCAGGCGTTGGCCAGCAGCAGCGCGTTGGGGTTGGCAAGTCCGATATCCTCCGAGGCGAGAATCACCAATCGGCGAGCGATGAATCGCGGCTCCTCGCCACCTGCCAACATTCGTGCCAGGTAGTACGTGGCGGCATTCGGGTCGCTACCGCGAACGCTTTTGATGAATGCCGAAATGACGTCGTAATGCTGTTCGCCATTCTTGTCGTAGAGCGCAATGTTTTGTTGCAGGGCGTCGGTCACAATCTGGTTGTCGATGACGATTTTGCCCTCCGAAGCGTTTGCAATGATGTCGATAATGTTGAGCAGTTTGCGGGCATCGCCTCCCGAAAAGCGGAACAATGCGTCGCGCTCGCGCACCTCCGTTTCGCGGCGTTGCAACTCTTTGTCGGTGGTCAGCGCGCGTTGCAACAACTCTTCGAGTTGCTCGTCGTTCATTGGTCGCAGGGTGTATACCTGACAGCGGCTGAGCAACGGCGAAATCACCTCGAACGACGGATTTTCGGTTGTGGCACCAATCAGCGTCACGATGCCTTGTTCGACGGCGCCGAGCAGCGAATCCTGTTGCGACTTGTTGAAACGGTGAATCTCGTCGATGAACAGCAGCGGAGTGCGGGCATCGAAGAATCGCTGACGTTTTGCCGACTCGATAACCTCGCGTACCTCCTTGACACCCGACGTGACGGCCGAGAGTGTGAAGAATGGTCGCTCCAATTCGGCGGCAACAATTCGTGCCAACGTGGTTTTGCCGACCCCCGGAGGGCCCCACAGAATGAACGATGGAACATTTCCCGCCTCGATGAAGCGACGAAATACGCCATCCTTCCCGACCAGATGTTGCTGGCCGATATAATCCTCCAATCGTTGAGGTCGTAATCTCTCTGCAAGTGGTGTTGCCATAATACGCATAATTATCCCTCAAAGATAACGAATTTTTCTTTGTGTTGTACAATTTGGGGAGTGATTGCGTGCGAAAATCTTGCCGATTGCTCCGCTTGGGTTTGTGCGGGATGATTGCGTGCGGAGTTGGAGAGTCGTAAAAAATTTGTATATTTGCGTAATGTAATAGAGAAACTTTCAAAAAACTTAACCGAAATGAGACAGCTTTTTTTGATATTGTGTGCCGCATTTGCAGTGAGCGTCGTGTCGGCACAACCGCCTATGGGCCATCCGCAGGGTGGCGATAGCGGCAAACACCAAAACCCTTCAAAGCGTATCGAGCGCATCAAGGAGTCGTTGCAACTCACCGACGAGCAGGCCGAGAAGTTTGCTCCGGTCTATCTGGCCTATCAGCGCGAAATCTCCGGTATCCGCAAGGGCTTGAAGCAGTATATGAGTTCGTATGAAGGTCAGGAGATTGACGAAAAGGTGGCTTTCCGCCTTGTGATGGCACAACTCAACGCCGACGCCGATGTTATCGCCTGCAAGAAGGAGTACACGCGCGTATTTAAGGACTACCTGACACCCGAGCAACTCTCCAAGATTTTCCTTGTCGAGAGGCAACGCCCACAGCGTCCGCCGCAGCAGGGTGGTGCGCCGGGTGGCGATGCTCCACACGGTGCTCCGCAGAGATAGTGTCGCGCGTAGCATAACGTGAAGCCGTCTCGCAAGGTGATTTCTGCGTTACGCTTGCCCTCAAAAGCTCATTTACGCCGAGTAAACTGCGCTTTTTCGGGCTACGCAATCCTTGATCCCTCTTGTTATACAACTTCTAACAAAAAAGGCGTGTCTAAAAAACTTTTTAGACACGCCTTTTTTTTATCGGCGACGGCGGCGGGCGATAGTGATATACTCGCTGTAAACAATGGTGGTGTGGGGGTTGGACGATACAATCTCCTGCCGCAAGGCGCGCGTGCCGTAGGGTATGCCGAGAAAACGACGCGGAATACGATGGACGATTTGTCGCAAGGTGTCGGTGCTGTGGATGTCGCACTCGACGCTGTCGCGAGTGATGCGCCCACGGATGCTGACCCAAGGGTCGCTCCATCTGAATTGTGCAACGGTGTCGCGTACGGGAATCCTTTCGAGCGAGGCGAGCACGCCGCGTTGAGCATCCACTCGCAGCGTAGGGCGCAGAAGTGTGTCGCTGATGATGACCGTGTCGCGTACGGGTGCCTGCAATGAGATGTTGGTCGAGGTTGTCGCCTGCGCTACGGACTCCAAACGGCGTAGGCGCACTCCGAGTTGGCGGATGCGTTCGAGGTCGGCGGCGTGCATCTGCTCAAATTCGCCACACCGCAAGCGTAACTCCTGCACCGAGGCGGCTGCCTCGCCGTGTTTTGTGCGGTAGAGGATGACTTCGTCGGTCAGCGTCTCCTGATTTTGGCGTAGTCGGTCGTTCTCGCGCAGTAGAGCGTTGCCCGCCGTAAGGATTATGATGGTGGCGAGCAGAGAGTAGAGAAATAAAAATCGTGTCATTTGTTTTGATGTTTTTTGGGTTTGTAATTAAATTAAATGTGGTAAGATGTTTTGCGCGCTGATGCTTGGCGTTGTGCTGTTTTGTGCGTGGTGTGGTGGGCGCACGTTGCACGAAGGCGCAACCATCGGCTGTGCGGTGGATGCAGATAACGAAAAATGCACTTGTGGCGAGTGCGCCGCCTTGCGTGAGAATGTTTGGATTATTGTTTGTCGGCAGAGCGAACGTCTGCCTGTTGTATGGTGCAAATATACAACAATCGAGACCGCTTGTCAAGCGTTTTTTGCGAAAAATAGGCGGTTGATTGGCGATAGTTTCGGGGTGTGCACCCTTTCGTGCTGGTGCAAAAAACGGGTTTGTGGTAAAAAAATGGCGAAATGTTTGGCAGAGACGAAAATCTGTATTACATTTGCACACCGATTCGGAAGCGAGTTTTCGCCAACGGGTCTAAATGGTGGATGTAGCTCAGCTGGTTAGAGTAGAGGATTGTGGTTCCTAAGGTCGTGGGTTCGAATCCCATCTTCCACCCTTCAAGTCAGAAGCGAGGTTTTCGACCTCGCTTTTTTTATTGTATGATGTTCTTGTGCCTGCAAGCAGCCCCCGACATCATACAATAAAAGCGCATTCTGCGCTCTGACTTGCAGTGTGAAAGATGGAGTGTTGTTTTGTGGGTTGCGAGGATAATGATATTTATTTTCAAAGGTATCCTCGCGAGGGCTTCGCCCTTCGAATCCCATCTTCCACTCAAACTTTGGAAGTGCCTCCGCGGCGAGCGGAAGGGAACGACGAGCGATGAGCGAGTCAATCCCATCTTCCACCTTCCCCGCAAACTTGTTTGCAGTGGGCTATATAATTTGGTATGTATATAAATAACTACCCCTGCCTGTCGTGGCAGGGGTAGGTGTTTGAAGTGGACTTTGGCGGATGATGTGCCAAAGTCGGAATATATCGGTGCGGATTACATCATACCGCCCATACCGCCGGCAGGCATAGCCGGCATTGGTGGCTCCGGCATCTTCTTCTCGGCAAGCACGCACTCGGTAGTGAGCAACATCGAAGCAATCGAAACGGCGTTCTCCAACGCTACGCGCGATACCTTCGTAGGGTCGATGATGCCCGCTTTGAGCATATCCTCGTAGCGGTCGTCGCGTGCATTGTAGCCGAATGCACCCTCGCCCTCGCGTACCTTGTTCACAACAACCGAACCCTCGCCGCCGGCATTGCCGACAATCTGGCGGAGCGGCTCTTCGATGGCGCGCTTCACAATCTGAATACCGGTTGTCTGGTCGTCATTCTCGCCCTTCATATTTTCGAGAGCGGCCGTAGCACGGATATATGCAACGCCACCGCCCGGAACGATACCCTCCTCGACTGCGGCACGTGTAGCGGCCAGAGCGTCATCCACGCGGTCCTTCTTCTCCTTCATCTCGACCTCGGTAGCAGCACCGACATAGAGAACGGCAACGCCACCTGCGAGTTTCGCAAGACGCTCCTGCAACTTCTCGCGGTCGTAGTCCGACTTCGACACCTCAATCGAGGCGCGAATCTGTGCCACGCGCTCCTTGATTGCCTGCTTGTCGCCACAACCATCGACAATGGTGGTATTCTCCTTGTTGAGCGTCACCTTCTCGGCGCAACCGAGCATTTCGAGCGTAGCATCCTCCAAGCGCATACCCTTATCGGTCGAAACTACCGTTGCACCCGTCAGTACGGCGATATCTTCAAGCATCTCCTTGCGACGATCGCCAAATCCCGGTGCCTTACAAGCGGCGATTTTCAGCGTACCGCGCAGACGGTTTACGACGAGTGCCGAGAGCGCCTCGCCATCGACATCCTCGGCGATGATGAGCAGTGCGCGACCGCTCTGTGCAACCGGCTCCAATACGCTCATAATCTCCTTCATAGTCGAAATCTTCTTGTCGGTGATGAGGATGTACGGCTTTTCGAGTTGTGCCTCCATCTTCTCGGTGTCGGTGATGAAGTATGCCGAGATATAGCCGCGATCGAACTGCATACCCTCGACAACCTCGACGTGGGTATCCGTGCCCTTTGCCTCCTCGACGGTGATAACGCCCTCGTTGTTCACCTTTGCCATCGCCTCGGCGATAAGCTTACCGATATTGCTGTCGTTGTTGGCCGAGATGGTTGCCACCTGCTCGATTTTCGAGAAGTCGTTGCCAACCTCCTGCGACTGCTCGCGCAGCGATTTTACGATTTCGGCAACCGCCTTGTCCATACCGCGCTTCAAATCCATCGGATTTGCACCTGCGGTCACGTTCTTCAAGCCCACGCCGATAAGTGCCTGTGCCAAGACCGTAGCGGTCGTCGTACCGTCACCGGCATCGTCGTTGGTCTTCGAGGCGACCTCGCGCACCATCTGTGCGCCCATATTTGCAAACGTGTCGTCCAATTCGACCTCTTTTGCTACGGTTACACCGTCCTTGGTTACTTGTGGTGCGCCGAACTTCTTGTCGATGATTACGTTGCGACCTTTCGGGCCAAGCGTTACCTTTACGGCGTTTGCCAAAGCATCGACACCCTCTTTGAGAAGGTCGCGTGCCTCGATATTGTATTTAATCTCTTTTACTGCCATATCAAATGTAAAATGATTTAATGGTTAAACTTTTTCTACGGCGACTACTCGATAACCGCCAAAATCTCCGACTGTTTGAGAATGAGGTAGGTTGTGCCCTCGACGTTAATCTCCGTGCCGGCATACTTGCCGTAGAGTACCTGGTCGCCCTCCTTGACCTCCATCTTTACCTCTGCCGTGCCGGGGCCTGCGGCAACAACTTTGCCTGCGAGCGGCTTCTCTTTTGCGGTGTCCGGAATGATGAGACCTCCGGCGGTCTTCTCCTCTGCCGGATTAGGCAGTACGAGAACTCTGTCCGATAATGGTTTTACGTTCATTGTTTTTTGCTTTTTTTTATGTTATTTAACTTCGTTTGCGTTTTTTTTGTTTGCGCTGTTGTCTGCGTCTGCAACTGTTTATTCAACAGGTGTGCCAAAACCGTGTGGCTGACAATTATGTCAGTCGGGTTTGACATTTTGTCACAAAATTACTATATTTGTTTGAATAAAATGACAAGAATGAGAAAACTCGCTATAATTTTTGCCCTGATTTTCTGTGTGAATCTCTCGGCACAGCCACTCTCTCCGCAGCAAATGCAGTCACTCCCGTTGCATCCGCGCCTTATTTTGCGCGAGGGCGATGTGCAGCGTGTACATCTTGCCTTGCAGAACGAGCCGGGTGTGGAGCGTCTGTGGGACTATCTGCTCCGGCGCGTTGAGCGGATTATGGATGCTCCGGTGTGTCGCCGCGAAAAGACCGGCAAACGATTGCTCAGTGTTTCGCGCGAAGTGTTGGAGCGTGTGTGGAACTGCTCGCTGGCCTACCTGCTGACGGGCGATGCGGAGTATGCTGCACGGGCCGAGGCAGAGATGCTTGCAGCGTCGGCTTTTGAGGATTGGAATCCATCTCATTTTCTGGATGTTGGCGAGATGACGGCTGCATTGGCATTGGGTTATGATTGGCTCTACGATTGGCTACCGGAGCAGAGTCGGCACATAATTGAGCAGGCCATAATCAATAAAGGGTTGCTCGGCGCCGAAAAAGAGAGTCAAATGTGGTTTTATAAGCGTGCGAATAATTGGAATCAGGTCTGTAATGGTGGTTTTGTGATGGGTGCGTTGGCGATTGCCGACCGCGAGCCGGAGTTGGCTGCGAAAATAGTCGAAAAGTCGCTTTCTTCGATTGTGCTCGGATTGAAGCCGTATGCTCCTGCAGGAGTCTATCCCGAGGGTTATTCGTATTGGAGTTACGGAACGTGGTATCAGGTGTTGATGATTGAAGCGTTGCGTACGGCGTTGGGTGATAGTCGAGGTTTGGAGAAGTCTGCCGGTTTTCTGCAATCGGCTGATTTTATGAATTATATGGTTGCGCCATCCGGTCGGGCGTTTAATTTTTCTGATTGTGGAAATAGTCGTCCTGTGCAGAATTTGCTGCTTGCGTGGTTTGCCGATGAGTGCCACAATATGGGTTTGATTTATCGTGAAACAGAGTCGCTGAAACAAGACGATTTGCGCATTATGGAGCGACGTTTCTTGTCTGTGGCAATATTGTTTTTGGCGCGTTGCGATATGAGTAGTGTTGCACCTCCACAGCGAAATTTTTGGTATGCTGATGGCAAGCAACCGCTCTTTGTTTATCGTGGTGGTTGGGACTCTTCTGACGATGTTTATCTCGCGGCAAAGGGTGGATCGTCTTCGATTTCGCACGCTCATATGGATGCCGGTTCGTTTATCTATGAGTGGGGAGGGGTGCGTTGGTCGTGCGACCTTGGCTCGCAAAACTACTATTCGCTCGAATCGCGCGGCGTGAAGCTTTGGGGTATGACGCAAGAGTCCCAACGTTGGGACGTTTTCCGTATCAATAACCTTTCGCACTCGACTCTTTCGGTCGATGATGCGAAGCATCTGTGCGCCGGTAAGGCGAAGATGGTCGAGGTTTATGATTCGCCGATGCGATATGGTGCGACGTTTGATATGAGTTCGGTGCTCGATGGGTTGAGTCGTGCCGAGCGAACAATCACCATAGACGGGCAGGGGTGCGTAACCGTCGAGGATGACGTTACGGCGGAGCGCGCGTGCTCTTTGCGATGGGTGATGTGTACGCCTGCGGAGGCAACCATCGTAAATCGTCGTACGATACTGCTACAATCGGGTGGACGACGATTGCGCATTGAGGCAGTTGCCCCGCGCGGCGTCGAGCCATTCATCTTGTCTAATGACCCTCCGCATGATTACGATGCTCCGAATAAAGGGACGTGTCGTGTTGGTTTTGTCGTAAAACTGCGTGCTGTGAGGAGTGCTGTCTTGAAAGTTATGCTTACGCCCGAAGTGTAAAAATCGGGCGTAAAGATTTGCCATTTGCCTATATTGTGGGTAAATTGTGGCGTTTTGTCTTGATTATCCAAATAATTTTCCCTATATTTGCATCACTCGAAGCGCTCGTGCGCCTGTGCGCGATGAGTGGTGGAGGGTAGAGAACAGAGAATAAAGCGTATTAAATACGTGTAAGTGATTGGTGCTGACTGTGTTATGTTGGTATCGATGTCCCCAAGTTGTGCGCCGTGCTGAAATGAGTAAGGCGAAAAGAGTAGAAAAATCTGATGTCGGAGAGTGTCGAACAATGGTATGTTTTGCGTGTGACCTATCAGCGCGAATTGATTGCTAAGCGATTTTTTGACGAAAAAAACATCGAAAGTTTCGTGCCGACCAGAACGGTCTATCGCACAAATGCTGCCGGTCGGCGATGTGCCAAAGCACAAGCGATGCTGCACAACTATATTTTTGTTCGCTCGACCCGCGAGCGGATAGACGAAATCAAACAATTTTCGCTGCCCTACCTGCGCTACGTGATGCACGTGCAGGATGAACGACGACAGATTATGGTCGTGCCGGATGAGCAGATGCGCTCGTTTGTGGCGATTGCCGGCAGTGACGATGAGCGCGTTGCGTTTCTTGCGCCGGAGAGTGTCGATTTGGCTTGTGGCGAGAGGGTGCGCATTACGGCGGGCGTATTTGAGGGCGCAGAGGGCGTACTGGCGAAGGTGATGGGCGGAAGAGTTCGTCGTGTGGTGGTCAAAATCGAGGGCGTGGCAGCGGTGGCTGCACCGATATTGCCGGCGGCGATGGTCGAGCGCGTGAATGCAAAATAGCCGCATCGCGGAAAGAAAGCGACAAAGAAGCGATAAGGAAGCGGTCAGGAAAAGGATTCAAAATTAGAGAAAATTATATCGAAAAATATGAAGATTGCGATTGTAGGAACGGGATACGTTGGTTTGGTCTCGGGAGCGTGCTTCTCGGAGATGGGTATCGACGTGACCTGTGTGGATGTCGATAGAGAGAAGATTGAGCGTTTGTGCCGTGGCGAGATTCCAATCTACGAGCCGGGACTCGAAGAGTTGGTCAAGCGTAATTCGGAGGCGGGACGTCTGCACTTTACGACCGATTTGCGCGACTGCCTGCACGACGTGGAGGTGGTATTCTCGGCAGTCGGTACGCCGCCCGACGAGGATGGCTCGGCAGATTTGAAGTATGTGAAGGCGGTGGCAAAGACCTTTGGCGAAAATATCCGAAAATATACGATACTCGTAACAAAATCGACCGTGCCGGTGGGTACGGCACAGGCGATAAAGGCGGTGATTGCTGCCGAGTTGGAGCGCAGAGGCGAGAGCGTGGAGTTCGACGTGGCATCCAATCCGGAGTTCCTCAAAGAGGGTGCTGCCATCAGCGACTTTATGACGCCCGACCGCGTGGTTGTCGGAACGGATAGCGAGCGTGCACGAAAGATTATGGCTCGCCTCTATAAGCCGTTTATGCTCAGCGGCGAGCGTATGATTTTTACCGATATCCCGTCGGCCGAGATGATAAAATATGCAGCCAATTCGATGCTTGCAACCCGCATCTCGTTTATGAACGATATCGCCAACCTGTGCGATAAGGTGGGTGCGGATGTCGATATGGTGCGCAAGGGCATCGGTGCCGATACGCGCATAGGTCGCAAGTTCCTCTATCCGGGCTGCGGATATGGCGGCTCGTGCTTTCCGAAGGATGTCAAGGCACTGATAAAGACAGCCGAGCAGAATGGTTGTCGAATGCAGGTTTTGGAGGCGGTTGAGGCGGTGAACGAACGCCAGAAATCGATACTCTTCGATAAACTCTCGGCACACTTCGAGGGTGCGTTGCAGGGTAAGTTGGTTGCGATGTGGGGCTTGTCGTTTAAGCCGGAGACGGACGATATGCGCGAAGCACCGTCGTTGGTGCTTATCGAGCGACTGCTTGCTGCGGGTTGCCGCGTGCGGGTCTATGACCCGATAGCGATGGGGGAGTGCCGTCGCCGTGTGGGTGACAGCGTCGAGTACTGCAACGATATGTACGAGGCGGCAACGGATGCCGATGCACTGCTGCTGGTCACCGAGTGGAAACAGTTCCGCATACCGTCGTGGACAACGCTATCGCGCCTGATGCGCAATCGCGTGGTGGTTGATGGTCGCAATATATACGACCGCCACGAACTCACTTCGCAAAACTTTTCGTACTACGCAATCGGAAAATAGACGCATTCAACAATGGCCGTAAACCAAATCAAAGCAGGAGTTGTACTGAACTATATCGTCATAGGACTTAATGCCCTTGTCGGTTTGGTTTATACTCCTTATATGTTGCGTATGATGGGGCAAAGTGAGTATGGATTATACTCGCTAGCTGCCTCGGTTGTGGCATATTTAACGATTATGGACTTTGGTTTTGGTAATGCCATTGTCAGATATACGGCTAAATTCCGCGCCGAGGGTAAAACCGAGGAGCAGTACTCGATGTTCGGAATGTTTGCCACGCTGTATTCAGTCATTGGGCTTTTGGCTTTGGTGGGTGGCTTAATATTGAGTATGAATGTCGAGAACTTGTTTGGTGCAACAATGACTCCGACAGAGGTCTCTCGTGCCAAGATATTGTTGGCTATTATGACCTTCAATCTGGCTATTTCGTTTCCGATGGGTATCTATGGATTTATTATTACGGCGTATGAAGATTTTATTTTTCAAAAGACGCTGAATATAGTCCGCATACTGCTCAATACGGCAGTGATGGTCTGCCTGCTTCATTTTGGTTATAAGGCGGTGGCAATGGTTGTGGTGCAAACGGTATTCAATCTGCTTACATTTGTTGCGAATTATATCTATTGCAAGCGTTGCATTAAAGTACGATTTATATATGGTCGATTCCGTTGGGGTTTTTTCAAAGAGATTGCAATATATTCGTTTTGGATCTTCCTGAATGCCATAATGGATCATTTCTATTGGAGTACAGGGCAGTTAATATTGGGTGTCGTGTCCGGCACTGTGGCGGTGGCAGTGTTGTCGGTCGCTATTCAGCTCAAAAATATGTATTATACATTTTCGTTGGCTATTTCAAACGTATTTTTACCACGAGTTACCTCTATGGTTACGACGGGAGCTTCAAATACGGAGATGTCAGATCTGTTTATTAGAGTGGGTAGAATACAATACGTGGTTATTGCCTATGTGCTGTCGGTATTCATTTTGTTCGGGCAGCAGTTCGTTAATATGTGGGCGGGCCAAGAGTACTCGAATGCATATATTATTACGCTGTTGTTTTTTGCTGCAACAGGAATTCCGCTGATTCAAAATTTGGGTATGACGATCTTGCAAGCACGTAACCAAATGAAATATCGTTCGATAACGATTCTTTGTGTAAGTGTGATAGGAATCGCTGTATCAATACCAATGACGAGATTGTATGGACTTCAAGGTTTTGGTTGGACTATTGCGATTGCAGTGGTATTGGGGCACGGAATATTGTTGAATATATACTATCAACGCAGTATAAAATTGGATATTTTGAGATTTTGGAAGGAGATTCTAAAAATGTCTGTTGGCCCGATTGTGGTTGTTTGTGCGAGTTTAGTATTGTTACATTCGGGAAAAATAGATGTTAATTCTGTCGAGCAATTGATATTGTGGGGTGGATTGTTTTCGGTAGTTTATATGGCCGTATTTTATAAATTCTCTATGAATGATTACGAGCGACATTTGGTTTTGACTCCGATCAACAAACTGCGACAGAAATTCGCACATTTGTAAATATTACAACAGAAGATGAAGATATTGGTGTTGGGTGGCACGGGAGCAATGGGTGTTCATCTGGTAAATATGCTTGCAGAGAGGGGCGACGAAGTATTCGTAACAAGTCGCTCGCATCGTCTGTCGTCGGGGAATATCTCATATATTCAAGGCAATGCGCATAATCTCGATTTCCTGAAAGATATTTTGCATCTGCAAAAATGGGATGCTGTGGTTGATTTTATGGTCTATTCTACGGCAGAGTTTGCCGAACGTGTAAATGTGCTGTTGTCTTCCACCAAACAATACATTTTTTTGTCCTCAGCCAGAGTGTTTGCCGACTCGAAGAGTCCGATTGTTGAGGATTCGTTGCGATTGCTGGATACGGTAGATGATGAGGCGTATCTCTCTACGGATGAGTATGCACTTGCAAAAGCTCGTCAAGAGAATATGTTGCAAAATGCAGAGCGTAATAATTGGACGATTGTACGACCATATATTACCTATGACGACTATCGTTTGCAGTTGGGTGTTATGGAGAAAGAGATGTGGCTGTATAGAGCGATGCGAGGTCGCTCCATTGTCGTTGCCAAGGAGTTGCTGTCGCATTATACAACATTGACATACGGACGTGATGTTGCAGAGTATATGGTAGGTTTGGTTGGTCGGGATGCTGCATTGGCGCAAACTTTTAATATAACAGATGCAAGAGCGGTTAAATGGTCGGACGTGTTGGAGGTTTATGCGTCGGTATTGAGCGAGATTATGGGTCGACAAGTAAAGGTGCGAGTGATTGACAATAGCTTATATGCGAAATACGGTGCGCGATATCAAGTCCTATACGACAGATATTATGATAGAGTATTCGATAACTCGAAGATAAGAGGTATCTCACCTAAACAGTCATTTGTCGCCTATAATGAAGGTCTCAAAAAGTGCTTGCAACACTTTGTCAAGCAGCCGCGTTTTGGCGCAATACATTGGGCAATGGAGGGCAGAAAAGACCGAATTGCGGGAGAATTTACTCCATTGTGTGAAATAAAAGGAGTTAAAAATAAGGTAAAATATTTAGCAAGTCGCTTTCTAAATTTGTAGATATATGCAAACCTTTTATACAACGGAAAAGAGTGTTCAGATTGTTGTAGCTTTGTTGAAAGCTCACGGAATACGCAAGATTATTGCATCGCCCGGCACAACAAACATAACACTTGTCGCAAGTTTGCAGTGTGATCCGTTTTTTGAGATGTATTCTGCTGCCGATGAGCGCTCTGCGGCATATATGGCTTGTGGCCTGGCTGTCGAGTCAGGCGAGCCGGTTGTGTTGAGTTGTACCGGAGCAACAGCATCTCGTAATTATATTCCGGCATTAACCGAGGCATTCTATCGCAAAATACCCGTGCTTGCCATTACTTCAACTCAAAATACCGAAAAAGTCGGGCATTTGGTTCCGCAGGTTATTGATAGAAGTGAACAACTATCCGATATCGTGCGATATAGTACAAATGTTCCGGCGATTACCGACGATTCGCAAATTTGGGGTTGTGAGATAAAGGTTAATAACGCATTGTTGGAATTGACACGACACGGGGGTGGCCCGGTGCATATCAATTTGGCAACAACATATTGCAAAGATTTTACGGTTGAACATCTACCGAAGTATCGCGTGATTCGTCGTGTTAATATTGGCGATGAGTTCCCGCAAATGGATCATCGCAAGGTTGCAATTTTTATCGGGTCAAATTATAAATTGCAAGATAAGGAGTGTGTCGTAATGGATGATTTCTGTGCGCAGTACGGTGGCGTTGTCCTTTGCGATCACACGTCGGGCTATAAAGGCCGTTTCGGCGTCCTTTCTCAACTTCTTTATAGTCAGGCAAGCGTTGATGAAGAGGTTCGTTGCGTCGATTTGTTGATTCATATAGGCGAGGTTTCGGGCGAGTATGGTCTGCTTAATGTAATCTCTCCAAAAGAGGTTTGGAGGGTTAGTGAGGATGGCGAGATACGTGATACATTCCGTAAACTTACGTGTGTTTTCGAGATGGATATAAACAGCTTCTTTGAACATTATGTCTCTGATGCAGTTCCTGTGGCAGCGGGCGTGTATGAAAAATTTGCTTCGCGTTATGATGCTATCTGTAAGAGTATTCCGGAGTTGCCATTTTCCAATATATGGATTGCTCGCAAGATCTCGAAAATGTTGCCCGAAAATTCGGTGTTGCATTTGGGAATACTAAATTCGTTGCGGGCGTGGAATTTCTTTGAAGTGCCGAAGAGTGTGAATGTATATTCTAATGTTGGCGGATTCGGTATTGATGGTGGTATCTCAACACTGATTGGTGCATCGCTTGCCAATAAAGAGCGATTGTATTTTGGCGTAGTTGGTGATTTGGCATTCTTCTACGATATGAATTCGTTGGGCAATCGTCACGTTGGTAAGAATATTCGTCTGATGTTAATCAATAATGGTGTGGGAACGGAGTTTAAGAACTACTCACATCCGGCATATCGATTTGGTCAGGATGCCGATAAGTATATGGCGGCAGCGGGACACTATGGCAACAAGTCACCACTGCTTGTGAAGCATTATGCAGAGGATTTGGGTTTCGAGTATCTTACGGCATCCAACAAACAGGAGTTTGATGCCTTGTACGAACGATTTATTTCGGCAGAAATTACTGATAGACCTATACTGTTTGAGGTATTTACGGAGAGTGGCAACGAAAGCGATGCTCTGCGAATAATTAGTAATGTTTATCAGGACACAACCAAACGTGCAGCGAATATTGTACGTGAAATATTGGGTGAATCTGCCGTGCAAATGGTAAAAAAGATAATCGGCAAATAATTTACAGGAAATAAAATAGAATTAACTTATAAAACTTATGCGGACGCTACATATCATAATGCCGATGGCGGGAGAGGGGTCTCGCTTCCTGAAAGAGGGTTGGACCACACCCAAACCGCTGATTACTCTCGACGGTGTGCCGTTGTTTAAGCGCGCAATCGGAAGCGTTGCTATTGAGGGTCTTGATATGAAATATTCGTTTATTGTCCGTCAAGAGCATATAGACAACTACGCCATCGATCGCTCGATTCGCGAGATACTGCCCGAGGCAAATATATTTTCGGTCGAAAAGACTACGCGCGGAGCCGTTGAAACGTGCCTGATTGCCGAGCCGGCAATCGACGACGATGATGCGGTTGTGGTAATGGATTGTGATTTGGAGTTCCGCAGCAAGCGTTTCGAGGAGTTGATGCGCGAAGTGCTTAATACATCGGCAGAGCACGCAAATGGTGGTCTGTTGGTGTCGTTCGAGTCCGACTTGCCACGATATAGTTATGCCGAAACGGATGGTACCGACAGGGTGATTCGTACGGCTGAAAAAGAGGTTATATCTTCGCACGCATTGTGTGGAGCGTACTTCTTCGCGAGCGGCCGAGTGTTTAAGCGTGCCGCGCATCGTCTGATGGCCGAGGCGGAGTTTAATAAGCCGGAGTACTACGTGTCGCTACTCTACAACTATCTGCTTGGCGATGGTGACGTGGTACGTCTGGCACCGATGGAGGTGTATCGTTCGTATGGAACTCCGGAGGAGTTGAAACAGTATATGTAATGGCTGATATCAAACTACTCATAACCGATTTTGACGGTACGCTTGTGAATACGTTTGCCGCCAACTATGCGGCCTACCGACAGGCCTTCTCCGAAGTAGGGTTGTCGCTCTCCGAGGAACAGTATCGCGAGGCGTTCGGTCTGCGTTTCGACCGATTTGTGGAGTTGGTCGGCATCGAAAGCAGGGCAACGGCATCCAAAATCAGAGAGCTCAAAGGTCTATACTATCCGAACTATTTTGAGCTCTTGGTCGTAAATCGTCCTCTGTTGGAGATGTTGCGTGCGTTTCGTCGAGGTGGCGGCCG
The DNA here is from genome assembly GCA_017410165.1 of Alistipes sp. GTDB lineage: Bacteria > Bacteroidota > Bacteroidia > Bacteroidales > Rikenellaceae > Alistipes. The sequence goes on along the minus strand of JAFQRH010000017.1, from coordinate 29,671 downwards.
AACCGCTATTGCATCGACAGCCCGACGCATCAATTTGGAAAATGCACTCTCGTTTATCGGCGCAAAGGAGGACTTCGATCTGATATTGGCCGGCGAGGATGTGCGTGAGGGTAAGCCGTCGCCGGAGATATATCGCACGGTGTTGGAGCGTATGGGGGTCGAGCCATCAAATGCTCTTGTGTTTGAGGATTCGGATGTCGGCATTGCCTCGGCACAAGCAGCAGGTATATCGTATATCGAGATAAAGGATTTGTTTTATGGATATAGAGGTTAAGGGTCATTCAGGTTGCGACATATCGGTCGTGCGTGAGCAGAATGTGCTCTATGTGTACAAAAGCACGTATGACCCGAAATATGTGGCGCGATTGTTAAAGCAGGCCTCCAAACAACAAGAGGCATCTACAGTGGAGTATCAGCATATTCGTGTGCCGAAGATATTCGATGTGAGCAGCGACGAGCATCGCGCGACGATAAAGATGCAGTACATCTACTCGAAGAACTTTGTCGAGTATTTCGAGCAGTCGGGCTTCGAGCAGATTGACTATTTGATTCACGCCATCGAATATTTCGTCGAGAAGGAGTTGGCGCAGTCGCCCGTGCAACGTGTGCCGCAAGAGGTGTTTATCGAAAAATTCGAGGATGTGCGCCACAAGACGCTCTGCAAGCCGGAGATGGCAGACGATGCGCGCGTGAAGGAGTTGCTGGAACGCTCGGCCGAACTCTTTGGGTCGTTGGGCGATTGGGAGATACCGGTTGGCGTGTGCCACGGCGATTTGACATTCTCGAATATCCTCTTCAATGGAAATAACTATTTTTTGATCGATTTTCTCGATTCGTACGTCGAAACACCGTTGCAGGATATCGTGAAAATCCGACAAGATACCTGTTATTGTTGGTCGCCACTGATGTACCAACATCCGTATGACAGTGTCCGTCTGCAAATTATCTTTGATAAGATTGATAGCGAAGTCGATACATACTTTGCGACTCGATACGAGTGGTACAGACGCTTCTATAAGCCGATGCAGCTTATGAATCTGTTGCGTATCCTTCCGTATGCTACCGAACGCCGCATCATAGAGTATTTGAAAACCATAATATCGCAACTGCTGAATGAAATATAGTTTGATAGTGCCGGTTGCAGCCGACAAACCGGAGTATAATGAGACCTTGCCGTATGTCTTCGGATTGGACGAAGAGGGCGTCGTGATATGTATTCGTGCGATTATGGGTATGGATACTTCGTGCTTCGACAACATATATTTTACGATATTGCGAAAGCACGATGCGAAGTATTGTTTGAGCGAAATGTTGCAGATGCAGTTCGGGCGTTTGGGCTTGTCGCAGGCGAAAGTTGTTGTGCTGGACGCTCCGACATCCAGCCAGCCGGAGACCATCTATCAGACTATTCGCAAAGAGCATATCGAGGGTGCGATATTTATCAAGGATAGCGACTGCTATTTTACGTGCGAGCCGCGTCCGCAAAACGGTGTTGCCATCTATCCTTTGGAGGAGCTGTCGATGGTCGATCCGCGCAATAAGAGTTACGTTGCGGTCGATGATATGTTCTACGTGACCAATATTATCGAGAAGCGGGTCGTGAGTCGATATTTCAATGCCGGAGGTTATTGTTTTGAGAGTAGCGACGAGTTCTGTCGATACTACGAGCGATTGCATAATTTGGGACATCTGTACTTGTCGCATATTATCTATGCGATGCTGCTCGACAAGCGCGAGTTCCGACCGATTCGTGTCAAGGAGTATAAGGATTGGGGTACGATGCACCTGTATAAAATGGATCTTATAAATTTGTACAAATAGATATGAGGGTTGTATTTGTAAATCTTCACGGCAACGAGTTTTTGGTCAAGACGTTGAATAAAATGATATTCCGACAGTCTGTGGCTATTAAACACAAGTATTTTTTAGATTATTTATTGGCAAATCCGGATGTCGAGGTGTGTTCATTTATTAACAAACACGGATTCTCGATGTCATATACTTCTGCTGATTCGTGGTTGAGAGTATTTCGATTCTTGGAACATAAAATTACGCTGAAAAAGAATGGTATAGATTTGAGTAAAGTTACGGTGCTGAAAGATGTGTCGGAGATTCGTCCGGATGACATTGTTATTTTGTACCGCTATTATATCAATCAATTGAAGTGGAATACGCGTCCGGATGCTTTTGTTGCTGTAAGTTTGATTCATTTTGGAAATTATGGGTACGAAGAGTTGCGCGATGTCGTAAAACCGCAGGCGATGTTCAATGAAAGCAATCTTCAAAAATACTCTGCGATGCACAACCATTATTTCGGGTGGTTTGATGGCGATTTTATTGTTCAACCGTTTGTTTTTGCGGATCGATTCAAAAATAGCAAACCATTTGCCGAGCGAAAAAATAAGGCCGTGTCGGTTGGTACAATAACCTATATGCACAATATTACGGAACACTATGGTAATCCGTGTGCACAACCGGCACGCAAGCAGATAAAGGATCACGCATCGGAGTTAGCTGATTGTATAGATTGCTTTAATAGCGACTATTTGGAGGATTCAGAGTTGAAAAGTGTTCTGCCTACAGATACGTTGGTTGCAAAAATGTACAAACGCATATATAACAAATTCCACTCCGGTCAGCAAAAGAAATATTATTCGTTTAATATGGTCGATAAGTTTAACGACTATAAGATGTGTGTTGTTGGTGAAGAGATTATGGGAATACCGGGCGTCGGCTTTGTCGAGGGAATGGCGTGTGGTTGTGCATATATAGGTCAAACCGTTGGCTATTACGAAGACTATGGAATGAAGGAAGGTGTTCATTATATTGGTTACGATGGAACACTGGACGACCTGAAATCTAAAATTTTATACTATCAACAGCCAGAGCATCAACAGGAGTTGGAGCTAATTGCCAATGCCGGATATGAGTATGTGCGAGAACACTTCAATGGAGAATCTGTTGCTCGTAAATTGCTCTCTGATTTGCAGGCGGCACAACAGCGGTGGTTTCAAAATAGACAGAAATAATGATACATACGGTATCTATACTTGTTCCCGTCTATAACGCCTCGCAATGGTTGCGACAGTGTTTGGATAGCATTGTCAGACAGACGTATCAACCGTTGCAAGTCGTGTTGGTTGATGACGGTTCGACGGACGACTCGCTTGCGATTTGCCGCGAGTATGCCGATCGATATTCGTTTGTTGAGGTCTATCATCAGGTGAACAGCGGTGTTGCTGTGGCGCGAAATACGTTGCTCGACAAGGCAAAGGGTGAGTTCGTGTTGTTTGTCGATTCGGATGATTGGATAGAAGTAGATGCCGTCAGTGTAATGTTGCACGCACAAGTTGATGTGAATGCAGATATTGTGGTTTGTGAACATTCAACGAGATTCGAGAGTAGTAAAACTGATATTGTAGTATCTGAAAACATAGCGATTGGAAATATTATCTGGACTAAGGAACAAATTGTAAAAAGTTTCCTGCAACATACGAAATTGAGAGGTATGTTGTGGAATAAACTGATTCGTCGCTCATTGTTTTGCGGCCATTCGTTTAATCAGCAAGTGTGGTATGGCGAAGATGCCCAAATGATATGGAAAATTATTCAGAATGTTGGTAAAATGGTATTTGTACCGCAAGTGCTATATAATTATAGAATATTACCAACAAGCATTTCTGGTCAGCCGTTCGGTTTGAAAAAGATGACAGCATTGGGAGTATGGGGTTCGATTTGTGAGGATGTCGCACTAGATTATCCACAATATCTAACCACTGCTCGTGCCAGATATGGCGCTGAAGCAACACTATTGTTGTATAATGCAGTCCAAGCGAAGAGTGTGGACAAGATGAGTGTGCATAAATTGCAATCCATTGTGCGAGAACAATTACCATTTATGCGCGATTGTGATTTTATTTCGGCGAAAATGTTATGGTTTGCACGGCTGGCATCTTGTTGCTTTGGTTTCGCAAAATTGATAATAAGACAATGAAAATCGCCATATTGACTCAACCGCTCTGTAATAATTATGGAGGCATATTGCAGAATTATGCTTTGCAAGCGATTTTGCGACGACTTGGCCACGAGCCGGTAACATTGAATACGCCGGTGCCAAAAGCATCGTATCCGCAATGGCGTTTGGCGATGAGTTGCGGCAAGCGTTTGTTGCGAAAATATTTAATGGGCGATCCTGCAATCGTATATGTAAATCCGCTATTGCAACATCGTAAGGCGATTGAGAATGCTACGAGCCATCGACAATTTATAGAGCAACATATTCAAATCGAAGAGGTGAATCTTCCTCTAACGCGTGATTTTTATCTGTCTCACAATTTCGACGCTTATGTTGTTGGAAGTGACCAGGTTTGGCGTCCGCGTTACAATCAATATCTGTCAAATTTCTATCTTGACTTTACGCAAGATGCAGATGTGCGACGTGTTGCGTATGCAGCATCGTTTGGTGTGGATGAGTGGGAATCTGACCACCAGACAACATCTTTGTTGCGAGAACTTGCTCAAAAATTTGATGGCATATCCGTTCGAGAGCAATCAGGAGTGTCGTTGTGCCGTGAAAATTTGGGCGTTGATGCGGAATGGGTGCCAGACCCTACAATGTTGCTCACGGCAGAGGACTATTTGCAGTTGGTGGATGCCGGGCAACGAAAAGAGGAGAAACCTTATATAGGGGTGTATCTGCTTGATTTGACAAAAGAAAAGGTTGCGGCCGTAGAGCGATTGGCTCGTAAATTATCGTTGGATGTCAAATATTTGGGTAGGATGACTCGCAAGGAGTATCCATCCGTAGAGAGTTGGCTTGCCGGCATTGCTAACGCGGAGTGTGTTGTAACCGACTCGTTTCACGGTACGGTGTTCTCCATAATATTCAAAAAACAGTTTCTGACGATTGGAAATTCCGCAAGAGGTAATGCAAGATTTGAGTCGCTGCTATCGATGTTCGATTTGATGGGGCGTTTGGTTGCAGTAGAGGATGTAGAGCGAGAAAAAATGGCAAAACCCATTGATTATAATTCAGTTGGTGAGACGATAATTGCAGCACAAAATCGTGCTATACAATTTATAACTACGAATATTCCCGAAATATGATTCCTGCTGTATATTATGAATACATATATCTGTTTGTAATTACAATATTGACATTGTATCAATATCTGCAATACAATCAATACTCTTGGTCGAGACTGCTGCATCCGCAGCCATCAAGCAATACTTTTGCAGCTTTATTGGCTGTCGGTTTGGTGTTATTTATCGGTTTTCGCCCGGTAAGTGATTTGTTTGCTGATATGGTAGGATATAGTAGATCATATCAGTTTCATGAGGATGAACCATTTGCTTTTGATTGGTCTGTTGATAATAAATTGTTTGATAATTTGCTTTTATGGATGGCGTCGGCAGGATTAGATCAAACAATATGGTTTACCGTAATTGCTGCGATATATTTCGGGGGAATATACGTCGCTTGCCGCAAAATGTTCCCGCAAGATACATTGTTTGCAATGTTAGTTTATCTGGCTGCATTTTCGACGTTTGCAGCCGGTGTAAATGGAATTAAGGCAGGCGCAGCGGCATCACTATTTTTGGTGGCGCTTGCCTACCGTGATAAAAAATGGGTTTCATATCTGTTTGTTGCCCTATCTTACGGCTTTCATCACTCGATGCAGTTGCTTGTGGCTGCGTATATAATAGTGTCGTTGGTAAAGAAACCGAAATACTATTTATGGTTATGGTGCGTGTCATTGTTGTTGGCGGCGTTGCATATTACATTTTTCCAAGAATTATTTGCCGGATTTACCGATGAGCATGGCGCTCAGTATTTAATTGCTGACCAGAGTGAAGAGGGTGTTTATCTAACGGGATTTCGTTTGGATTTTGTTATATATAGTGCAGTTCCGGTTCTGTTGGGTTGGTATTGGATATTTAAGCGAGGTCTAAAATCAGAGAAATATAACTTTTTGTATAATCTCTATCTGTTAGCAAATAGTGTGTGGATGTTGTGTATGCATGCAAGTTACACAAATCGTATCGCGTATCTTTCGTGGCAATTATTGCCAATTGTGTTGATATATCCGTTTTTGAATGAACGGCTATCGCCAAATCAATATCGAACAGTCGGTGTTGTTGCCTTAGGTCACTTGGCATTTACACTATTTATGGTGTTTATTTACTATTAGTATTATTAATATTATGGATTTTCGGCATTTAAAACAGGAGGATATTGATCAATTGGTAAAATACAATGAAAGAGTATTTCCTGAACGTAGAGGGTTTGTTGATAGATATTTCACATTCTTATTTGCTAAAAACAAAGACGAACAGTATCTGTCGTTGGTCATAGATGATGCTAGTCGTATCAGAGGACAGATTATATACTCTTCGATGTCTTATTTCTATCAGGGAACAAAAACAAACAGTTTTTGGAGTTTCGATTTGATTGTGGATGAATCTTTGCGAAAGGAGGTTTATGGACTTGATTTTATGCAATACTATAGTCGACAATATAAATCAACGTTTGCAACAGGTTCTGGCCCGGTTGCGTTAAAGTTGCATTTAGCACTTGGTAGTAAATGGATGGGAGAAATTCGTAAGTATGTCGGAATTTTCAATGTTTGGGGGGTGCCGACATCTGTTTGCAGAGGTGTTGTGCCTGTATGTAAATTTCCAAATATGATTGTAGTTGGTGAAACATATTTCGTGCGATGTGTAGCCGATGAGGTAGAGTGGGCAGAGCATCCGTATAATGAGGAACTTTGGGAGCCGTGTCGTGACAATGAGTATATGCGATGGAGATTCTCGAATAAATTGCACGAATATGCAATATACAAAGATGCAAACTCGGATAACTATTTTGTATTGCGAACAATTGTTAAAAAGGGTATTACGGCGGTTGTGTTGGTTGATTTTAGATGCAACTTGCAACAGAAACACGAGTTATCAGCAATCTTACAGGCCATAAAAAAGATTATGCGTAAAATGTGGCTTGCAATATTAATCTGCGGATCTTCTCATGCAAATATCGACAAACAATTGGAGCGTGCATATATGAAATCTATTGGACGTCCGCGTCCGATTATTGGCAAAATGCACTATAAAGATCGAAAAAGTGATATTGATAATAGACAATTTGCGTTGGTAACACTAGCGGATTCAGATGGAGAAACATTGTGGTAGTATGATATCTCACGGCAGTTTTATAATTTCGCTTGATTTTGAGATGATGTGGGGTGTGAAAGATATTTGCACTCCGGAGGGGTATGGACAAACGAATGTAAAGCAAGTACGTGAGGTTATAGAGCGGATGTTGGCACTATTTGATAAGTATGATGTGCACGCAACGTTCGCCGTGGTGGGGCTGTTGTTTTTTAAGGATAAGACGCAGGCATTGAAAAATTTGCCTTGTCGCCTTCCTAAATATACACGTCGCTTCCTATCTCCTTTCGAGGATGATTATATCGCAAATATTGATGACCGATATGCAGATTTGTATTTTGCATCGGATATAATTGACCAACTGCAAAAACATCCAAATATCGAGTTGGCAACACATACATTTTCGCACTATAATTGTTGGGCAGACGGACAAACCGCAGAGGATTTTGAGGCAGATATTAAAGCTGCACTTGTGGCGGCTGAACTTTTTGGTATTAAAGCTCCAAAGAGTATTGTTTTCCCGCGAAATAATGTTGCGGACAACTATCTCGATATTTGCAAACAATATGGTATTACGACATATCGAGGCAATGCCCGACGATTCTACGCTCGTTCGTCAAATGCGTTTGTGCAACTATTTCAGCGTTTTGCGCGATTCGTAGATAGTTATCTGAACATCGCTGGTTCGACATCTGTAAACTATAATATGCTTGAGGGCAGAGAGCCCGCAAATGTGCCGGCAAGTCGTTTTTTGCGACCATATAACGCGAAACTGGGCACGTTTGAACCGTTAAAAGTACGTCGTATAAAAAACGAAATCCTTTATGCTGCACGCAACAAGGAATTGTACCATTTGTGGTGGCATCCGCATAATTTCGGTTCTGATATGGAACAAAATCTCAATAATCTGGAAAAGATATTGGCTTTTTATGCCGATTGTCATAAAAATTATGGGATGCAGTCTTATACAATGAGTGAATTTAGTAATTTAATAAATAGATAATCTTGAATATGTCAAAACCAACATTAACCGTTTTTACAACAACGTATAATCGAGCATATACATTACATAAGGGGTATGAAGCCCTCAAACGTCAGACCTGTAAGGATTTTAAATGGATTGTTGTTGATGATGGCTCGACGGATAATACAAAGGATTTGGTGCAAGGATGGATTGAGGAAGGCATTGTGCCAATCGAGTACTATTATAAAGAGAACGGAGGTATGCATACTGGTCATACAGAGGCATATAAACATATTGATACCGAACTTAATGTGTGTATAGATTCGGATGATTGGATGGCTGATAACGGAGTCGAACTTATTATCAACCGTTGGCGCAAGTATGGTAGCGAACGATATGCGGGTATGATAGGTTTGGACGTATATGCTGATGGCCGTGTAGTCGGCACGCAGTTTCCAGAGGGATTGCACGAGTGTAAGTCGTATGATTTGAAGCGTAAATATGGAGTAGTGTGTGATAAAAAATATGTTTATCGTACGGATGTTGTTACGCAATATATGCCATATCCTACTTTTGAAGGAGAAAAGTTTACTCCGTTAAACTATGTATATCAGCAGATTGACCAAAAGTATGATTTGCTGTGCTCGAATGATGTATATTGCGTTGTTGAATATATGAATGACGGATCTACGTTGAATATGTTTCAGCAATATCGTCGTAATCCACGAGGATTTGCCCACGAGAGAAATGTTTTGATGTCTATATTTCCGGATATTCGTGACAGATTTAGATATGCAATACACTATGTTTCCAGCGCAATTTTCTCGAAGAATAAAAGATTTATAGCGGAGGCATCGAATAAGACGTTGGTTGTGCTGGCTATACCATTTGGTATTTTACTCAACCTATATGTTCGATATAAAACAAGACGGTAAAACGGTAACTATGTTAAAACTTCTTTTTTCTATTCCAGTCCATGAGAGACTAGAGGTCGTTGTAGATCAAATTATTAATATACAGTCTCTTAATAAAGATGCAGGAGTGGTTCTGCATTTAAGTCTTGGATATGAAGACAAAAATAGCGATTTGTCATTATCCGAATTTGAGCAGCTGATTACCCAATATAAAAATGTGTATATTAACCCCAATCGTGTTCGTACGGGAATTATGATATAATTCAGGCGCACATTGAGAATTTTAATTTTGTCAAGAATATAGTAGATTTTGAATATTTCTGTATGTGCGCAAGTAATGAGCTATTCATAAGACCAGGACTATATGATTATATTTCAAAGTATGATTGTGGGTTGGACTATAATGACGTGGATTGCAATGTAAAATGGAAAGCAGGAAGACAAGCGCAAGTAGACGAGTCATTAAAGTTAATGATGTCGAGTCTGGATACAACAAAAATTGTAGGTTCTCAAGTAGAAGGCACTTTTTATCGTAAACAACTATATGAAAGAATAGCAGATGTGATAATGCGCTATTATGATTATAGAACGATGGATATGGCATATGCAAGAGAGGAAGTTTATTTCTCTACAATTTTTTGGGCTATAAATAGGGGCGGAAAATACTCTGTCCTTAAAAAGGGTATGTTTACATTTTGTCCATGGCAACGACAATTTACAATGAATGTTAGATTAAGAGAGGTGATAAACATAAACAACAAAGTAGATAATATATATAGTGTTAAAAGAGTAGAGCGAAGATTGAATGATTGTATTCGAGCTTATGTGAGACAAAAGTATGGGTATGTAGATTTAGAAAAAGCAACTTTGGGGGCAAAAGTTGAAACATACTCTTATGTGGCCATGTTTTGTTGTGAAATAAAAAAAGAATTGCGTCTACATTGGATAGTTTTAAAGAAAATATTTAGAAAAATACGTTCTGTGTCAGATGCAAAACGGTATATTAAACAATACTTGCATATATAGTTTATGCTAAAACTTCTTCGATTAACTACTGCCGATATATCGCTCAATGGTTTGCTGAAAGGACAGCTGCGACACCTTTCACAATACTTCGAGGTGGTAGGTGTCGCGTCTGATACTGGAGTGCTACAACAAGTGGCAGAGCGCGAAGGTGTGCGTACGGTAAATCTGCCTATGCATCGCGAAATCTCGTTGTGGGCAGATTGTAAATCGCTGTGGGCAATGATAAAATTGTTTCGCCGCGAGCGTCCGGATATCGTTCACTCAAATACGCCGAAAGCGAGTCTGCTCGGTATGGTTGCCGCCATGCTGTGCGGTGTGCCACATAGAATATATTTGGTTACGGGTTTGAGATTTGAAACTACGCACGGCATTCTGCGATTTATTCTCAAAACGATGGAGCGTATCACCTGCTTGTGCGCTACAAAGGTTATTCCGGAGGGCGATGGCGTCAAGGCGACTCTGCTGCGCGAGCGCATTACACGCAAACCGATGCAAAAGATATTGAACGGTAATATCAATGGCATCGATCTCACGTGGTTTGATCGCACGGAGGAGGTGATGGACAAAGCGGCGGATGTGCGTGGCGAGAACACCGATTTTACATTCGTGTTTATTGGTCGTATGGTGCGCGATAAGGGTATAAACGAACTTGTTGAGGCGTTCGACCGATTGTCGCAAGAGAGGGCAGATGTGCGTTTGCGTTTGGTCGGTCGATTTGAGGATGAAGTGGATCCCGTACCGGCACAAACCAAGGAACGTATCGAACAGAGCGAGAAGATTGTTTTCGAAGGTTACCAGTCGGATGTTCGTCCATACTTGGTAGCATCTGATGTGTTGATTTTGCCATCGTATCGCGAGGGCTTCCCGAATGTGATTCTACAAGCCGGAGCGATGGACTTGCCGGTTATAGTTACCGATATCAATGGCAGTGACGAGGTGGTGGAGCCGGGCGTAAATGGTGTGATAATTCCTAAAAAGAGTGCCGATGCTTTGTATTGTGCAATGAAAGATATGGTATCGGATAGAGAACATACTGCCCAAATGGCATCCGTCGCACGTGAAATGGTCGCCTCGCGTTTTGACCAACGAGAGTTGTGGCGGGCGATGGTTGAAATGTATAACGGTTTGTAGGATTATGTATCGACACTTTTTTAAGCGGTTTTTTGATTTTTGGATTGCGCTCGTGGCGTTGATCTGCCTCAGCCCCGTTTTGATAGTTGTGACTATTTGGTTGCACTTTGCAAATAAGGGTGCAGGAGCATTCTTTTTGCAGGAGCGTCCGGGATTGCACGGTAAGGTGTTCAAAATCATAAAGTATAAGACTATGACCGACGAGCGAGGTGCTGACGGAGAGTTGTTGCCCGATGCCGAACGCCTGACTCGCGTTGGTCGTTTTGTGCGCTCGACGTCAATTGACGAGTTGCCGCAACTAATCAACGTCTTGAAGGGCGATATGTCGCTTATCGGTCCGCGCCCGCTGTTGGTTAAGTATCTGCCGTTATATAGTGCCGAGCAGGCGCGTCGTCACGATGTCCGTCCGGGTATCACGGGTTGGGCGCAGTGTCACGGTCGTAATGCTATATCGTGGGGCGAAAAATTTCGCTTGGATGTGTGGTATGTCGATAATGTATCGCTGAAAACAGATTTGCAGATAATATTTATAACAATCAAAAAGGTGCTTTGTCGGTCGGATATATCTTCGGCTACGTCTGCCACGATGGAACCTTTTAACGGAAATAATTAGAGCGTATGTATCTTTACGGAGCAAGCGGACACGCAAAGGTTATAATTGAGATATTGGAGGCGTGTGGCGAGCAGATAGAGGGCTTGTTTGACGATAACGAATCGGTTACATCGCTGTTGGGATACCCGGTAAGTAGTTTTGTTGCTCGTGAAGGCAACAAGTTGATTATCAGTATTGGTAATAACGAGATCCGTAAGCGTATTGCCGAACGAATAGGTGGCGAGTTTGGGGTGGCAGTCCATCCTTCGGCAGTTGTATCACCTCGTGCAGCGGTTGGCGAGGGAACGGTCGTAATGCACGGAGCAATTGTGCAATCGGAGGCGCGAATTGGTCGCCATTGCATTATTAACACCGGAGCAACGGTCGATCACGAATGTGTGATTGGTGATTTTGCGCACATCTCGCCCAACGCAACATTGTGTGGCAATGTAACCGTTGGCGAAGGAACGCAAATCGGAGCAGGGTCGGTGGTCGTACCGGGCGTACATATTGGCAAGTGGTCGTTGGTGTGTGCCGGATCGGTCGTGACCAAGGATATTCCGGATAATTGTATTGCAGCCGGAAATCGTTGTAAGGTGATAAAGAGTATTGAAAAATAATAGTTTAACTTTAACATTTTAAATTTTATACTATGGAGCTGAATCAATTTGTTGAGAATTTTGCGGCACAGTTTGATGATACTGATGCCAGTGTTTTTACACCGGAAACAAAATTTCGAGAGTTGGACGAGTGGTCATCGCTTATTGCTCTTTCGATAATCGCAATGGTTGATGAGGAGTACGATGTCGTATTGAAAGGTGATGATATTCGTAGTGCGGTAACTATTCAAGAACTTTTTGAGCGAGTTGTTGCTTTAAAGTAATATGAATTATAATCCGTTTTCATTATCTGGTAAGACCATTCTTGTCACTGGCGCATCTTCCGGTATTGGACGCTCTATTGCTGTCGAGTGTTCTAAAATGGGCGCACATGTGGTGATTACCGGTCGAAATGAGGAGCGTTTAGCTGAAACACAATCAATGTTGTTCGGAGATGGGCATATCTCCATTTCTGCGGATATTGCAGAGGAGCAGCAGGTTGAATCGTTGGTCGAACAACTGCCTGTCTTGGATGGAGTCGTGCATTGTGCCGGAGTGGGAGTGCGTAAACCTGCACAAGCGATAAAGAAGAGCGATATTGATTTTGTTTTTGCTCCAAATGTCATTGCTCCGATTCTATTGCAGAAGCATCTTCTGAAAAAGAAGCGCATAGCCAAGTCGGCATCCATAGTTTTTATTGCTTCGCGCGCACCATTCGCTCCGGCAGTGGGTAATGCCGTGTATAGCGCTTCGAAGGGTGCTATTATTGGATATGCTAAAACTTTGGGTTTGGAATTGGCTCCGAAACAAATTAGGGTTAATTGTATTTGTCCTGCAATGGTTTGGACCGATTTGATAAGACGAGATGCGGAGACAATAGGGGAAAGTTTTGCAGAGGCAGAAGCGCGTTATCCGTTAAAACGCTTTGGACAACCCGAAGATGTTGCGTATTTAAGCATATACCTATTATCTGACGCATCGCAGTGGATGACCGGCTCGTGCATTGATATTACGGGCGGAGGAGAACTTACATTAGTTTAATAGCATATAAATGGCATACATAAAAGCAATTTCGTATTATTTGCCTTCAAGGGTAGTCTCTAATGAGGAACTCGTGGCAGAATTTCCTGAATGGACTGTTGATAAGATTGCTTCTAAGGTGGGGGTTGATGAACGACATGTAGCCGCTTCTGATGAGACGGCAACCGATATGGCAATAAAAGCAGCAGAGAAACTATTTGAGGGGCGTAGTGATATCCAAAAGGAGAGTGTGGATTTTGTTATATTGTGTACACAAAGTCCGGATTATATATTGCCGACGTCGGCTTGTATCGTCCAATCTCGTTTAGGCCTTAGAACTGATATAGGTGCATTCGATTTTAATTTGGGGTGCTCTGGCTACGTGTATGGTTTGGCAATTGCAAAGGGACTTGTTGTGGGCGGCATAGCTCGTTGTGTGTTGCTGCTTACGGCAGAAACTTATAATAAGCATCTTCATCCACGAGATAAGGGTAATCGCACAATTTTTGGAGATGCCGCGACTGCTACCATTATCTCGAATGAGGGCTTTGCCGAAATCAAGGATTTTGTATTGGGTACAGATGGAACAGGTGCAGAAAACCTGATTGTAAAGAGTGGCGCAATGCGTTTTCCGAATAGATCGGAAGAGGTCTCTTTTGACGAAAATGGTAATCCGCATTCTGCTGATTATCTCTATATGAATGGAGCGGAGATATTTTCGTTTACGCAACAAAATGTGCCGAAAGTAGTAAAAGAGACATTGTTAAAAAATAACATTGAACAAGATGATATTGATTTGTATGTCTTCCATCAGGCAAATAAATATATGCTGAATTTTTTGCGCAAGAAATTGAAGATCGCAGAAGATAAATTTTTTGTCAATATGGCAAAAGTTGGCAATACGGTATCGAATAGTATTCCGATTGCTTTGTGTGATGCTAAACAGCAAGGAGTATTGCGAGGCAATGTGCTGCTGTCTGGCTTTGGTGTAGGATATTCGTGGGGTGGTGTTATGCTCCATATTAAATAGATATTAATAATTTCATTATGCAAAAGCGAATTTATCTCTGTTTGGCGCATATGTCGGGCGAGGAGCAGAAATTTATACAGGAGGCGTTTGATACAAATTGGGTGGTGCCGCTCGGCCCTAATGTCAATGGTTTTGAGGCCGATCTTGAAGCATTTGTCGGTGAGGGCAAAAGCGTTGTTGCCCTGTCGGCAGGTACGGCTGCTGTGCATTTAGCACTGATTGGTTGTGGTGTGCAGGCAGGCGATGAGGTTATCTGTCAGTCGTTTACGTTCTGCGCTTCGGCTAATCCGATAAAATATCTGGGTGCGACCCCCGTATTCGTCGATTCGGAGCCCGAAACGTGGAATATGTCGCCCGAATTGCTCGCCGAGGCAATCGAGGATCGTATTGCCAAGACGGGTCGTAAGCCGAAGGCCATCGTTCCGGTCTATCTGTACGGTATGCCGGCGAAGATAGACGAGATTATGGCTGTGGCCGAGAAGTACGATATTCCGGTCGTAGAGGATGCTGCCGAGGGCTTTGGCTCGCGTTTCGATGGTCGGGTGTGTGGTACGTTTGGCTGCTACGGTGTATTGTCGTTTAATGGCAATAAGATGATTACTACGTCGGGCGGCGGTGCGCTTGTGTGCCCAGACGAGGAGCATAAGAGAGATATTATGTTCTACGCTACGCAGGCACGTGAGGCGTACCCTTACTACCAGCACGAACATATTGGTTACAACTATCGTATGTCGAACATCTGCGCAGGTATCGGTCGCGGTCAGATGACGGTTGCCGACGAGCATATCGCCCATCATAAGCACGTCTGCGCATTGTACAAGGAGTTGCTCTCCGACGTTGAGGGCATTACGTTGCACGAGAATCCGTCGCCACGCTTCGATAGCAACTATTGGCTTTGCACGATTCTGCTCGACGAGCAGTTGCACGTTCGGGGCGAGGAGCACGCCTATTGTCAAGCGGTGCAGGGTGCTGTCGGAGGTGCTGCGGGTGTTACGCACGGTGGCGGTGCATTGCACACCGAGTGCGAACCAAATCCGAATGTTGAGGCGATGCGTGTGGCATTGGATGAGGCGGGTATCGAGGCGCGTTCGTTGTGGAAACCGATGCATCGTCAGCCGATTTATGCCGATGCTCCGGCATACGTCAATGGTGTCAGCGAAGCGTTGTTTGCCCGCGGAATGTGTCTGCCGAGTGGCCCGTGTGTGACGGACGACGATGTGCGTTATATTGTAGAGCAGATTAAGTGCAATATCATTTAATGTTGCGCAGGATTCTCTCGCGTGAGGAGCGTGAGAGTGGTGTTGTGGCGAAGCGGGATGCAAATTCCGCTTCGCTCATTTTTTGCCAATCCTCGGCACTCATCTCGCGTGGGTCGAATAGCGGTGCCACGTGTGGAGCGGTGGCTATCGGTGCGCGTCGGTTGTACGGGCAACACGTTTGACACTCGTCACATCCGAACAGCCATCCGTGCAGAGTCGGCTCTGCGGTCTCTGCCATCGGCTCCTCTTCGCGCTCGATGGTGAGGCGCGATATGCAGCGGCGCGTATCTATATGGCGGTCGAGAACGGCTCCATTCGGACAGACATCAATACATCGACGACACTCGCCACACCCCACGCCCTGTAACGGCACATCGTAGCCATTGCACTCCTCGCATACGACCGCCTCGCCGAGCAGTACGAACGTGCCAAATTGAGGCGTTACGAGTAGCGATTGCCGACCAATCCACCCCAAACCTGCCTCGACGGCATACCGCTTCTCAAAAATCGGTGCCGAGTCTGTAAATACGCGTCCGCGCAGTGTCGGATGCTCGCTGCGAAGACGCTCGCAGAGCTGTTGCAACATTCGGCGTATGGTCGTGTGGTAGTCCTCCGCGCAGGCGTACGATGCAATCTTCGTACGGCAATCGGGTGCATACCCCTCGCTTATCGGGTTTTTGTAGGCGATGGCACATACGATAACGCTCTTTGCGCCCTCGACGAGCAGCGTCGTGTCGGCTCGCTTCTCGGCGTTGCGTTCAAGGTATGCGAGTGTAGAGCCGTTGCCCTCCTCTAACCAGCGTTGCAAAAAAGCCCCGTCGGACGACATCGGATGACATTTCGCCACGCCGCACAGATCAAAACCGACCTCTGCCGCACACCGTTTGATATGTTCTAAATCCAACATTTCGCATAAAATTTACGCCAAAATTAGTACTTTTCTCAAAAAATACACTATTTTTGCGAATAATTGTGTACCTGCGCTTTTGCCCGAAATTAAGGTGCAGTACACTCAAAATTAACTTAAATTTACATAAAATGAAACTAAACACTTTGTATGAGGTGCTTCACGAGAGCGTTAAGAAGTTCTCGGACCGCGTTGCTTTCTCTATTTGGCGCGGAGCGGAAGTTACCTATAAGGAGGTAGGCGAGCGTGTGGAGAGGATTCAGGAGATGTTGAAGGATGCCGACATCCAGCCGGGTGACCGTGTGGCAATTCTCAGTAGCAGTGTTCCAAATTGGGGCGTGAGCTACTTTGCAATTACCTCGGCGGGTTATGTAGTTGTGCCTATTATGCCCGATTTTACATCGGAGGATATTGATCGTATTGTAGAACACTCCGAGTCGAAGGCGCTCTTCGTTTCGGACAAACTCTTCTCGAAGCTCTCGAAGAAGACGGCCGACCGTCTGAATATCGTGGTGCGTACGAAGAATCTCGGTATTCTCTCTCAAAAGGTTAAGGATGGCAATGGCTCCACCCGCATTCCGCAGCCGGACGATTTGGCGGCTATTATCTACACGTCGGGTACTACATCGCAGCCGAAGGGTGTTATGCATACGCATCGCACGCTCACTTCGCAGTTGTGGATGATTGACAAACTCTTTATGGTCTATGAGTCCGACATTTTTCTCTCGGTGTTGCCGTTGGCACATACGTACGAGTGTACAATCGGTCTGATTTTGGCATTTAATCACGGTTCGCACGTTGTCTATCTGGACAAGGCACCGACCGTATCGGTGCTGATGCCTGCTATGCGCGAGGTGCGTCCTACGATTATGCTCACCGTGCCGCTCATCATCGAGAAGGTCTATCGTGGTGCGGTATTGAAGAAGTTTACCGCCAACAAGTTTATCTCGACGCTCTACGGCGTTGGTTTTATCCGCCGTGCGTTGCATCGTGTGGCGGGTAAGAAACTCACCAAGACCTTCGGTGGCCGTATCCGTTTCTTCGGTATCGGTGGTGCGAAACTCGACGCGACGGTCGAGCAGTTCTTGCAGGAGGCAAACTTTATCTACGATATCGGCTATGGCCTGACCGAGACGGCTCCGCTGCTGGCTGGTGCTGTGGATGGTATGTTGCGCGTTGGCTCGACTGGCCCGCTTTTGACGGGCATCGAGGGCCGTTTGGAGAACGTCAATCCGCAGACCGGTATTGGCGAGTTGCTCGTCAAGACTCCGAGCTTGATGGTCGGCTACTATAAAAACGAGGAGGCAACCCGCGAGGTTATCACCGAGGATGGTTGGTTCCGTACGGGCGACCTCGCATCGTTCGACGATGATGGTTGGCTCTATATTCGTGGCCGCTCGAAGAATGTGATTCTCGGCCCGAGTGGTGAAAATATCTTCCCGGAGGATATCGAAAGTGTTCTCAACCAGCACGTCTTCATCAACGAGTCGCTCGTAATCGAGCAGGAGGGTCACCTCGTGGCTCTGGTCAATATCGATAAGGATGCCATCGAGGCACGCTATGCCGAGTTGGTCGATACGTGGCACCAGAAGAAGGAGGAGTGGATTAAGTTCCGCGACGAGAAGATGGAGGAGATCAAACAGTACGTGAACGAGCGTGTGAATCGCTATTCGCGTGTTGATGAGGTTGTTGAGGAGGAGCAGGAGTTTGTAAAGACGCCGTCGAAGAAGATTCGCCGTTTCCTTTATAACAACCGCCCGAAGGGTGTGACGACGGCTCCGACAGCGGAGCAATCCGACAAAAACGAGGCACAGCCGACGGAGAAGTAATTCGATATTTATTTGAACGACAAGAAGCCGTCTCGCAAGGTGATTTCTGCGTTACGCTTGCCCTCAAAAGCTCATTTACGCCGAGTAAACTGCGCTTTTTCGGGCTACGCAAGGTTGCGATTAAGGGGAGAGCAAAACAAAATTTGTTTTGCCGAACCGAAGCAACCAAAAGCCTTCGAAGAAGGTTTAAGCCTTGAAAACACTCTTGTTATACAACTTCTAACAGAGAAGGGCGTGTCTAAAAAAACTTGTTAGACACGCCCTTTTTTTGTTTGGTTGCGATTTTTTTGCTATCTTGCAAGGGTTATTGTGCCGTATGTGCGAAGAGGTGGGTACGGCAATACCGAAGCACGGGAAAAAACTAAAACAAACCAAATATGACAAAGATTTCAAGACGCTTGTTTCTGAAAAAAGCGGTAGCCGGATTGGCTGTTATGGCGGTATCGCCATCCCTGCTCACGTCGTGTGACGAGGCGGAAGAGACGAATCGCAAGATTCGCAAACTTGCTCCACTCGCGGGCAACTATGATGTGGTGGTGGTTGGTGGCGGCCCTGCCGGTTTCATTGCGGCGATTGCTGCTGCGCGACAGGGTGCAAAGACGGCAATCATCGAACGCTACGGCTTCTTTGGTGGTATGGCGACTATCGGTTATGTGGCTCCAATCAGCGTATTTGCGCTGAAAAACGAGTTGGTTATCGGCGGTATTCCGTGGGAGTTTGTGAAGCGTTTGGAGCAGATGGGCGGTGCGTTCATCGAGTGGCCAAAGGCAAATATCGACTTCGATATCGAGCTCTACAAACTCTGTTGCCAGCGAATGATTTTGGAGGCGGGTGTCGATATCTATACCCACTCGTCAATGGTCGGTTGCGAGATGTCGGGCAAGAGTATCGATAGCGTCATTATCGAGAATAAGAATGGGTTGGAGACGCTCACGTCGAAGGTCTTTATCGACTGTACGGGCGATGGCGATTTGGCCCATATGGCGGACGTGCCGATGCAGCCGAATCCGGATGGCGAGGTGCAGCCGTCGTCGTTCTGCTTCATTCTGTCGGGCGTCGATACCGATAGCGAACTGCTCAATAAATGTATGTATCACAACGGCATCAATGGCCCGAGTCAATGCCGTCCGGTGCGCGAGAAACTGCTTGCAATGAAGGAGGCGGGTGTCGATTTGCCTGATTTTGGTGGTCCGTGGTTCAATAATGTGATGCACAAGGGTAGCGTGGCGGTGAATATTACGCGCCGCGCGGCGGATTCGACCGACAACCGCAATTTCAGTGCTGTCGAGTGCCAACTCCGCGAGGATATTTTCACGTTTGCTCGCGTGTTGAAAGAGAATTTCAAGGAGTTTAAGGATTGCTACGTCTCTTCGACGGCTCCGCAGGCGGGTATCCGCGAGTCGCGCCGTATTGTCGGTGTGCATACCGTAACGGCTGACGAATATGTCAATACGTTCCACTACGAGGATAGTATTTCGCGCGGAATCCACCCGATTGATATCCACGCAAGCAAGGGTACGCATCAGACGCGTATCGACTTGACTCGTCCGGCATACGTTCCGTACCGTGCGCTGATTGCACCCGAGTATCCGAACCTGCTCGTTGCCGGTCGTTGTATCTCGACCGACCGTCAGGCGCTCGCTTCGTTGCGCGTTATGGCAAGTTGTATGGGAACAGGCCAGGCGGCAGGTGCTGCTGCGGC
This sequence comes from Alistipes sp., assembly GCA_017410165.1. Taxonomy (GTDB): domain Bacteria; phylum Bacteroidota; class Bacteroidia; order Bacteroidales; family Rikenellaceae; genus Alistipes. Next base: position 9,531 of record JAFQRH010000017.1, on the reverse strand, counting down.
GCAGTGCGTGGCAAAGGGTTGCGCGGTGCAGGATGTCGATACGGCGGCTTTGGTGGCAACGCTTAAAGAGTGGGGTGCCGTGTTGTAAGAAGCACGTACGTATATTTTGAATAGAGGGAAGGGGCGAGCGACCATTTGTGTTGCGAGCCCCTTTTGTTGTGGTTACGATTTGCGGCGCGATATTTGATTTTGAGGCGTAATGTAAACAAAAAATATTACGCCTATGAAACGAAAAATTCTATTTCTCGCAACATTGTTGGCCGCTGCGGCTCTGTTCGTTGTCGGCTATACGCAGTCGTCCAAAACGACACGAGTGAGTGCATCGACGCAGAGCGTCAAGCAAGAGCAGCGCGAACAGCGTCATAAGGAGCGTGAACAACGTCGTGCCGAACGTCTCGCCGAGTACGAGCGATATATGGATTCGATAGTCCTCTCGCGCAACTTCCGATTCCTGCCGGATGATATACAGCAACTGCCGGCGGGCTCGACCCGTATGTTGAACAATCCGAACTTCGCGCTGACGGTGTGGGGTAGCGAGGTGGATGTCTGCCTGCCGTATATCAAGGGCGTGACACCGCCGTACTACTTCTCGATACTTAACTATACGTTGCCTTACGTGTCGGGTTATACGACCGAACAGACGCGCGATGGATGGCTTGTAACCTTCTCTTCGACACTCTATTCGGCTACCGACTATCGCTTCTCGCTCTCGATATTCTCGTCGCCAGGTAGTGCAACGCTGACCATCTCGAATCCGTGGTTTCCGGATGTGCAGTACGACGGCTCGATTACGGGAATTTAACTCGCGTGTGTGGCTATGTTACCGATGAAACGTATGGTCGCAATGCTCTTTGCGAGTGTTGCGACCTGCGGTGCGATGGGTCACCCTCGCACCGTCGCGCCCGACTCGCTCTCGCATCGCGCACAGCGTGATGCGCAGTTCGCCTCGCACGTGACCGAGGTGGTCACTTCGCGCCACTATGTGTTTCGCCCCGTAGTGATGCAGAATGCCGCTTTGGGTGCGACGCGCGACACGTATGCCTACAACTTCTTCTTCTCGTTGGATGGCTCTGTGGCGACAATGCACCTGCCATTCGAGTTTGTCAATATGGTGATATATACCGAGCAGTTCGACGCGCCGGTCGATGACTACTCGGCTACGCTTGTCGATGAGGCGTATTGGCGCATACTCTGCACGTTGGAGAGAGAGTCGTCGCGGTGGGCTGTCGAAATCGTTGTGCCACTCGATACGGGCGAGGTGCAAATGGCGGTCGTTACGGCTGATGGTACGATGCGTTATATCGGCTCGTTGGAAGAATTACGATGAATAGTGGCGGAAAGCGTACTCGTTTTCCGCGATTTTTTTTAACTTTGAGGCGGAAACGAAAATTTTGAATCGAGATTATGGAGTTTAGAGTAGGTCAGGGCTATGATGTTCACGCGCTCGGCGAGGGGTTGCGCCTCGTGTTGGGCGGTGTCGAGATTCCGCATACGAAGGGGTGTATCGCCCATTCGGACGGCGATGTGCTTATACACGCCATCTGTGACGCACTGCTTGGTGCTGCGGCATTGGGCGATATCGGCAAACACTTTCCCGATACGTCGGCAGAGTTTGCGGGCATCGACTCGCGCAAACTGCTCGCGCGTGTTGCTGTGCTGCTTGGCGAGAGTGGCTACCGAATTGCGAATATCGACTCGACGGTGGCGATGCAACGTCCGAAATTGCGCCCGTATATAGATGCGATGCGAAGCGAAATTGCGCGCGCCGCAGGCGTTACGCTCGATTGCGTGTCGGTCAAGGCGACAACGACCGAACGTCTGGGCTTCGAGGGCGAGGAGCGTGGTGTGTCGGCTACGGCTGTCTGCCTTATAGTTAAAGATTAAACAGTTGCTAAAACAATAAAAATAAGAGATATTATGTCCGAAATCAGAAATTTGAACCCGACACTTGTTTGGGAGTTGTTCGACGAGATTACGCGTGTGCCACGTCCGTCGAAAAAGGAGGAGAAGATTATTGCATACCTCATCGATTTTGCCACTCGTCACAATATTGACTACAAGCGTGATGCGGTCGGTAACGTCGTTATGAGAGTGCCGGCTACGGCGGGCTACGAATCGCGCCCGACGGTGGTCTTGCAGGCACATATGGATATGGTGTGCGAAAAAAATTCGGATGTGCAGCACGACTTCGAGCGCGACCCGATTCGTACGCGCATCGTCGATGGTTGGGTTATGGCCGAGGGTACGACGCTCGGTGCCGATTGCGGTATCGGTGTCGCGGCGGCTTTGGCTGTGCTTATCGACCCGACAATCGAACACGGTCCGGTTGAGGCGCTCTTTACCATCGACGAGGAGACGGGCCTTACGGGTGCATTCTGCTTGGCTGACGATATGATTAGCGGCAAGTACCTTATCAACCTCGATTCGGAGGACGAGGGCGAACTCTTTATCGGTTGTGCCGGAGGTGTCGATACGGTTGCTACGTTCCACTATACGCCGGAGACGGCACCTGCCGACTATGGCTACTATCGCGTGGAGGTTGCAGGTCTTTGTGGTGGTCACTCGGGCGACGATATCGACAAGGGTCGCGCCAACTCGAATAAGTTGCTGGCGCGTATGCTGCTCGAATCGGAGTTGCTGTATGGTCTGCGATTGAGCCGTTTCGACGGTGGTAATCTGCGTAATGCTATCCCGCGTGAGGCGTATGCTGTGGTGGGTGTTCCTGCGGCGCAGAAGAAGGCGTTCGAGATATATTTTGCAGAGTTCGAGTCGCTCGCTACGGATGAAATCCGCCTTACCGAGCCGAACGTGCGCTTCTCGCTCGCCGAGTGCGAGTGCCCGACGCATTTGGTCGATTGGAAGACTCAACGCGCACTCATTCGCGCATTGGTTGGTGTTGCTAACGGCGTGATTGCAATGTCGGCGGCAATGCCGGGTCTGGTCGAGACCTCGACCAACCTCGCTTCGGTTAAGATGCCGTCGGAGGGCGAGATTGTCGTCACTACGTCGCAGCGTTCGTCGGTTGGCCACGCGAAACTCTACGCAATGCGTCAGGTCGAGTCGGTCTTTGAGTTGGCAGGCGCATCGGTCGAGCATTCGGACGGCTATCCGGGTTGGGCTCCGAATCCCGATTCGCAACTTTTGAAGTGGTGCGAGGCGTCGTATGCCGACCTGTTCGGTACGCAGCCGAAGGTGCGCGCTATCCACGCCGGTTTGGAGTGCGGTCTGTTCCTCGAAAAGTATCCGCATTTGGAGATGGTCTCGTTTGGTCCGACTCTGCGCGGTGTGCACTCGCCGGATGAGCGTATCGAGATTTCGACTGTTGAAAAGTTCTGGGTGCTGTTGCTCGATGTGCTGAAAAGAGTGGAGTAGTCACCCGAAAAGATATGTTGTGGGGCTGTCGGCGAGTGTCGTACAGCCCTATTTTTTGTTGGGCGGTGGCGTGTGGGCAAAAAAAGCGCGCATAAGAGAGGCAAAGAGCAAAAAAAAGATTATCTTTGTCTATAAACAGACTAACGCGCTATGAAAAAGACCTTAATGCTTGTTTTGGCTATGCTGACGACGGGTGTCGCAGCGGCCGAAGAGAATCTCCGTTTGAGGGAGGATAATATTCCCGATATCGTTAAAGAACTTACGCTCGAAGAGAAGGCGCATCTTGTGGTCGGTGCCAATATGAAGGACCAGAAGATGGCGGGCGAGGCGGGCTATACCGAGTATATTGTCGAGGGTGCGGCGGGTATCACCTATCCCGTTAAGCGTCTCGGCATTCCGAGCATCGTGCTTGCCGATGGCCCTGCGGGTCTGCGCATAAGCCCTACGCGCAAAGGCGATTCGCGGACGTACTACTGTACGGGTTTTCCGGTGGGTACGCACTTGGCAGCGACGTGGAACGACGAAATTGTGCGCCGTGTGGGCGAGGCGATGGGTAACGAGGTGAAGGAGTATGGTGTCGATGTGCTGCTTGCGCCGGGCGTTAATATTATGCGTAACCCGTTGTGCGGTCGCAACTTCGAGTACTACTCCGAAGATCCGCTTTTAGCGGGTATGACTGCGGCGGCGTTTATCAATGGTGTGGAGAGTAACGATGTCGGCACGTCGCTCAAACACTTCTGCGCCAACAATCAGGAGATAAATCGTCTGGCGAACGATGCACGCATCTCGCAACGAGCCCTGCACGAAATATATCTGCGTAACTTCGAGATTGCGGTGCGCGAGTCGCAACCGTGGACGATAATGACCTCGTACAACTATCTTAACGGCCGTTATACGTCGGAGGATAGAGGTCTGTTGGAGGATGTGCTGCGAGGCGAGTTCGGCTTCGAGGGTACGATTATGACCGATTGGGGTGGTGGTTTGGATGCTGCTGCGCAGGTTGCTGCCGGTAACGATATGATTCAGCCGGGCAAACCGGCACACTACGAGGCGATTGTGAGTGCCGTTCGCGAAGGACGACTCGACGAGGCGGCCCTCGATAGGTGTGTGACGCGCATCCTGAAACTCATCGTCAAGACTCCGCGCTTCAAAGGGTATCGTTTCAGCAATGCTCCCGATTTGAAGGCGCACGCCGCCGTGACTCGCGAAGTGGCAAGCGAGGGCTTTGTGTTGCTGAAAAATGCGGATGCGGCGTTGCCGATGGCCGAGGGTGCGCGTGTCGCGCTCTTTGGTGTTGGCAGTTACGACTTTATCGCCGGCGGACGAGGTTCGGGCGATGTGAATAAGCCGTACGTAGTCGATTTGCGCGAGGGTCTGCTCTCGAATGGTGTGCATTTCGACGAGACGATTGATGCACAATATGTGGCACATATGGAGAAGGAGCGTGCGCGTATCGCCCCGCTTGACGAGCATCGCCGTTGGACGCACTACACGTTGCGCCCGAACGAGATTCGTGACCCGCGCTCGCTTGTTGTGGGTAGTGCCGATAGGGCAGATGTGGCGATTGTGACCATATCGCGTAACTCGGCAGAGGGTTTCGAGCGTCACGTCGAGCGCGATTTCAATCTGCGCATTGACGAACGCGCGTTGATAAACGAGGTGAGCCGCGAGTTCCGCGCAGCGGGCAAACGCGTGGTGGTTGTGTTGAATGTCTGCGGTCCGGTGGAGGTTGCTTCGTGGCGCGATAAGGTGGATGCGGTATTGGTCTGCTGGATGCCGGGTCAGGAGGGTGGACGCTCGGTGGCGGATGTGCTGCTCGGCCGTGTGTCGCCAAGCGGTCACCTGCCGATGACCTTCCCGCTCTCGTATGCCGACGTGCCGTCGCAAAACTTCCCGGTCAATGTGCCGGAGACGGGCTTAAATCAGTCGTTCGAGAATTTCAGTAGCGTACATAAGTACTACGACCAGCCGAATATCGACTATACCAACTACGTGGAGGATATCTTCGTCGGCTATCGCCACTACGTAACGCGAGGTGTGGAGGTTGCCTATCCGTTTGGCTATGGTCTGACGTATAGCGACTTTTCGCTCTCGGATATGATGGTTGAGCGCGAGGGTGAGCAGTTCGTTGTTACGTGCCGCGTGACCAACTGCGGCGAACGTGCAGCCAAGCAGGTCGTACAACTCTACTCGACGGCACTCTTTCCGCACGAGGCGCGACCTGTTGTCGAATTGCGCGGCTACCATAAAACCCCGACGCTGTCGCCCGGCTCGTCGTGCGAGGTGCGCTTTGCCCTTACGGCGGACGATTTGGCGATGTTTGTCGAGAAGGAGTCGGCGTGGGTGACCTATGCGGGCGACTATCGTCTCTCGCTCGGTTTCAGTTGCGAGGATTTGCGCTCTGCGAAAGAGATATTCCTCCCTGCGACCTCGCGCCGTATGGTGACCGATGTGTTGCGCCCAACCGACGGTCCGCTCTTTATCGAGTAGTGCGCGAGTAGCCACATACGGATACAAGTCAAGACCCCCTGCCGAACAATATCGTGCAGGGGGTCTCTCTACGGAAGTATAAAAAGTGGCTTGTTACAACTCCGTCTTCCACAATCCGTGCAGATTGCAGTACTCATATACGGCTATCGGTCGCTCGTCGCCAAGATATACGACTGCCTCCGGCTTGTCCGTAAGGTTTACGCGGATACCGCCGCGCTCGGTTTCGACGTAAATGAACGCGATGTGGTGCTCTTCGAGCATCGGGTGTGCTACGCTGCCCACCTCGACCTTTATCGTATTCTCGTCTAACTGTGTCACGACCGGCACGTGCTTCTCGCCGCTTGCATCGACCGTGTTCGGGATAAGCTCCTGCATACGCTCGCCACAGCATACTACCGGAACACCCTTATCTACAACTTTTTCAATTACGTTACCGCAGTGATTGCATTTATAAAATCTTGTTGCCATAATTTTTACCCTTCCTTTTAATATTTTTTAACCAATAATAAACCATAATTTTTTTCTTCGAGCGTTTGACCGCTCGTCGAGCGTCGCCACTACTCTGCGCCGGCTGCCAGAGGTGATGCCTGCGAGTATGTGCGTGTGGCCAACTCTTTGTCCAACTGATACATACCGTACTTGTCACCCTCGACCGACTCGGCTGCGAAAATCATATCGCGTGCCGACTCCTCCTCCTCGACCTGCTCGTTTACGAACCATACGAGCATATTCGACGATGCGAAATCGCGGTCCTCGGCTGCGATGGCTGCGAGGTTGTTAATCAGACCTGTCACGACCTTTTCGTGTTTGAGTGTCTCTTGGAACATCTCCAACACCGAATTCCACTCGGTGCGCACCTCTGCAATCGGCTTCAATACGACCTTCGCATCGCGCGAGTTGAGGTAGTTCATCAAGATACGTGCGTGGTCCTGCTCCTCCAACCACTGAACGTAAAACCAATTTGCAACGCCTTTCAGACCCTTTGTCTCGGCGTCCAACGACATCGACAGATAGAGATATGCCGACCACAACTCGGCGTTAATCTGCTCGTTAATTGCTGTGTGTAATTTGCTGCTTAACATATTTGTAAAAGTTTTAAGTTGTTATTGTTTCTGTTTTCTGATGCAAATATAGTGCATTGTTTTGTATTTGTCAAATTGATATTTTTTATAACGCTATTAGCGAAAACTATATACTCGCATCGTTTTTCACATTTTGTTTAATCCCTGCCGCCTACCTATCCGCAAAAACCTCGCCGCTCTGCACTCTGCGAGTGCTTAATGGCAGAGCGGGATTTTGCTATTCAATGCCATTCCTTGCCATTCCTTGCCATTCAGTGAGCGCAAGCGAACGACTGCCATTCAATGCCACCCCCGACCTTACCCGACCTTACCTGACCTTACCCGACCTTATTTTTTGAGGGCCAACTATTTGCTTTTTCAATGAAATATACTTATTTTTGCAGAAAGCAATTAGGTTAATTTTGAGGTCTCGACCCCCGACGCTATCTTGTTTTAGAACTCTGTTTTTTGACTAATGATTAACAACCAAATTATGAAACTTCTAAAATCTATATTCGTCATTGTTCTCGCCACGTTAGTTATGTGCGCTTGTTGGAACGAAAAGTATGAAGATATTGTGACTTACGGTACGGTTGGTCAGTATATTACCATTAATAGAAAGAACGAACATATAGACGTATGGAATATTCCGTCGTACAAAGTCCTCGCCGTAGAGACTGAAAACAACAAAGTAACAATCAAACTATCCATCCACGATCGAGATATAACAAATATAGAGTCTCACGCATTATATAAAGATGACGGAGTATATCAAGAGTGTATAGAGCGTTTTGGTGATTATAACCCAAATCCTGTTACTTTGAGTTATGCAAGCTGGGCGGGCGGTTGGTATGTTACAGACAAGTCTTACCCATTGGGTTCATATCCTTGTGCTTATGAGATAATACACAAAATTGAGATAAAGAGCAGTGCGGATTGGGATGCAGAACACCCTGCTGGCACATCCTTAAACGATATATTTACAATTATTTTTCACTCGGTGTATCCGTATATCAAACGTGGATGGACGGGAAGTGTCGCAACATATATAAAGAAACCGGCGGATGAAATCGAAATAGATGATATGACACTACTCACAATTAGCAGTACAATGTATGTGAATAATGCCGACATTTTGTTGATTTCCGAAAAATTACCCACTACTGCCGGCACGCATACGATATTTGTAACGCTGACGCTCGACACGGGCGAGCAAATCGAGTACTCGACCGACTACACCTTCGAGTAGAGCGATTGCATACACTTGGTGGTTTAGAACTCTGTTTTTTGATTAATGATTAACAACCAAATTATGAAACTTCTAAAATCTATATTCGTCATTGTTCTCGCAGCAACAATAATGTGCAGTTGTTGGAACGAAAAGCATGATGATATTGTAACCTACGGCACAGTTGGTGAGTATATTACCATTAACAGAAACAACACACAAATAGATGTATTTGATACTCCGTCGTACAAAGTCCTCGCCGTAGAGACAGAAAACAACAAAGCAACAATCAAGCTATCCATTCGTTATAGAGATCTAACAAATATCGTGGTACATGCATTGGGTGAAGACGATGGCATATATCAGGAGTGTATAGAGCGTTTTGGGGATTATAATCCAAATCCGGTTACGGTCGGTTTTTCAATGTCGGCAGGAGGTTGGTATGTGGAGAGCAATCCCACAATGATATTAGCATATCCTTGTGCTTATGAGATAATACACGCGATTGAGATAAAGAGCAGTGCGGATTGGGATGCAGAGCACTCTGCCGGCGATTCGTTAAATGATTTATTTACGATAGATTTTGAGTCGTTGTATCCATATATCAAACAGGGTTGGATTGATTACCCGACTTTTACGCATATTTCCAAGCCGTTGAGCCAACTCGAAGAGGAGGATTTGATGCTATTAAAGATTAATAGCACATTATATGTGAATAATGCCGACATTTTGTTGATTTCCGAAAAATTACCCACTACTGCCGGCACACATACGATATTTGTAACGCTGACGCTCGACACGGGCGAGAAGATAGAGTACTCGACCGATTACACCTTCGAGTAGCGCGCTTGCATACACTTGGTGGTTTAGAACGCTGTTTTTTGACTAAAATTTGATATTATGAGTATTTTCAGACAAATAGTGGCGATGTTGCTTGGTTCGGCGATAATGTGCAGTTGCGGTCCGTGGTTTGAAAAAAAGGATGATATTATCACCTATGGCACTGTTGGGTGTTACACGTATATTAATCGGGAGAACAGTCAAAAGTTTATATATGATATATTATCGTATAATGTTCTCGGATCGTCTAAAACTGAGGATAATAAGGTAACCCTCACCCTATCTCTTTTTGATGAATTTGCTACGACTATTGTGAGTCACGCGTTAGGAGAGGATAATGGCGTATATCAGGAGTGTATAGAGCGTTTTGGTGATTATAATCCAAATCCGGTTACGGTTGGTTTTTCAATGTCGGCAGGAGGTTGGTATGTGGAGAGCAATCCTACGATGTTGCTTTTTTATAACTGCGCGTACGAAAAAATCTGCTCGATTAATATAAAAAGTGACTTGGCTTGGGATACTGCACACCCTGCCGGCGAT
>JAFQRH010000002.1 GCA_017410165.1 Alistipes sp. | reverse complement strand
CCGCGCTGACAAGTGTTACAATCCCAGATAGCGTGACGACGATTGGAGAGTATGCATTCCGCGATTGCTCCTCGCTGACAAGTATTACAATCCCCGATAGCGTGACGATGATTTGGGAGAGTGCATTCGGCGGTTGCAACGCCCTGAAAGCATTCTATGGCAAATTTGCCTCGGCAGATAATCGTTGTTTGATTGTAGATGGTGTATTAAACTCTTTTGCACCTGCCGGATTAACCGAATATACAATCCCCGATAGCGTGACGACGATTGGAGGTTATACATTCCAGTATTGCTCCGCGCTGACAAGTGTTACAATCCCCGATAGCGTGACTTCGATTGAATGTTGTGCATTCGAATCTTGCTCCTCGCTGACAAGTGTTACAATCCCCGATAGCGTGACGACGATTGGAAATTTTGCATTCTCCGATTGCTCCGCGCTGACAAATGTTACAATCGGAAATGGCGTAACCGAGATTGGAAATTCTGCATTCCGCGATTGCTCCTCGCTGACAAGTGTTACAATCCCCGATAGCGTGACGACGATTGGAGAGTATGCATTCTACTCTTGCTCCGCGCTGAAAGAGGTATATTGCAAACCAACTACTCCGCCAAGTTTGGGCAACAGTTCTGTATTCGACTTCAACGCCTCCGGCAGAAGAATTTATGTACCGACAGCATCGGTTGATGCATACAAAGCAAAGCAAAATTGGAGCGAGTACGCCTCGGCAATCTATCCATATACCTTTACCGAGTAGAGAATATAAATAGCATACTATTTCAAGAGGGAGGCGAAACGCCTCCTTTTTTTATTCTCGCAAAAGTTTGTATCTTTGCCGTATGAAACAGCGAGTATTATTTGTCTGCCTCGGGAATATCTGCCGGTCGCCGGCTGCCGATGGCATTCTACAACAGATGGTTGCCCGCGAGGGCTTGCAAGAGCAGATTGAGGTCGATTCCGCCGGAACATATTCGGGGCATATTGGCGAGTTGCCCGACCCGCGTATGCGTCGTGCCGCCGCCGAGCGTGGCTACAACCTCACGCACCGCTCACGTCCGATTCGCGAGCGCGACTTCTTCGACTTCGATATGATTGTGACGATGGACGACAACAACTACGAGCGCGTGAGTCGTCTTGCGCCCGAGCGAAAATATCTCGACAAGTTGTATCGAATGAGCGAATTTTTGACCGAATTTCCCGATTGGACGTACGTTCCCGACCCGTATTACGAGGGCGCAGAGGGTTTTCAACTTGTGCTCGATATGCTCGAAAACGGTTGCAGCGAGATTTTGCGCAAACTCACAAACAAGTAGTGCGCACGCTTGACACGGTGCCGACCAAAGAGAAGGGGCGATGTGGTTTTTTCCGACCGCATCGCCCCAATCGTTTGGCGCAAATCGCCTACCACGCAAAGAGAGGGTAGTCGGCCATCAGCGCATTGACCTCCGCGCGAACGGCAGCGATATTCTGCTCATCCTCCGGAGCGTGCAGTACGCGGTCGATAAGCTCCACGATTTGCTCCATCTTATCCTCCTTCAAACCACGAGTGGTGATGGCCGGCGTACCGAAGCGCAAGCCCGAGGTTTGGAATGCAGAACGGGTGTCGAACGGCACCATATTCTTATTGGTCGTAATGTCGGCAGCGACGAGTGCCTTCTCGGCAACCTTGCCCGTCAAATCAGGGAATTTGGTGCGCAAATCGACCAAAATAAGGTGGTTGTCCGTACCTCCCGACACGATATTGTAGCCACGCTTCACGAACGCCTCCGAAAGTGCGCGAGCATTCTTTACAACCTGCTGCTGATACTCCTTATACGATGGATCGAGTGCCTCGCCGAACGCAACTGCTTTGGCTGCGATAACGTGTTCGAGCGGACCACCCTGGATGCCCGGGAACACCGCCGAATTGAGAATCTGCGACATCTTCTTAACTACGCCCTTCGGAGTGGTCAAGCCCCACGGATTGTCGAAATCCTTGCCCATAAGGATAATACCGCCACGAGGACCGCGCAGTGTCTTATGCGTCGTCGAAGTTACGATATGGGCATACTTGACAGGGTTTTCGAGCAGACCCGCCGCAATCAGACCCGCCGTGTGCGCCATATCAATCATCAGCAACGCACCCACCTTATCGGCAATCGCGCGCATACGTGCATAATCCCACTCGCGCGAATAGGCCGAAGCACCGCCAATAATGAGTTTCGGACGACATTCGAGCGCCTTTGCCTCCATCTCGTCGTAATCGACACGGCCGTCGCACTCCTTAACCGAGTAACTTACGGCGTTGAAATACGTACCCGACATATTCACAGCCGAGCCGTGCGAAAGGTGACCACCGTGCGAAAGATTCAGACCGAGGAACGTATCGCCCGGTTTGAGCACCGCAAAGAAGACTGCCATATTTGCCTGTGCGCCCGAGTGTGGCTGCACATTGGCATACTCGGCACCGTAGAGGCGGCACACGCGCTCGATAGCCAGCGACTCGACCTTATCGACAACCTCGCAACCACCATAATAGCGGGCAGCAGGGTAGCCCTCGGCATACTTGTTGGTCAGCACCGAGCCCATCGCTGCAAGGACATTGTCGCTCACAAAGTTCTCGGATGCAATAAGTTCGATACCTCGCATTTGACGGCTGCGCTCGTCAGCAATCAAATCAAATAATTGTGAATCGTTTTTCATATCATTATCAATTAATTACATATTTGTCGAACAATTAGCACTTCAAAGATAGAGTATTTTTTCAAATAAAATAGTTACCTTTGGGTGTTAATATTAACATTTTATTACAAAAATAGATTTACAATGAAACTTCTTGAAGGCAAAGTGGCACTGATTACCGGTGCAGGAAGGGGTATAGGCAAGGCAGTTGCACTGCGTTTTGCCGAACAGGGCGCGGATATCGCGTTCACCGATTTGGAGTTGAATGATGTGGTTATGTCCACGGTTGCCGAGTTGGAACAGTACGGAGTGAAGGTGAAGGCGTACGCATCGAATGCAGCCGATTTCGAGCAGACACACAACGTAGTCGAGCAGATTATCGCCGACTTCGGCCGTATTGATATACTCGTGAATAACGCCGGCATCACCAAGGATGGCCTGATGTTGCGTATGAGCGAGGCACAGTGGGATGCCGTCATTAACGTAAACCTAAAATCGGCATTCAATTTCATCCACGCCGTAACACCTATTATGGCTCGTCAGCGCGGTGGCTCGATTATCAATATGTCGTCGGTTGTAGGCGTAAGCGGCAATGCCGGACAGTGCAACTACTCGGCATCGAAGGCGGGAATGATTGGTCTCGCAAAATCCATAGCCAAGGAGATGGGTCCGCGTGGCATTCGTGCCAACTGCATCGCTCCGGGATTCATCATTACCGATATGACCAACCAACTCTCCGAAGAGGTACGCGAGCAGTGGAGCAAAGCGATTCCGTTGCGCCGAGGTGGCACGCCGGAGGACGTTGCAAACGTGGCGCTGTTCCTCGCATCCGACCTATCGAGTTATGTGAGTGGTCAGGTCGTGCATTGTTGCGGTGGTATGAATATGTAAGTTCGCAAAATTCAAAAGCCGAATACGGACGCACTCCGATTCGGCTTTTTCTAACACATACAAACGACTATGAAGAGATTTTTGCTCTGTTTTCTGCTACTTTGCGGAGCAGGTGTTGGCTTGGCACAAGAATTTTATGGCATCACGGGCAATGCTCGTCGAACGGCTATGGGTGGTGTGACAACGGGTGTTGCGGGCGATGCGTATGCCACATCGGGCAACGCTTCGTCGGCTCTGTTCTGCCATAAATCTATTCAGGCGGCATTCAACTACACAAAGTTTTCGGGTGAGACGATGCGCCAAAATCGAATGATGTCGTTCGGTGTGTATGGCAAGGTTGCACCCCGCCATATGATTGCAGCCGGAGGCGATTTCTATATCGAGCCGATATGGCAATATACCGGCAAACGCCCGGGCGCTCAACGCTACGAAGTGGCTTATGGTTACAAGGCAAGTGAGCGATTTGCTTTTGCCATTACGGCAAGGTTTATCCGCACGTATGGACACGACAAAGGCGGATGCACGGTTTGGGATTACAACTCTGGCGGACTCGACTTTTCGGTGTCGGCACAACTTCCAACCAAACTTCTCGACGGCGCAGCAATAGCCAAGTTGGGTGCCAAATTATCGACGGATTTGGGTGATGACTATCTATATAACAATTACCTCTTCGGAGCAACCCTCGGATGCGGATTGATGTTGCCGTTCACCGATAGCCACTCTTTGGAGGTAGGCGTCGATGCCAAATATGGTTTGGCAGGAATCTGGGGGCATACGATAGCCGGTAGCATCGGTGCTGAATATACACTGATGCAACTGCTCTATTTCAGAATTGGCGGCAACGTAGCACACTATACCGACAAGTTTATAAATTTTAATACTATTGGCTACGGCACGATTGGTGTCGGCGTGCGCTTTTTCCACCTGCAATTTGATGTAGCATACTCGGCAGGACGACGCAATGCACCAATGTCAAATATGGTACAATTCAGCGTAGGACTCGATTTTTAGAGGATTGGATTGTATCGAACATTTCGGTATAATTAATTGAAATCCGCTCAAATCGCACAAGATACACTGCTTTCGTAGCGGTGTATCTTTTTTATTTGAAAAAGTTTTTGTAACTTCGCATTGTCTTTATTGACAGACATATTTTTGATGAAAGTGTATTAGCTTTTATCCTTGTACAGAAATCTGGAAAATTTCATTATCACGAGGAGAGCAACACACTCGTCACCTTGTATTGGTATATAAACATTGAGGCACTCTTTTTGCCCCATATTCGCCGATACGGGTGTGGGGTATTGTTTATTCGTGATAAGGTATTCCAGAACCTCTGTACAGATAAACTAATCGACTCCACACTTTCTATTTTTATAACACTGGTCGCATAGGGGTCGCTACGACGTTACTAAAACAAACTTTATCTAAAAATGAAAAAGTTATTCTTTATGCTTGTCGGTTGCTTGGCATTTTGCGCAACCGCATCAGCCCAGTACAAAGTTGGTGAAGCGTTCGTAAAAGATGGTGTACCGTGTATTATTATCGATGTCGATGCCAGTGGTCAGCACGGTCTTGCAATGTCGTTGCAGCCAACATACAAGGCAATGAAAGATGCAAAGAAAACCGGCGAATATGGTTGGATGTATCAATACAAAAAGCTCAAAGGCAAAGTAATGAAACAGCGAATAGGGTATTTAGTAGAATTTTTTCAGAGATATCAATGCGACACCTTGCGAGTTCGTACTTCGGGTATGTCCACTGCCGAGAAAACTATTACCAGTCGTAACGGTCGCGAGAATATGGATAATCTTATTGCTTTTTGCGACGAGAAAGGCATTTCGTTAGAATCATATTTCCCTGAATACCATTGGGCACTGTCGCTTGGCAAGGATTGGTTTATACCCGGTGTAGCCGAACTCGAACTTTGGGTGAAAACAGTAGGATTCGAGACATTTGGTTTCAAAAACGCAAAAGGTTTAGGCCTGTACACCAAAGACTTGAAGGAGTTAAATAGCACATACGCTCAATCTTTGGGTGCACTAGGAGAGAATGCTGTATCGTTTACGAATGTAATGCTTCCGCTTTATGATAATACTTATATCGAATCCTCTACCATAGCACAAGAAGGTAAATCCGCAACTTCGTTATATCTGTTGCTGTGGTTACAAAAAATAACAACCAAGCAGTGGTATGATATGTCTGGAAGTAATGTGATGTATCCATACGCATATGCTGTTTGTAAATTCTAAAATAGCAACACGATGAAAAGATTTGTACCAACATTTTTTGCGACAATTTTCTTATTATCATCTTGCACAACTGCGCTTGAAATTGCACCGGTTACGCCGATATACGAAACGTATAAAAAAGCAAATATGGAGTTTATCGGCTTTAAGAACGTCCGAAAGAATCATTATCTTATCAAAGACTTTGGAGCTGAACTCGAACGTAGAGGCGTAGCAGTCAATCGTCAAGATTATTATATGGGAGTATATTCGTTGCAAGAATTGGAGACATATAAACCAACTATGCGATATATATCTTTCGTAGATGTATCAAATCTCCACAGCGCGTGGAACGACAGCATCCGCGATAAGGATGGTCTTGCAATCGGAGGTTGGGTTATAGCGGGTATTACCTGTTTTACACTCTTTCCTGTCTATGTGCCGATGATATGCGCAGCCAATCAGAATTATTGCGAATTGGATGTAATGTGTAATTGTGCAATTCAGATATACGATACGGTAAAAAAGGAGATTGTTCTCTCTATCCCTGTTGGCTTCCGCGATACGCAGGTACTAAAAGGTCAATATAGCCATAAAAAGACTGACCGTACGGCTGTTTCGGAGCGTAGTCGCAATTTGATTTACAACGAGTTTTTCAAATACTTCGATAGGGCATATCAATTCTTGGAAGATATGGAAAAATCCGCTCAATAATTTTATTGGGTAATGATGCAAAAAAGTGCAGAGATCGCGAAATCTCTGCACTTTTTGTTTGTGATTATGCTCGGAATGTTGCTATTCGATCGGGAATGCAGCAGGACGAGCGAGCGTCTGCTCGAAAACTTCGCCCGACGGCATTGTAAGCGTGATGGTCAGCGTAGCATCCGATGTGGCGCACTTCGCACGGAACATATTTGCCGATACGGAGAGACGGTTGGTCTTCTTGCTCTCTTTCTTCGACTTTGCTGCCGCAGGGGCAAACACCACCTTTGCTGCAAGCGGATCGCTATCCTTTACTCTCTCAACCGGAAGCGATTTTCCATTCTCGGTGATTGTCAGCGAGCAACCACTCTCCCAACCCCAACAATTCACATACACGTAATCGGCGTACGAGACATCCGAGTAGTCGATCTGCTTGCTCTGCAAACGACACAAGTGTTGCAGACGCTCATCTCGGCTGTACATACGGCTAACGGTATTCATATCGTACGCGCGGAACGGCAAGTTGTCACGGCCCTCGATTTTATCGACATTATACCACTCGTTTATGCACTTGTTGCCAAAGAACAGACAGTGACGAAAACCTGCCGCAGCACCATCTTCGCCAATATTGAGCCCACCCGTTGCATTCGGAGTCTTCCACAGGTCGCCACCAACCGACGTAATGTTATACTCGACAATATTAGGGTATTGCTTATGCACGAACGATGATGTGCGATGCGAGTGACCGGAGAAGATGCGCACCGAAGCAAAATCTTTCAGCAACTCGACCAAACGTTTGTCGCTGCCCTTAATCAAGCCCGAGATGACCTTTCCTTCGCCATCGTACGTATGCAACGGAGCGTGCATACAGACGATAATCGGAGTCTTTTTATTGGTGATGTACGACAAGTCGCGCTCCAACCACGCAAGTTGGCGATCTGTGAAATAGAGGTCGTAGTTACGCGAGCCGACAACGCCTTTATGCTGTTTCTGGTCGGGCTTCACCTCGTTTTTGAATACGATATTATCAAGTACTACGATATGCGTACTGCCGACATTCATCGAATAATAGGTCGGACCAAATACGTTGCGATAACGCTTCGAGCCATTGAAATCGGCCAAGTCGTCCGGAATGGTTGAAGGGTCGTTATCGTGGTTGCCCATCACGCCGAATACCGGAGTAGGGTAGCCGAGCTCTTTCAGATACGACGGCACACGTTCGATATCAAAACCTGTTTCGTACCAAAAACGATCCCACGTGATGTCACCCAAAATAAACGAATAGGTAGGCACATCGCCACTCTTCTCCACTGCCTCTTTTACCACCGGCAACACCATCTTCTCGAAATGATACAAATCCTCGATTTTCGGATTGTTGCAGAAGTGGGTGTCGGAGAGCAACAAGAGCGAGAATTTAGAGTCTTTCACCCTCTCCAACTCGAAGTCGTGACGCTCCTGTTTGCCCGGTTCGTATTGCAGAGTACGCCAATAATTCAGGCGAACATCATCTTTAAGTGCAGCGCGAAAACCTGCTGGGGTAGAGATAAATACCGTACCGCAAGGTTTTTTCGATTTCAAACGATATATGCCCTGCTCGTCGGTCGTCGTGGTCAATTCGCCATCCGACACAACAACACCCGAAATCGGGCTATCGCCACAATAGACCACGCCGGTCAGGGTCACGCTTTTCGGACATTTGATGCGCTTGATTTTGTCCGGATAAGCAGCATTGGCAGTCAATACAACAGCTAACGCAGCCACCAAAGTCAGAAGTTTTTTCATTTTATTCAAGTTTTACGAATCAATACTTTTGCGCCTACTCTTCGGCAAAATATTTATAGAAATAAGGTATGGTCTCGATGCCTCGCGCAAACTGCTCCAAACCATAACTCTCGTTAGGCGAGTGGATTGCATCCTTCGACAAGCCGAAGCCGAGCAGAATGGATTTAATGCCGAGCACCTGCTCGAAGCAACTGATAACGCCAATCGAGCCTCCCGAATAGACCGGCACCGGCTCTTTGCCGAATGTTGTCTTTACGGCTTTGGCAGCTGCCTTATATGCCGGCAAATCGGTAGGCGAAACGTATGGCGTACCACCGTGCGTAGGGCGCACTTCGACCTTCACACCCTTCGGAGCCAAGCTCTTGAAATATGAGGTAAACAGCGAGGTGATTTTGTTGTTATTCTGGTAAGGCACAAGGCGCATCGTGATTTTAGCCGATGCCACAGCCGGAATAATCGTCTTCGAGCCCTCGCCCGTATAACCACTCCACATACCGTTAATCTCGAATGTAGGACGAACGCCCGTGCGCTCCAATGTCGTATAGCCATCTTCGCCGGCTACGGCACACACGCCAATCGACTGCTTGTAGCGACGCGTGCAGAACGGTACACGATTGAGCGCCTTACGCTCCGCCACCGATAACTCGCGCACATCGTCATAGAAACCTGGAATCGTTATGTGTCCGTTCTCGTCAATCATCTGCGACAACATCTTCGACAATACCATTGCCGGATTGTGTACTGCACCGCCATAGATACCCGAATGCAGGTCGGCCGATGCTCCATAAACCGAGACCTCTACGCCTGCCAAACCGCGCAAACCGCAAGTAATCGAAGGGGTATCCCACGAGAGCATCGACGTATCCGAAACCAGAATCACGTCCGCTTTGAGCATCTTTTTGTGCGAAGCGCAGAACTTGCTAATCTGTGTAGAGCCGCTCTCCTCCTCGCCTTCGAGCAGGAATTTGACATTACAAGGGAGCGTGCCCGTTGCACACATCGCCTCAAATGCCTTAATATGCATAAACGACTGACCCTTATCATCATCCGCACCTCGACCCCAAATGCGACCATCCTTTACAACCGGCTCGAATGGCTCGGTTGTCCACTCGCCGAGTGGCTCCGGCGGCATCACATCGTAGTGGCCATAGACCATAACCGTCTTTGCCTTTGGCGACACAATCTTTTCGGCATACACAATCGGTGCACCATCGGTCGGAATCACCTCCGCACGGTCGGCGCCCGCCTTAACAATTGCGGCAGCCAAATGCTCGGCACAACGCTGACGCTCGCCTGCGTACTCTGTAACGGCACTAATCGACGGAATACGCAAAACCTCGAACAACTCGTCGAGGAAACGACTCATATTTGAGTCGATATATCGCTTAACATTTTCCATAGTACATATATTTATTTTACAATTATTACAAGTTACAAATGGTGCGAATTTCCGCAATGAATTTCTGGGCCAAATCGTCGGCTTCCTGCATAGATTTTGCCTCGGTATAGATGCGTATAATCGGCTCTGTATTTGATTTACGAAGATGCACCCAACTATCTGCAAAATCAATCTTTACACCGTCTATATCATTTATTTGTTCATCTGCGTAACGCCGCTTTATCTCAACCAACACTTTATCGACATCGATTGCCGGCGTAAGTTCGATTTTGTTCTTCGATGCGTAGTACGCAGGGTAGGTATGTCGCAACTCGGTCATCGTCATATTACGTGCGGCCAAATAAGTAAGGAACAATGCCGTTCCAACCAAAGCGTCGCGACCGTAATGCAGCTCCGGATAGATTACTCCGCCATTGCCTTCGCCACCAATTACTGCGCCAACCTCCTTCATCTTCGCAACGACATTAACCTCGCCGACGGCAGAGGCCGAATAGGTCGCCCCGTACGACTCGGTAACATCACGCAATGCACGCGACGAACTCAAATTTGATACCGTATTACCCGGCGTTTGCGAAAGAATGTAATCGGCAACTGCGACAAGCGTGTACTCCTCGACAAACATCGAGCCATCCTCACAAACAAAAGCCAGACGATCGACATCCGGATCGACGACGATACCCAAATCCGCCTTCTCGCGCACGACTGCCTCCGAAATCTCGGTCAGATTTTGCGGTAGCGGCTCCGGATTGTGGGCAAAGAGTCCCGTCGGATCGCAATTTATCTTAACAACATTGCATCCCAACTCCTCCAACAGTGCAGGAATCACAACGCCGCCGATTGAGTTTACCGCATCGACAACCACCTTAAAACGGCGTGCGCGAACACGTTCTGCATCGACCAAACGCATTGCAAGAACTTGCTTGATATGGACAGGGTTAAAATCCTCTCGCAAAACGACTTTACCTATCGAATCTACATCCGGAAACGCAAACGATTCATCCTCCGCCAACGCCAAAACGCGCTTACCCTCTGCATCGTTCAAAAACTCACCCTTCGCATTGAGCAACTTCAACGCATTCCACTGTTTAGGGTTGTGCGACGCGGTGATAATAATACCACCATCTGCTTTATGAGTTATTACTGCCATCTCGGTTCCGGGCGTTGTACACAAGCCGATGTTTATCACATCGACACCACAGCCAAGCAGTGTGCCTTCGATAATGTCGTTTACCATCTCGCCCGATACGCGAG
The DNA here is from genome assembly GCA_017410165.1 of Alistipes sp. GTDB lineage: Bacteria > Bacteroidota > Bacteroidia > Bacteroidales > Rikenellaceae > Alistipes. Next base: position 46,853 of record JAFQRH010000002.1, on the reverse strand, counting down.
CGTCACGGCCGACAACGATTCGCAGACGTTTGTCACGATTCGCCTCGCTCATAAATCGAGCGTATGCGGTCGTAAATTTAACAATGTCGATAGGGGTGAGGTTTTCGCCCGGCTGACCACCGATTGTTCCTCGGATTCCGGAAATTGATTTTATTAGTGTCATAAGATGTCTATTTTGTTGCAGTTTTTTATTTTTAATAAAAAAGTTTTGCATTTTTTTTGAAATACGATGTAAATATATTACTTTTATGCCAATTATCCAATTTTTACGAAACATACTAAACATCGATAGCTATGGAAAACAAGAGAGTAATCCCCGCATCTGAGCTGATAATCAACGAGGACGGCTCAATATTTCACCTGCATCTCAAACCCGAGCAGTTGGCCGACATCGTAATTTTGGTCGGCGACCCGGGTCGAGTGGCTTTGGTTGCATCGTTCTTCGACTCGAAGGAGTGTGAGGTGTCCAGTCGTGAGTTTAACACCGTGACCGGAACCTATAAAGGCAAACGAATGACCGTGCTTTCGACCGGTATCGGAACCGACAATATAGATATCTGCGTGACCGAATTGGATGCGTTGGCAAATATCGATTTCGCGACACGCCAAGTGAAGGACGAATTTCGCCAACTCACACTGCTCCGTTTAGGTACGTCAGGTGCTTTGCAGCCGGATATCAAGGTCGGCGAGCAGGTATTTTCGCGCACCTCGGTCGGTTTCGACGGACTGCTCAACTATTATGCCGGTCGTAACGAGGTTTGCGACTTGGGCTTCGAGCAGGCATTTATGGAGCATACGGGCTGGAATCCGCTCCTGACCAAACCATACTTTGTGGATGCTGACAAGCAACTCTTTGAGTTGTTCAAGGATGTGACGCGCGAGGGTGTGACGATTGCCGCTCCGGGCTTCTACGCTCCACAGGGCAGGTGGGTACGTCTGCAACCGCAGGATTTGCATCTGAACGAGAAGATTGAGAGTTTCGAGTACAATGGTCGCCGCATCACCAATTTCGAGATGGAGAGTTCGGCACTTGCCGGTCTGGCAGCCCTGATGGGCCACCGTGCTGCTACCGTATGTACGATTATCGCACAGCGTGTTGCGCTCGACGCCTGCACCGACTACAAACCTTTCGTACGTAAGATGATTGAGACGGCACTCGACCGCCTCGCAACGCTCTAACACATTTGACAACAAACAAAAAATAAATAAAAAACAGAGAGAAATTATGAAATTTACAGTATCAAGTTCCGCACTGTTGTCGCTCTTGGCAACAACGGGTAAGGTAATCAACAGCAAGAACACGTTGCCGATTCTCGACTACTTTTTGATGGAGTTGAAGGATGGCGAATTGAAGGTAACCACCTCCGACCTCGAAACCACGCTGGTCGGCACGTTGAAGGTGGATAATGTCGAGAAGGAGGGTATGGTTGCCGCTCCTGCAAAGTTGATGCTCGACGTATTGAAAGAGTGTTCGGAGATGCCGCTCGTATTGGAGGTGAACGACGCTAATTGGGAGATTAAAATCACGTGGCGCAGCGGTGGCTCGTCTGTTCCGGGCGCAAACCCGATCAGCTATCCGACCATTCAGAGCATCTCGGAGGAGAAGACCGAGGTTACGCTCGATGTCGATACACTCGTAAACGGTATCAATAAAACCATCTTTGCTACGGCTGATGACGAGTTGCGCCCTGTAATGAACGGCGTATATTTCAACCTCGACAACAGCGGTATTACCTGCGTGGCTACCGATGCTCACAAGCTCGTAAAGTTCACAACCGAGATTGAAGGCGGTGCAGTTGCATCGTTCATCCTGCCAAAGAAGCCTGCAAATCTGTTAAAGGCAATGCTCTTGAAAGAGGATGGCGAAATCAAGATGAGCTTCGACAAGAACAACGCAATGTTTACTTTGCAGCACAGCACTCTCATTTGCCGTCTTATCGAGGGCAACTACCCGAATTACAATGCTGTAATTCCTGCCGCTAACCCGAATAAGATGCTCATCGACCGCATCGAGTTGGTGAATGGTATCAAGCGTGTGGCTGTCTGCGCCAACCCGACCACAAACCTTATCCGTATGGATATCGCCGACAACAAGATAACGCTTACGGCACAGGACCTCGACTTCTACGTATCGGCAAACGAGTGTCTCTCGTGTAGTTACGAGGGCGAGCCAATTAAGATTGGCTTCAAATCGACGTTCCTTGTCGAGATTCTCTCGAATATCGAGACTCCGACCGTATTGGTAGAGTTGGCCGATTCGAGCCGTGCAGGTGTATTCAAGCCGGTTTATGACGACAAGCAGTCGAGCAGTACACTGATGCTTCTGATGCCGATGATGATTAACGCTTAATCGGCAGCGGCAATGGAACTAAAACTGACGCGTCCGATTATCTTCTTCGATTTGGAGACAACGGGTGTGGACACGTCGCGTGACCGCATCGTCGAAATCTCGCTCATCAAGATAATGCCGGACGGCGAACAAATTATAAAGACCCGCCGCATAAATCCGACGATTCCGATTCCCAAAGAGGCATCGGACGTCCACCATATAACCGATGACGACGTGCGCGACCAGCCGACATTCAGGCAGGTCGCCAAGTCGCTCAAAGAGTTTATGGAGGGGTGCGACTTCGGCGGATTCAACTCGAACAGATTCGATTTGCCCGTTCTTGTCGAGGAGTTTATGCGTGCAGGCGTGGAGGTCGATTTCCGCAATCGTCGCTATATTGACGTGCAAAACATCTTTCACAAGAAAGAGGAGCGCACACTCATTGCTGCATATCGTTTCTATTGCAATAAAGAGTTGGGGGACGCAGCACACGCCGCCGAGGCCGACACATTGGCCACATACGAAGTGTTGAAGGCGCAACTCGACCGTTATCCCGATTTGGAGAACGACGTTGAGTTCCTCTCCAAATTCTCATCACGTGGCGAGACTGCCGACTTTGCCGGCCGCATCGGTTACAACGACAAAGGCGAGGAGATCTTCACGTTCGGCAAATACAAGGGTCAATCGGTCGAAAAGGTCTTTGCTACGGAGCCGAGTTATTACGATTGGATGATGAATGGCGATTTTCCGCAATACACAAAGAAGATTATAACCGAAATCAGATTAAGGGCAAAGAAGTTTTAACCTACGACGCGAATGAAGATGAATATACGCAGGGCAACGGTTGCCATTCTGTGTTCCATATTTTTGGGCTGCGGATGGGGATATGCGCTCTCGCAACAAGAGCAGGAGCAGATAGTATATATCGACGGTGTGCGCTACATTGTGCACGAGGTGGTCAAGAACGACACCCTCTACGGCCTGTCGAAGAGATACGGAGTGTCGATGGAGGAGATTGAATCGAGCAATCCGGTAATAGCCAATGGTCTAAAAATCGGACAGACGCTAAAAATCAAATACTCCGAACAAGGACAAAAGCCGGCAAAACGCTCCAAAAAGCACTACACCACGCACGTTGTTAAGCGTGGTGATACGCTCTATTCCATATCCCGCAAATATGCTATCTCGGTCGATGCACTGTTGGAGGACAACAACAATGTCGATCAGGCGCATTTAGCAATCGGCTCGGTGCTCTATATTCGTCGTAGCGAGATGGGGCAGACCGACGAACAGGAGGCAAAGCAGGAGATTGTGAAGCATAGCGAAACAATGAACAGCGTAGCCGATGCCGAGTATGCCTACCACGTGGTTCATTCGGGCGAGTGTGCGGCAGACATCTCCCAGCGATTTGCAACAACAACCGAGGAGTTGCTTGCGCTGAACCGTATGCACAACGAAGCGGACGTTCGCGAGGGTATGATTATCAAAGTACCGAAGCTCTCCGAAGAGGCACTTGCCGAAAGAGAGCAGGCAGCAAACGCACCACAGCAATCGCAAGCCGCAGGTTTTCACCATCTTGCAGCGCACCAACCGGCAAATATCGCTCTGCTGCTCCCGATTGGCAAGAGTGGCAAACTCGTGCCAAACTATATGGATTTCTATCAGGGCTTTTTGCTCGGAGCCGACCGCATCCGCAAAGAGGGACATTCGGCAACAATCCAACTCTACAATACTGACGCAACAGAGAATCCGGAGAAGATAAAAACAATTCTCGAAGAGGACGAGTTTATCGGTTCGGCAGATTTGATTGTTGGTCCGATATATGAAAACGAGTTGATTCCGGTTGCCAATTTTGCAGAAAACAGACCATACTTCGACGGCTCGCTCGAGACGAAGTATCGTTCTGTGCCGGTTGTGTCGCCACTAGCGAATCTCACCCAAACTATGAGCGACGTTGTCTTCCAGATGTCGCCCGTTGTCGAGTCGAAGTACGATAAGGTGCGTTCGCTCTTTGACGGCAGTCGTCGTGTTGTCTTTATCACGTCGGATACGACTGATGACGCGTTCGCCGGCGAAGTGCGAGAGATACTCGGTGCTGTTCCATACACAACGCATCACTACATCTACGAACATCCGTCGATTATCGAGAAACGAATGAAGGATCGCGAGGCAGGGGCTATTGTTCCTGATTCGCCAAGCGATTTGTCGCCACTATTGGAGGGCGAGCGCGAAACGGTATTTGTGATTCTCTCGGCAAGCGAAACGGAGGTCGATCGCATTTTGGCAGCACTCGCATCGGCAAACATTTCACGCACGGCTCGCTCGCAAAGCGTTGCGCCGTTTGTTGTCTTTGGTAACAGCCGCTGGAATCGCTATCGAAACATCGACCGCTCGCTATTCTTCTCAAACAACGTGGTGATGCTATCCACGTATCACGTCGATCACAGCAACACCGCCGTTCGTGATTTCATAGCCAAATACGTTAAGGCGTTCGGCTCGATACCGTCTCTGTATAGTTATCGAGGTTACGATGCCGCCGTTATCTTTATCCGTTCGCTCTACGACGACAAATCGAAGGCGACAACCGGCGAGCGACTCATTCCGCTGCAAACACCTTACACGTTCGAGCAGAACGCAACCGATTCGGTACGCTTGCGTGCCAACCGCGAGTGGGTGAGAGTGAACTATAATAGTAATTTTACGATAACCACCGAATAGCGATGTCTGATTTTCCAACCAACATACCCGAAAAGACCATCGAGCGATTGAGCGAATATCGTCGCACGCTACTCTCGTGCCATCGGCAGGGTATCACCCACGTATTTTCGCACGTCTTGGCCGGCATTCACGGCATTACGGCGGTGCAGGTACGTCGTGATTTGATGCTCATCGGCTTCTCGAGCGACACAAAAAAGGGGTACGACGTAAAGGTGTTGATTGACTTTATCAACAATATACTTTACAGCAAAAACGATATGAATATCGCCATAATCGGTATGGGTCACCTCGGTCAGGCGATTACTAAATACTTCAACAGCAAGCAGTTGAAACTCCGCATCACGGCGGCATTCGATATCGACCCGCAGAAGGTCGGCCATACGATAGACGATATCCCGTGCTACCATATGTCCGAATTCGAGGATGTTGTGTCGAACAATGACATAAGCATCGTTGTCGTCTCCCTGCCAACAAAAGCCGCAAGCCAATTGGTCGTGCCGATTGTTAATGCCGGCATTAAGGGTGTGTTGAACTTCACATCGGCTCCGCTCAACTTCCCACAAGGTATCGTTGTCGAGAACTACGACATTACGACCATCTTGGAGAAGGTGGCCTATTTCGTAAAGGCCAACGAGGAGAATAACAACAACTAACAACGCACGATGAAGATTATCTACGGTTTTGACAACATTCCGACAATGCGCCACCCGGTAGCCACCGTCGGTTCGTACGACGGAGTGCATTGTGGTCATCGGGTGCTCATTGACGAGGTCGTAAATCGTGCAACGGCCATAGGCGGCGAGAGCGTAGTGGTTACCTTTGAGCCGCATCCGCGCATAACGCTGCAACAAACAGAGGGCTTCCGATTGCTCAATACGGTCGAAGAGAAGGCGATGTTGCTCGAAGCGTGTGGCGTAGATTATATGGTTGTCATTCCGTTTGATAGGGCATTCAGCCAACTCTCTCACGAGGAGTTCGTCAGCGATTATCTCATTGCACAACTCGGAATCGAAGAGATGGTTGTCGGCTATAACCACCGCTTTGGTCACGACAAGAGTGGCGATTACAACTACCTGACAACACGCGGGGGCGGTCTGCGTGTCACCGAAATCGGACAACACCTCGTTGCCGACAACAAAGTCAGTTCGACCGTCATTCGGCGTGTCATAGCCGAAGGGGATATGGCGCAAGCGCGACTTCTCTCCGGTCATCCTTATATTATAATAGGTATAGCGGACCATTCGGGCCGAATTATAACCAATCAATACAAGTTGTTACCTCCTGTCGGCAAATACGCCGCAAAGGTAAATGGCGAAGTGGGGCAGATAGAGATATTGCCAAGTGGTGAAATTGCCACCTGCGCGTGCGACGCAAAAACAGTTATCGAATTATGATTACAGCAGATGTAAAATATAGAGTTATCTATCGCGATACAGATAAGATGGGCGTTGTCTATCACGCCAACTATATAGCACTCTACGAGATTGCCCGCAACGAGATGTTTCGCGAATTAGGCATACCATACACCGATTTGGAGAAGATGGGTGTTATGATGCCCGTCGTAGAGGTCGAATCGAAGTACAAATCGCCTGCATATTACGATGATCTGCTTACCATTCGCGCAACTATCAAGGAGTTGCCCGTTGCAAAACTCGATGTTGAATACGAGGTATTCAACGAGCAGGGAACACTGCTCAACACGGGTCGTACCGTACTCGGCTACGTCAATATGGAACGTCTGCGTCCGTGCCGTGCACCGCAAGAGCTGATTGAGCGTTTGAGTGAGTATTTTCAACAGTAAGAGTCAATAATGGAGCAACCAAAACGACAACTTTTTCACGAGCGACTGACGAAGAGACGTTTCACTTGGGGATTTGCGCTTGCCGTTGCACTCTATTTTATGTGGAATGCGACTGTCGTCAAAAATCCGGAGTGGAGCATCTTGGCACATATTGCCAATGACCTGATAAAGTGCCTGCCGGTTGCTGCAGCCGGCATTGCTACGTGGTGCATAACCGGCTCTGTGCGATGGATGCCTGTGGCACTCCTATTCTCGGCACTTGGCGATTTGGCGGGCGAACATCGCGAGTTTATCTTACAAATTGCAATGTTTGCCATCGCCCATATTGTTTATTGCATTCACTTTCTGCGACGCACTACGTTTGATAAACGGGCCGCCATTTTATTGGCCCTGTTACTGCTTATGGTCATAGTACTCGGCGCGTTTATTATTGGTCGCATAAACAACGACATTGAGCAGATATGCTGTTCGATATACATCGTAATAATTGCCGCAATGGCGGGCTCGGCAATCCTTCACACCTCGCCTTATAAGTGGTGGAACGCCCTTGCTGCACTGTTGTTTATCTTCTCTGATTCGTGCATCGCAATCAATCGTTTTGTGGAGCATATTCCGCACGCAGGAGTGATAATAATGAGCACGTATTTCGCTGCACAGTACATATTTGCGAGGGTTTATATAAACGAGTACTACAAATCGGCGACGTGCCATCGACAATAAAATATCGGGTTAAATTTATTGTCTTTGCAAAAAATACGTATCTTTATACTCGTAAAAAGCAATATTGTTTAACAACTACTAAACTTACAGAAAAAAATGGGAAAGTTTGTTATCACGAAACGCGCCAATGGCGAATTCCAGTTCAATTTGAAGGCCGGTAATGGTCAGACCATCCTTGCAAGTGAGGGTTACACCACTTTGGCTGCCTGCAAAAACGGCATTGAGTCGGTTAAAAAGAACTCAGTAGAGGATGCACGCTACGAGCGTAAAGAGGCAAAGAACGGTGCCCCTTATTTCAACCTCAAAGCGACCAACGGCCAAGTAATCGGATCGAGCGAAATGTATTCGAGCGAATCGGCTCGCGAGAATGGCATTGAGTCGGTTAAGAAGAATGCACCAGAGGCAGAGGTAGTCGAGCAACTTGACTAATCACACCTCGCGCGGATTATCTCCGCAGATTACAAAACCACACCTCGCCCCAAATGCGCAAGGTGTGGTTTTTTATTATTACACCGCCACGGACTGAACGAATCCCTCTCTTTTGAGCGAAAATCACGGGATTGGCTCCCTGCGGTCGCCGTTCCCTTGGTTTCTTAATGCTCAAAGAATTTAGCGAAAGTGACATCTTGCCCCTAAAAAAGCAACTTTTCCCAACCGGATTCGACCGGTCGCAGCAGGTTTGAGCAGACCGAGCAGGAGCAGTACAATCGTAGATTGTTGGATTTGGCTGACGATGACGGAAAATCTATTTTCAACGTCAATCGTTAGACAAATACAGAAAATTGCGCAGCAATACTGCTCCGCGAAGATTAGTTTGCCACACCGCCACAGACTGAACGAAGACCTCTCTTTCAAGCGAAAACAAAAAAAGCGATGAAAAAATCATCGCTTTTTGTTGAGCGGAAATCAAGGGATTGGCTCCCTGCGGTCGCCGTTCCCTTAATTCCTTAATGCTCAAAGAATTTAGCGAAAGTGACATCTTTTGCAAAAGATGGTTTTATTTTGTAGCCCTTCGCCCTTGAATAGATTCAGGCGGAGGCAACAAAATAAAAGCGACCATCCTTCGGACAGTCGCTTTCGCTAAATTCTTCGTGGCGGAAAGAGAGGGATTCGAACCCCCGGTACAGTTGCCCGTACACCGCATTTCGAGTGCGGCCCGATCGACCACTCCGGCATCTTTCCTTGTCAAATCGGTTGCAAATATAGAAACTATTTTTGAAAAAACGGCGATTCGACCCGAAAAAAAGTGCTTTCGCCCAAAAAAAATGGATATTTACCCCCAAGTCGGCTCTATAAACACCTATTTTTATTACTTTTGTATTGGAGGATATAACATTCGGGCACGATTTTTCGTTTGAGTAACGAATGGTATAAAAAGTTATGAGTATGAAAAAGATAGTTTTGTTATACGTATGGGCAGCGATGATGCTCACCGGTTGCTGGTCGTCATTCCAGACGGCATCCGTAGGTGGCGACCTCTACTCGATACACAACCGCACAGAGATAGCACAGCGTCAGAAGGCAGAGGCCGAGGCGGCTCGCGCCGAAGCCGAGGCACGTCAGGCGGTATTGGAGGCGAAGATTGCCGAGGCACGCGCTGCGGCTGCGGCACACGACTACGCGGTATATACGGACGGGAGCAACCTCAATCCGTACGATTTGGTGCTTGCCGACTCGTACGAGAGTGCCTACGCACGTCGTCTGTTCGGTTTCGAGTCGCCGTCGTACCGTATGCCGTCGAGTTACTACACCTACCGCTACTCGGATGCCTATCACTACGCTTCGGCATACGATCCGGCATTCTACAACGTGATGGTTTCGGGCGACCAGATATGGGTTGAGCCGAAGTACATAACCTCGATGTTCGGCACGTGGGGCGCATCGGTTGCCCTGCCGACCTACTCGTGGTACTACGGTTGGGATGCGCCATACTCGTCGTGGTGGTACGGCTATCCGCGCTACTCGTGGTACGATTGGAATTGGAGGTGCAGTTGGTGGGGCTACAACTACGGCTGGGGCTATGGTCCATATTGGTCGATAGGTTTCGGTTACTATCCATACCATCACCACCACTATCATCCGCACTATCCGGGTCACTACCCTTCGCACGGCGTGCCGCCTCACTACGGAGGTGACGGTGGGTCGCACTCGCGTCCGAAGGTTGTTCGTCGCCACGTCGGGCAGTCGCTCGGCAGCCAAACGGGTGGCTCGCGCTATCCACAGCAGGGTGTCGGCACGAGTGGAACAAGCGGCGGTCGCACGATTCGTCGCGTGGGCGGAACGGTGACGGGCAGCGGTCAGTATCGCGGTACGGTTTCGGGCTCGTCGTCGCGTGGCACGCAATATCGCGGCAGCAGTTCCGGCACGCAGTATCGTGGCACGGCCGGCACACGCACCAGCAACTCGTTCAACAACCGCAGCGAGAGCAACTCGATGAGCCATTCGGGCGTAAATATGAATCGTGGCAGTTACTCGGGCGGTGGTGGCTACTCGGGTGGCGGCAACTCGTCGGGCGGCAGTCACGGCGGCGGTCAGATACGCCGCTAAACAGAGGGGCAACACGGCACGAAATATGCAACCCAAATAAAGAGTGCGAAGAACAGAGAAAAAGCAAGAAAAGACTATGAAGACATTGAAACGTATATCGGCATACTTCGTCGCAGCGACAATAGCGTTCGGCATTGCGACGGCACAGAACTACGATACGGGCGGTCTGATTATCGACCCGAACACCGTCTCGGCATTCGATATGTTCTCCTCGGCGCAGACCCAATTCTCGATGGGCACGGCACGCTCGGCGGCTATGGCGGGTGCCTTCACGTCGCTCGGCGGCGACCTTGCGTCGATGAGCATCAACCCCGCAGGTCTGGGTATGTATCGCACCAACGAATTTTCGATAACGCCGATGATGAATTTCAGCCGCTCGAAGAGCAACGCATCGCCATTCGAGGGCAATGCGAAGAACCGTTTTTCGCTCGGTAGCGTCGGCATTGTGCTGAAATTGCGCGAGAGTTCGAAGGGTGTGACAGCCATAAATCTCGGCTTCGGATATACGCGCTTGGCAGACTTCAACTACCGCTACTCGTTCGGCACAACCGGCCGTGCGGGCGACTCGTCGATTGCCGACGTATTCGCCTTGCAGATGAAGAGCAGCGGACTCACATCCAAGGAGTTGAACAACAACTACGTGGGCGACGCCTTCGATTGGGGTCGCATCAATCCCGTCGATTGGGGCGCAACGCTCGGCTACCTGACCGGTGCCATCGGCGACGCTTCGGGCGTGTGGGACCGCGATATGATTGGGCGCAATGCGGCGGTCGATTCCTACACGACGGTCGAGAGTGTCGGCTCGTCGGGCGAATACGATATCTCGCTGGGTATCAACGTAAACAGCAAACTCTACATCGGTGCAACGCTCGGTATTCCGATGATTAGCATCTCGCGCGACATCTACTACGGCGAGGGCTATCGCTACGACCGCGACCCGTCAATTGACTACCGTATGGACTACTTCGACTACGACCAGAGCGCACGTCTGAAAGGCACGGGCGTAAACTTCAAAATCGGTGCTATCTACCGCCCGATTGATGGCCTGCGCATCGGTGTTGCGCTGCATTCGCCGACCTACTACGCAATGAACTACAAGTACAAGGCGGGTATGACCTCGCGCGTCAAGGCACTCAACAACTCGGCCGACTACCAATTGGACGGCAACGGCTACCTCAATCCGCCATTATCCTACGCGACCGATACGCTTATCGACGAGGGCGAGTACGGCTGGAAGTACATATCGCCTACGCGACTGCTCGTCGGCATCTCATACACCTTTGGCGAGCGTGCAGTCATCTCGGTTGATTACGAGCGCGATTGGTACAACGGTATGCGCGTCAAGGGCTCGCCCTACAACGGCATCTACGGCAAGGGGCTCTACAAGGAGTTCTTCCGCGAGTCGTTCCGTGGCTCGAACACCCTGCGTGTGGGAGCCGAGGTGCGCATCATTCCGCAGGTTGCACTGCGTGCCGGATACGGTATGTGGGCAGGTGCGTTGCGCGACCGCGATGCGATATTCTCGTCGCCGGTCATCCGTCGCACGGACTACGTCGGTGCAGGTGTAGGTATCGCCTTTTCGCGTTACGTATCGCTCGATGCCACATACCAATACAACCACAACCGTCTCACCGACTACAAGACATTTTACGCCACATCCGAGGCCGGCGACATTGCGAGCGCGACCTACTCGACCACAATCGACAAGCACCTCGTGTTGCTGACCCTCGCATTCAAGTTTTAGCCACTCCCACCCACTCCCACGCCGGAGAGGGGGGGGGTAGCGGGCTGATATTTTGTAGTGATAAGCGCAGGGCTATCTAATTTTTTCGCAACATATTCTGCATCTTTCGGCAATTATTTATACCTTTGCACTTTGTGCAAGGGTATTTTTGTATGCACACGCGAAAAAAACGAAAAAACAATAGATATATGGCAGTAGAATTGAAAGACCTCACCAAGTCGGAAGAGAATTATTCGCAGTGGTACAACGACCTCGTCGTAAAGGCAGGTTTGGCCGAGAACTCGGCTGTTCGTGGCTGTATGGTCATCAAACCGTACGGATACGCAATATGGGAGAAGATGCACGAAGTGTTGGACGGTATGTTCAAAGAGACCGGCCACCAGAACGCATACTTCCCGCTCTTTATCCCGAAATCGTTCTTCTCGCGCGAGGCGAGCCACGTCGAGGGCTTTGCAAAGGAGTGTGCCGTTGTGACGCACTACCGTTTGAAGAACGACCCCGATGGTAAGGGTGTGGTTGTCGATCCGGCAGCCCGCTTGGAGGAGGAGCTTATCGTTCGTCCGACATCGGAGACCATCATCTGGAACACGTACAAGGGTTGGATTAACTCCTACCGCGACCTTCCGATTCTCTGCAATCAGTGGGCAAACGTGGTGCGCTGGGAGATGCGTACGCGTCTGTTCCTACGCACGGCAGAGTTCCTCTGGCAGGAGGGCCACACCGCACACGAGACCCGCGAGGAGGCAATCGAGGAGGCAACAAAGATGATTAACGTCTATAAGAGGTTCGCCGAAGAGTGGATGTGTCTGCCGGTAGTCGTAGGTCACAAGTCGCCAAACGAGCGTTTCGCAGGTGCGGAGGATACGCTCACCATCGAGGCACTGATGCAGGATGGCAAGGCGTTGCAGAGCGGTACGTCGCACTTCCTCGGTCAGAACTTTGCTAAGGCGTTCGACGTGAAGTATGCCAACCGCGAGGGTAAGTTGGAGTACGTATGGGCTACGTCGTGGGGCGTTTCGACCCGTCTGATGGGTGCGCTCATTATGGCTCACTCGGATAACAACGGTCTGGTTCTGCCGCCGAAGTTGGCTCCGGTGCAGGTTGTTCTCGTGCCGATTTACAAGGGCGAGGAGCAGTTGGAGGCAGCACGTAAGCGTATGCGCGAGATTGCCGATCGGATGAAGCAACTCGGCTTGCGCGTGAAGATTGACGACCGCGACAACGTACGCGCCGGCTTCAAGTTCGCCGAGTATGAGTTGAAGGGTGTTCCGGTACGTCTGGCTCTCGGTCAGCGCGACCTCGAAAACGGCACCATCGAGCTTGCTCGCCGCGACACGCTCACCAAGGAGACCGTCTCGCAGGAGGGTATCGCCGAGCGCGTGGCAGCGTTGATGGAGGAGATTCAGCAGAATATCTTCCGCAAGGCGTTGGACTATCGCAACTCGATGATTACGAAGGTCGATACGTGGGACGAGTTTGTCGAGGTGCTCAACAACAAGGGCGGCTTCATCTCGGCTCACTGGGACGGCACGCCGGAGACCGAGCAGGCAATCAAGGATGCAACGAAGGCAACCATTCGCTGTATTCCGATTGATGCCGAACCGGAGGAGGGCAAGTGTATCTTCACGGGCAAACCGTCGCACTGCCGCGTACTCTTCGCCAAGAGTTACTAAACCACTGCGCAACGCGCGCACAATTTGTTACACGGCTACCGTATGACAGCAGATAACCACAACAACAGAATAAAACAGATATACCGAGCAACCACGCTCGGTATGTTTGTCAATATGATGCTCTTCGCACTCAAACTCGTAGCGGGTATCGTGGGTCGAAGCGGCGCGATGATTGCCGACGCCGTACACTCGGCATCGGACTTTGTGACCGACATCATCGTCCTTGCATTTGTGCGCGTCAGCGCAAAGCCGCGCGACGAGGACCACGATTGGGGACACGGCAAGTACGAGACGCTCGCTTCGCTGATTATCGGCGTTGCGCTCTTCGCTGTCGGCGTAGAGATTCTCGTCGAGAGTGCCGAGCGCATTGCAGATGTTGTCGCAGGCGAGCAGTTGCCACGCCCGGGGGCGATTGCCGTTGTGGCGGCTGCCGTATCGATTGTCGTAAAGGAGGCCCTCTACCACTACACCGTGCGTGTTGGTCGCCGTATGGAGAGCCCGTCGGTCGTAGCCAATGCGTGGCACCATCGCAGCGATGCCCTCTCGTCGATTGGCGCACTCGTCGGTATTGGTGCCGCCCATTTCCTGGGCGAGAAGTGGCGCATCGCCGACCCGATAGCGGCGATTGTCGTGGCGGCACTCATTATCAAAGTGGCATACGAACTCTGCAATGTCGCCGTCAGCGAGTTGCTCGAAAAGAGTCTGCCGAAGGATGTCGAAGATGAGATTCTTGCAATCATCTCTTCGACGCCCAACGTCTGCAACCCGCACAACCTGCGCACGCGACGCATCGGCCGTGCGATAGCCATCGAGGTACACATCCGCGTCGATGGGGCTACGGACGTTCGCTCGTCGCACGAAATCACACGCCAAATTGAGGCGCAACTCAAAGCGCGTTTTGGGACACAAACCGCCATCGTAATACACGTCGAACCGATAAAATAGCGGCTCGTACGTGGTCGGTTCACCGCCGCTTATAGTCGTTTCGCCACGCGCCGCAATTCGCCCGCAGCAAGCAAAAAAGTGGTCCACAGCCCTCTTTCGGCACGATTTTTGTCCACTCTTGGCGGTTTGCAATGAGCGACGACCGCCGTGCGAGAATTTGGAGGTTAGCAAAATAGTTTGTATCTTGCAACCGAAAACCAATCAAAAGCATTGGCACAGGGGGGGGGAAAGTAGCGAAGAGACAAGCGAAGAGACAAGCGAAGAGACAAGCGAAGAGACAAGCGAAAAAGTAGCCAAAACCGCCCACGAAAAAGAAGTTATTAACGATTAAAAAACCGATTTGCCTATTGAGAAAAATTCTACTCTTTTGAAACCAAAATAAAGAAAGGAGAAGAGTATGAACGTACAGATGTTAAGCGACCAGGAGTTGTTGGGTCGTTATCTGCAAGGCGATCGGAGTGCCATTTCTTCACTCATCGAAAAGTACAGTCGTCGCGTACGCGACTATATCCGTATGATGGTAAAAGATACGGATGTGGCTGATGACATCTTCCAAGAGACCTTCATAAAGGCGGTGCGTGTCATCGACGAGGGACGCTATGCCGACAACGGCAAATTCCTCTCGTGGGTATTGCGCATAGCACACAACCAGGTTATCGACCACTTCCGCGCAGGACGTGCGGCGGCAACCGTTGGCGAGTCGAGTGCCGGATACAACATTCTCGGAACGATGCGCTTTGCCGAGCGCACGGTCGAGGAGAGCATCGAAGCCGAGCAGACCTCCGCCGAGGTGCGTGCTCTGGTCGAGGAGTTACCTGACGAGCAGCGCGAGGTGGTTATGTTGCGCTACTACTCCGGACTCAGTTTCAAGGAGATAGCCGAGCAGACGGGTGTCAGCATCAACACTGCGCTGGGACGTATGCGCTACGCGCTTATCAATATGCGCAAGATGATTAAGGACAAAAATCTCGTTTTGTGCTAAACGGCGCACAATAAACCGAGCAGGCGGCACGTTATATTATCGAAAGAAACGAAAAAAACAGAGCCGCCTATGGATAAACTCGACAATTTGATTCTTACGGATACCTCCGACGACGACTACACTCTGCTGATGTCGCACGTCGTATGCGGAGAGCCGGAGTTGCTCTTTTTGGATGCACTCCTCACCGATGCTCTTCGTCCGCAGTGCCAATAGTGGCACACCGCCCATCTGCCACCTGCCCGGCAGGCGCGCAGCGAGCAAAACAAAAGACGTTCAACCCGAAATCGTGGGTCGAACGTCTTTTTTTGTTGCGTGTCAGGCCGCTTATCGAGGGCTTTGGCGTCACCACCGGCGGCGTCACCCTACTTTTTGCGTAGCGGAAGTAGCACAAACTCGAACTCCTTGTCGGTGAACGGAATACAATACTCTTCGAGAGGCACCGCACCCCAACTGTTCTGGCAGATGATGCCCGACTGCGCCAAGTCGATATTCACATACGTATTGCCATCCTTTTCGAGCAGTTGCGAGTGTTTGCGATAGTCTGCCGAGAGGATGTCGTACTGCGACATTGCGTACGGCAGAGCCGATGCCGAGAAGAGCGTGCTCGACATCACCTTAAAGCCACAACCCTCATCGTTGGTCACCGCCCAACGGCGCAACAGCGCGTGCGAGCCGCTCTCCTGCGGACGCGAGTAGGTCATACAGAACTGCTCGTCCACGCTCTGGCGATATACCGCCACCGGTGCGCTGCTATTGCGGTCGGCGTAACTCTCGTGAGGGCCCGCGCCGTAAAACTCGACATTGTCGAACTCGGCAGGCATAGCCATCGCCATACCGTAGCGGAGCATACCGCGACAATCCAACTTGTGTTTGCCCGGATGCATCGACTGCTTAACCCACACATTACCCTGCGCATCAATCACATACGTCACATCGACGCTCATTCCCAACTCCGCATAGGAGTATTGCGTCCTCACCTCAACCACATCGCCCTTGCGCTCCAAGAGGAAGAGCTCCATATACCATCGCGGCTCGCGGAACATCTTCCACGAGTGGTAGTAGGCGGCATTCGAGGCGCGTTTGCAGACGCCATAGTCGTTCTCGGTCATCGCACGATAGAAGAGTGGCACGAGCGGTTTGCTGATGAGCGACTCTCCGTTCAGCGTATAGTGGCACAGGAAGCCGCGCGGAGCAAATCCCACCTCGAAATCCTTGCCCTTTATGCGGCGCGTATCGTAGTCAATCGTAAGCCCCTCGCCATCGCTGCCGGCAGCCACAGCCGACTGCTTTGCCTCATCGAACGCGCTACGGGCATCGTACGCTTTGAGCGTAATCTGGTTGAATGCCACGCAGTGACCGGCTGCGAGCAGTGGCTCGTCCGCTTTGAGCAGATATTTGAGCGTGAGTATAACCTCGCCGTCGAGTTTTTCGATATCGGCAGCCGTGTATCCGAGTTGCACCTGCTTGCGCTGCGATGGGAGAATATCCAACTCATTGACCACACCCTGCAACACCTGCCGTCCATCCGCCGTGATGCTCCAATGCAGAGCGTAGCCCGCCAGCGAGCGGAAATCGTACTCGTTATAGACCTCCACAACGCCACGCCGCGCATCGACATCGCTGCTCCAAATGCTCTGGTATTGGTGCCACACCTCGCGTGCGCTCGGATGCGGAGTGCGTGCGGCGGAGATAAAACCGTTGTTGCAGAAGGTATCGTCGGTCGGGTCGAAGTCGTTGTAGCAACCGCCATAGCGATAGATGACCTTGCCCGTCTGCGGGTCGTGCCAAGTGAGTGCCTGATCGGCAAAATCCCAAATGAAACCGCCCTGATAGGATGGATATTTGCGCACCAAATCCCAATACTCCTTGAAACTGCCGAGCGAATTACCCATTGCGTGGGCATACTCGCACTGTATGAGCGGACGCTTCGGCGACGAGGTTACATACTTCTCGCAACGAGAGTACGATGCGTACATCGGGCACTCGATATCCGAGTTGTAGTTCTTCTCCGTCGCGCCATAGACGATATGGTTCGCCTGTTCGTACTGCACCGGACGACTATTATCGTAACCCTTTATCCAATCGTAGCAGGCGTGGAAGTTGGCACCGTTGCCCGCCTCGTTACCCAAACTCCAAATAATCACCGACGGGTGGTTGTAGTCGCGCATCACCATTCGGCGGTTACGCACCAAGTGCGCCGCCTTGTAATCCTCGCGGTGGGCGATGCTCTTGTCGCCATAGCCCATACCGTGCGACTCGATATTCGCCTCATCGACAACGTACAGACCATACTTGTCGCACAGGTCGTACCACAGCGGCGAGTTCGGATAGTGGCACGTACGCACAGCGTTCAGGTTGTGCTCCTTCATAATCCGGATATCGCGCACCATATCCTCGTAGCGCACGTCGTAACCGCGCAGCGTATTGAGTTCGTGGCGGTTAGCACCCTTAATGAGCACCGCACGGCCATTCACGAGCAGTTGCGCATTCTTAATCTCCACGCGGCGGAAACCGACGTTGAATGCCATCGCCTCGACAGGCGTTGCGAGCGTGAGCGTGTAGAGGTAGGGCGTCTCGGCACTCCACGCGCGGACGTTGCTCACCTCGATTTGCGCAGCGATTTTGCCTGCACGCGGCACGAAGCGTTGCTTGTAGAGCGGATTGCCGAGCGCATCGCATAACACCGCCTCGACATACTTCACCTGCGGCGTAACCTCGATGTTCAACGCCAAGCGTCCATCCTTATAGTCGTTCGTAAGGTCGGCATTGAACTTCACATCCTGCACGTGCGCACGCTCACGCGCGTAGATGTAGCAGTCGCGAGCGATACCCGACAATCGCCAAAAATCCTGATCTTCGAGATACGAGCCATCGCACCAGCGATGAATCTCCATAGCAAAGAGGTTAGGCGCGCCGAAACGAACATACTTCGTGATGTCGAACTCCGCCTCCAACTTGCTATCCTCGCTGTAACCCACCTTTTTGCCGTTAATCCACAGCGCGAGGTTGGAGGTCGCCGAGCCGATATGCACAAAGACCTGCTTGCCTCGCCACTCGGCAGGCACCTCTATTGCACGGCGATACTGTCCGACGTGGTTGCGATGGGTTGGCACGTGTGGCGGATTGTCGATATAGGTGTTATCCCACGCATAGCCCTTATTGTTATAGAGCGGGTCGCCATAGCCGTTGAGTTCCCACATACCCGGAACGACCATTCGCCCCCACGACGAGTCGTCGAACGTCGGCGCATAGAAATCCGACGGACGCGGGTCGGTTGCGTTGCGATACCACATAAAACTCCACTCGCCCTCGATTGTACGGTAGAGGGGCGAGGTGCGATAGTTGCTGCCCGGCTCGGCATCGCTCACCGACGGATAGACGATGAAACTCGAACGCATCGGAGCGCGATTCTGCTCATACACGCCCGGGTGTTGGTGCGGAGCAAGCACCTCTTCGGCTGCGGCATACGCCACCGTCACAATCGTTGCGACCAAAAACAGGAATACTCTCTTCATAATTTTACGCATCTGTCAATCGCCGACTCGCAGTGCGACGATTGTGGTTTGTAGTTGTGTTGGTGAAAAATTTACACTTTACACAAAATTAACTCTTTTTTTCGGAAATCGGCTCGGCGCGCACGGAAAAGTTTTCGCCAATTTCGCCCACACCACCTTTTTCGCTCACACCACCTTTTTCGCCTAACACCGCAAATAATGCCCACATCAAGCAAACAACTCCCACATCACAAACAGAGCGAGGGGCGGTCGCCATAAGCGCAACCACCCCTCGCTCGTATCATCTATCTATTTGCGTGCGTGCGACTACTGCCAGCCGGCCACAACCTCCTCGCTACGCGAGAAACTCTCGGTCGAGTTGCTCTGCGGAACCGAAGGTGTGCTGCCACCCTGCTTGGTCAACACCAAATTGTCGTAGAAATCGAGAGCACCCGATCCTGTAAAGTCGCCGTTTGAGGATTGGTAGAACATCAGACCGGTCAGACCGTTGTTCTGTGCATCCATAAAGGTGATAACACCATTGTTCCACGTACCAATCAGATCCACGTGATTCAACAGATAATCTCCGGCAAACGGCGCACACCATACAGGGGCATATCCTCCCGAATCGGCTGCCGGACCGGCAACAATACGCAGTTTACCCATAACGAAACGTGCCTCGTACGAAGCATCCGGAATCTGGCTTGCCACCAACGGGTGAAGCAGACCCTCTACGCGGAACACCTTACCGTCAATCTTCTTCGAAATCACCACATCACGCGGATTGTCGTCGCGCGCACCGTTGGTCGAAGAGAAGGTGTATGTGCCGAGGAACTTGTCGTACTCGCTCGACGGCTCCGGCGTAATCTCGGCAGCGGTCGTGAAGGTGATCGATGCCACCTTTCCGTACTTACCCACAGCATCGTAAGCCAACGCGTAGGCGTAGTAGGTCGTACCCTCTATCAAGCCGACAAACGACTGTTTCGTCTCCGTAATCGAAACCTCATTGCCGAACTCGTCAACCTGCAACTCCATATTCAAATCGGCAGACGGCTTGTTAGGCGAGATGTAGAGTTTCAGTTTTGCGGCATTCTGTGTCGTAACCTCTACATCTGCACTCCAATCGCGCACGGCGGAGAGCGACATCGAAACCGTAGCGTTCGAGTAGTCGTGCGGCTTGGTGCGGAAGGTGAATATCTTCATCTCCGAGTATTGGGTAAATGTCTGCTGTGTCAGATTGTCTGCTTCGCCATTGGCCGAACGATAAACCAACACGTAGTCCGTTTCAGGAAGCAACGAATTGAAGTTCAATGTAACACTACCATTCTCATATGAACGAACGCCGAATACCGTCGAGTAGTATTTCAACGTCGCAGGGGTCTGCTCGTCGTACTCCTGCTTGGTGAAGAGTGCGTGTGGAAGCGCACCCGTTGCAGGCGATACCGAGATGGTGGCAGAGAATGAGGTCGAGCCAATCTCCGAGCTGACAAGCGATGCCGACAGCGAGGAGTCAACCGGCACATCCTTCGCCTTGAAGGTCACCTTCACTGCATCCAACGACAGCACCTTATTCTCCTCTGACACCGGAAGAGCGAGCATCACAAAGTCGCCACCGATGTTATTGCTCTTGCTTATATCAATATTGTATGTTCCCGGATTAACAATGCCACCTATATAGCCCTTTGCTTCAATCAGAATAGCCCAATCGGAGCGTCTCTCGGCATACTCCTTTGCGTACTCCTCTGCGGTGAGCAGCATAAACATCGCTTTTGCGGCACCCTCCTCGGTGTTAGTTGCTATGATTACGTTGGCAGCAGCAAAGGTGCTGACCGATTCTACGTAATCCAATTGGATGAGTTGGACCGTCTCCTGCACCTCGTGCGTGAACTCCGACACAGGCGTAATCTGCGAACGCTTCACCGTGATAGAGTTGGTCGCCGTGTGGGCAACGGTCTCGCCTGCGGTGTCGGTCGTCGAGAGTGTGAGCGACGAGTATGCGCCCGGAGGCAGAATTGCGTATATCGAGCGCGGAGTATCCGAGAGGTCAATCGGCTCTTTGAGCGCAGCGATGATTGTGCGCGATGCACCCTCGCCCGCCGTAATGGTGCGCGTCGTAGGGTTGATGGTGAACGAGCCCGCGATGTAAGGGTCCGACTCGCCCACCTCCAATTTCAGCGACTTGATGGTACCCTTGCCCTTCAATTGCAGTTCGAGAATACCGCACACGTTCTTAAATTGCAAGCCATCCTGCTCGGTGCCCGCCGCAACCATCGGGTTGGCACCATCCACAAAGTTGCGCTCGGCGTAGATGGCGTTCGTCGAAGGGAGCGTCACCGCAAACGAGCCATCATCAAAGTAGCCCGTAACGATATCGAACGGATAGAGGGCATAGTATGCCGCATAGTCCTCCTCAATCTTGCCCTCGAAGATACCCTCGGTCGAGCCGGCACCCTCAACAAGGGTAAAGCCACCCACCTTCTTATAGGCGGTGCTCGTCAAACCATAGACCAAAATCTGGTCGTTCGCGCTCCACAACACCGAGTAGTCGCTGCCCATCGTCGTACGCGACTGCTTCTCGGTCGATGCCGCCAGACGCACGGTTCGACTTGTCGGAGTCGGATTATCATCATCCGGAGTCGGGGTCGGCTCGCACGATGCAAACAACATCGCAACGGCTGCCAAACAAGTTGTCAAAAAGTAAAACTTCTTCATAAGCGTATAATTTTTATGTGTTGATTGCGTTTTTTACTGCCCAAAAACCACATTTACAAGTGGCTAACTTTTACAAAGATAGTCATCGGTAGGGGTATTCTCCAAATTTTCGGAGTGCATTTTTATTATTTTTTTGCATTATATGCCCCGTATGCATATATGACGCATATTTCGATTCACGCCGACCGACAAGAGCCACAACCCGACATACGCGCAAATCCCCCAAACCCAACAAAACCGCACACAAAAAGAACAGGGTGCAAAACCTTTCGGTTAAGCACCCCATTATGAGAGTTCCGCCAAATATTTGAGATATATTTATGGAAAAATACGCTTATAACGAACTAATAATAATAACTAATACCGGCGGAACTTTTTATCAGGGTTACCGGAATGCGACTCGGTTAATCATCAAAACCCCCCATCGCCCAGTTCGCCACCTCCGCCACCGATGATGCTTTCGTGTATACCACCTTCACCACCCCAATCGCCACCGCCGGTTCCGCCTGCAGTGCCTTCGTCTTCGCCAAAACCACCATCATCACCCCAATCGCCACCGCCACCGGGGGGCTCAACATAATCGTTGGTGTCGTAAAATCCTTGTTCCGCGGGAAATTCTGTAACTATCAGATTAGCAGGAAGATACGCTCCCCCCCCCTTAAATTTTGCAATTTTCTGAAAGTCTGCTTCATATAGATTTGGTCTTTGTTACACCCGTTAGTGGGTTGTTGCAACAAAGGTACGAATAATTTTTTGAAAAAACAAATTAAAATATTGATTTGAGTTATACCAGAGGGCTATTTTTCCGTTGTTTGCAATTTTTTTCGGCGAAAGCGGCCCGACTCTCTTAACTTTTTTATACCTTTGTAAGGATAAACCCGTGTGGAACATAAATTAACAATAAATAACACAAAAAACCAAACAACACAATGGAATTACCTTTTGCAGAATCGTGGCGAATCAAAATGGTTGAGCCAATTCGAAAGAGCACACGCGAGGAGCGTGAGAAATGGATGAAGGAGGCACACTACAACGTATTCCAGTTGCGTGCCGATCAGGTCTATATCGACTGTCTGACCGACTCGGGTACGGGTGCGATGAGCGACCGCCAGTGGGCAGCCGTAATGATGGGCGACGAGAGCTATGCCGGCTCGTTGTCGTTCTTCCGCTTGAAGGAGACCATCAACCGCATCACGGGCTTCGAGTACGTCATCCCGACACACCAGGGTCGTGCAGCCGAGAACGTGCTGTTCAGCCACCTCGTAAAGGAGGGCTCGGTTGTTCCGGGCAACTCGCACTTCGACACCACGAAGGGCCACATCGAGAGCCGCAAGGCGACCGCTTTGGATTGCACCATCGACGAGGCGAAGAATACGCAGTTGGAGCATCCGTTCAAGGGTAACGTCGATCCTGTAAAGTTGGAGAAGGCGTTGGCCGAGCACGCCGAGCACGTTCCGTTCATCATCGTAACCATCACGAACAACACCGCAGGTGGTCAGCCGGTATCGATGGCGAACCTGCGCGAGGTGCGTGCCATTGCCGACAAGTATGGCAAGCGCGTCATCTTCGACTCGGCACGTTTCGCCGAGAACGCATACTTCATCAAGACCCGCGAGGAGGGCTATGCCGACAAGAGCATCAAGGAGATTGTTGCCGAGATGTTTGCGCTCGCCGATGGTATGACGATGTCCGCAAAGAAGGACGGTATCGTTAATATGGGTGGTTTCATCGCTACGCGCCACGAGGATTGGTACGAGGGTGCAAAGCGTTTCTGTATTCCGTTCGAGGGCTACCTCACCTATGGTGGTATGAATGGCCGCGATATGGAGGCGTTGGCTGTCGGCTTGGACGAGAACACCGAGTTTGACAACCTCGATACACGTATCCGTCAGGTGCAGTACCTCGCAGCTCGTCTCGACGAGTTCGGCATTCCGTACCAGCGCCCTGCGGGTGGTCACGCCATCTTTGTCGATGCGTCGAAGATTCTGACCAACGTACCGAAGGAGGAGTTCCCGGCACAGACGCTGACCATCGAGTTGTATCTCGAAGCGGGTGTGCGTGGTTGCGAAATCGGTTACATCTTGGCAGACCGCGACCCTGTGACGCGCGAAAACCGTTTCGGCGGTCTTGACCTGTTGCGTCTGTGCGTTGCTCGCCGCGTATATACCAACAACCATATGGACGTTATCGCCGTAGCGTTGAAGAATGTCTTTGACCGTCGTCACGAGATTACGCGCGGTGTGAAGATTACTTGGGAGGCAGAGTTGATGCGTCACTTCACCGTTAAGTTGGAGCGTTTGTAGCGTTTTTTCGGAATACTCCGAAGGGAAGAGGAGCGATTTTCGACCGCAAAGGTTGGAAATCGCTCTTTTTGGTTTGTTGGGAGGGGGTAGGGGTTAAGGGTCGTTAGGGAATTTAGAGAATTTAGGGAATTTAGGGAATTTAGAGAATTTAGAGAATTTAAGGAATTTAGCGGTTTATACTTCTAACATCCCTAATCTCCCTAAACTCCTTAATCTCCCTAAACTCCCTAAACTCCCTAAACTCCCTAAAAAAAGGGATTTCAAGGCAAGCGTAACGCAGAAATCACCTTGTTAGACGGCTTCAACACAAAAAACAACAAACCGATACCTTATATAAGATATCGGTTATATTGTTGCAACTTTTCGGGTGGAGAATCGGCAACGCTTGGTGCGCCACCTTTATCGCTCGCGCTTGCAATTTTGCTTACTTGCCTACCTGCTTACTTGCCTACTCGTCTGCTCGCTTGCCGACCTGCTTACTTGCCTACTTGTCCGCTCGCTTGCCGACCTGCTTACTTGCCTACTTGTCCGCTCGCTCGCCTCCTTGCCTACTCGCGCTTGCTTGCTCGCCCCCCCCTGCTAGTTGTACTTGAATGTAGCTTCGTCAGATACAGTCAACTTCTTACGTCCTTTTGCACGACGTGCTGCCAAAACCTTGCGGCCGTTAGCAGTTGCCATTCTCGCGCGGAAACCGTGCTTGTTGATTCTCTTGCGACGAGACGGCTGATAAGTTCTCTTCATTGCCATAATCGTATCGTTTTTTTATTGTTTTGTCCTAAAATACTGTGCAAAAATCACTTTATGCGGAGTGCAAAGGTAAAACGAAAATTTTATTTGTGCAATTTTTTTTGGAAAATTTGCTCTGTTTTACCGACTTTCGCTGCGCCGAGCGTGCTATTCCTTGAACAAATCGACCTCTCCGCGCTCGACTTTTCGGTACATCGCGCTCAATTCGGCGACCACCGGCGACACGATTTCGAGCGTGTCGGCTACCGCCTGCTCGCCCTCGCCCTTGATGCGGTAGAGCATTGCGGCGTAGAGTGTTCGGAAGCAAATCTCGATGTCGGATGCCTCACGGTTGCCGAACTTTTCGCGCAGCGATGGCAGGTGAGGAGCCAGACGCGCAAAGGTTGTGCGGTAGTGCTCGCCGAGTGGCAGGGTCATCAGTTGCAGATGGAGGTTGTGCAGGTCGGCGACCAGATGCAGCGTGTGGTCGAGGTGGCCACTCTGCTCCTTGCCCTCCTCGCGCAGGAGGTTCACGATGTCCATATACCACAGCAGGATGATGTGTTTCTGCTCGTCGGGCACGGTGCGTGCGGCAACGAGTTGCGAATATATCGCTTCGGGCGAGAACTGCAAGGCACGCAACAAATCCTCCAACTGCCACAGATAGAGGATATATTCGGCGATGTTCTCCTTACGGCGTGATTGTGCAATATCCATACTTTTCTATCACTTTTTTGCAAAGGTAGCGTTTTTCTTTCTGCTTTCGCCATATTTTGTTAATTTTGTCGGTAGAATAGGAAAAAGTGTTATGGCATCAAATATACTCGAAGGATTAAATGAGGCGCAACGCGAGGCGGTGGTCAATTTCGACGGTCCGTCGCTCATCATTGCGGGAGCCGGCTCGGGCAAGACCCGCGTGCTGACTTCGCGCATTGCATATATGATTGAGCAGGGGGTGGACCCTAAACAAATTTTAGCAATGACCTTTACAAATAAGGCAGCTACTGAGATGCGTGAACGAATACAAAGTATGGTTCCTAATAAACTCTCTGCATCAAAAGCAAGAGAAATTTGGATGGGAACTTTTCACTCTATATTCTTACGTATTTTGCGTAATTGTGCACATATACTTGAATACCCATCCAATTTTACCATCTATGATACAAATGACACAAAAAATCTCATAAAAACAATTATTAAAGAGCGAGGATTATCAGAAGATAAATACAAACCAGGTTATATTGCATCAAGAATATCCGTTGCTAAAAACTCTCTTGTAACACCTGGTGCGTATATATCAAATACAGCACTAGCCACAGAAGATAGACACAGAAAGATGCCCGAGTTGGGTAATATATATGTCGAGTATTGCCGTCGCTGCAAGCAGAATGGCGCGATGGATTTCGACGACCTGCTCTTGCAGACCAACGTCTTGCTGCGCGATGCGCCGGAGGTGTTAGCACGCTATCAAGACAGATTCAAATATATTCTTGTAGATGAGTATCAAGACACTAATGTTGCTCAATATACAATTGTACGACGACTATCTTTGTTGCATAATAATGTTTGTGTTGTAGGAGACGATGCGCAAAGTATTTATTCGTTTAGAGGAGCCAATGTTGAACTTATCCTCTCCTTCCAGCGCGACTATCCCGATGCGAAGGTCTATAAGTTGGAGCAGAACTACCGCTCGACGCAGACCATCGTCGAGGCCGCCAATTCGGTCATCGAGCACAACTCGCGCCGTATGAAGAAGCGATGCTTCTCGGCAGGCGAGCGTGGCGACAAGATTCGCATCTTCAAGGCCTATACCGACCGCGAGGAGGCAGATATGGTGGTTGGCGACCTGCGCGACCGCGTACGCGAAGGTGGCGACGAGTGGAGCGAAGCGGCGATTCTCTACCGCACCAACAACCAATCGCAGGCGTTGGAGGATGTGCTGCGCCGCAAAGGTATTCCGTACCGCATCTATAAGGGCAACTCGTTCTACGACCATAAGGAGGTGCGCGATATGCTCGGCTACATACGACTTATCATCAATCCGCGCGACGACGAGGCCTTCAAACGTATCATCAACACGCCGGCACGCGGTATCGGCGACACGACCGTCGAGCGCATTGCGCAAATTGCCAAGGCGCGCGGCTGTTCGATGTGGGATGCTGTCGATACGCTGGTCGATGCTACGCCGGCAGACGCTGTCGAGCGTGCAATCATCCGCAAGGTGACCGACTTTGTCGCACTCATACGCTCGCTGTCTCTTTCGCGCGAGGTGGTGGGGCTCTACGACTTCGGTATGGAGGTGGCCTCGCGGTCGGGATTGCTCACCTTCTACCGCACGCAGAACACTCCAGAAGCCACCTCGGCACTCGACAATATCGAGGAGTTGCTCAACTCGCTGCAACTCTTCAACGAGCAGTGCGAGGCGGAGATTCGAGCCGGCGAGCGCGAGCAGTTCGAGAAGGCGACCATCGAGGAGTGGCTCGGCTCGATTATGCTCGCTACCGATATGGACGCCACGGAGGAGGATGGCAACAACAAGGTGACGCTGATGACTGTCCATTCGGCAAAGGGCTTGGAGTACAAGTATATATACATCGTCGGTTGTGAAGAAAATCTCTTCCCGTCGCAGCAGGCAATGGAGCAGATGGAGGAGTTGGAGGAGGAGCGACGACTATTCTACGTCGCCCTGACCCGCGCCAAACAATTGGCAACCCTCTCGTGCGCCGAGATGCGTTTCAAGTGGGGAAATATGGAGTTTTCGCGCCCGTCGCGATTCCTCTCGGAGATAGACCCGCAGTATGTCGAGGCGGATTTCGACGTTCGCCGAGAGCAACGACCTCGCAACAACGACCTCACGCCGCGCGAGGGCGAGTCGGCAATCGACGTTCTGCGTCGCCGTTTCGATGTGCGCTACCAGCAGAAGCCCGCCGCACAGAAGAGCCAACCGACGGATGGTGGTGCGGGTTTTCGTTCGAGATTCGGCGAGCACTCGTCGCAGTCGTCGCACCACACGCCAAAACCGCAACCGAAGCCACAACCGACAGTAAATACCGCCAATATGCGCCGCATCGAGAGGCCGGCATCGGGCATAACAACCACCTCTCCGTGCGCCTTCGCCGAGGGCGAACGTGTCGAGCATCCGCGCTTCGGTCGTGGAACGATTCTGCGCATCGAGCCGATGGCTACCGACCATAAACTCGTAATCGACTTTGCCGACTTCGGCGAAAAGACACTCATAGCGCGACTTGCGAAACTGACCAAATTGTAACCGTAAACACACCAACGCACAGAGAAGATGAACACGCCGCTTGTTTCGGTCTGTATGACCACCTACAACCACGCTCGCTACATAGCGCAAGCCATCGAGAGCGTACTCGCACAACAGACCACGTTCCGCGTGGAGATTGTGCTGGGCGAGGATTGCAGCACCGACTCGACCGCCGATATTTGCCGTCGTTACGCCGAGCAGTATCCCGACATCGTGCGCCTCATCACCTCCGAGCGGAATGTCGGCTGGCGAGCAAACTACCGCCGCACGATTGCCGCCGCACGCGGAGAGTACATTGCGCTGTGCGATGGCGACGATTGGTGGTGCGATGCGCAGAAGTTGGCATTGCAGGTCGAGGCACTCGAAGCGGACAGGGAGTGCGCGATGTGCTACACCCGCTCGGAGCGTCGTTCGGAGGAGGATGGCTCGTCGCACATCTACCCCGCAGGCGAGTGTCACACCTCGTTCGAGGATATGTTGCGACTCAATACGGCCGAGAACTCGACAACCGTTGCCCGCCGCGAGGTGGTGGAGCGTTACTACGCCGAGGTGCGCCCCGACGAGCATCCCGAGTGGCTGACCGACGATTTGCCGATGTGGTTGTGGGTCTCGGCACACTACCGCATCTGCTACATCGACCGCGTATGTGCCGTGCATCGCCTGCTCACGACAAGTGTCAGCCATAGCGACGACTACCATCGCCGACTGCGTTTCTGCGACTCGCTCGCCGATATTATGTTGTGGTTCGATGAGCGATACGGCGGGCGAAAACTGCACCGATTCCTCGCGCGACGCAAGCAGAATGTCGCGCTGTGGACACTCTCGCACAACGGCCCTGTGAGCGAATACCTCGCGCGTTGGGCAGAGGATGTGCGACGCGAGCCGTGGCTGCTGCTCAACGTGGCGGCATACGGGCTCTTTGCCAAGAAGATTTTTTACCGAATGTGGATAAAACGATAAACGATAGACGAAGGAGGGGGCGTATGACACTTGCACAACGATACGACGGCATCATCGGATGGTTCTCCGAGAATATGGCTTCGGCAGACACCGAACTGCATTTCGACAACCCATACCAACTGCTCGTGGCGGTCATCCTCTCGGCGCAGTGTACCGACAAGCGCGTCAATCTGACCACACCCGCGCTCTTCGAGCGATTCCCTACGCCGCACGATATGGCACAAGCGTCTGCCGAGCAGATTTTTCCATACATACGAAGCATCTCCTACCCGAACAACAAGGCGAAAAACCTCGCCGCAATGGCACGTATGCTCTGCGACGAGTTCGGTGGCGAAGTGCCGAGCGACATCGAGCAGATGATGCGTCTGCCGGGCGTGGGTCGCAAGACGGCAAACGTCATCGGTGCCGTTGTGTGGGGCAAGGAGGTTATGCCGGTCGATACGCACGTCTTTCGTGTCGCGGCACGCATCGGGTTGGTGCGAGGAGCAAAGACACCGCGCCAAACCGAGTTGCAGTTGGAGCGTCACATCCCGTCGCACCTGCTGCCCGTCGCCCACCATTGGCTGATTCTGCACGGACGGTACGTCTGCACGGCACGCTCGCCGAAGTGCGACAAGTGCGGCATCCGCGAGTGGTGCGCCTCGCAGGGAAAACTTGCCTCGACGGCACAAAATCGCAAAGTCGCCACCGCCCGACGGACTAAAATCGATACCACAAAGCCCGAATCGAACACCGTAAAGCCGACAGCGAACAGACGCTCAACGAGATAATGGTTCGCTTTATGATTTTTTTACTATCTTTGCACCTATGAATATCTCCACAGAACATATAGAGCAACTGCAAGGGCTGTTGAATGGCCCTAAAAAGATTGTCATCGTGTCGCACACCAACCCCGATGGCGATGCGCTCGGCTCGTCGTTGGCGTTGGCAGAGGTGTTGCAACAAAAAGGGCATAGCGTAACGTGCATCGTTCCGAATCGCTACCCATACTACCTGAAATGGATTCCGTCGTTGGAGCGCGTCATTGTCCACTCGCTCGACGAGGAGGGGCGTGCCGAGAGGGCGATTGGCGAGGCAGAGATTATCATCTGCGCCGATATGAACGCCATCTCGCGTCTGGAAAACCTCGGCGAGGCAATCAAGGCAAACCACTCGGCAAAGCGCGTGCTTATCGACCACCACCTCTCGCCGGAGGAGGGTTTCGATGTGATGTTCTCGCACCCCGAGGCATCGAGCACCGCATTTGTGGTCTATTGCATCCTCGACGCTATGTACGGCAAGACGGTCTTTACGCAGACCATCGCCACACAACTATACGTCGGAATGATAACCGACACGGGCAACTTCGCATTCTCGGCACTCACACCCGAACTCTTCCGTGCCGTTGCCACGCTGTGCGAGACGGGAATCGACATTCCGCAGATATACAACAACGTCTATAACTCGTTCACCGAGGGTCGCGCCCGATTATTCGGCTACGTCATCAACCGCAAGATGAAGACCCTCATCAAAGGTACCGTCGCATATATGTCGCTCACCGAGGAGGAGATGCGTCGCTATTGGTTCCAGCAGGGCGACAACGAGGGTTTTGTGAACTATCCGCTGACGGTCAAGAAGATGCGTATGTCGGCAATGTTCACCGAGCAGCATGGCTTCATCCGTGTATCGTTGCGCTCGCGTGGCGAGGTGGATGTGAACACCTTCGCCCGTCGCTACTTCAACGGTGGCGGCCACCGAAACGCTGCCGGCGGCAAGTCGTTCGTCTCGATGGACGAGACCATTCGCCACTATATCGAGTCGGTGAACGAATACCACGAAGAGGGCCTCGTCTAACCCCTCCGCAACAATCCGTCAAACCTATTCCGAGAACACAGACCGATGCTCAAAACCTACATACGACTTTTGGGGTTTGCAAAGCCCATCGAACGATATGCCGTGCCGTACTTCTTCTTTGCGGCTCTGCACGCGATTTTCAACACGCTCACCTATGCGTTGATTATCCCGATTCTCAACACGATGTTCGATGCCGGCTACACCTTCACACCAACCCACACAATGCCCGCCGTGTCGCTCAACGAGCAGGCACTCGGCGAGTGGCTCAACTACCTCTACACGATGCTCTTCGGCGAGGAGTTCCGAATGACGTATATCCTCGCGCTGCTCTCGGTGATTGTCATCGCAGCCAACCTGCTCAGCAACCTGTTCCGCTATTTGAGCGCATACACGGTTGAGTCGCTGCGCACCACGTCGTTGCAGAGGATGCGTAACGATATGTTCAACAACATCGTCGATATGAACGTCGGCTATTTCAGCGAACAACGCAAGGGCGACATCATATCGAAGATTACGTCGGACGTTATGATGGTGCAGTTCTGCATCACCAACACGTTGCAGGTGGCATTCCGCGAGCCGTTTCTTATCATCGGCTACTTGGTGCTGATGCTCAAAATTTCGTGGGAGCTCGCACTGTTTGCCGTGCTGTTCCTGCCGATTGTGGGTCTGATTGTCGGCGGCATCGTCAAGCGTCTGCGCCATCCGGCAAGTCGCTCGCAGGAGCGTATGGGCGACCTCGTGAGTGTGCTCGACGAGTCGCTCGGCGGCATCAAAATCATCAAGACCTACACGGCAACCGACTACATAAAGGCAAAATTCCGCACACTGAACGCCGACCTGTCGCGCCTGTTGCTGTGGATGGCTCGCCGCCAGCAGTTGGCATCGCCGATGAGCGAATTTCTCGGCATTACGGCGGTCGCTGTCGTGCTTGTGTTCGGTGGCTCGCTGGTGATGAAGGGCTCGATGAGCGCAGCCGGCTTCATCGCCTTTATCGCCGCCTTCTCGCAAATCACCCGCCCGGTACGCGCATTTATCGACCAATTCGCCAACATAAATCAGGGTGTGGCTGCCGGCGAACGTATCTTCTCGGTCATCGACGCCCGCAGCGAGATTCAAGACGTGGCAGATGCCCGCGAGTTCGAGGGTCTGCGCGAGCGCATCGAGTTCCGCAACGTCTGCTTCTCGTACGACGGCGAGCGTGAAGTGCTGCACAACATATCGTTCGAGATTCGCAAGGGCGAAACGGTCGCTCTGGTCGGCCCGTCGGGTGGCGGAAAATCGACACTCAGCGAGCTTATGCCGCGCTTCTACGAGGCAACCTCGGGCGAAATCCTTATCGACGGCACACCAATTGGCGACTTCTCGCAAGAGTCGCTCCGCCGCCATATCAGCGTCGTATCGCAGGAGACCGTCCTCTTTAACGACACCATTGCCAACAACATAGCACTCGGCAAGCAGGGCGCAACGCGCGACGAAATCATCGCCGCCGCCCGCGTGGCAAACGCCCACTCGTTTATCGAGACATCGCCGGAGGGCTACGAAACAAATATCGGCGACCGAGGTACAAAGTTGTCGGGCGGCCAGCGTCAGAGGTTGAGCATCGCACGTGCCGTGTTGAAAAATCCGGAGTTCCTCATCCTCGACGAGGCAACCTCGGCCCTCGACACCGAGAGCGAAAAACTCGTGCAGGATGCACTCACGCGCCTCTTGAAGGGTCGTACGTCGGTGGTCATCGCCCACCGATTGAGCACCATCCACCACGCCGATAAGATTATCGTCATCGACGAGGGTCGCATCGCCGAGCAGGGTACGCACGACGAACTCATCGCTCGCGGCGGCATCTACGCCCGCCTAATCGAGATGCAGAGCTTGGCGTAGGAGAGGACTTGGTAGGGGCTCGGCACAAGGGCTTGGCACAAGAGTTTCTTTTTTAGGGGTTTAGGGAGTTTAGGGAATTTAGAGAATTTAGGGATTGGCGGCCCCACTGGCAACCGGCTTGCTAAACCCGACCCGACATTATTTGACCTTATTTGACCTTTTCTTTTCAAAGGGAATTTAGAGAATTTAGAGAATTTAGGGAATTTAGGGATGGTAGAGGTATAAACCGCTAAACTCCTTAAACTCCCTAAACTCCCTAAATTCCTTAAACTCCTTAATCTCCCTAAACTCCCTAACCCCCCCCCAAACTCCCTAAACTCCTTAAACTCCCTAAACTCCTTAAACTCCTTAAACTCCCTAAACTCCCTCACCCCCCCCTAAAACAACAAGGGCATCCAACCTTGTGGTTGAATGCCCTTGCGGGTTATTGAAGTGCTTGCCGATTATTGGTCGGTGCTCTTCTTGTGAGTGTAGATGTTGCCCTCAGCGTCGGTCCAGGTTACTGCAACAACAGCACTCTCCGTTACCTCGATCTTGCTGCCGGTGTATGCAGTTGCGCTCTGAACGCTCTCCGGGTTGAGCATAACCATAAACGTTGTGGTATCCTCACTGTAGTAGAGCTCGCCCGGGTGAGTATAGATCCACATATTCGTTACGCCTGCACCAGGAGTTACGGTGTAGTTCAACGTCTTGCTGCCGTCTGCCTCATCAACCAACGTAGCGGTGATGGTTGGCTGCGATGTCTTCCAAGCGTCGGCGTCCTTTGCAATCGGTGTAGGGAAGATGCGCTCGCTGATGCACTGGTAGTAGTTACCCTCGGCATCGGTCCACGTAATCCATACGCTTGCCTTCGTGTCGTAAGTGTTGCCCGAGTAGGTTGCAGCCGCAGTGAACGACTTGCTACCATAGTACTGACCCTCCTTAATCAAGAGGTAGTCGATAGCATCCTTTACAGGGGCATCCGCTGTGAGGAACTCCTCGTCAAGAACAGCAACCCAATACTTAACGGTGCCGGCAGCAGGAGTTACAGCGCAATCAACATCGAAGCGACCATAGTCTGCATTCCACTTTACAGTCACGTCGTAAGACGGTTTAGCAGCCGCGTATGCATCGTTGTTCGAGCGAATAACCGGATACTCCGGAAGCGATGGAGTGAAGGTGTACGATGTTGCGCGCGATGGCATACCATCCTCGCCAAATGCCATAACTACGATAATGTACTCTGTGCCGGTTTCGAGGCCTGTGAGCTGGATGCAACCATCAACAAGTGCGTCAACAGCGATATCCTTGATGTAGTAGCTGGTTTCGAGAGCCATCTTACCCTCTGCGGTCGAAACATTGCTGCCGAGCGAGTTCTTCCAATAGTAGCCACCGGTCTCGGTTGCAACGTAACGATACTTAACCGGCGTGCCACCCTCGGCCGTAACCTTGATTGCTGCCGATGCGACATCAACCTTCGATGCCTGCTCGTCAATCTTAACCTTCAAAGCTTCGTTGAACGAAATGGCCTTCGTAGTGAACTTCTCCTTGTAGAGCGTGCTGTACTTACCCGCCTCATCAACTGCGATAGCAGCGATGTATGCGCTCTCGCCCGGAGCAAGCGACGAAACAAATGCCTCGCCCTTGTTGCCAAGCTGAATCTGACCGTACTCGTTGCAGTATGCGATAACGTATTCGAGCAACTCGTCGTCGGTCTTGTACTGTGCCATCTCGCCCTCGGTGAGCGGAGCAGCGAAGATCATCGTCGTATTGTCCGAACCGATAATCTCAACATCGACAGTCGTGAAGGTAATCTCTCGTGGAGTGATGGTCAGCGTTGCCGAACCACCCGCTGCGAGCGGAGCCGAGCTTGCCGAGAAGAATACGATATCCTCCATCTTGTACTCTGCGATTGGCTTGTCAGCGAGCATCGGCAAAACGAATGCTACATAACTCGAACCCGGGGTGATCGTCTGATCATAACCCATAAAGTTGAAGTCCATAACGCTACCCGAGAAGTTGATGTCGGTAGTCTGCGCACCGAACGTGCCCCAACCGTCCTTCCAATCGGTGAACGACCAATTGAGCTGCTCTTTTGCCTCTTCGAGGGTGCCCTTCATCGAACCATATATATAGCTGTCGTAACCACCTGCCTCAACAGTGAACTCTATGGCGTTGAACGCTACGAGCGTCTCGGTGAAGGTGAGGTATGGAGGGGTAACAATGGTGTAAACAACCTCCTCGCCGGTGTAAACGTGGTCGTAGTCGCCCGACTGCGAGATAGCCCAGATTACATACGACTTGCCGGCAGGAACCTCAACCCAGCTCGCCTCGTCATAAATCTTGGCAATCATCTGGTTGTAGAGTGCCTTAACCGAGTTGGTACCAACCTGCTCGTAGCACTGCAAAGCTTCGAGCGTGTAGTCGTTCATACCCTTTGCGATAGCATCAGCCGAGAAGGCGTCTGCCTCCGAGATACCGTAGAGTGCAGGAGCGAGCTGTGGACCCCACCAGCCCTCGGTTATCACATTGTTGTAGATGGTCAGCACGTCGCCGCTTACCTCCAACGAGAGCGAAGCGTCCGAAGCCGAAACGATAACCTTACCTACCATACACTTGCCGTCGCCACCTGCTGCGTGAATCTTAACGGCACCCTCCAACTCTGCCGAGCCGTTGTCG
Organism: Alistipes sp.; assembly: GCA_017410165.1. Taxonomy (GTDB): domain Bacteria; phylum Bacteroidota; class Bacteroidia; order Bacteroidales; family Rikenellaceae; genus Alistipes. The sequence continues at coordinate 11,562 of JAFQRH010000002.1, read as the reverse complement.
ATTGCCTCCTGTGCAGGAGCAGTAATGGTCAGCACCTTGTCGAGAATGCTTGCCTTCCAACCCTCAGGTTTTGCGATAACGGTCAAATCGTCGATGTTCTTTGCGGTGAGCTTAACCTCTACGCTCTCGCCCGGCTTGACGAACGTCTTACCTGCCTGAACGCCGAAATCGATCTCCTCTGCCTTCGGAATCGAGATAACGCTGCCGTCAGCGAGTGTGAACTCGATAGCGTTCTTGCCATCGACAACACCCGTGAAGATGCAGGTTGGCTCCTCTGTCTCCTCCTCGGCTGCCTTCTCAACGATTACCCACGTTGCGCCGCCATCAACCGACACCTTAACCTCGCCGGTTGCGCTGTCGAACGTGAAGAGTGGCTGGTCGTTGTGCGTGATAGCCACCTTGTTGCCATCCTTGTCGAGCAGAGCAGTTGCAGTACCATTGGTGATGATAGCCCAATAGTAAACGCCACCCTCCTCAACAACGGTGATACAACCCTCGTTCTTCTCCGGCTCCTGTGGAGTAGGGACGAACTTCGGATGTACGGTGATCTTCTCGCCGGTCGAGAGGATAATCTCCCACGTGCCATCCTCTTTCTGGGTAGCCGACGTTACGACCGTCTTCGAGTTAATCTCTGCCGAGAGGTTTGCCTGTGCGGTCTCGATGAGAGTCTTCAACGCATTAACCTCTTCGCTGAGTTTCTTTTCGAGTGCATCAACCTTTGCAAAAAGGTTTGCAATCTCGTTGCGCAGTTCGGTGTCATCGTACGGATCGTGACCACACGATGCGAAGAGCATCGTTGCGCCGACGAGTGTACAAACCACTGCCTTCAAATTTACATAAAAGTTTTTCATAGAAATAAACTTTTTGTTGGGTCGCGCGAATCAGGCACGCGCCCCGAGTAAAATATTTGCCGGTTCCTGATTTACCGGACTGTTAAAAAAAAGATGTGTGTCATATATCTATGGTTGCCACTGCGGACAACCCCGTCTATGCCATCCTGTCTTTACCATTTAATATATGTCGCCGACTTTGTCTTTACCATTTAATAAAAATATATGTCGCCGACCTGTATTTGTCGCCTACTTGCGCATCGTGGCGAGCGGATGCTTGCCGAGTCGGTGCATATCGACCAACACGTAACGCTCGATGACCTCGCTCTTCGGGCGCACCTGCTGCTGTGGCTGCTTCGACGGCTTCAACTGCGAAGCGTGAACGGCTGCGGTGCTCTGCTGTGGAGCCATCACGTAGTTGCCTGCGATGGCTGCCGGCTTGTAGTTCGGATAGTAGTCCGAGAGCGTCTTGAACGCCGTGCCATCCCAAATCTTATATGCCAACTCGCCGCGCACGCCACCTGCGCCAAATGGCAGACAGAGCGCTACGAGCGTCTCGTTAGCAGCGTGGTTGAGCGTAGTCGAGAGGTTGTAGGTCGGCATACCGAGGTTGATGCAGGCGGTGCGCCACTTAACGAGCATCTCCTCGGCGGTGTAGTAGTTCTCGTTGCCGAGACGTTTGATGCCGAGCACGTCGTTGTCCGTATCGACCGAGCCGACCATATACTGCATACTCTCGGTCTCGCTGTTTGCCGTGAAGGTGAATGTTGCCACGCCATCCTCGACCGTTGCGTCGATTGTTGCCACAGGGTTGTTACCGCCGACGATTGCTTCGGTGGTCGCCTCGGCGAACTTAACCTCGCCAACCACACCGTTCCAATCCTCGCACATATACACAAAGCGATACTTCGTGCCAGGCATCAGGCCCGCCATCGTGAACGAGTCGTGGCCGCTATTGTCGGCGTGCCAATTATTTACGGTCAGACCCTGTGCATCGCCCGCCATACCGAAGCCGAGGTACGAGATGAATGTCTCGCGGCTTGCCGAAGCATCCGGCTGACCTGCACCGTCGAGTACCGGCTCGATATATTGGAAGCGGACACCTGCGTGCTTCTCGAAGTCGTAGGTGAACGACACGGTTGCGCTCGTGCGGCCCTTTGCCGTCACGGTCATCACTGCATCCGATGCGCACTCCGACGGACGGTCGGTCGTGAGCGGCTTGGTGCTGAATGGCTTGGAGAAACGCACCGGCGAGAGCTCCTGCACGCGGTTGCGGGCGGTGTAGCAGATGACGTACTCCGTATTAGGTGATGCGTACCAGACGTCGCGACCGGTGTAAATCTTGCCATACTTGCCGGTCTGCTCGTCGTACGAGTAGTTCTTGTTCACCAAACCCCAGCCCTCCTCGTTGAGCGAGAGAGCCAATGCGGCGAGTTCCGTCTCGGAGGCCTGTGTCTGATAGTACTCCGCCTGCTGGCGTGTGAGTGGTTTCCAGAACATATAAGGGGTGTTCTCCGCCATCGTATATTCGTACCAGAAGTAACTTGCACCGAGCTTATCCTCCACGACCTTAATCTCGCCGCTTGCCACCGGAGTCTCCGGAATCGGGAGCAGCGTGAAGACCTTCGAATTGAAGTGCTTTGCCGGTGTCTGGTTGGCATCGAGTGCGATAGCCGTAGCCATAATCGGCACCTCCGAACTTGCGCTCTGGCCGAAATCGCGGTAGTACCACAGATTGTCGGCATCGGCTGCCGCGATAGCGTCGCCGATGGTGTGGCGCATAAAGTCGATGTAGAGTTTCTCGCCGTAGGTGTTGATGTACGGCATCAGGTCGTCCTCGTTCGAGCACCAGTGATAGACATACTTACAATCGGCATTCGGGATGTGCGTAATCTGCATCGCGCGATAGTTCACCTGCACGTCGATTTCGACCTGCGGATTGCCTACGAGCGGCTCTGCCGTCGTCTTGACGTAGCAAATCGACATCTCGCCATCGTCCGTACCCGCCTTGTCGTAGCAGGCAACAGCCACGATTGCATACTCGGCATCAGGCACAACGTGTGCCTGTGCGTAGGTGGTATTCATCCAATCGAACTCCTTCGCCGCGTAGTCGGGGTGCGACTCGGGGTCGAACGTATATGCGCCGGCACCCGTCGAGTTGAAGACGAAGTCGCGAATCCACGTGTCTATATCGCGTGCCGATGCCTCGCTCTTGCCCTCGGTGCGCATCTGCTCGAAGAGAGCGTTGTAGAGGCGGCACAATGGGAATACGTCGAGGCGGTACGACTGCACGAACTCGCCCGGACGTGCCACGAAGACGAAGTTGTTGTTGGTGATTTGTGTCACTTCGAGCGACACACCCTCGTTCGACGCTACGACCTTATTCTCGTAGCAGACAACCTTGGTCGGGATATTCGGGTAGATATCGACCGGAGTCTGCTCTACCGGCTGTTCAGGGTTTTCGCCACCCTCGCCCGGGTTTTCACCACCCTCGCCGGGGTTTTCGCCGCCCTCGCCGGGGTTTTCGCCACCCTCGCCCGGGTTTTCGCCGCCCTCGCCGTCGCCGTCACCGACGCCCGGAATTTCGGGTTGCTCCTGGTTGTTACCATTGTCGTCCGTGTTGCCATTTTCGCCACACGCTACTGCCACGCTACCGATAAGCAGCGCGCAGATAAACATTTTCAGTAAGTTTTTTACCATAATCGTATATTGTTATATATTTATCGTATTCGCTTCTCTCTATTTTTTATAATCGAAGTCGCACGAGCCACCGACCGGGCAGACCGCCACATTATTCACGTGGCCGTTGCCGTCGATTGCCAGCGCGCAAATCGAACACTTTTCTGCATTCCAGCCCTCGCCGAGCGTGAAGTTGTGCGTCACACGCTTGCTCTCGCCCGCTGCGAGCGCACCCACACGTTCGCCCTCATAGAGCGATGTGACGAGCGCACGCACGACGTGGTCGTGAACATACGTATTATTATAGAGTCCGTTGTCGTTCTGCGGAGCGACGATGCCGTCCTCGATGATATATATTGCAATGCGGTACGTGTCGGCACTCGAAGCGGCAATCTCGGTCTCGACCGACCCTTTGCCATCGGCCGAGCAGGTCGAAGAGAGACGTACGCCGCACTTTGCAGGGTAGTTCTTGAATGCTTGGTCGAGCAGCGTCTGCAACTCGGACTTCTCGGAGGTCTTGTCGCGCATATCGAACAAGAATGCCGGATAGCCACCCATAGCAAATGCCGACGAGAGTGTCGCCGTCAGCGGAATAGCCATCGGGTCGCTACCGCCGGTCGAGTCGTGGAACGCCAGAATGTGCACCGTGTCGTGGCTGTAATAGTCCTCGATAAGGTATTTGAGCGAACGATAACCACTCGGGCAGAACGAACACCACGCACCCGTGAACTCGAACACCGCAACGTGGCGGTTGTACTCTGCCACATTGCCCGTGTCGCCACCGCCCGTATCGCCCGTATCGCCCGTGTCGCCCTCGTATGCGTAGTCGGCATTCGAGCCGAGCGCACACTCGTTCGTGTTGTTGCAGTGGTAGGTCACGCCGCCATCCTGCGAGGTGAGGGCAGCCACCACGATACGCATATTTTCAGGTCGCCAACTGCTGTTGAGCGTCGTTGTGAGCGGTGTCGAGAGCGCAATATCCTCGCCTGCGGTGAGTGTTGCGCCACCATTGAAGCGAACGCCATAGATGTTGTCCGACAGCACGGCGCGAACTACGTTGTTATGCGTGTAGGTGCCGGTTGTGCCGTATTGGCTATGCTCGATGCCATCCTCGACGAGGAATACCAGATAGCGGTACGCCGTAGCCGTAGCCGAGCAGATGCGCGGCGTGATGGTCAGGCGGCGACTCTGCGCGTCGTACGACGAGGAGATTGCTACGCCGCACGTCGGCGGATAGTTGGCTATCGTCGATGCCATCTCCGATTCGATATGGCTCTTGTTGCTTGTCATCTGCGTCTCGCCTACGCGCAAGTCGAGATAGAAACGCGGCAATCCGTTTGGCGAGAGGGCATTGTAGTAGTGCTCGGCAATCGGCACCTTCATCGGGTCGGAAATCGTATAGTCGAGGTGGAACGAGACTGCCACCAAACGATTCGGCTGCTCCTGCTGAATCTTGCCAATCACGGTGCTCAGCACCGGACAGTTCGGACAGCCGACCGACGTAAACTGCATGCCGAGCAACTTGTGGCGGAATGCGCGCATATCGCCCTGCGAAGCGGCGGTTGCCGTTATGGTCACTTCATTCTCGGAGAATATGTCACCCGACTTGTAGTATCGCGCACGGAAGGTATATACTCCCGGAACGGTTGTGCTGAAACGGTTAGCGGCCGATGAGAGCGTCACCTCCTCGCCATTGAGCGTGTAGATGAGATTCATCGTGCGAGCGTTCGACACATCCGTCGAGCCGTACATCACGCTGAACGTCACGCCATCCGTTCCGTCGGCTGCGATGGTTGTCTTGTCGGCCGAGAGGTGCAAAACACCCTCCGGCACCACCGGCTGCTCGCCATCGTCGGGCGTCACGCCCTCCGGCATACCATCGACAAACTCGACCGCCATATAGTCGGCACTTCCGCCGACGGCGCAGACGTTCGCATTGTCGATAATCGTCTTGCCGCCCCTCTTCGAGAAGGCGAAGACCACTACGCGCAAATCCTTCTCGTCGTATGCCGAGAGATTTTTTACGGAGAATCGCTTGGTGTGCTCTACGTTAGGGGAGAGCGTAACACGCGAGTCGGACATTCCGAGGAAGTTGTCCGACACGGCAATCACGATATCGTTATACATATTATCCGTTGCCGAACCACCCTCGTAGTATTGGTTGTCGAGCAGTACGGCATACGCCAAATCGTACTCTCCGCCTGCGGGCGAAGTGATGCTTGCCGAGAAGTTGAGCGTGCCGTTGAGCATCAATGCCTGCGAAATCTTCACGCCGCACGTTGCGGGATTCTCGCGCAAGTGCGATTCGAGAATGGCATCAATCCCTGTCGGAGTACGCTCGGAGGAGAGATACGAAAAATCATAGACGCACGAAGGGAGACCCGTCGTCGCGTCGCCGAAGCGCGAAATCATCGCCGCAGCCAAATCGCCACCACCCGAGGTGGATACCGACCATCGGTCGCCGTTGTGCAACGCCATAACAATCATATTCGGCCGTAACGAGGCACTGACATTTTTCAGCGCAGAGGTCATCAGCGGACAGTATCCGCACCACGTGCCGGTGAGTTTATAGACGGCAATCTTCTGACCGTACGGCTCGTAGAGTTCGCGGTTGCGCGCCTTGACGTGTACCGAATTTTTGCTCTGCACACCCTTGTAGGTAGCCACGAACGAGTAGTTGCCATTCTTTACGGCAGAGAACGTCGTCGCGTAGCGTTCGAGTTTGATGTCGCCCTTCTCGTGCTTGATGCGCACGTTGGCGAGCGTCTTCTCGTCGTCCATCAACTCCTCGACCACCAACTCGCCACTCTTCTCGTCGCGTGTCGTCTGCGTGAGCGAGAAGGTGACCTTATCCACACCATCCGCCTCAATCGAGTTTTTATCGACGTAGAGCATCAGGCCGAGTTTGTCCTCGTCATTATCCTCGCCATCGCCATCACCCGGCTGCTCGTCGGGGGTCGGCTTTACGGTGTCGAGTTCGTTCACATCGCCGTGACAGCCCACCACCGTTGCGGTGGCAAGCAGTAGAAGTGCTATATATCCGAAAAGTCGTTTCATACACGTTTAGAAAGATGTGGTTATCATAAGGTTTGCGCCCGTATATGCCGGAATGTTGCGACACACACCGCCCGAGCATACCACGCCGGCACGGTTGCGACCGTACGAGAGTTGTACGCGGGTGCGTGCCTTCGTGTAACTTACGCCGGCATTGTAGTAGTGGACACCCGTCGAGCCGTGGTTGTACATATCGCTGGCGAAGATGCTCCAATGCGGTGCGAAGTTCACCTCGACGAGTGCCGCCATCCAATCCTTGTCGTCGTCGCGCGAGAGCAGATACTGCAACTCCAAGCGCGCCGAGATGGTCGGCGTGAATTTGTAGAGCATATCGGCAACGAAGATGTGCGACTTCCACGTGATGTTGTTCACGCCGTGCGAGTCGTTATACTCCTGGAACGAGTAGAGGAAGTTGAGTTTGAATTTGCGCGTAAACTGCTTCTCCAACGTGAAATTCACACTCTGCCACAGGAGGTTGCCCGCCTTTGCCGAACGGTCTTTGAGCAGTGAGTAGTAGGTCGAGTAGTTCAGACCGAGCTTCATACCGCGCTTGCCGCCCAACTTCGTGCGACGTGCCACGTTGTAGTAGATATCCACCTGACCGCCAATCTCGCCCGGGCTGACGTGCGAGCCGAAGAAGGTGCTCGGCTGTACGATGTACGGGTTGAGGTTTGTGAGCAGGTAGGAGTACTGCGCCGTGAGGGCCGGGATGTAGTTCATCGAGTTGGAGGTTGCCGTGTTGCGATACTCAATCGGCATATCCATATATTCGAGACGACGTGCCGTGACATTCACGCCCAGACCGTGACCGCTATAACCCAACTCGATGAGTTGAGCGTTGCCGTTCTTGATAAGGTCGATGCGCGGATCGTTCACGCCATCGTATGCGCCGTTCGGGTAGTGACGTTCGCCGGCGTCGATATACTCGCCACGAACGATAAAGCCCTTATGCTCGAAGTTGATACGGCCCGAGAAGCCCGTCGAGGTCGGCTTTGCGCCCTCCTCTTTCAGGTCGGCCGAAATCTTCTCGTAACGGTTAAGCACCGAGCCCTCGACCGAGAGCGAGAGATTTTTCCAACCGGCGAGATTCGAGATGGAGAACGAGATGTCGCCACCGCGTGCCTGCGTGTCGGAAAACTTCATACCGAAGCGTGGCAGACCCCAAATGAGTTTCACGCCGACGATGTCCTTATAGTTGTACGTAAAGCGAGCACCGGTCAAAGCGTTGTTCATACCGAGCGTGCGGTCCTCGTAGGCGCGAAAGAGCAGACCGCTACCGAATTGGTCGTAGAACGTACCCGCCGTGACCGAGAACGACTCGTCGGTCCACGCCACGTAGTAGTTCGTAAGTCCGAACTTCGAGAGCCCCGACGGATAACCTTGCAGTGCGGGCAGATAGCCCTCTGCCTGTACGCCCGCCGAGAAGCGACCGTTATAGTAATCGACTTTCAGGTAGTTGTTCGAGCCGAACTCGTCGTCCGGAACGATTGCGCCCGTACGGTTGTCGCGGACGTAGTAGATGGAGTTGGTCTCGAAACTACCCGTCAGGCGACCTCGATTTCTTTTGCGCTCCTCCGGTTGCGGGACCGGCTCGGTGGCCGGCTGCGGAGTCGGTTGCAGGGCAGGTTGTGCCACCGGCTCGGCTGTTGGCTGTGCGGTCGGTTGCGCGGTCGGCTCGGCAACGGTTGCCACTTGCGAGGTTGGCTCAGCAGTCGGTTGTGCCGGCGAGGTTTGTACCGACTCGGTTGTTGCGCCCAGCGTTACGATTGTGGTTGCGCTCGGCTGTGGCTCTTGCGCCTGCGCGTGCGCGAAAGCAACGAGTGAGAGAAACAATATCGAAAATTTCTTCATATATATACAATCTTGGGGGTTGGTGTTCTCTTTGTGCGTGGGGATGCGGGTGCGCGATGTGACTATTTGAGTTGCTTAATCTTCTCGATTAACTCCTGCTCGCTGCCCGGCGTGTAGCCCGTATGCGAATAGACAACCTTGCCACTCTTATCGACAACGAAGACCTGTGGCGTGTAGGATACGTTCATCGCACGCATAAACTCCTGATTCTTGTCGAACAGAACGGTGAAGTCGCTCCAACCGTGACCCTCAACCCAAGCGCGCGCCTGCGCCGAGAAGCGGCTGTCGTCGGTCGATACCGCCACCACGCGGAATGCCGCCTCGTCCAACCAATCGGGCATTGCGTCGTTGATTGCATCGAGCTCGCGGATGCACGGCTTGCAGGTTACCGCCCAGAACGAGATGATGAGTGGCGTCTTGCCATCGACCAGCGATGCGGTGTTTACCACCTCACCCTTGCGGTTTTCGAGTTTGACGGACGGAAGTTGCGCCATCGCCGTAAGGGATGCCGAGAGGGCGAGAAGCCCGACGAGAATAGTCTTTACGAAACGCATAATGAAACGTATTTTGTTGTTATCTGTTTTCTTGTGTTGGAGCGAGAGGTTTTCGCCCTATGGCTATCACATAGTGATAGTTTACGGTGCAAATATAATGGATATTTGCGAAAAAGTTTTACAATTTGCGAGAAATATTAAATTTTTTTAATAGTGCATATTTGGATATTTATGCAAAGCGAGGCGAGGGAGTTGTAAAACGCAGATTTTCAGCGGGGGTTAGGGGTTGTTAGGGGTTGGGGAGAAGGGGTTAGGGCGGTGGCGGTTGGGGAAAGGGTTTAGGGAATTTAGGGAGTTTAGAGAGTTTAGGGATTGCGGGCCCCTCTTGCAACCGGCTTGCTAAACCCGACCAGGGGTTTAGGGAATTTAGGGAGTTTAGAGAATTTAGGGATTGGGGGCCCCTCTTGCAACCTCTTACAAAACCCGACCCAACCTTACTTGACCTTACTTGACCTTAAAGCCGCCGAAGGCGCGTGACCTTACTCGACCTTAACCTCCATAAACTCCTTAAACTCCCTAAACTCCCTAAAAAGAAAAGGGCGTGTCAAAAGGGCACGCCCTTTTTGGTGGAAGTTGTATAACAAGAGGGATTTCAAGGCTTGCGCAGCCCGAAAAAGCGCAGTTTACTCGGCGTAAATGAGCATTTTGAGGGCAAGCGTAACGCAGAAATCACCTTGTTAGACAGCTTCCTCACTACCTACTCACACCCCCCCCGAAAACTATCGGGATAGCGAATATCGAGTTTGAAGAGCGGATGCTCGGCGGGCGTGTGCGATGCGTGAATCGCCTGCCACATATCGGCAACGATGTCGGGATGCGCGGCAGCCACGTCGTGCTCCTCGCGCTTATCATCCTCTATATTATACAGTTGCATCTTCGTACAGCCGTCGGCAACATCCTCGACCAACCCTTTCCACTTGCCCATTCGCACACAGAGCCAGCCATTGCCGCCCTTGTATTTCGGGAACTCCCAATAGAGATACGGATGGTTTGTCTGCTCCTCGTAGCGACCCATAATCGACGGCAGGAACGACTCGCCGTCGCACTTCGGCCACTCGCTCTGCGGAATGCCTGCAATGGCGGCGAGTGTCGGCATCACATCCGGAAAATAGCCGATATAGTCGCAGACGGCAGGACGCAGACGGTCGCCCCACGAGACGATGAACGGAACGCGGATACCGCCCTCGTGCAACGAGCGTTTTGTGTAGCCGCGATCGCTGCGGAACGGTGCTGCACAATCGAACCACGAGGTCGAGGTGTAGGAGTTGTGCGTCGGGCCGTTATCGCTGGTGACCATAATGATTGTATTGTCGTATAACCCCTTCGCTTTCAGTTGTTTCACCAACTCGCCAATCTGGTAGTCGAGGTACGAAATCATCGCCGCGTAGGTCGCCTTCGGATAGCGGGTCGGGAAGTAGCCCTTGCCCGTATATACCGGCTCCTCCGCACCGAACTTTTGCACGTAGCGATCGACCCACTCGTCGGGCGCAGTGAGTGCGCTGTGCGGGATGGTTGTCGTCCACATCAAGAAAAATGGATTTTTATGATTTTCATCCACCCACTTCTCGATTTTATCGTAGATGGCATCGGGGCTGTACGTCTCGCCCTTGAACTTCGCATAACTTGCGCGGTCGTATGGGTCGGCACCCTCGTCGAGCTTATCGCCGAGGTCCATCGGTGGGTTGTTCGTATATTCGCGCACCGTGCCGTTGTAGAGGAATGGCGGATAGTAGCACTGCGCCATACGCTGGCAGAGGTAGCCGTAGAAGTAGTCGAAGCCCATATCGAGCGGCGTGCTGCCCGAATCGACACCACCCAAGCCCCACTTGCCAATCATCGCCGTACGGTAGCCCGCCTCACGCATCATCTCGCCGATGGTATATGTGCCGCGAGCCATCGGCACCTGACCCTCCAATGCAGGGTTATCGCGCATTGCAAGGATGCTCCACACGTCGCCCCTCTCGGGCATCTCGTCGTTAGCACGAATCTGGGCGTGTCCGAGGTGCATACCCGTCAGCAACGTGCAACGCGACGGAGCCGACACGGGCGCACCCGCGTACATATCCGTAAAACGTACGCCACGCGCGGCGAGAGCGTCGATGTTGGGCGTCTCGATTCGCTGTTGGCCGTAGCATCCGAAATCGCCGTAACCGGCATCATCAAGCAAGATAAAAATCACGTTTGGTTGCTCCGCAGTCGGGGTTTTCGACTCGGCTCGCTGTGCCGCCTGTGTCGGTGCGATGGCTGCCGCTCCGACGGCTGCCAAGACCACTCTTTGGTTGGTTTTCATACGTTTTTGCGCTATAATTTGTCACAAATTTAGTCAAAAAAATGTTTTACCTTCAAACTTTTGTGTGGATTGCGCTTTTTTTTATATCTTTGCACTCGCAACGCAAAGTTTTGCGACGGACCCATAGCTCAGTCGGTTAGAGCAGCGGACTCATAATCCGAAGGTCGTGGGATCATGCCCCTCTGGGTCCACAATTTTAAGGCAGCGGTTTAATGTGTTATAGATTAGGTCGTTGCGCGATGAGGGGGGGGGTGAAGGCCCTCTTACGAAAAAAGCGGTTACAAGAGATTGTGACCGCTTTTTT
>JAFQRH010000016.1 GCA_017410165.1 Alistipes sp. | reverse complement strand
GGGCAACGATTTCTACGTCTGCATTCCGGCGCAGAACTACTCGAAGGGTATGACGCTCACGTTCTTCTGCGAGGGCGACGACGATGCGAGCATCTGGTATATGGAGAAGACGCTGATGAGCCGAGGTGTCGATTGTTCGGCAAAGGGCAACACGCTCGTAACACTGCCGGCACTCGAACTGAATGTCGAGAAGTCGAACATCTTCACGGCTCTCGTGCGCTCGACCGCAACGACGCTCGCAATGTCGTGGACGACCAAGGTGTCAAACTCGCCATATCTTGCCGAGCAGAAGCCGAACTCGAAGGCAAACTACCAGAGCGAGATGGGCTACTCGTATATTATCGAGTTGTGGACCGATGATGCGTGCGAGTACAACACCAACACGCTCGTTCAGAGTTGGATTATCAAGAATAACGAATGGTATTGGAAGGCAGGCGACGACACAGAGAAACGCGAACTCTTTACAGCCGTCTACGCTCCGATGCGTTTTATCTTCTCGTATCTGAATCCGGCGACGACCTACTACTTCCGCGTGATGTACAGCACCGACGCAAATGCCGATCCGAACGACCTCACGCAGTGGAAAGTTTTGGAGAATCCGCGCAAGGTTCAGACCGCCAACCCATTCGCATCGAATGTCGAAACCATCCTCTTCGAGGACTTCCGCGACTGCGTGTTGGGTGGCGACTATTCGACCCGCTCGGCAGGTTACTCGTCGTACACTCGTGGCGACTATTCGACAGTCTTGGAGGCAGTAATCAACCGCTACGATGCTGCCGACTCGGAGAACGCAACCGACAACACCCACCGATACAAACTTCCGAACTTGGAGGGTATCGACACGAAGGGTGTCGGAGCCGACTACCACATATGTAACCAAGGTAACGAAACGGCCCTCTTTACGACGATGTGTAACGTAGTGGCCGGCACGACGGGCGAGTGTCCGGGCAACTACAAGACGTGGAAGGGCTACACCTCGAAACTCAAAGATTGGGCGTGGTTTTCAGACGACGATGCCTACGGAACAGTGCTGATGCGAGCAGGTTACACCAAGGTTGGTGCAATGTACAAGCATACGGGTATCGTTACGCCACAGCTCTCGATGCTCAGCGGTCCATCGACCGTGACGGTCGAGTTCTACGCCTGCCCATTCGGCTCGTCGGTACTCGACAAGGGCGAGTTGCCGATTGCCGTGAAGTTGTTGGACGGTGTGACGGTGTACGAGGATACGACAACCGACAACTCGGCGCGTTGGAAGATTCGCAACAACCTGAATCGTATCGACATTGCGACAGTCGATGATGCGACCTCGATGACGGTGCCTATCACGTTGGAGGGTAACCAATACTCGTGGAAGAAGTACACCGTAACGCTCACGGGCGTACTGCCAACGTCGCGCATCGCATTCTGCTCGAACCGTCCGGAGGAGAACACCAACAACCGTTTCCTGTTGGATGACGTACATATCTACCTGAACAAGACCGAGTCGATTACAACGCGCCTTGTGAAGGCAACCGATACGACCGTCTCTATCGCGTGGACCTCGAAAAAGGCAAATATTCCGACAATGGCTTCGTGTTATCCGGATCAGTCGCTCTCGTTCTCGGGCGAGCACGACGATACGTACACGGTTTCGATTTATGATGCCAACAAGAATCTTCTTGGTGCAATATCGGGCATCTTGTTAGATGGAAATACAAGCGAAGACGACTACTTATTCACGGCGACCCAAAAGCCACCACGCTGGATCTTTACGGGTCTGACCCCATCGACCAAATACTACGTCAAGGTCAACAATACGACCGCCGGCACCGCGAGCGAATTAATGGAGGTGCAGACCACCGCTTCGGTTGCCGAGAAGGACGATGTTGTACCTCTTACCGAGACTGCTGTTCCGGGCCATATGCTGTTGTTCGAGAACTTCGGTGGCTGTCTCTATGGTGGCGACCACTCGGCTCGTGCTGCGGGTTATAAGCATAAGACGTATGTTGCCGGTGGTAACTACCTCATCAAAGAGGGAAAAACCGTAGCCGAAGATACAAGCGCAGGTTACTTTGGTGTTGGCTGTGCAGCAGGCGTTACACTATTCTCCACAACAAAGGTACAGATTGACAACACGTTGGGTCTGACCGGTTGGTCGTGGGTATATAGCGACAACGCAACAACGGCTACCGGCGTTATGATTCGTCCGGGCTACGTTCAGGTCGGCACAAGTACGGTCAATAACTGGTTGGCAACCCCTGCATTGACCAATATGCCGCAGGGCAACTCGTCACTCCGCGTGACATTCCGTGCTTGCCCTTATGGTGCTGCCGGTGCGGCACTCTCCGATGATGAGTTGTTGGAGAAGGCGATTGCCGTACGCGCACTCTCGGGTGGTACGGTCGGCTCGGATTTCCAACTCACCGGCTACACGGTGGTAAACGAGCAGAAACTCACGCTCGAAGGCACCGACAACTCCGTATGGAAGGAGTACACCGTCGATTTGCACAACGTACCACAGGGCGCACGCATCGCATTTGGTGGAGGCCGTACCGACTACGGTGCGAACCGTTTCCACGTGGACGACATACGCATCCAGCTCATCAACAACTCCGACCTGCTTGTAGGTTTGGTGCGTGCAACGGATACGACGCTCAACATCGGTTGGACCGAGAACGAGGCATATCAAGACGTATTCCTCCGCCATCAGCCGGCAAGAAAAGTGACCGACGAGGAGGTGGTAACCTACTTCTACGATATTCGCGAGGATAACGATGGTAGTAACTATACCATATATTTATATACGGACGAGGCGTGCACCAACCTCTACCAGAGTTGGATCTGTCAGCCGTCGCACTTCAACTACACCAACACTGAAGGTACGAAGTACGAGTGGCCGAAACGATTTATATTCGGTGGTCTGACTCCGGAGACCGACTACTATGTAATCGTTCAGAATACCACTCTCGGCAAGAGCAGTAGTGCTATTAAGGTTTCGACCGTAGCAAAGCAGTATCAGGGCAATGGTGTTGCCATCGACCCGGACAACCTCCGTACGGGCAACACCATCCTCTTCGAGAACTTCGGCAAGTTGTACTATGGTGGCGACTTGGCAGGTTACGCTATGGGTTACACCGTAAATAGCAGTTACATCGGTTCGCTGACCGAAAACCTATGCGCACAGGGCCACTTACCGTATTCTAACGACACACGTACCGACTTCGACCGTTGCTACTGCGACAGAGAGCACCTTCTCTTTACCACTTGCAAGGGATTGCTTGACGATATGGGCATTAGCGATTGGGCGTATATGTCGGATGATGGCTCTTGTCGTGTATCGATCAAACCGGGATACGTGAAACTCGGTGGTGGCGAGCAGAAGGGCCATATCGTAACCCCTACCCTCTCGACAATTCCGGAGGGCGAGTTCTGGTCGGTTAAGGTGCGTTTCAAGGCGTGCAACTATTCGACCATCGGTTACTCGACATCAATCAACGAGTTGCCGGTCATTGTAGCCGCTTATGAGGGTGGCACAGTGAGCGATACGTACCTCTACTCGGGTGGCTCGATTGTCGATTCGCAGACAATCGACTTGTGCAGCAACGGCACACCGTACGGCGAGTGGGGATTGTACGAGGTAACGCTCAACAACATCACTCGCGACTGCCGCATCAGTATCGGTGGCGCACGTACGACAGCAGGCGACTCGCGTCTCTTCCTCGATGATGTCGAGGTGCAGGTAATCGACTCGCAGATGCAGACACTCTACGGTTACGTCAAGGATAAGGACGGAAATGGCGTGCCGGGCGTTATGGTTACGGATGGTTACCACGTAGTGAAGACCAACGAGAAGGGTCGCTACCGCATCATCTACGAGCCGGATGTATATAAACCGGAGTTCGTGTACTACACCAATCCTGCGGGCTATATGCTCGGTCGCAACGGTTCGGGTCTGCCTGTAACCTACGCTGTTGTCGGCGTAAACCCTGACCCGGAGAACGTTCAGGGCAACGGTGCGGACTTTGCACGCGACTTTACGCTCGATCCGAAGATGACCTCCACAACCAACAAGGATTTCAACGATGCGACCGGCAAGCACGACAAGTTCTTCCTCTTCGTGATGGCCGATCCGCAGACGCACGCAGAATCCAAAGATAACTGCTTGTCGCATTTCAAAAACTACGTCGCTCCTGACTTGAAGAATAAGGCCGGAGCGTGGAACTCGGCAGCGGACTCGTCAAGCGGCTCGGGTCAGGCGTACGGTGTGGTATTGGGCGACGTGACGTGGAATGCACCTGACTCGCACAAGAGTGCAATGAAGGCAGCGATGGAGGTTGGCGACACGGGCGTATATTGGTACACCGCACCGGGTAACCACGACTGGTATCAGAGCGACACCGACACCTCGCCAAGCATCGAGGAGTTTAAGAACATCTTTGGTCCGACACGTATCTCGTTCGACCGTGGCGATATGCATATCGTCGTAATGAACAACGTATATACGGTAGGCAATAAGGCACAATCAGATTACGAGGCGGGCTTTACCGAGGAGGAGTTTACGTGGTTGCAGAACGACCTTTCGCACGTCGATAAGAGCAAGGGTGTTGTACTCTGCGTACACATTCCGTTCCGCAACGGTGCAGCATCGGGCGGATCCAACCACAACAAGGACAAGTACTACGATGCTACGCTGACCGAGTTGGCGAAGTTCCAGCACGCCTATATCTTCTCGGGTCACACCCACCGCAACCAGACCTACGTTCACACGGGCTATCCGACTGCCGGTGGCGACTACGTTACGGAGGTAGTTCACTGCGCAGCGTGCGGTCAGTTCTGGAATCTCAGCATCTCGTCGGACGGTTCGCCTGCGGGCTACACCATCTACACCTTCGAGGGCCCGCGTGCCAAGTTGCAACGCTACAAGGCAATCGGTTACAGCGGCGGTATGAGTGCCGACACCGCACCGCAGGTATGGAAGAACAATATCCGTATGTATTGGGCTCCGGGCAGCACAACTGGTACGTATGTATCACGATACCGTTTCAACGCTACAAAGAAGCGAGTAGTTGCCAATGTCTTTATGTCACACGATCAAGCAGGAAAACCTGGCGAGTTGAGTGGTCCGTGGGTTGTACAGCTCTACGACCCTACCTTAAAGAAGTGGGTTAATATGAAACGACTCACGTCAGACATTACCGAACAGCAACCTGATTGGAGTAGCTTCGTATTCAATGTCTCGGAGGCAAACTCATTCCTTGTTACGCCTGACGGTAAAACAAAGAGCAGTGGAGCAACCGAACCATCCGATGGTTGGCGTTTGCGTAACGACGTCGATTGGTGGTGGTGGAGTAATGCTATCGAGCCAAACTCGTATGTCACCAACCGTAATGGCAATAATTGGGGTGGTGGTTATGACAATAGCGGTTACCAACACACTTGTACACACATTTGGTATGGAGACCTCGACACCGAGTTGTCGGGCATAACGGGTACGGGCGTAAAAGTTCGTGCAATTCCACCTTACTATGGAACAAATGCAACCGTACAGACGGCAATTACCAACGGTACCGATTTGAACGGCTACGGACAGATTTACATCTGCGACGAGTTCTCAACGTGGAATCGTTCGAACTCCGATGCGCAGGGTCTCGACTGGACAACGGTAACAAGTTCTGCTTGGTGGGATTAAAATATCTCACAACAAACTCTCGCATAAAAAGCGGAGCAGCCCGACGGGTTGCTCCGCTTTTGTGTTAGAGAGGTGTGAAGCGTTGGGATGGTGGGGGGTTAAAAACGCTTCATTATGGCATAAATCTCGAATGCGAAGCCAAAGACCACGACAATCGGCGCAAGCGTTATGCGACGCCACGAGAAGATGTCGTAACTGAACTCTTCGGGGGTTGCCGGCGTGCCACCCGACATCAGCAGGAAGCCGATAACGATAATCACAGCACCAACAATCAGCAACACATAGTTGCGCATCGACAAAGCCATACGCTCGTCGTTCGCGCTCTCAACTCTATTGAATCGGGCAACGATGCCCTGCCACCATTTTTTCATATTCTGTATCTGTTTTTGTGTGGAAAATTTTATGTTCTATTGCTCTTACGGTACAGCTCGGCAAACGCCTAATAAAGAAATATCTTATTGGATTTCATATTGACAAACTTATTCACGGCAAAGAGCGTAAATAGCACGGCAAGAACAATGCCGACGCCGACCATTGTTGCGGCTGTGACGCCCGCCATCGGCAGATTTGCGCTGATGCCCAACTCCGGCATATAGTGGTCGATACCCAACAGTGCGCCCGCAAACAGCACCACCGCCACGACGCCCGCCAACAAACCCTGAACGGCACTATCGGCCAAGAACGGACGGATGATAAACCACTTGGTCGCACCGACCAACTTCATCGTGTTTATCTGCTCACGACGCGAGAAAATCGACAATCGGATGGTGTTGTTCAGCAACACGAGCGAGATTACGAGCATCGCACCGCCGAATACGAGCAACAGCACGCGCATCGTACCAAGCACATCGTGCACACGTTCGAGCAGTTGCGCCGGACAAGCGACATAATCGACCCCGTCCATCGTCGCGCATCGCTCGACAAATGCCGCCAACTGCTCGCCGTCGGCCGAAGCCGCCGAGAGTGTCACATCGAACGAATCGGGCAGCGGATTGTCGCCCAACACACCCTTAATATCGACATCGAACGCCTTGCGAAACTCCTCGTCGGCGAGTTTTTCATCCTTCGAGACAAACTTCACCTCCGACACCATAGCATCGGCCGCCAACACGCTCGCAAGCGAATCACGGTGTGGCTCCTGCAAGCCGTCGCGCAACTCTACAATCATCGTCACGCCCTCGCTCACCTTGTGTGCCGAGCGGAAGATGCCCGCCGTTGCGTAGCCAATCGCGCCCAAAACAAACAGTACGAGGGCAATGCTCACCATCGAGACCACCTTCGAGCGCAGCACTCTGCTTTTCAATGCTTTATCTCTTTTCATTTCGCAAAATTTGAATCACTAACAACACCAAAGCCACCACGATAAGCAGCGAACAGCAGAGCGTCACCGCCTCGACCGCCGTCCAATGCGGAGCGCGGAAACGCCACTCGACGGTGTGATTGCCCGCCGGCAGAATCGCTCCTCGCAGAATGTAATCAGCACGCATCGCATCGTGTGGCACGCCATCGACGTAGGCGGTCCAACCCTTATCGTAGTATATCTCCGAAAAGACGGCAAACACCTCTGCATCAGCCGAATATTCGTATCGTAAATAGTTCGGACGATACTCCATCAAAGCGATATATCCGTCCGTCGAGAATTGCGTTGCAGGGAGCGTTTCGCGCTCGGAGACCACCGCCTCGGTCGCCAAATCGAGCGTACCCAACGCCTCCAACTCCTCGCGTGGCGTTGTCGCCGTTGCAACACGCGACACGAACCACGCCGCACCGAGTGCCGTCGAACGTACAAACGGCTCGCCCTCGCGAGATATTATGTAGCGCGTGTTGAGCATATCGAGCACGCGCTCGTCGATATTGACCAGATAGCGGTCGATAACATCCTGATAACGACCCATCTTCGCACCGTGATAGCCACCCACCGAGCGATGGAACATCGAGGTCGTGGCGTCGTTGAACGGCGAAACCGACAGATTCAACACACGATAGCCAAGCGAGGTGTCGGCCATAATTTCGCGATCGGCAGCCGTCGGTTCGATTTTCGCGCGACGCGGCGAGACAAAGTCGTCATACGACAGGTAGCGGAACGCCACCGGCACCATATCTACGCAGACCAACACGCCGAGCAGTGCCACCATCCATCCGCAACGCAGACGGCCATAGACGCCCAACGCAACCACCGCAGCTGCCAACACGACAAAGAGCAGCGACCGCAGGGCATCCGCCGTGAGAATATCGGCACGCTCGTCGGCCATCGCATCGGCAACCGCCCATCCGAGCTCGTCGTGAACGCCTTTGGTTATCATATCCTCGGCACCCGACTCTTTGAGCATATAGTAGAACTGCTGGCTCATCGCATCGCCGAAGGTCTCACGCCCGAAGTCGAACATCGAGCCACCGGCAAGCGCAAAGAGCAACGTAACTCCGCCCGCGATGCCCGCCGAGAGTATCAACGCTCGGCGCACGCGACGCTTGTCGTCAATCGTCTGCCACAACTGCCACAGAGCCAAGCCCGCCAAAAGTGGCACGCTCCACTCGATGACCACCAGCGACATCGACACGGTACGGAACTTATTGTAGAGCGGTAGATAATCGAAACACAACTCCGTGAACCACATTGCATTATGGCCCCACGAGAGCAACAGCGTAAAGAGCGACACCGCCACAATCCACCATCGGTTGCGCGCCTCCGCCAACATTATGCCGAGCAGTGCAAGGAAGATGGCCACCGCACCCAAGTAGGTCGGACCTGCCGTATATGGTTGGTCGCCCCAATATGCAGGCAGTTGGGTCGCCCACTCGCGCAAGCCGAGGTCGTCAAGCGATTGAGCCACAGCACCATCCGCCGAGAAGGTGTCGGACGACGCTCCGCCCATAAAGTCGGGAATCAGCATATTCCAACTCTCCGCCACACCGTAACTCCACGCCGTCGCATAGTCGAGGTCGAGACCCTGCTGTGCGCCATCCGAAGTCGCAGCCACCTCGCTACCGCCACGAATCGTGTCGGAGGTGTGCTGTGCCGTGTAGAACAACGACGAGAAGTTGGCACCCACCGCCAACACCGCCGCCACAGCCAACACCGCCGTACGGCGACCGAAGTCGCGCAGATGTTTTTCGCGCACGGCAAACACCAAGTCGTTCACCCACAAAGCGATAGCCGCAAGCAGGAAGTAGTAGGTTATCTGCGGATGGTTTGCTCCGATTTCGAGCGCGGCAAAGAGTGCCGCCAACGCGCCTCCGAGCAACATTCGTCCGCGCAGAGCCATATATATCGCACCCATCATCGCCGGTGCATAGACCAGAGCCCACATCTTCGTAACGTGGCCCGCACCGATGATAAGGAAGAAGTAGGTCGAAAGACCATACGCCAAGCCCACCACCAGACCAATCCACGGCGAGATGCCCATCAGCATCACCATCAGCCACGCCGACAGCATCGCAAAGAAGAGAAAGCCAATCGGCTCGGCGACTATCGAGGTCACCTGCTCGAATGCGGTTTTAAGGAATTGCGCCGGATAGCGGATGTTAATCATATATGCCGGCATACCGCCAAACATTGCACCCGTCCACTGCGGGTCCTCGCCCGCCTCGGCGCGACACTCGCGGATATCGCGGCTCATTCCGTCGAATTGCTGAATGTCGTGTTGCACGAGAACGCGCCCTTCAAGACGCGGAGCAAAGCAGACGGCAGCGACCGTAAAAAACAGAGCCACAGCCGATAAGAAAGGTAGCGCCTTGCGCAAAATATCTAAAAACTTACCCATTTACGTACGTATTACCGTCAAAGATAGAAAAAAACATTCAGATTTCGGCGGTCGGCTTGCGAAATTTCATTATCTTTGTTCGGATATATACTTTTCGTATGGTGCAACTTGATGATGTACGGCGTCCAATAGCGGACCGCCTGACGGAGTTCGACGAGTTCGTCCGCAAATCGTTTGCCGAGAAGCAGGGGACTCTGCTCGGCGATATGGTCGAATATATTATCACGTCGCGTGGCAAGGGTCTGCGTCCGACACTCGTTATGCTGGCGGCCGGCGGCTCGTCGGCGAGTGGCTCGTTCGGCAAGCGCACGATGCTCGCGGCTATGCTGGTCGAGATGCTGCACGTGGCATCGCTCGTCCACGACGACGTAATCGACGAATCGGATTTGCGACGCGGTCGTGCGTCGGTCAATGCCCGTTGGCAATCGCGCAACGCGGTCATCGTGGGCGACTACATTCTGGCAAAAAATATGGATATCGGGTTGAAAAGCGGTCAGTACGACCTGCTCAACCATATCATCGGCTCGATGACAACACTCTGCGAGGGCGAGATTCTGCAAAGCGACCACGCCGGTCGTCTGGACACCTCGCGCGAGGCATATTTCGATATTATCTACAAAAAGACGGCAAGTTTGTTCGCAACGTGCGCCTCGGCAGGTGCAATGTCGGTCGGTGCCGACCGTCGCACAATCGAAGCGATGCACCGCTACGGCGAGGCACTCGGTATGGCGTTCCAAATTGTGGACGACATCTTGGACTACACGCCCGACAACAACGCCGGCAAACCCGCAGCCAACGACCTGCGCGAGCGTAAAATCACGCTGCCGCTCATCGAGGTACTCGAACGCGCCGACCAACCGCTAAGCGACGAGATTATCGCCCGCATCGAGCAGTGTGCAACGGACGAGAGTGCTGTGGAGTTTATCCGTGCGAAGGTCGAGGAGTACGACGGTGTCGGCCGGGCTCGGCAGACGCTGCAACGCTTCCTGCAACGTGCAATGTCGGAGTTGGCGGTGCTCGGCGAGAGCGACTGCCGCGAGGCGATGATGTTGCTCTGCAATTTTGTGGCGGAACGCGACCGATAGCCAACACGACCGATAGCCGACTCGCCAAAAAACGTAGCACAAGGCAATACAAAGCGACACAAAGCAATACAACGAAAAATCACAAACCTAAAAACATAAAAAGTTATGAGTAATCAGCAAAAATCCTACTTCCTGCCGATTGTGATGATGTTCGCACTCTTCTTTATGATTGCGTTCGTCACCAACTTTGCCGGCTCGATGGGTGTAATCGTCAAAGAGCAGTTCGGTGCAAGCAACGCACTCGCACAGTTCGGTACGCTCGCCAACTTCATCGCATACGCTTGTATGGGTATTCCGGCGGGTATCATTCTCAAACGCAAGGGTTACAAATTCACCTCGCTTGCCGCCATCACGGTAGGTTTGGTCGGTGTGGCCATTCAATTCGTCTCGGGCTACGCAGAGTCGTTCCTCGTATATGTGCTTGGCGCATTCGTTGCGGGCTTCTCGATGTGTATGCTCAACATCGTCGTTAATCCGATGCTCAACACGCTCGGTGGCGGTGGTAATCGCGGCAACCAGCTCATTCAGTTCGGTGGCTCGTGCAACTCGATTGGTGCGACCATCGCTCCGATTCTGCTCGGCTATCTGATTGGTGGCGAGGTGCAGAACGCAAGCGTTGCAGACGCTGCACCGGCAATGATTATCGCAATGGGCATCTTCGCTCTGGCTTTCGTAATCATCGCGCTGACCAAGATTCCGGAGCCACATATGGAGACTGCCGAGGAGAAGGCGGCTCGCCTGAACGGCACAACGCAGAAGGACCCACACGGCCCGCTTTCGTTCCGCCACTTCCTGTTGGGCGCAATCGCAATCTTCTTCTACGTAGGTATCGAGGTGGGCATTCCGAACATCGCCAACCTCTATATGTCGGGTGACCCGACCGTAGGTCCGGCTGTTGCAGGCGTCGTCGTAGGTGCATATTGGTTCCTGATGATGTGCGGCCGACTTATCGGTGGCGCAATCGGCAACAAGGTGTCGAGCAAGGCGATGATGCTCTCGGTAAGTTCGCTCGCACTGCTCTTCGTACTCTGTATTATGTTCCTGCCAAAGAGCGTAACGGTTAACGTACTTGGCACGGCTCTGCCCGTAAATATGCTCTTCGTTGCGTTGTGCGGCCTCTGCACATCGGTTATGTGGGGTGCAACCTTCAACCTCTCGGTCGAGGGCTTGGGCAAATATACACCGATGGCATCGGGTATCTTTATGACGCTCGTATGCGGTGGCGGTATTCTGCCGGCATTGCAGGGTTGGGTTGCCGACCTTACCGACTATATGACTTCGTACTGGATTATCATCTTCGCGCTGGCATACCTTATATATTATGCACTCATCGGCTCGAACAACGTAAACCGCGATATCAAGGTCGATTAGTCACTGACGCAAGGTGGCTCTCGCCACTACGAATAAAACAGACCGTCCGACACTCTGCTGTCGGGCGGTTTGTGCTTTCGGTTTGTGCTTTCGATGGGTAAAAATGGTAAAAAGGGGCGGGTAAGAAATATTTTTGAAAAAAAATTAAAAATCTTCGTAACCCACTCAATTACTCTAACGGCAAACCACTTGGCAAGATTTCGATTACAAATCGTAAATAAACCACACCGTTTAGTTACAAATCGTAACCACGCCTCGACAAACCAACACTCCTGCAACG
The DNA here is from genome assembly GCA_017410165.1 of Alistipes sp. GTDB lineage: Bacteria > Bacteroidota > Bacteroidia > Bacteroidales > Rikenellaceae > Alistipes. The sequence continues at coordinate 19,137 of JAFQRH010000016.1, read as the reverse complement.
ATATAACGATTTTGTTTTGAAAAAATTTATTTATATCTTGCTACCCGAAATGACTAAAAAATCGCCACACGTGGTAGATTTTTCCGACATTTGCTCACTAAATTATTAATTAAATATTTATTACGTATGAAGAAGTTTAACTTTTTACTTATGCTTGTTTCGTTGTTCGTAGCTCTCTTCTCGACGAGCTCGTGTAACAATGAGGAGACAGGCGTACTTACCCCGGAGATTATGCTCACGGCCGGCAGCGTAACACAAACATCGCTCTCGTTCACAGCCGAGACTTCGGTTGCCGAGAAGGCATACTATCTGGTAGTTAAGGCAGCCGATGAGCAGGTTGTCGATGGTATGACGGTTGTTTCGACCGGTACTGAAATCGTTAAGGCGGATGGTTCGGCTTGGGTAAACGATGCCGCTTCGGTAACCGTTAAGGATCTCGAACCGGAGACCGAGTATTTGGTATATGCAGCAGCCGTAAATGGTCCGGAGACCACTTTGGTTGATGCTCCGCTCGCAATGACGACCTCCGACAAGTCGATGCCGACGGTTTCGCTCGAAGCTGTCGAGGCAGAGGACACGAAGCTCTACTTCCGTGTAACGACCGCCTACGCAGCAGAGGTTAAGTGGTTGGCTGTTCCGGCTGACACCGAGGTTACAGCGGACAAGGTTCTCGCCGAGGGTGTTGCTCTCGCAGAGAAGGATCTGAACAAGACCGCAATGGTTAAGGCAGAGAATTTGAGCGACGACACCGCTTATGACATCTATGCAGTTGCAAAGGCAGAGGACCGCGTAGCTCTCTCGGAGAGCATCACTATGCGCACGTTGCCTACACCTCCGACCGTAGAGTTGGAGCTCATCGAGGCAGGTAGCAACTATGCAGCAGCATTCGTTCGTATGACCAATGCCGAGGAGGTTAAGTGGGCTTACGCTCCACACGGCTATGAGGGTGTTACCGCCGATTTGGTATATCAGGCAGGCGATGCTCTTTCGGCAGAAGAGGTTGGCAGCGGCGAGGCAATCATTGAGATTGAGGAGCTCGATCCGGCAACTTCGTACGACTTGTACGCAGTAGCAAAGCGTGGCGACGTGCTCGTTTTGTCGGAGACATTGACATTCACCACCGAGGAGGCATCGGCAGGTGGCGGTATGGAGCAACTCTCCGTACTGTTCGACACGGCTTCGATTATGGACCCGTCGCAGCACGGTATTGGCGGTTTCTACTTCCTCCAACTCAGCAATTCGGAGACTTATGATATGGCATTGCTTCCGGTTTACGACCTCAGCGGAGGTTCGTATCTCGACGGTTACTATCCGGTTGTTGCACAGCCGACCAGCGAAGACGTTCGCTTCATAGCACAGACGGATGCTAACATTGGTTCAGCATTCTTTATGATTGGCGGTAAGGAGTACTACCTCTTGCCGGGCGTCGATCCTCACAGCCAACCATACGGTATCCAGTTCCTTACTGCAATGGGTCAAGGTGAGGACAATAATATGATTACCCTCAACCTGATGCTTTGCGACGAGAATGCCAATCCGGCTGCCGAATTGTTGGGTCAGTGCTATATGGGCCCACTCGGTTACAGCGGTGCAGGTGCTATGGCACAGGCAGAGCGTGATTTGACCGTATTCAAGGAGTACACTATGTCCGTAGCAGAGGATGGTAAGACCGTAACGCTCAGAGGAACCAGCTATATGGGCGACATCAAGTTGATTCTCTCCACCGAGAATGGTTCGCTCGTAGAGAAAGAGGGCGAGGGCAATGGTGTCAATTACAGCGTAGAGGGTGGTACCATCTCGACCGAGAGCTACTATTGGGAGCCACTCGACGATTGGACATTCAAATTCACGCAGGGTAACCTCTACATCGAGAAGGTTGCAGGCAAGGAGAACACTTATGCGTTCACGATGTCGTCGCGTCGCGGTGGTCTGGTTGCCGAGATGCAGCAGCCACAGGCATTGCAATTGCTCTTCACGCCACTGGATGTTGCGTGGGAGGTAACTATTACTAAATAGTCGTACCGCGCTTTCGACTTGCGCCTCCCGTATCCGTCACGGCAATCTGCTCAAAGGATAGCGTGAAAGAGGGAGGAGCAAATAGGGTTAAACATTGATAGGGGCTGCCGAACCGAAGAGGTTTGGCAGTCCTCTTTTTTGTGCCATACGGCAAATCGTCCGAAGACTTTTTTACGCCACACCACCTCTGCAATATCAGCCATCGACACAACTCTCCACAACCCCACCCTGAAAAACGCCCTGCATAAATTGGCAAAAGCAATATAAAAAATGGTATTTTATCCAAGAAGTATAAAATTTTTGTATATTTGTATTGCAGATTGTGCAAATACTCAGACAAAAAGCGAATAACCAAAAAAAACTACTACTAATATGAAAATTGTATGTATCGGTGATGCGTTCATCACCTCGGAAATGATGGAAGAGGGCGTTCGCCCATACCTCAGCGAAGGCGACTCGATGGAGGTTTTCTTCTTCGGCGAGCAGGATAAGGTCGCTATGCGCGACACAATCAAGTCGATTGAGGCACGTGTATTCGACGGTATTCCGATGCCGGAAGGTTTGTATCAAGCGATGGAGGATGCCGACCTGCTCATCGTTCACCTCTGCCCTATCAAGCGCGACCTTATCGAGCGCACAACCCGCCTCAAAGCGATTATGACCTGCCGTGGCGGCGTAGAAAACATCGAGGTCGATGCGGCCACCGAACGCGGCATCATCGTATCGAACAATCCGGCTCACAACGCCAACGCCGTTGCCGAGTTCACAATCGGTATGATTCTCTCCGAGACGCGCAACATCGCACGCTCGAATCTCGCTCTGCGCGAGGGTGTATGGCGCAACACCTATCCAAACACCGCAACCACAATCAAGGAGATGACCGATATGACGGTCGGCATCATCGGCTTCGGCTCGATTGGTCGTCTGGTGGCCCACAAACTCTCGGTATTTGGCTGTAAGATTCTCGTCGCAGACCCATTCTTGAAGAGTTGCGCAGAGGAGTATGTCGAGCTGACTACGATGGACGACCTGCTCGCACGCGCGGATATCGTTACGCTGCACGCACGCTCGAACGGTGCAATTATGACCGACCGCGAGTTCGGACTGATGAAGCAGAACTCGTACCTCATCAACTCGGCACGCTCGTATCTGGTCGATCCCGATGCGTTCCGCCGTGCAATGGATAGCGGCAAACTGCTCGGTGCGGCAATCGACGTATTCGAGACCGAGCCGGATATTCCGGAGTTCTACAAAGCGTACGACAACATCACCCTCACAAACCACCTCGGCGGTGTGACAATCAACTCGTTCCGCGACGCTCCGAAGTTCGCCATCCGTAACTACCTGCGCTACTATCGTGGCGAGGGCGAGTTGGCTTTCTGGGCAAACAAACAGCAGTTGGCATAAAACATCATTCAAGACTAAACCTAAACCTAAAAAAACCTTAAAAACGATATGAAATCTATCTTGACAGACCGTCCTGCACTCAAACAGGCACTCGACACCGTCGCCGAAGTGGCGGGATACCTTTGGCAGAAGGGTTGGGCAGAGCGCAATGGCGGCAACCTTACGCTCAACATCACCGAATACGCAGATGAGCAGATGCGCGCAATGCCGGCAATCAGCAAGCCATTGCCAATCGGCGTCACGCTCCCACACTTGAAGGGTTGCTACTTCTACTGCAAAGGCACCGGCAAACGTATGCGCGACTTGGCTCGCGACCCTATGTGCGCCGGCAGCATCGTCCGTATCCTCGACGACTGCGCAACGTACGAAATCATCGCCGACGAGCCGATTGTGCCGACATCCGAAATCTCGTCGCACCTCTCGTTGCAGAACTATATGATTGAGTGTGGCTCGGGCTACAAAGCGACACTGCACACCCACCCTATCGAACTCGTTGCGATGTCGCACTCGCAGGAGTGGCTCGACTCGGAGCATCTGACGCAGACGCTGTGGTCGATGATTCCGGAGACGCTCGCCTTCGCACCGCTCGGCATCGGCGTCGTTCCGTATGCACTGCCATCATCGGTAGAGTTGGCTGACCCAACGCTCCAACTCATCAAGAAGCACGACGTCGTTCTGTGGGAGAAGCACGGCACGGTAGCCGTAGGCCCCGATATGATGGAGGCATTCGACCAGACGGACGTACTCAACAAGGCGGCTACGATATTTATGACGGCCAAGAACTTCGGTTTCACTGCCGAGGGTATGACACCGGAGGCCGTGCAGACTATTCGTACAGTGTTTAACCTTCCAAACGAGCGATAGATGATGAAAAAGTTTATGACCATACTATCGGTTGCAGTGTTGGCACTCACCGCCTGCACCGAGCCAAATAACCATACCGTGAAGATTCTTGCCCACCGAGGCAATGCCAGCACGGGCAGCGAATTTACGACCGACGAAAACTCGCTCGACGCTCTGCGCCGTGCGCAGGAGGGCGGTTTTGCCGGCATCGAGTTCGACGTACACATCACGGCTGACGACCAACTCGTCATCCACCACGATAACAAGATTGCTCCGGGACTGACGTGTCAGGGTAGCACTTTCGACGAGATTCGCGCCCACAAGTTGCCGTTCGGCAACCAGATTCCGACTCTGCGCGAGTGGCTCGAACAGGCAAAGAAGACGCCTGAAATCAAGCAGTTGCTCGAAATCAAGTCGCACAAAGCCGAGGGTCGTGAGGCGGAACTTATCCGCAAGTCGTTGGAGATTATCCGCGAGTTGGATATGGTCGAGCAGATGTATATGCTCTCGTTTAAGACCGAGACCGTTGATGAGGTTCTGCGTCAAGAGCCGAATATGCGTGTCGTTCTCAATTCGAGCAGTCTGCACCACTCGCTCACCCCTGCCGAGGTTAAGGAGCGCGGCTACCACGCCGTGTCGTACAATATCAACGTTATTCTCAACCACCCGCAGTGGATTGACGAGTTCCACGCAAACGGCACCGAGACCTTCCTCTGGATGGTGAACACGCCGTATCTGTACAACCTCGCCAAGGAGTTTGGCTTCACGTGGGTTACGACCGATTTCTACGACGAAATCATAAAATAGTCGGCGCGCGCCGCCCGATGCATTGTGCTTCGCCGGCACATTTAGTGTTTCGCGCCGGCATACCAAAAATCCTCCGCCATAGGCAGAGGATTTTTTATGCGGATGGGGCTTCGCCAACAATCGGCAAAAAGGTATTAGGTATTGGTACAACAAGTAAAAAGGGCAGTCGATTCCGACTGCCCCACACATTAAGCCAAAGCCAACCACTTCCCCAAAAACCAAGTCCCCTTTTTCCAAAAGGGGATTTAGGGGATATGTCAAAATGTATTAGTACAACAAGTAAAAAGGGCAGTCGAAATCGACTGCCCCTACATTAAGCGATTTGTCGCTTAATGTTTTTTACTTGTTGTACTCCTTCATAACCGAGATGAGGTTGAGCACCTTGTTCGAGTAACCCCACTCGTTGTCATACCACGAAACAACCTTAACGAAGGTGTCGGTAAGAGCGATACCTGCCTTTGCGTCGAAGATCGAAGTGCGAGCGTCGCCAAGGAAGTCAGACGATACAACGTCCTCCTCGGTGTAACCGAGAACGCCTGCCAACTCACCCTCCGAAGCTGCCTTCATTGCAGCGCAAATCTCAGCATAAGTAGCCGGCTTTGCAAGGTTTACAGTGAGGTCAACAACCGAAACGTCGAGAGTAGGAACGCGGAATGCCATACCGGTAAGCTTACCATTGAGCTCCGGAAGAACAACGCCTACTGCCTTTGCAGCACCGGTCGACGAAGGGATGATGTTGCCGGCAGCAGCACGGCCACCACGCCAGTCTTTGAGCGACGGACCGTCAACGGTCTTCTGGGTTGCGGTAGTAGCGTGAACGGTAGTCATCAAACCGTCAGCGATACCCCAATTGTCGTTGAGCACCTTTGCGATAGGAGCCAAGCAGTTGGTAGTACACGAAGCGTTCGAAACGATGGTCTGACCAGCATAAGTGTTGGTATTAACGCCGCATACGAACATAGGAGTCTTATCCTTTGCAGGAGCCGACATAACTACATACTTCGCACCTGCCTCGATGTGTGCCTGTGCCTTCTCAGCGGTGAGGAACAAACCGGTCGACTCAACTACGTACTCTGCCTCAACCTCGTTCCACTTCAAATCAGCCGGGTTGCGCTCTGCGGTTACGCGGATTGCCTTACCGTTTACGATGAGCAAGCTCTTCTCTGCGTCGAAGTCGATAGTGCCCTGGAACTGACCGTGCATCGTGTCATATTTGAGCATATATGCCAAATAATCTACCGGACAAAGGTCGTTGATACCTACAACCTCGTACTTGTCAGTCTGAGTGCAAGCTGCACGGAATACCATACGGCCGATACGTCCGAAACCGTTGATACCAATCTTAATTGTTGCCATAATTCTTTTTGATTTTTATGAGTTTTTTAACAAAAAAATTTCTATGTCTGTTTGCTGTTAATTTTTTAACGGCACAAAATTACATACTTTGTATATAATTACCAAAAATTTCGACCATTTTTTCGCCCCACGCACCGTGACGTGCAGCCCGTTAGGCGACCTTTTCGCCCACGTGGGCTATCGTTCGAGATTCGCTTTGGCGCGTTTTGCCATCGACGATGCAAAGACAAAGTCGTTCAGTTCGGCATTGTCGGCCTGCAAAATCGTATCCTTCGTACCTTCCCACCACTTCTTGCCCTGGTGGATATATACAATCTTTTCGCCAATCTCCATCACGGAGTTCATATCGTGCGTATTTATTATCGTCGTGATGTTGTATTCGCGCGTGATGTCGTGAATGAGGTTGTCGATGACGATCGATGTCTGCGGGTCGAGACCCGAGTTCGGCTCGTCGCAGAACAGATAGCGCGGATTGAGCACAATGGCGCGAGCGATGGCCGCACGCTTAATCATACCACCCGACAACTCCGACGGGTAGAGGTGTGGCGCGTGCGAGAGTTCGACCCTCTCCAAACAGAACTCGACGCGCTCGCGTTTCTCCGCCTCGCTATGCGTAGTGAACAGGTCGAGCGGCAACTTTACATTCTCGAAGACCGTCGCCGAGTCGATGAGCGCACCGCCCTGAAAAATCATACCGATATTTTTGCGAATCGCCTTGCGCTCGGCAAACGAGAGCGACGTGTAGCGCACATCGTCGAAGTCGATCGTACCGCTATCGGGCTCGTGCAGGCCGACCAACGTTTTGAGCAACACGGTCTTACCCGAGCCACTACGGCCGATGATAAGATTTGTCTTTCCGGTCTCGAACTCGACCGAGATATCCTCCAATACGGTACGTCCGTCGAACGATTTGAATATATTTTGACACTTAATCATAATTAGGCACGCATAAGTTGGGTGAGAATCAGGTTGAAAATCATAATCATAATCGAGCTGACCACGACCGCCGTCGTCGAGGCGCGACCCACTTCGAGCGAGTTACCCTTGGCGTAGTAGCCGTAGAAAGCCGAAATCGAGGTAATCAGAAAGGCGAAGACCGTCATCTTGATAAGCGAGTAGGTAATCTCCCAACTGTCGAACGCATAGAGCAGACCGTCGAGGTAGTCGCTCGGCAACATCACACCCATACGCGCCACCAGAAAACCGCCGAACATACCGACAATCATACTGAACGCCGCAAGGAACGGGAAGAAGAACATCGTCGCCACAATCTTGGGCAAAATGAGGTACGATGCAGAGTTTACGCCCATAATTTCGAGCGCATCAATCTGCTCGGTGATACGCATTGTGCCTATTTCGGAGGCGATATTCGAGCCGACCTTTCCGGCGAGGATGATGGCGATGACGGTCGATGAAAATTCGAGAATCATCACCTCCTTCGTCGCATAACCAATCATCATCTGCGGGATGAACGGCGACTCCAAACTAATCGACATCTGCAACGCGATAACCGCACCGATAAATACCGAAATAATGGCGGTCAGCGGAATCGAATTTATGCCGAGTTGCTCGATTTCGTTGATTGTACGGCGGTAGTAGATGCTCCACTTCTCCGGACGGGAAAAGACCTTGCCCATCAGGATACAGTACCTGCCTATAACTTCAAAAAATTTCAACATTTTTCTCCTTTTGTTTTATTTAAGGTCGGGTAAGGTCAAGTAAAGTCGAGCAAGGTCGGATAAGGTCTCCCATCCACCCTAAAATCCTCGTTTACCCTTGCGTACCCTTGTTAATCTCTCTCCTCCTTCACCTCCTTGAAATCGACATACTCGCCGACGGTTTCGCTCACGCGCTTCTCCTGATGGGCGGGAGCGTGCACCGTCACATCGCCCTCGTTGCGTGCCCGACGATACCCTCCACCGGAGGTGTGCCCTGCGCCGCCTGCGTGATTTCGCATCTGCTCCTCCGCTTCGCGTTGCACACGTCGCAGTCGCCACACGAGCATCGCCCACGACAGCAGACCGAGGAGCATCAGCACGATAATCACAACGGCAAACGCTCCGAAAAGACCCGGAGCCGCCACCATCAGCAACACTACGAAGATGGTTGTCAGCGGATTGCGTACGATTACGTCAAGTATTGTTCCAAAAAAACTCTTCATCTGTCTCTCTCTTGTTTTGCGTTTGTTACACTCTCCAAACGGATTTTCGCGCCATTTATTACCCCTCCATCCGTCGCACCTTATGTCGTAAAAGGTTGTCGGCGTGCAACACACGATGCAAATATACGAATTTTTTTCGATTATGTCGAATACTTACACCAAGGCGCGATAGTTGCAAGTCGTAAATTCTATAACCAGCATCACTTTCGACAGACGTCTATGACACTTCGCTCACCACAACTCCGCTCGCACTTGGCACTGCTCCTCTGTAACATCATTTGGGCGTGCGACTACCCCTTCTACAACCTTGTACTCGGACGCTACATCGCACCAGAAGCGATGGTCTGCGGCTCGCTCATCGTGGCGGCACTGCTGTCGCTCGTACCAATGGCGTGGGAGCCGCGCGAGCGTGTCGAACGCTCTGACTTGCTGACGATTGCCATCGCTGCGCTGATGATAGGCGTGCTGCGAAAGGTGCTGCTTATGGAGGGACTCTCGCGCACCTCGCCAATCGACGGCTCGATTATCGGAACCATCGGACCGCTGGTCGTGCTGCTCGTATCGGTTGCGGCGGGCATCGACCGCCTCTCGGGGCGAAAGATTGTCGGCCTGCTGCTCGGTGGTGCGGGAGCCGTTGCGGTGGTGCTGACGGGTGCTTCGACGGTGCACGTCAAGTCGCAACTCGGAGGCAACGTGATGTTACTCGGCGGCTCGTGTGTAACGGCACTCTATATGGTCTTTTTCAAGCGGTTGGTGGCGAAGTATCGCGTCACGACGCTGTTGCGACTCATCTACTGTTTCTCGGCGGTCGTTATGCTACCCTTTGGTCTGCCGTCGCTCCTGCGCACAGACTTTTCGACGATGAGCCCCCACATTCTGCTCGCCGCGCTCTTTGTGCTCTGCGTGCCGACCTATCTGCCCAATCTGTTGCTCAACTTCTCGCTCCGCTACGTTGCGCCGACCATTTCGAGCACCTACGCCTACATTCAACCCGTGCTCGCCATTGCGCTCTCGGTGGCTATGGGGCTCGACCGTCTGCACGCCGATACGTTAGTTGCCGCCGCCGTAATCTTTGTGGGCGTGGGGTTGGTTATCAGCTCCTACGGCCGACCGTCGTCGCAACCTCCACACTCGTCGTCGCAACCTCCACAACAGCAATAAAAAAGCGGACAACCCATCCACAGGATTGTCCGCCGTACCATATTCTGTACAAGGCGTTTAGTATCTAAACTCTACGCCTTTGATATCGACATATCGCAGACTAACCAATGTACCGGAGAGAGATATCGTATATCGAATATTATCCAATCCATTGAGGGTTACAGTAGCGGTATAGTTGTTACTGCTATTAATCGTCATTGACACTTTGCTGCCATTAACCGGACCGACAGAAATGGAGCCGCCTGTACCGGAGGAACGACTTCCGTCCAAGTCGGTAGTAAACGAATCGTTCGGCATATACAACTGCGGCGAGGTTATCGTTTCGTTGTTATATATCGCAAAATAGGTAATTACATCACGATACGAAGAAATCGACCAACCGTTATTCGTATAATTGTCCTTAGCACCCGACACCGAGAGTGGCAGACCCGTAACGTAGATAGTGCTCGCAGGCGAAGATATCGTCACTTTCGCATTTGCCGAGAGGGGCACCTTCACGTAGCACGAATAGGCACCCACTGCCACATTGTCAATGCGCGTAGGACTTGCACTGCTTGCCGACGAACTTACCGTAGCAGACGACGAACCATAGACGAATGCCACGTTCGACAAATTGAGTTTCGAAGTAGTATAATCATCCGAACCGGAAATCGTCATACCCTCAAAGAGAATGCTGGTGCGATTGCTCTCGTTATTTTCTCGCACCTTCGTACCGTTATTGTAAGCGTAGGTTGAGCGAGCTGTGTACGAAACGGTCGGAATTGTTGTCACCTGAACCGTCTGCGCATCGGTGGTCTCCGACGAGCCATCCGGCTGACCAACGGTCGCACGCACGGTGTGCTCGCCCGACGGAACATTCGACAGAACGTACGTACCGTCCGAAAGCGTGGTGTGCGGATAGACCGAGCCATCGAGCAGAATCTTCGGCGAACCGATACCGCCATTCGACTTTACACCCTTGATGTAGATTGTGCTCGGAGCAATCGACGACGAGCCGTTTGCAACCGCCTCCTCATACCACGAGGTAACCTCGCCGATGGAGAGCGTCGGATCCCACGCCACGTTTACTGCCGTACGCGTATTTACCTTGAAGGTCTTTTCGCCCGAAGTCGAGAGCGTGATGACGTTGCCGTCCACGTCGGTAAGCGTCACCGTTACGACACCCGCCGTCACAGGCAGCACCTCGAATCGGTACTCGTAGTTGTTGTCCGCATTCAGTTCGATACCCTCGACATTAGCCGTGAACGACGACTCGGTAGCCGATGGCGTGTAGGTCATCTTGCCCTCTGCGTCGAGCACACCGACAAACTCGCCGAGGAACGGTTTTGTTCCGCTGACGGTGACGGTCTTGACGCGGTACGGCGTCTTCTTATCGTTCTGGAATACGCGGATTGCAAGCGCACCGGCAATCGACTGCAACTTCACCGACTGCAAATCTTTGATGTTGGCCTTGTCGGTCGATGCCACCAAAATCGGCGTCCAAACGCCATCCTGCGCAGGGAGCGCAATGCTCTTCGAGGCGAGGTTGGCCAACGATGCCGGATAGACAAAGTGGAAGTTTGCCATCGTACCCATCACATACTCGTACGACGTGTTGCGGAAGAAGCCCTCGTTGGTCATCTCGCCATCAAAGAGCGTCAGCGACTGCTGGTATCCACCCACGCAATCCTGCAAAACGGCGATTTCGTCGCCCGCCTCCCAAAAGAATTTCAAATCCTCGTCATACGAAGCACGGCTCTCATTGCCCTGACCTGCTCCAACACCGAAATCGGTTGTGCCCATCTGAATCTCCGGAGCGATTTCGGTCATATCGCTCTGCGAACAGCCAACAAAGCCGATCGCTGCAAGCAAAATTGGTAAAAATAATCTCTTCATATCTCTAACTTTTTTATCTCTAATAAGTGTTTTGTATCGCATCAATAAAAATTAAATCCATTCGTCCTCCTCCTCTTCGTCGTCCCATCCGTCACCTGTCTCAAACTCGACGCTCAAATAAAAGCCCTGCTCGCAAGGCATCAGTTCAACTTCGATGCGTGGGGCTTCATACTCTTCATTCTTACGATAAATCATACTCGTCTCGTTTTATAAATATTAAAAACCCAACATTTTACAACTCCACCGCTCGCTCCGTCACCAACCTATCAGTCACCCGGTCACTCACCCGGTCACTCACCCGGTCATTCACGCAAAGCGTTTCGGTGGAAATTGCAGACAAAAGTATAAAAAACCATTTTTCTGTACAAAAAATTTCAATGAACGGCACATTTTTCATCATAAATATATAATATTTCGCCACCAAATTGCAGTTGGGCCCCTCACGGCACGGCACAAAAAAACTGTCGCCCGACTCTTCGTCGAGCGACAGTTTTTTGACTCACATTCGGTTGAAATGCACTCTATCGCAAAGCAATAGTACTCTTACCAACGAGAGTGCCATCCGTATAAATCTCTACCAGATATGCGCCCTCCATAAAGCCACTGCCTCGGTAATAGATGCTCACATCGACATCCTCGTTCTGGTAATCGACCTCACGCGATGCGGAGTAACCCGTGCGCACACCATTCAAATCGAAGGTCGGCATAGCGTCGGTCGTCATCAAATAGCCCTCCGGCGACTTGATGCAGACATATATCTCGCGGTTGCCCGGCGAGGCGAGTTCGTTTGCCGAGATGGTGAAATCGACGCGCAACGTCACAGCGTTCTTCACGCGCGAAACGAGTTTGTCGCGGGCATTGAGCGGCACCATAGCGATATCGCGTGCGCGGAGCACAGCACCCATCTGCACCTTGTTCTGCAACTCGGAGGCACGCTCCTCTGCCACATCGGCACGCAGATTGGCGGTCGAAATCTCCTTGCGATACGACACGTTTTCGGCGGCAAGTTTCTTGTTGAGCGTATTGAGCGAGTCGATTTGACGCAGGTAGTTCTTCATCACGCTGCGCAGCGTGCCGACCTCGCGCTCGTACTCCTTGATTTTGGCGTAGTTCCAACGGCGTTCGCGTTTGAGCTGCTCCATCATCTCGTTGGCTTTCACCAGATTGGCAGCAATCGTATCGTTGGCAAACTTCAACGAGTCGTACTCCGAGATGAGCGACGTCAAATCGCTCTGAATAGAATCGCGGTCGATTTGCAACAACTCGTAGTCGTGCTGCTGTTGGCGATTGAGATTGAAGTACAAGACCGAGATTCCGGCAAGAATCACCGCCAGAAGGACGATTACGACACGGTAACCGCGTATCGATTTTTTCGTCTGTTCGTCGGGGCGCAAATCGTCATCGTAGTCGTAGCGCTCGTCTTCGTAGTTGTAATTTTCCATCTTTTATCCGTTTTTGGTTCGCAAATATACAAATTTTATCTTTGGTTGTTACCGCACACTGCACGCGAGTGGATATTTCAGCCCTCGGTAGTCGGCGATATAGGCGCGGATGCTGCCTATGCGTATCGGCGAGGAGAGCATCACCGGAAAGTGGTTGCGGTCGTCCGTTATCCATATATCAAACTCCGAGCCATCCGTAAACGAGAAGCCCTCGCTTGTGCCGAGCGTGCAAGCCAGATGCAACGTGCGGAACTTGCCTTTGTTCGGCACACGGCACACCTCGCGCCCGACGAGGCGGAATTTGAGCACCTTTATCGTATCCTCCAAGACCATCTCCAAATCGTAGCGTCGCCCCTCGACCAACGTATCGGGGTCGATCGAGCGCAGGTTGAAGTACAACGACACGGGGTCCATACTGCGCTCCGTGAGTGGCATCGTCTTCACGCGCGGCTCGGTCTGACGGCTCTGCGCCCACGTATGCACGCGGAGCGAATCCCAATCATAGCGATAGTGGCTGCGGAAGGTATAGTCGCCCTCGCGGATATTGCTCTCGAAGCGCAACGTACGCTTGGTAAGCGTATCGACCAAGATATCGTAGCGGTCGTCGATATTGAAGAACCAGCGGTACGAAGGCATAATCTTGCCGTTGCCCATCACGCGATAGACCGTGCGGCCGTCGAGCTCATCGAGCGACGTCTGCACAGTGACGGTCGCCATCTCGGTATTCGGAACGAGTTTGGCGCGATACGCCACAATATAGTCCAAACGCTCGCCCGCGTGAAACACCTGCGCCAAGCCCGCCATCGAGCAGCCCGACAGCACAAGCATCAAAATCGCACGCCAAAATCGTATCATCACTCTCTGTTGCACCTCTCTCTATCTTATCTGTTAAACGAGCAAACGCTTCGCCATATTGCGCACGTCCAGCCCTATTTTACTCTATCGCACTACGAAATCATCGAAAAATCGACATCCTGCCTACCCGAATAGCGTGCCTGCAACTCGCGCAGCGGTCGGTTTTCGGAGCGTTCGAGCGCGGCATCCTCGTCGAGCAACTCGCGCGCCGCCTCTTGGGCGAGTTGCAGTATCTGGTTGTCGAGCGTCGGGTTGGCAATCTTCAAATCGAACGCCGCACCACTCTGCAACGTGCCGTTGATGTCGCCCGCGCCACGCAATTTCAGGTCGAGTTCCGCCAATCGGAAGCCATCCGTCGTCTCGCACATCGCCTCCAAGCGCGTGCGCGACTCCTTCGAGAGTTTCTCGCTCGACATCAGCACGCAGTACGACTGCTCGCCTCCACGTCCCACACGCCCACGCAACTGGTGCAGAGCCGACAATCCGAATCGCTCGGCCGACTCGATGACCATCACCGTCGCATTCGGCACATCGACACCAACCTCGATGACCGAGGTGGCAACCAAGATATCCGCCTCGCCATCCTTGAATTGGCGCATCGACTCCTCCTTATCGGCCGGCTTCATCTTGCCGTGACATGCCGACACCCTAAATTCGGGCAGCGGGAAGTCGCGAACGATGGCGGCAAAGCCCTCCTCCAAATTCTTATAGTCGGCCTTCTCCGACTCCTTGATGAGCGGATAGACGATATAGACCTGTCGCCCCGCCCGAATCTGCTCGCGCAGAAAACCAAACAGCCGCAGACGAGCCGAATCGTTATAGTGGACGGTGCGTATCGGACGACGGCCCGGAGGCAGTTCGTCAATCACCGAGACATCCAAATCGCCGTAGAGCGTCATCGCCAACGTGCGCGGAATAGGCGTGGCGGTCATTACAAGGATATGCGGCGGCTGGGCATTTTTGGTCCACAATCGCGAACGTTGCTCGACACCGAATCGGTGCTGTTCGTCGATGACCACAAAGCCGAGATTCGAGAACTGGACACGCTCCTCGATAAGGGCGTGCGTGCCGATAAGGATATCTATCTCGCCACGCTCCAAGGCGGCCAGCACCTCGCGTCGCTCCTTGGCGCGCGTAGTACCCGTCAGAGCCGCAACCCGCACCCCGACACCCTCGGTCATACGGCTGATTGATGCAAAGTGTTGGCGGGCAAGTATCTCGGTCGGCGCCATCATACACGCCTGAAAACCATTATCGACCGCCAAGAGCATCGAGAGCAGTGCTACAACCGTCTTGCCACTACCCACATCACCCTGCAAGAGGCGATTCATCTGTGTACCCGACACCGTATCGCGGCGAATCTCCTTCACCACACGTTTCTGCGCACCGGTGAGCGGGAACGGCAATTTTTCGTTATAGAAGGTGTTGAACGCATCACCCACGCGATTGAAGACAAAGCCGTCGCGAGCCGAGACACGCGCCGAACGGCGTGCCTGAATATTGAGTTGGATGCCGAACAATTCGTCGAATTTCAGACGATACTGCGCTTGTCGCAGTCGCTCTTGCGATTGCGGGAAGTGGATGTTAAAGAGCGCCTCTTCGAGCGACACCAGACCGTGCCTCACGCGCAAGCGTTCGGGCATATAGTCGTGAATCTGCCCCTGCACGATGCCCCACAGATTGCAGATGATATTATACAAGCCCTTGGTACCGAGCGCAGTCGAGAGTCGTTCGGTGGTCGAGTAGATGCCTTGCAGACCGCTATGCTCGCGGCGCGAGAGTGCCTTCTCGACAAGTTCCACCTCGGGGTGGATGACCGACAACTCGCCACGGAAAAACGACGGGCGACCGAAAATCAGATACTCACGCCCCAACTCGAAACGCTTTTCGACCCACTTTATGCCCTGAAACCAGATGAGCTCCGCCGAGCCACTGCCGTCGCTCACAAAGATTGAGAAGCGACGCTTGCGACCCTCACCCGACACGCTCTTGCCGGTCACCTTCGCGCGGAATTGAACGTATGCCGAAGCGGAGTCCTCGTTGATGTCGGCGATGCGGTATATGCGCGTGCGGTCGATATATCGGAACGGAAAGTGGTAGAGCATATCGCGCAACGTACGCACGCCGAGTTCGCGTTCGAGCAATTTTGCCCGCACCTCGCCCACGCCGGAGACATACTTTATATCGTTATCGAGCGGATTTTTCACCATAGCGCACACTCTCCAATATTGCAAATTTACAAAAATATTTCGGATTTCGACACCCAAGCCCGAAAGTGATGCAAAAAAGAGCCGCGCAGCGTGCAGATTCGCAATATTCTTCGTACATTTGTGGGAAATCAAAATCAAAAAAGAGAGATGAACCTGAACCACTATACACGCCGCCACACATCCGAGGTACGCATCGGAGAGTGTCGCATCGGCGGCAACAACCCTATCGCCGTGCAGTCGATGACCAACTCGGCGACCGCCGACATCGAGCAGAGCGTGACACAAATCGAGCGCATAGCCGATGCCGGTGCGCCCATCGTACGCCTCACGGCACAGGGTCGCAAGGAGGGCGAGGCGTTTGCCCAAATCGTCGAGCGGTTGCGCGCCGACGGCTACCGTACGGCGGTGGTTGCCGACATACACTTCGTGCCGGAGATTGCCTCCATTGCGGCCGACTACGTGGATAAGGTGCGCATCAATCCGGGCAACTATCGCACGGAGGGTGGCGATTTGGAGCGACTCATCGCAAAGTGCCGTCGGCGCGGCGTGGCTCTGCGTATCGGTGTCAATCACGGCTCGCTCGCCCGCCACATCTTCGACCGCTACGGCGACACGCCGCAGGGTATGGTCGCCTCGGCGATTGAGTTTTTGAGGATTTGTGCGCAGGAGGATTTTCATCAGGTCGTAGTCTCGATGAAATCGAGCAACACGCGTGTTATGGTCCACGCCTACCGCCTGCTCGTCGAGCAGATGGAGCGCGAGGGGATGCACTACCCGATTCACTTGGGCGTAACCGAGGCGGGCAACGGATTGGAGGGGCGCATCAAGAGTGCCGTAGGCATCGGAGCGTTGATGGCCGACGGCATCGGCGACACAATCCGCGTATCGCTCACCGAGCCACCGCAGAACGAAGTGCCGGTGGCACAGTTGCTCGTCAACCACTTTGCCGAGCGCGAGGGTCACTTCGAGGTGGCACACCCGGAGCGTTATTCGCCATTCGAGTATCGCCATCGCACCACAATACAGACACCCGTGACGCACGACGAGGCAGACGAGCGATTTATGGTCGTCGAGGCCACATCCGCCAACCCGACTGCCGAGTGGCGCGCCGCACTGCTCGATGCCGAGCCGTCGCAACCAATCATCATCCGCCGCCGCTACGAGGATGCCGACCTCGAAACGCTTGCCGTGTGCGCAGCGGCCGATATGGGCGCACTCTTTCTGGACGGATTGGCTGACGGCATCTGGATTGACGCTCCGCAACACCCAGCCGAGGAGATTCGCCGCATCGAACTCGCCATACTGCAAGCGGCGCGTGTCCGCATATCGCAGACCGAGTATATTGCCTGTCCGAGTTGTGGTCGCACGCTGTACGATATCGAGGGTGCACTCGCCGAAATCAAGGCACGCACTTCGCACTTGAAAGGGCTCAAAATAGGCGTTATGGGGTGTATCGTAAATGGCCCGGGCGAGATGGTGGATGCCGACTACGGATATGTCGGTGCGGCTGCCGGACGCATCACGCTCTACAAGGGGCGCGAGGTGGTGGCTCGCAACATCCCGCAAGAGGAGGCACTCGATGCACTTGTCGAACTAATCAAAGCCAACGGCGATTGGCAGGAGGCATAGCGCGTATGGGACGACTGATACTTCCTGTGGCATATTGGGGCGATGCCGAGTACTTTGCCCGACTATTGACGGCCGAAGAGTGCATCATCGACCGCCACGAACACTACATAAAACGCTCGATACGTAACCGCACCGACATAATGACCGCCGGTGGCGTGATGTCGCTCTCCGTGCCACTCGTGCACGCCAACCGCCCGCAAACTCCCGTCTGCGACGTGCGCATCGACTACTCGACACGCTGGCAACACCGCCATTGGACGGCAATCCTATCGGCGTACCGCTCCTCGCCATACTTCGACCTCGTTGCCGAGCGCATCGAGCCGTTCTATCGCCGCGAGTGGAAGTTTTTGGTCGATTACGACTTGGAGTTGCAGTTGTCGCTCTTCGAGATGCTCGGCGTGCAGACCTGCCCGCAACTCTCCGAGCAGTACGTCATCGCCTCGGCCGACGATATCGACCTGCGACCAAAACGCCGACCGACCGAGTACATTACACCCGAATATTTTCAGCCATTCTCCGACCGTATGCCGTTCGTGCCAAACCTCTCGGTGCTGGACGTAATTATGAGCGAGGGACTCGGCACAGCCGATTTTTTACGCGCATCGCTCTAATCGGCCACCGGCTTTGTTTCGGAGGGGGGTTCGGTGGAGGCATCGGCTGCCGGCTTTGTTTCGGGGGGGGTATGGTTTTTCGGTGGAGACATCGGCTGCCGACGCTTTTTTCGGTGGAGGCATCGGCTGCCGACGCTTTTTTCGGTGGAGACATCGAGTTGTTAGCCGGGTCGATAATAGATGATTGGCTTGTTGCTGATGGGTTGTTGATGGGTTGCTGATGGGTTGTTGATGGGTTTTCTGCGAAAATTTTACGGCTTACGGGCAGAGTTATGATGGTGGAGAGCAAATTTATCAACGAATTTTTAATCCGCACACCACACGCCATATCTACCACATACACAATCGCTTTGAGCCGCTATAACGGCTACGACCGCCACTCTTTGGACGAAAATTATTAAATTTTTTGCACGAAAAATTTGGCGGGTATTTTTTTTTGCCCTATATTTGCACTCGCAAAACCGATAAAGGTGATGCAAACATAATCGCGGAGCGGAATTTCTACGGTAAGTAGAGTTCGCAAATTTGCGGAAATAGCTCAGTTGGTAGAGCACAACCTTGCCCCAAAAGGATAACATTCCAACCTTGGCAATGGAAGGGCTCACAACGGAGACCGCAAACAAAATGCGGAAATAGCTCAGTTGGTAGAGCACAACCTTGCCAAGGTTGGGGTCGCGAGTTCGAGTCTCGTTTTCCGCTCCAAGTCCAAAAGTTTTGAGGACAAAATCAAGCAAAACCCTTTGAAACATCGTTTCAGAGGGTTT
>JAFQRH010000015.1 GCA_017410165.1 Alistipes sp. | reverse complement strand
GGTTCTGAAAAAAGACCTAAACAAGATTTAGGTGGTTATAGCAGTGAGGTTCCACCTCTTCCCATTCCGAACAGAGAAGTTAAGCTCACTAACGCCGATGGTACTGCGGTTTTCCCGTGGGAGAGTAGGTAGCCGCCTCTTTAAGAGAAGACCGACAAGATTCGATCTTCTCTTTTTTATTTGCACCGGTTTCTAGTGCACCTTATTTGAATGACGACTTGGCTGTACGAGTAGTACTATCCAAGTCGTCATTCTTCATTACGGCACGCTATAATTCCGGTGCAAATGAAAAATTGAGAGATCGAAGTTCTTCTCTTAAAGAGGCATATCTCCACAAAAATCAAGAGGAGAAGATAAAAGATGTAAACTTCGCCTAATCTAATGAGGGTTATTTATATAAAATACGCTGTTGTCGAGATATCTCTCAAATATTACTCGGTAGATGTCGGCTTTGCGGTCGAGGGCGAGTGGGTAGGCGCGAGATGTAGATGGCGTACGCCAAAGTGCAAGTGTGCGTCCATTGAAGTGGATGGCGACAGAGTTGCCGACAGCGGGTATCTCTACACCGAATTGATTGGCAACGATTTCGGCGGCCTTTTCACCGGTTGTGATAATGGCGCGACACTCTGGTATATAGTCGATTAGGCGAGTAATATCAGTGTGTGTGACCACCTCCAAGAATTTGTCAGATGCGTTCGCTTTTAATCGTCGCACCTCGACAGCCGCATCGTAGAGCGCAATGCCATTCGTGGCACAAAATGTCATAATCTTTTCACGATCGAAACGTCGTTCACCGGTTATTTCAAAATGGTGTTTGTCTCCATAGAAGATCAAACCGATGATGCGCCACATATCGTTTATCCAATTTGGGTAGAAAAAATCCATCGACCATCGCTCGCGTCCGGGTGGGAAACTGCCGAGCATAAGCACTCGTGCTCCATTCGGTATAAATGGTGTTAGTGGATGGTGTTCGGTGTCGATTGTGTGCATCATATCTTAACTAATAGTACAAATATACAAAAATAGCACATACATTTGTTCTATATTGTCAAAAAAAACGCTCCGCCTGATGATGGACGGAGCGTGTAGAATAGATATTTATTGTTGAGTGTTATTTCTCGGTCGGGGTAACCAGCGAGAGATACAACTCCTCCAACTGTTCCGGTGCGATTGGCGACGGGCCATCGAGCATCACGTCGCGGCCGGCGTTGTTCTTCGGGAATGCGATATAGTCGCGAATCGACTCCGAGCCACCAAAGAGCGAGCACAAACGGTCGAAACCGAATGCCAAACCACCGTGAGGCGGTGCGCCGAACTTGAAGGCGTTAATCAGGAAGCCGAACTGCGCCTCTGCCTGCTCCGGCGTGAAACCGAGGCATTTGAAGATGAGCGACTGCAACTGTGCATCGTGGATACGAATCGAACCGCCACCCAACTCGGTGCCGTTACATACGAAGTCGTACGCATTGGCGCGAACGCGAGCCGGATCGCTTTCGAGGTATTGAACATCCTCCGGCTTTGGCGATGTGAACGGGTGGTGCATAGCGTAGAAACGCTCGGTTTCGTCATCCCACTCGAACATCGGGAAGTCGATAACCCACAGCGGAGCGAACTTCTTCGGATCGCGCAAGCCCAACTGCTCGGCAACCTCCAAGCGGAGTGTGCAGAGCTGGGTCAGCACCTTGAACTTCTTGCCACACATAACGAGGCAGAGGTCGCCCTCCTTTGCGCCCAAACGCTCGGCAATGGCTCGCAAATCCTCCGGCGAGAAGAACTTGTCGATCGACGACTTGATGCCTCCTCCCTGCTCCAAACGAATCCATACCAGACCCTTGGCACCAACCTGCGGACGTTTCACGAACTCGGTCAGCGCATCAATCTGCTTACGTGTGTACGAAGCGCAGCCCGTAGCGGCGAAACCAACTACGTACTCTGCATCATCGAACACCGAAAACGAATGGCCGTGTGCCAAGTCGGTGATGTCGGCGAACTCCATACCGAAACGCAAATCCGGTTTGTCCGAACCATACTTCTCCATCGCCTCAATCCAAGGCATACGGCGCAATGGCTCGTTAAATTCGATGCCCAGCACGCTCTTGAACATATGTTTTGCCCAACGCTCGAAGATTTCGAGTACGTCGTCCTGCTCGACAAACGACATCTCGCAGTCGATTTGCGTAAACTCCGGCTGACGGTCGGCGCGCAAATCCTCGTCGCGGAAACAGCGTACAATCTGGAAGTAGCGGTCGTAACCGGCAACCATCAACAACTGCTTCAACGTCTGCGGCGACTGTGGCAGGGCGTAGAACTCGTTCGGGTTCATACGGCTTGGAACAACAAAATCGCGCGCACCCTCCGGTGTCGATTTAATCAGATATGGCGTCTCGATTTCGAGAAAACCCTCGCTGTCGAGGAAGCGACGAATCTCCTGAGCCATCTTGTGGCGCAGAATCATATTGCGCTGCAATGGCGGACGACGCAGGTCGAGGTAGCGATACTTCATACGCAAATCGTCGCCACCGTCCGAATGCTCCTCGATGGTGAACGGCGGAGTTACCGCCTCGGTCAGAATCGTAATCTCGTCGGCAGCCACCTCGATATCGCCCGTAGGCATCTTCGGATTCTTCGACTGTCGCTCGATAACGCGACCCTTAACCTGAATGACAAACTCGCGACCAAGACGTGCCGCTGTTGTGCGTGTCTGCTCGGCAGAGGTCTCCTCGACAACAATCTGCGTGATGCCGTAACGGTCGCGCAAGTCGATGAATGTCATTGCTCCGAGGTTACGTACTTTCTGTACCCAACCCGCCAGTGTTACGCACTGATTGATATTCGCGGCTCTCAATTCGCCACAAGTATTACTTCTGTACATAGTGCTTTATTTGTATTGTATTTCTTTTTCGCTTTTTGTACCTTTGCGGTAATTAACGTGCAAAAATAAGAAAATTTATGGAAGTATCTCTCGAAACCGACGAAAAATATATGCGTTTGGCAATAAAAGAGGCGCAAGAGGCGTTTGATAGTGACGAGGTACCTGTCGGAGCGGTGATTGTCTCGGGTGGCAGAGTTGTTGGTCGAGGGCATAATCTGGTGGAGACGCTTGTCGATGTGACGGCTCACGCCGAGATTCAAGCTATTACGGCAGCGGCCTCGACTTTGGGTGGCAAGTATCTGACTGATTGCACGTTGTACGTGACTGTCGAGCCGTGTGTGATGTGCGCCGGTGCGTTGGCTTGGAGTCAGATTGGGCGCATCGTCTATGGTGCATCGGATGCCAAACGCGGATATTCGCGCATCGGCGATCGATTACTACACCCACGAACCGAAGTACGAGCAGGCGTGCTTGCCGAGGAGTGTGAACGGTTGATGACCGATTTTTTTGCAAAATTGAGGTGAATTTGTTTTTTTTGCACAAAACCACTATATTTGCGAATTGTTGGAAATAATAGCGTCGAAATACGACAAAACGAAATTAAAAACATAAAAAAACTTAAATTAAAACTACCTTAAAAATTATGAAAAAAGTTGTTTTGATGGCAGTCGCATTGCTCTCGTTTGCAATGGTATCGGCTCAAAGTGCAGGTGAAATTGTAGCAAAGTACAACGAGGGTGCAGCAGCCCTTCAAGCGAAGGATTGGACAAAGGCATTGGCCAATTTCGAGTCGGTTGTCAAGGGCGGTGCTGATTCGGAGGATAGCAACGTGGTAAACTGCGTGGCTACTGCAAAGAAGTATATCCCTACGTGCTACCAGCGTATCGGTACAGCCGCTGCGGGTCGCAAGGATTTCGCTACTGCTATCGAGAACCTTACCAAGGCAGCCGAGAAGGCAGAGTTGTGGGGTGATATGCAGGGCAAAGCGAAGTCGAATATGATTCTTGCAAAGGTTTATCAGGTGCAGGGTGGTGAGGCATTCAATGCCGAGGACTACATCACTGCTGTTGCAGTTTTCGAGAAGGGCTATGCCGCTAACCCACGTAATACGGATATGGCACTCAACCTCGCTGAGAGCTACTTCAAGTTGGGTGAGTATCAGAAGGGTATGGACGTTTGCAACAACATCTGCGGTATGAACGCAACCAAGTATGCAGACGCTATCGCTTCGGCTCGTGAGAAGATGTCGATGTACACCAACAACGAGGTTGCTCGTTTGCAGCAGGCAGGTGACAACGACGGTATTATCGCAATGGCAGAGGTTATGCTCTCGACCGATCCTACTTCGGCTTTGGCAGAGAAGATTCGTATCCAGGCATACAACAACAAGAAGGACTACGATAAGGTTATCGAGTTGGGCGAGACTGCTGCTTTGGCACAGACCGACGACGAGAACAAGAGCGATGTTTACTTCATCCTCGGTGCTGCTTACAACGCAAAGGAGATGAAACCGCAGGCAATCGTAAACCTCGAAAAGGTTGTTGCAGGTAGCAGCGTAGAGCCGGCAAAGGCCGCTTTGGCAGAGTTGAAAAAATAGTGTTTTTCGACCAAACGTATCAAAATCCCGTTCGACCATAGTGCGTCGGACGGGATTTTGTTGTATATTTACATCGCATAAACGGATAATCGGGCAATGTGCTGATGAAAAACATAGCGACCATATTATTATATAGTGTGCTGTTGGCGTTGAGTGCTACGGCGTGCGGCTTGTCGCCGTCGAAAAGGGCAGATGCGTCGGCGACCGACACCCCTGCCGAATCGTACCATTTTAAGAGTGTCGCTCCGCCTGCATACATAGCGCAGGAGAAGCAACGCGACTATATGGTGGAGCACTATTGGGACGGGTTCGATTTCTCGGATACGCTCTTCATTGCCAAGGTCGATACAGCAGAGATGTTGCGCGCATTTGCGGGATATGTTGCGAATGTCGTTGGGCCGGTCGATGGCTCTCCGATGCGCCGATTGATGCAGCGTGCCTCCGTATCGCGTCGAATGTTCGACTACTTTGTAATGCTCTCCGAGCGAGTGTTGCACGATCCAAATTCGCCTCTGCGTAGTGACGAACTCTATATTCCGGTGTTGGAAGCACAACTCTCCGCACCGTTCTACGACGAGTATGAACGGCTTGTGCCGCAATACGACCTCGAATTGGCTCGCCGCAACCGTATCGGCTCACGCGCTACGGATTTTCGCTTTACGATGGGCTCCGGTCGCACATCGTCGCTCTATGCCGTCAAGGCGGATTATACGCTCGTGTATATAAATAATCCGGGCTGCCCGATGTGTCGTGATATTCAGCAGGCAATCGAACACTCGCCGCTACTCTCGGAGATGATTGCCGATGCGCGACTTACGGTGTTGGCGATATATCCCGACCGCGATTTGGCGGAGTGGCGCAAACATCCACTGCCGTCGGAGTGGATAAATGGCTACGACGAGGGGTGTGTAATCGAGCAACAGAGGTTGTACGATTTGCGTGCTATTCCGTCGCTCTATCTGCTCGATAGGGATAAGAGGGTGCTCGTCAAGGACTCGTCGTCAGTGGCGGAGATAGAGTATGCGCTGTCGGGCGCAGTGCAATAAGTTGCGCTTATGGTTTTATAAGAAAATACAATTTGCACTTATAGATATTTAATATTATCTTTGCAGTAGGAAAACTGAAAAAAAACAGATTAAAAACCAATAAAACTTAAAAGGAGGATAAAATTATGGCAAAGAAATTTCGTTGTACAGTATGCGGTTATATTCACGAGGGTAACGAGGCACCGGCAACGTGCCCGTTGTGTAAAGTTCCGGCAGACAAATTCGTAGAGATTGAGGAGCAGTCGGAGAATTTGGAGTTCGCAACCGAGCATAAGTTGGGCGACGGTTTGGGTGCAGATGCCGAGCTGATGGAGGGTTTGAAGAACCACTTTATGGGCGAGTGCACCGAGGTAGGTATGTACCTTGCAATGAGCCGTCAGGCCGACCGCGAGGGCTATCCGGAGATTGCCGAGGCATACAAGCGTTACGCTTGGGAGGAGGCAGAGCACGCAGCCAAGTTTGCAGAGTTGCTCGGCGAGGTTGTTTGGGATACGAAGACCAACCTCTACAAGAGAATGAACGCCGAGAGTGGTGCTTGTGAGGATAAGTTCCGTTTGGCTCGTCTGGCAAAGGAGCAGAATTTGGACGCTGTTCACGACACGGTACACGAGATGGCAAAGGATGAGGCACGCCACGGTAAGGGCTTCGAGGGTCTCTACAAGCGCTATTTCAAATAGGGTAACGGTTAATTGAGCAAGTAAGAGGATGTTCGTCCGTAGTGCGAATATCCTCTTTTTTATTTGTAATCGTGGCATAAAAGCGTTATATTTGCTCAACCAAAAAACTGAAAAAATGAGACTTTCGACCAAATCTTTAATCGGTTGCTCGCTGTTGGCCCCGACTGCCCTGTGTGCCAAGGAGCGTCCGAATATCGTCTTTTTTTTGATTGACGATATGGGTTGGATGGATAGTTCGGTCGCTTATGGCGAGGAGGTCTATCCGAATAACCTGCGTTACAATACGCCGAATATGGCGCGATTGGCAGAGGAGGGTGTGCTGCTGACCAACGCTTACGCTTGTCCGGTTTCAACTCCGACACGCACCTCGATTCTGACGGGTGTAAATGCGGCTCATTCGCATATCACGAACTGGACATCTACGATGCGCGACACGCCGAGCGATGCTACGGGTGGTGCGGTGGCTATGATGCAGAGTGGTGTGAATAAGGATACGAGTGGCGCGTTGGCTCGTCCGGAGTGGAACATAAACGGAATGACGCCGAGCGAGGGTGTCGATAACGCCTTCTTCGCAACACCTCTGCCACAACTGCTCAAAGATGCCGGCTACTTCACTATCCACGTCGGCAAGGCGCATTGGGCTTCGGCAGGTACGCCGGGTGCAAGTCCGTATAATATGGGATACGTCGTAAATGTGACGGGCAACGTAGCGGGAATGCCGCGCAGTTATTTGAGCGAAGATAACTATGGCAATACTCCGGAGAAGTGGAACTACCTCGCCGTGCAGAATATGACCGAGTACTACGGTACGGGTCTGCACCTGACCGAAGCACTTACGCGCGAGGCGTTGAAGACGCTCGACTATCCGGTGCGTCATCGCCAACCGTTCTATCTCTATTTTGCTCATTATGCGACACATACGCCGATACAGCGCGACCCGCGTTTTGTGCAGAAATACCTCGATGCCGGAATGGACGAGGGTCAGGCGCGTTATGCCTCGATGGTCGAGGGTGTCGATAAGTCGCTCGGCGATCTGATGACCTACCTTCGCGAGCACGATTTGGAGAAGAATACCATCATAATCTTTATGACCGACAACGGTGGTAATGCTGAAAATAAGAGCAAGGGCGGTGTGCGTTTTATGCACAATTTGCCACTGCGCAACGGTAAGGGCTCGTGCTACGAGGGCGGTATTCGTGTGCCGATGATGGTCAAGTGGTGTGGCAAGGCGTCGGCGGGTACGCGCGTAAATACGCCTGTTATCTGCGAGGACCTCTTCCCGACCATTCTTGAAATGGCGGGCGTGACCGATTACGAGGTGCGCCAAAGCGTGGATGGACAATCGCTTGTCGATTTGATTACGAAGGGTTCGCGCTTGGCTGCCAAAGCCGCAGCGAAGGGCGAAATCCGCTCGCAGAAGGATGCAAATGCATTTGTGGTGGCGGAGAGCGTGTCGGGCATTGACCCAGAGCGTACGCTGATTTTCCACTATCCGCACCAATGGAAACCGTACGATTTGGCGGATATCGACTTCCTGAGTGCCGTGCGTAAAGGCGATTGGAAACTCGTCTATCGTATGCGTACGGGTGCGCTCGAACTCTATAATCTGCGTACCGATATTGGCGAACAGCACGACCTCGCAGCGCAATATCCGGATAAGGTGAAGGAACTCGCTTCGCAACTCGGCTCGCAACTGCGCGAGTGGCAGTCGCCAATGCCGTCCTATCGTGCGACGGGAGCGCGTGTACCGTTGCCGGACGAATTGTAATAGGGTAGCGTGTAATGGAAAGAGGCCGTCTCGCAAGGTGATTTCTGCGTGATGCTCGCCATCAAAATTCTCATTTACGCCAAGTAAACTGCGGTTTTCGGGCTTCGCAGGCCTTGAAACCCCCTCGTGTTATACAACATCAAACAATAAGGGTGTGTCTAAAAACTTGTTAGACGCACCCTTCTGTTTTTGTTGCTCTGTTCTATGCTTCGACGGTCTCGACCGAAACGATTTCGATTTGGTGTGACAGCGGAGCAATTTGGCGCAACATTTGGAACAAACCACAGTATTTGTCGGTCGTGAGTTGCACGGCACGACTAATCTTCGCTTGCTCGCTAATGGTTTTGCACTCAATGCGATAGCAGATGTTGAACGACGTATAGACACTGCGCGCCATAACGCTGTCGGTGTCCAGTTCGCCCGAGAGTTCGAGCGTTGTCGATTTTGGGGTGATACGCTCCTTTTCGAGTATGCCGTGCAGCGTGAGTGCAGCACACTTTGCAGCAGCGCACAGGAACAACTCTTTCGGATTCAGATCGGCAATCTTGCGGTTATCGGCGAGTCGGGCTTTTCCGTCGGCCGACAGATCTACTGTAACAGTAACTTTCATAATACAAACACTTTTTTTATCGGTTCTCCTCTCGGATGTGCAAGAATCATTCCGCAAACTACGCCCCGATGCGCTAAATGTTGTACATAATGACGGATTCGACTCAAATTACATATATGTAATTTATGTAAAAACGAATAAAAATATTATTTTTGCAGTTGATATATGTTAATTGGCTTACTATGCAAAAAAAGTTATCACTTATAGCCGTGTCGCTTGTGGTGCTGGTCTTTGGTGCCCAAGCAATGACACCGCCCGAAAAGGATGTTGTATTGTCGCGCGCTACGTCGCTGCTCGAAAAGGGACGTTGGAGCGATGCACGCCACGAGTACGAACGCTTGCGCACGATTGTCTCGTCTGATGATGAGGGTGCGATGCAGAGCATCGAGTACGGCTTGACGGTCTGCGCTGCACGTTTGGACGACAATGTTGCCGAGCAACGTATGCTCGACTTTCTGTCGCGCTATCCGGGCTCGGTTTATGCTGCCGATGTCCACTTTTTGTTGGCTTTGCACTATTGCGAGAATGACGATTTTGTACGTGCAAAACGCGAATTTGCAGCCGTGTCGTATAAGACGCTTACGGCGGCCGACAAGGAGCGTTACGATGTGCGTATGGGTTATATCGAATTTTTGGATGGTAACCACTCGGCGGCTTACGCCCTCTTTTCGCGTGTTCCTGCGACGAGCGACTATCGCGACCACGCCATCTATTACAAATCCTATATCCACTATCTGCGTGGCGAATACGATACGGCGTATAACGGTTTTGTGTCGCTCAAAGAGAGCGATGCATACGCCAAGGTTGTTCCGTACTATATCCTGCAAATCGAGTTTGCGCGTGGCAATTACCAATACGTCGTGCGCGAGTGTGATGCACTGATTCAGAGCGCATCCGACGCAGAACGCTTGGAGCTGATTCGTATTGCGGCCGAGTCGTGGTATCGTTTGGAGGGTTATAACAAGGCGTTGCAGTACATCGCTATCTTTGCCCGTAGCGGTGGCGAGATGGCGCGCGAGGAGAACTATATACTTGGCTACTCGGCATATCGTACGGCCGATTATGCAACGGCAGTCGAGCCGTTCAAAAGTGTCTGCAAGGGCGATGATTCGTTGGCACAGAATGCATCGTACCACTTGGCTGACTGCTACTTGAAATTGGGCGATAAACGCCTTGCTGCCTACTCGTTTGCGATGGCGGCCAACGATAAATTTTCGAACGAGATTGCCGAGGATGCGCTCTTCAACTACGGTAAGTTGCTCTTTGAGACGGGTGGTGGCACGTTCAACGAGTCGATAAACGTACTGACGCGATACGTGACCAAATATCCGTCGTCGCCACGAGTGCAGGAGGCACGCGAACTGCTGATTGCCGCCTACTACAATTCGCACGATTACGATACGGCATATCGCGCAATACGCTCGTTCCCATCGCCGGATGGAAATCTGAAAACGGCGTTGCAGAAGATTACCTACTTCAAGGGCTTGGAGGCCTTCAAGGCGGGCGAATACGCAGTGGCTCGCGAGGCACTCGAAGAGTCGCAAGCGGTTGGTGTCAGCCCGAAATATGGTGCGCTGTCGTCGTTCTGGCTCGGTGAGATTGCCTACAAGACAGGCGATTATAAGGGTGCGGTCGAGAAGTATAACTACTACGTCAAGCGCGCACCTCGTACGGAACGTGAGTATAAGATGGCTCTCTACAATCTGGGTTATGCGCATATCTCGTTGGACGATATGCCGAAGGCGCGTCAGTCGTTCGAGGGCTTCTTGTGGCTCTACAAGGATAAAGATTCGTATCGTGCCGACGGATATAATCGTTTGGGCGACGTTCACTATATGCAGCGCAACTTTGGCGAGGCGGTCAAGAGTTACGAGCGCGCCGAGGCGTTGAATACCGACGAGCGTTACTATGCCGCCTATCGTCGTGCGGTGGCTCTCGGTTTGACGGGGAACGAATCGAAGAAAATCGAAACTTTGAAGGGAATTATCAAGACGGGCGCGGGTGATTATGCGGACGATGCCGCTTACGAGTTGGGTCGTACGTACGTCTCGTCGGAGCGTTATAAGGATGGAGCGGCGGTGTTGGAACGATTGGTTGCCGACCAACCGTCGTCACCTTACTATACGCCGGCTATGCTCGATTTGGGTCTGATATATTTCAACTTGGGCAAGAGCGAGCGTTCGCTTGCCTGCTACGATAAGGTTATCTCGGCGGCTCCGCAGTCGTCGGCAGCAAAGGATGCGATGCAGAGTGTGCGCGAAATATATGTTTCGCGCGGCGATGTCGGCTCCTATTTCGCCTATGCCGAGCGTACGGGTGTCGAGTGTGATTTGAGCGTGATGACACGCGACTCGCTCACCTATCGTGCTGCGCAGAAGATATACCTCGCGGCGCGTCACGCAGAGGCCGTGCCACAGTTGGAGAGTTATCTGAATCAGTATCCGCGTGGTTACTATGTCAATGATGCACTATTCTGTTTGAGTGATAGTTACCTGAAATGCGACTCGCTCGACCGTGCTATCGAACGAATGACGCAACTCTCCGAGCGTCCGAAGAATAGTTATACGAAACCGGTGCTTGAAAAACTTGGCGAGGTGACACTCTCCAATCGCAGATATACGGAGGCGGCATCGGCTTACCGACGATTGTACGACGTGGTGGATAATGCGGCAGAGCGTACGGAGGCGGCATCGAAGTATGTGAAGGCGACGATTGCGGGTGGCACAGAGGAGAGCGTGCTTGCGATGAGTGCCGATGTTGAGCAGATGGCCGATGTCGATGAGCAGTCGCGTCGTAGCGCGCGTTTTGCCAAGGCGAATGTCCTCTCGGCGCAGGGTGCGAAGGATGAGGCACTGACGATTTACAAGGCGTTGAGTGCTTCGGTTGGCGACAAGGAGGGTGCCGAGTCGGCATATAATGTGATTCGTGCTGCATACGAGGCGGGCGATATGGTGACGGCCGAGAATATGATATACGATTTGGCGGATAAGAAGACACCGCAGACCTATTGGCTCGGTCGCGCTTTTGTGATTCTGGGTAACATCTACGCCGATAAGGGTGATGCATTCCAGGCGCGAGCAACGTATCAAAGTATTATTGATGGATATATGCCTGCCGATGACGGTGTTGTCGATGAGGCAAAGAGATGTATGGAAAAACTCGATTAACCTATGAAACGCATATACGGAATATTGATTTGTTTGGCCGGTGCTGTCGCTGTATGCGGTAGTGTGTCGGCGCAGGTCGCCAAGCAGGTGGAGGTGACGAAGGATTATATGCCGAAGGTGACGAAAGCCGACAAGTTGGATGTCGAGCCGAATATGGTCGATACGGTCACAATTCGTCCCGATATCGACTATACGATTACGCCGCGCTCGTTCTCGTCGGCACTCAATACGCGACGTTTTCGTCCGGCTTCGGTTACCTATTGGGAGTACGATAGAAAGTACCCGTTCTACCTGAAAGCGGGTGTCGGCTATCCGTTGAATACCATTGCCGACCTCTACGCTACGACTCATCGTGCCGATGTGGGCTACTTGATGGGATATGTCAATCATCAGGGACAGTTCTCGAAGATAAAGGTCACGGACCCTTCGACCTCTGCCGTGTTTAACAACAACTCGCGCCAGATGATTAACCGCGTGGGTGTGAATGGCGGTAAATACCTCGGTAAATATACGTTGGATGGCGATTTGTACTACGAATCGGATGTCTATAACCGCTATCCGTACGAGCGTGTGAACGATTACGACCCGCGAAAAATCGACTTCGAGAATATTGCGCTCAAACTCAATTTCGGTGACTCGTTTGCAGACCTTTCGCATCTGAATTTTACGGTTTATGGTGGTGTCGATTTCTATAACGACAAATCGGATGTCATAAATTATGCGGACGTGGCAGCCCCCGTGACGGATGGTAAATTCCAGCAGATTGCAGCCACTGCCGGTGCGCGTATCGCTCGCAATATCGGCTCGCGCAGCACCTTTTCGGTCGCTGTCGGTTATCGCGGATACTACGGTCTGCGAAGCATCGCCTCGTACGATAACACTATCGCTTCGCTCTCGGCACGCTATGGCTATCGCTCGCGTCGTCTGTTCGATTTGAAGGTGGGTGTCGATTACCACTACGACAAGGTGGCGACGCACAAGACCAAGCACCACGTAATGCCGTATCTGTATGTCGGTTTGAACGTGCGCGATAATGGCCGATTTGTACCTTATATCGAGTTGGATGGCGAGTTGCTCAATAATAGTTATCAGGAGTTGCAACGACGTAATCCGTATGTGGCGATGCTCGGGTATGCGGGTATGCCGTCGATGAACGTCGGCGAGCCGTTGGCCAATACGGCGATATATAACTTGCGATTCGGTTTTACGGGCCATACCCGCAACAGCCGTTTTGCATATCGACTCTACGCCAATATGTCGTTTGCCGAAAATGACCTCTATTGGTATGGTGTCAATCGTGCCTTCTTCGGTGTGGAACTTGCTCGACGCAACGTCTGCTCGATAAATGCGTCGATTGAGTATAAGCCGATTTCGTCGCTCGTCATCGAGGGACAGGTGCGAGGTATGATTTATACCACGTTCGCTACCGTAGAGAACGCTTTGCCGGCTGTTGAGGCGCGACTTGCTCTCCGCTATAACCATCGTCGATTTGCCATCGGTGCAAGTGCCGATTTGGTCGGCTCGTCACGTTGGACGTCGATTTTGAAGTACCGTCCGGGCCAGGATTTCAAGACGCTTGTTGCGACCAACCCGGGCGTTAAGGTGCCGATGACGGTCGATGTAGGCCTGAATTTCGATTGGTTTGTGAACGATAAATGTACGGTGTTTGTCGAGGGTCGCAATCTGGCGAATATGAATATCTATCGCTGGGCATATTATCGTGAATACGGCGTACACTTCACGGCCGGCGTAAAGGTGCAATTCTAAACAATACGTAGCAGGAGAGAGGGGAGATGGAGCGCAACGACCAACTATCGTTTTATACTATCCCGTTTGCGTGGGGACGGGCGGTGTGGTGCATAACCTTCGCCTTCTTCGCATTGTGGGTGGGCGTGTCGGGCGGACTCCTGTTTGCAATTTTTACGGGTGAGAATGTAATGGCTCTGACGTTGTCGTGCATCCTCTTTAACGTCGTAATGTTGGCCGTAATGTTGGTGTGCGAGGGGTATGCTCCGCAACGATTGGAGATAGGTGCCGACTCTATTGTCATCCTTCGTCGCTATGATAGCATCAATATATATCGCTCTCAACTCAAAAGCATCGAACGGTTGCCGGATGACGCCCTGCGATACGCCTTGCGTGCAGGTGGGGTCGGAGGTCTGTTCGGCTACTTCGGTCGATTCTACACGCGCAAACTCGGCTACTTTTCACTATACGCTACGCGACTCGATAATCTGTTCCTGCTGACGCGCTACGATGGCGAACGTATTGTCCTCTCGTGTGACGAACCGCACCTGATGGAGCATTTTCTGCAATAGCGTAATTCGTGCTCATTGCCCCGTTTTTCATCCGTACGACCTCCGCAGACGGGTGATATTATTCAAAAATCTTAAAATTATAGGGGCGAAATGAGAATTTACAATGTAAAAGATTGGAAAATTCAAAAAATTATTCGTACCTTTGCGCACTCGCAAAGTGCGAGGTTGGATTACAAATTATTTATTAACAAGTATTAAACGTAAAAACAGTGGATTCATTAAGCTACAAAACTATCTCGGCTAATGCGGCGACTGTCAACAAGGAGTGGGTTGTCATCGACGCTACGAACGAGGTATTGGGACGTTTAGCTTCGCAGATCGCAAAGATTCTGTGCGGCAAAAACAAGCCGAGCTATACCCCACATGTCGATTGCGGTGACTACGTTATCGTGGTTAATGCCGACAAGGTAAAGCTCACTGGTAAGAAATTGACCGACAAGGTCTATGTACGCCACACCGGCTATCCGGGTGGTCAGCGTTTCGCTACTCCTGCTGACCTGCTCAACCGTAAGCCGACAGTTGTAATTGAAGAGGCAGTTCGCGGTATGCTCCCTAAGACCCGCCTTGGTGCTGCCATTATCAAGAATTTGAAGGTTTATGCAGGTGCAGAGCATCCGCACGTTGCACAGAACCCGAAGCAAATTAAGTTAAACGAGATTAAGTAAACATTATGGAAGTTGTAAACACCGTTGGTCGCCGTAAGGCAGCTGTTGCTCGCGTATTCGTGAAGCCGGGTAAAGGTAACATTACAATCAACCAGAAGGAACTCGCAGTTTA
This sequence comes from Alistipes sp., assembly GCA_017410165.1. Classification (GTDB taxonomy): domain Bacteria; phylum Bacteroidota; class Bacteroidia; order Bacteroidales; family Rikenellaceae; genus Alistipes. The sequence continues at coordinate 33,253 of JAFQRH010000015.1, read as the reverse complement.
CTTCCCGCTGAACATTCTTCAGTATGAGGTAAAGCAGCCGCTGCTCGTTACCGAGACTACCGAGAGCTACGACGTTGTCGTAAACCTCGTAGGTGGTGGTATTAAGGGCCAGGCAGAGGCAGCCCGTATGGGTATTGCACGCGCATTGTGCGAGATCAATCCTGAGTATCGTGCCGTTTTGAAGAAGAACGGTTTCCTTACTCGTGATTCGCGTGAGGTTGAGCGTAAGAAGCCGGGTCAGCCGGGCGCACGTCGTAAGTTCCAGTTCAGTAAGCGTTAATCCTTACCGCAACCAACTATTCGGCAAAGCACGACACGGGTTCTCAAATCGGTACGACTACCTTATATATATTATATACAGCGTACTACCAACCGATTGCCCTGTCGCGGAAAACTCCTCGGACCAATCAAGGATTGCTACCGTAGCGAGTTGAAGTAAAGAGAATTAAAATTAAACAAAAAAACGAAAACAAAAATGTCTCGTACAGATTTTAATACATTGTTGGAAGCCGGTGTTCATTTCGGTCACTTGAAGCGCAAGTGGAATCCTAAAATGGCTCCGTATATCTTTATGGAGAAGAACGGCATCCATATCATCGACCTTTACAAGACTGTTGTAAAGTTGGATGAGGCAGCAGCAGCACTCAAACAGATCGCAAAGAGTGGTCGTCGCGTGTTGTTCGTTGCAACCAAGAAACAAGCAAAGGAAATTGTTGCCGAAAAGGTGTCGGCAGTAGGTATGCCTTACGTTACTGAGCGTTGGGCAGGCGGTATGCTGACAAACTTCCCAACTATACGTAAAGCCGTTAAGAAGATGGTTACCATCGACAAGATGACCAGCGACGGCGTTTACGATAACTTCTCGAAGCGCGAGAAGTTGCAGATTGCACGCCAGCGTGCGAAACTCGAAAAGAACCTCGGTTCTATCGCCGACCTTACCCGTCTTCCGGCTGCGTTGTTCGTTATCGACGTACAGAAGGAGCAGAATGCTGTCAAGGAGGCAAAGCGATTGAATATTCCGGTATTTGCAATGGTAGATACTTGTTGTGATCCAACCGACATTGATTACGTTATCCCTGCAAATGACGATGCTACGAAGTCGATCGCTGTTATTCTCGACACCGTTTGTGCTGCTATCGCAGAGGGCGCAGAGGAGCGCAAGCTCGAAAAGGAGAAGGAGCAGATTGAGGCAGAGGCAAACACCGAGGCACCTGTGAAGAAAGAGGGCAAGCCACGCATCAAGAAGGGCGTGAAGGCCTCGATCGACGCAGAGGAGGCAGCTGTGGCAGAGGTTGTTGCTGCAACCGAGGAGCAGAAGGCCGAGTAATTATTTTTTAACACTTGAAAAACAGACAAAGTTATGGCAATAGAGATTAAAGCTGCCGATGTGATGAAGCTTCGCAAGATGACCGGTGCCGGTATGATGGATTGCAAGAAGGCACTCATCGAGGCAGAGGGCGATTACAGCCGCGCACAGGATATCATCCGCGAAAAGGGTAAGTTGGTAGTTGCCAAGCGTGCCGACCGTTCGGCAAGCGAGGGTGTTGTCGTTACCAAGATTGTAGGTACGAAGGGTTATATCCTTTGCCTCGCTTGCGAGACCGACTTCGTTGCACAGAATGGTGAGTTTACCGCTTCGGCTAACGAGATGCTCGACCTCGCAGTTGCTGCTGATGCTGCTGACTGCGATGCATTGCTCGCAGTTAAGAACAGCGAGGGTCACACCGTAGAGGAGCTCGTAACCGAGAAGTCGGGTCAGACCGGTGAGAAGTGTGAGTTGGCATACTACGCTCGCGTAGAGGCACCTTACATCAACGCTTACGTTCACTTCAACAAGAAGCTCGGTACGTTGCTCGGCTTCAACAAGGAGGTTGATGTTGAGGTTGCTCACAAGATTGCTATGCAGGCAACTGCAATGGCTCCTATCTCGATTGATGTTGACGACTGTCCTACGGAGATTGTTGAGAAGGAGAAGGCATTTGCTGTTGAGCAGATGAAGCAGGATCCGAAGAATGCTAACAAGCCGGAGGCAATTTTGGAGAAGATTGCTGAGGGTAAGTTGCGTAAGTTCTTCGAGGAGAACACGCTTCTCAATCAGGCAGTAGTCGGTGAGAAGGAGTCGATCCGCGAGATGCTTGCACGTGCTGACAAGGAGGCAACCGTTATCGCTTACAAGCGTTTCGCTTTGGAGGCATAATTGAGCAGAATCTTTTAGAGTTGGCGCAGGCCGCTCGACGAAGATAAAAGAGAGAGGTACTTGGAAACAAGTACCTCTTTTTTGTTATAACCGCCTACGAGCGAGAGGGCGCGTCTATTTAGGCGTGCTTATTTAGGTGTTACGCGTCGGAAAATCGCAAGCGGGAATCGGCGTACAGGGCGCATCCACAGCCATATACGAGCAAAGAATAGATGCACAGCCGAGCAGTCAATCACACCATATACCTTGTTGCGTGCCATACGCTCGGTGCCGTAAATATTTCCGTCGCCGAGCAGCGTTACGCTCTGCTCATCGACCTCGATTATGCGATGTATCACGAAATTGCGACCCGTGTCGGCAAACACAACGCCGAGTCGTTTGAAGTCCTCCTCACGAATCGGACGCAATGTGACGATTGACCCGCTGCGGAAGAATGGCAACATACTCTGCCCCTTGACTTTGGCAGTGACGTTCGAGCCCTCCAACAGTAGATCTCTGACGACCGAGAATACCTCGCGATTCGATGTGCGTTTTTGCTCCATTATGCTCCGAAAATAGTGTTGTACGACAGTTGCGCAGCGGCGGCATCAGGCAGACATTCAAGATGATATACCGGTGCTGCGCTAATCATCTGCGAGAGCGTGTTGCAGATGTTATCCTGCAAAGTCTCGTCGTGTGCAAATGCCGGCGGACAGGATGGTAGCAGTGCGCCGATGGCGTTGAGTACCGACAAACGATGAATCTTGTTGTAAGGTGCTTGCGACAGACGCAAAAAGCCACGAATAGGGTAGTGCAGATTGCGATAGCAAGGAGTCTTGCCGCTCCACGGCGAGCCGAATACGGTTGCCACGCCATCGACCATACGAATTATCGGACTATCGTCGTTGAGCAGTTGCGCACCGGCGATATTCTCGCGCCACAGACGTGTGTGAGTACTCTTTCCCGTTCCCGATTCGCCTAAACAGAGCACCGCGCCATTGCCGACAACTACCACCGACGAGTGGATGGCTATACCGCCCAGCGGAGCGATGCACAAACCGAACATCAACCATAGCGCAAATCGCAAAAGGAATGGGTCAATTTCGTGTTCAACACCGGCGTTGGTAAATACCTCGTTCGAGTTGTCGTCTTTGACGAATAGGTAATCCACGTCGCCTTTACTCATCGTGAAGAGGTAGCCGCTCTTATAGCGGTCGAGGTGACACTCTGCCAAATTCTGCTCGAAACAGAAGCGGTGCAACTCAACAATCGACTCGTAGTCGGTAGCCGAAAGTGGGTGGTCGGTGTGCAGAATCATTGTCGGCTCACCCTCCAACTCTTCGACTGCAAATGGCGCAAATCCGCGTACGCCGCACTTCACCAAGTCGGAGTGTGCGCCTTCGGTTCGTATTCCGTATTTTGCTACTATATAATTCATTCTCTTGTGTTTATTTCAGTGTTATAACTCGGTCGCAATACGAGAGCGAACTCTCGCGGTGAGCGATGACGACAATCGTCAGTGTGCTATCCGCTTGCGATAGGGCTTCAATCGAGTGGTTTATGCTCTGTTCGGTTTCATTGTCGAGAGCCGATGTCGCCTCGTCAAAGAAGAGTACCTCGGCCTGCTTGTAGAGCGCACGTGCGATGCCGATACGCTGTCGCTGTCCGCCCGAAAGCAGTGCGCCACACTCGCCGATGCGACTCTCCAACCCCTTTGGCAACTCTCGAACAAACTCATCGAGCGATGCCATTCGTACGGCGCGTTCTACACGCTCCATATCTATCTCCTCCTCGCGACAGCCGAGCGCAATGTTTGCGAGCAGCGTGCTGTCGGTCAGAAAGACGCTCTGCGACACGTATCCGATGGAGTTCTGCCACTTGCGACAGTTTGTCGCCGAGAGCGGCTCGCCGTCGATGTATATTGCTCCTGCGGTTGGCTCGTAGAGTCCGAGCAGAAGGTTGAAAAGCGTCGTTTTTCCTGCGCCCGAGCGACCGTTGATGCCGATTCGTTCGCCTTTGGCAATCGAGAACGTGAGGTCGTGCAGTGTGTCGTGATCGCTGTCCGCAAATCGGAACGAGAGCCCCTCGACGCGAATTTCCTTGCGAAAATCGAGACGCTCTGCCGAATCGTTTTCGGCTTTGCGCTTGGTGCTGATTGAAGCATCGCGGATAATCTTTATGGCGTATTTGTTGTAGCGCAGCGATGTCCACGACCCCATAATTGCTCTGATGGATGGTAGCAGGCGCAGTGCAGCAACTGCAAACACACCGAATATCATCTTCATATCGCTGCTCTCCACGAATACGCTGAGCGATACGAGCAGAGCCATTCCAACAGCCAAACCGACCTCGGTTATCGTGTGCGGAAGTGTTGCAACGGTTGCGTTTTTGGCACCGACGCTCACGATGGTATCTACGTTGCGGTCGAACGATTCGAGCATACGGCCGAAGGCGTTGTTTATCTTGATGTCGGCATAACCGCGATACGTCTCAATAACATCGCGCGATTTGCGGCGTTGTGCTTCGTTCTCGGTGCGACCGTAACGATTCACTCGCTGGCGAACGAGCGTAAAGTACAACCACAGCGCAGGGATGAATATCGCCATCGAGAGCACAGCCGCCAGCGGACTATATATCGTAATGGCGGCGAACAGCATAACAAACAGCATCAACTCGCTGAAAATCGCTGCCATAGGTCGAAGTACGCCCGAAACAAAGGTGTAACATACGACATTGACGTTGCGCGCCAAAACTGCCGAATTGGACGATTTGATAAACGACAGACCGCGATTGAAGTAGTCTATATACAGATTGCGCGACAGGTATCTGTATAGCGAATAGATGTAGTCGCGCTCGACGCGATAGAGCAGTAGTCCGAGCAGATTCTTTACAACGATGAGTACGACCATCGCCACGGCGACCACTACGACAAACGCCTTATCGGACGTAAAGCCCAAACCGTCATATACGCGTTGCGCAATGGGGTTTGTATGCACGGCGTCGATGTCGAGTATCAGATACAATACGGGCAGGAGTGCCGCCAGACCGACGAAGTTGAGCAACGCTCGCACGAAAATCGTCAGCGTGACCAGACACCCTTTGGCTCGAAATGCACGGGGTATGACCTTCAATACATCTATATTCATAGCGCGAAAATACAAAATAATTTGTTACCTGCCATATTCTCGGTTGCGGATAGGGTGCTCGTTACTCGATTTTGTCTATCTCGCCACGGTTTACATACCATACGTAACCCTCCGCCGTGGTGTAGCCCATCTTGCGCAGTTGTGCCAAGTATGAGCCAACCTGCTTGCGGTGCGCTGCCTCGCGTTCGCCGAACTTGTAATCGACCACCACGACGCGCTCTCCCTTAATCATTACGCGGTCGGGTCGTTTTGCGCCTACATTCGGAACGATAATACTACTCTCGCATAGCACTTTATCCCACCCATCGGCAAACCATTGCGCCGCAATCGAGCCATCGAGTACTTTTTCGATATTTGTTTGCAGGGTGTCGGCCTCTGCGTCGGAGAGCAGACCGTCGAGCACCATCTGCTTGATTGCCTGCGGAATATCCTCTCTGCTGGTTGCTCGCTCAAAGGCCTTATGCAGCATTATACCCGCATCGCGTGGCGACAGAGTGGGCGAATCGTCAAAATAGTGCGACATCGAACTGCTCATACGCACTCCGACGGGCGATGTGTTGTACTCGGTGAGGCGTACCGTCGAGTGTGTCGGCTCGTCGTCGGAGTTGTGTTGCGCCTCCGCCTCCGGTTGCTCAAATCGTCCCGCCTCGAAACAGACACGTGCGCTGTACTCGTCAGGCAGAGCGAGTGCCTCTTTGAGCAAGTCGCCAACGGTCGATGGCTTTTTTGTCGATGTGTCCTTCGTTTTTCCGTCTTTCGATACGTGGAGTTTTGCTGCCGGAATATATATATGCAGTTGCTCGCACGCGCGCGTTAATGCCACATAGAGGATGTTGATTGCCTCGATATGTGAATATACCAACTCTTCGTTGTACTCTTCGGCAAAAATCGAACGACTTACATCCTCCTTTATTGATACCGGGAATTTCTGCTCGGTGTCGAGACCGGCATCCGCATTCGGTTTGGCCCACATTATATTGATTCTGTTACCGGTTGTCGATTTAGGTTTGAGTTCCCAGGTGCAGAATGGCAATATTATGACTTTGTTTTGCAGACCTTTGGCCTTGTGAATAGTCATAATCTCGATTGCTTGTGGGTTTCGCTCGATACTCACCGATTTGTTGTGCCCATTGTCGTCCCACCACCGCAGGAACATTGTCGTGTCGGCAGTCTTGCCCGCGCAGAACTGCACGACGTGCTCGTGCAACGCCTGAACGTATGCCGTATGGCGGTTTAGGTACTCCTTGTAATGGATGACAATATGCTCGAAGGCCTCCTCTACCGACATTGCGCGCAGTGCATCGAAAAACTCGATCTCTTCATCGTCAAACTTTCGGATGAAGTCGTTGTTGTGGAAGTATCGATTGTATATACCGCGACTTGTCGCATCTTTGCGATTGAGCGACAGTCGTAATACGGCAATGATGAACTGCACGGCAGGTGCGTTGGCGAGCGACAACGCCTCTTGTGTCATTATGTCCCATCTGTAACGCTCGTCGCCCTCCTCGTTGACACGCAGTAATTGTTGTGCAATGCCGAACGACTCTTTGTTCCAACGAACGAGAATGGTGATATCGCACGGCCTGAATCCTTTGTCGATAATCTCCTTGACGCGCGCAACGATATCCGGTTCGCCAACGTATGTCGATACGTTGATATAACCCTCATTGCGGCTTTCGCGACGCGCAATCTGCTCGTGTCCCTTGTAAGCATCGGCGAGCATATTCTGCAACTCTTCGCACTTGGACCGCGAGATTATCTGACTCTTATGCGCAGAGAGCAGGTGGTCGTTCAATCGGGCATTATCCGTCGATACGATTTTGTCGAAAATATCGTTGTTGAACGATACGATTTTAGGCAAACTGCGGAAGTTGTTTTTCAGCGTATCGGAGTGTATCTCGTTGCCGTTATGTGCAAGGTCTGCCGGCGCAACTCTGCCGAGTATGCTCCAATCGCCACCTCGCCAACGGTATATCGACTGCTTGATGTCGCCAACGAGCAATACGGCTGCATTTGCGCTTTGTGCCATAGCATTGCGCAGCAACGGCAAAAAGTTCTTCCATTCGCGTAGAGACGTATCCTGAAACTCGTCAATCATATATCGCTCGAAACGATTGCCGACCTTTTCGTATATGAACGGTGCATCCGCTTCGGTGATAAACTCGGCGATGGTGTGTTTCGTCTCGGAGATCAACATTCTGTTCTCCTCGTGGCAAATCTCCATCGCTTTGCGATATATGTCGTTGAGCAGCGCATAACTGCGATAGTTCTCCAAGATGAGTTTGCGGCCTATTTCCAGCGACTTGTACCGGCACACCTGCTCCAACATCGGTTGCAGTTGCTCGGCAAGGTCGAGTAGGTCTGCCGATGGCTTTTTCGCCTTTGTGAACCACTCTTGCGGAGTGTCGTCCATGTGCTTTATTGTTGTGGCAGATGGAGCATTCGAGTTGCCCTCTGCGACTGCATCGAAGTACTTGGTAAATTTGCCGTTAAAATCGTCGTTGCTGTATCCTGCTGCGGAAATCATCGATACGGCCTCTCGGGCGACCTCTTGCAGACGAACCATCTCTGCATCCAAATGCTTGATGTGTCCAAAGATGATCTTTTTGAAGTGCTGCTTATCGGTGATGCTCGTGATTTGCTGTTTTGTGTTCTCTTTGAAGAGCTCTTTGTGCAATTTGAGAACATCTCCGCGTATATTCCACTGCTTGCCGTCGATGATGTTATCCTTGGCTATCTCGGTAATCCACTGCTTCAAATCGGCATTCTCGGCAATCTCCTCCATCAACTCGTCCACACTCTGCGTGAGCAACGATGACTCGTCGATCTCGATATTGTAGTTCATATCAATACCCAACTCCTTGATAAAACCTCGCAGAATACGCTGGAAGAAGGTGTCGTTTGTGAGTATCGCGAATCGGGAGTAGTCGTGCAGAATGGCCGTGCGGGCGCGTGCTGCGCGACGACGCAACTCTCTCTCCGAGAGCGATGTTTCGGCCATCAGATTCTCCAAATACGGGCTTTTGAGTCCTGCGCCGAGGCGGTGTATCTGTTTGAGAATACGCGATTTCATCTCCTCGGTTGCCTTGTTGGTGAAGGTTACGGCGAGGATTCGTCGATAGGCGTATGGGTCGAAACCGCCGCCTTTATGCTCCGGTTGGTTGCGCAATATGTCGCAGACGTATCGGTAGGTGAGTTGGTAGGTCTTACCCGAACCGGCGCTGGCGTTCAGTATCTCTGCTTTGATGTTTGATTCTGTCATTGTGCGCTATTTCTTTCCTCCGCCAAGGACGAAGCCGGCCGAGAGTCCGAAGTGGTTATTTGCTTTGTTGCCGAATTTGTAGTCGAGCGTTACACGTATGCGGTGGAATAGTTCGATGCCGACACGTGGCATAACGCAGAACGAGCGACTCTTGCCCAAAAACGCATCATCGCCTTCGACGGTTGATTCGCCTGTGTTTTTATTCCACGCAATGCCTGCTCCTGCGCCGAAAAATATCGTCAGTCCCTTGTCTTGGAACAGGTTGTAGTCGAGAACTATAAAGCCGTTCTTCGACAGGAACTTAATCGCCTCGGCGTTCATCGTCTGACGATTGAAACCGTTTATCGAGAACTGCACACCGAAATCCACACCGCAACGCGTGTTGTATCGCACCTCTGCCAATCCGTTAAAACCGGTTTTCGTCTTGTCGAATTTCAGGTTATTGGCGCCGAGTGCGGCACCGATACCGATTTCAATCTCAAAGGCATTTACTTTGCGTTCGCGCTTTGGTTTTTTCTCCTCTTGCGAGGAGGAGTTCTGTGTCTCGGTGGAGATATTTATCTTCGTTGTGTTGTGTGCAACAGCGGTCGAAATGCAGAGCAACACAGAGAGGATAATGATAAAAAATCGCTTCATATACGTAATAGGTTTCAAAGGTTTGGTCGTCTGCAAATTGAGGGCTCTTGAAGAGCGCGAGCCGACAACAATCGCAAATTCGTTATAAAAGTAGTAAAAATATCGGAAAACGCGCGCGCGTAGCCCGGAAAAAACGTCAAGCCGCTGCATAATTTTGCGGAATCGGTCTTAAAGAGCGAAAAAGATGTGAAAAAACCGCTTTTGAAGGAGCATATCTGCGAAAAAAGTTGTATCTTGCTCTGGAAAAATAACCTTTACGATTATGAGACGATTTATTTTACTTCTCACCATACTATCCGCTTACGTCGCTACGGCGATGGCTCAAACCACTGGCGAGGGTGGCGTTGCGTCGCAGCAGGATGCGACCGTGCAGGCGGTATCCATCCCTAAAACCGATTGGTTGCCGACATTCAACAAGGTTTCGGTGTCGGGCCCTATGTACATCCTTTTCAAGCGTGTGGCAACGGCCGACGAGGCGAAGATTGTATATGATACGAAGGGTAGTGCCACGTCGCGTTTTCGTGCGGCGGTGAATAAGAATGGGGTGCTGCAAATCTCCGAACGCTTCGATGCGAAGACAACGCTCGTGACCGACGTTACGGTCTATTATGTTGCCCTTGATGAGATAAAAATCGACCACTCGACCGCCCGATTCGAGGAGCCGGTAAAGAGTACCCTGCTGGATGTTGCTGTTTCGGGTGGAGCCGTAGTTACGATGGATATTGATGCGCTCGATACGTTTGTTGAGTGTACGGGCAAGAGCGCAATTAAAATGGGTGGCGTGTCGCGTTACTTCAAACTCAATGTCTCGACGGCCCGTATCGACGCCTTCCCGTTGCAAACCGTCTCGGCCGATGTGAATGCTTCGCACGGCGCAGAGGTGCGTCTCTCGGTCGAGGAGCGATTGGAGGCGGTGACCTCCACCTCGGCAAAACTCTATTATAAGGGCTCGCCTGCCATTTTGCGTAATCGTAATTCGTTGTTTGGTGGCGAGATAGCCCCTGCCGAATAATTATTGTGGATGGTTATGCAGACATTTCTGTCGGAAGTCGCACGACGATTGTGCGAAAAATATGGCGAGGAGCTCTCTTCGCTCACGATTCTGTTTCCGTCGCAACGTGCGCGTCTGTTTTTTACCGATGCGCTTGCCCAAATTGCCGACCGCCCGTTGTGGGCTCCGAAGTATATCGCCATTGACGATATAATGTCGGAGATATCCGACCTGCACTCGGCCGACAAGTTGCGTTTGGTTGCCGAACTATATCGCATCTACTCGAAATATCATACGGAGGATTTCGACCGCTTCTACCGTTGGGGCGAACTGCTTGTCTCGGATTTCGATATGGTTGACAAGTACTGTGTCGATGCTTCGCGCCTGTTCCGTAATATATCCGATTTGAAGGAGTTGGAGGCCGACCTCGATTACCTGACCCCTGCACAGATGCAAATCGTGCGCGAGTTTTGGCAAACGATAGGCGACGAGGCGTCGTTCTCGGAACAAAAACGTCGTTTCTTGGGCGTGTGGCGTACGCTCGGGGCGATATATGACGAGTATCGCGCACATCTGCGCACGCTCGGCATCGGTTATACGGGAATGATATACCGTGATGCGGTCGAGCGTATTGCATCCGATGCGCCACTTCGTTTGTCGGCCGAGCGGTATGTTGTGGTCGGTTTTAATGCGCTCTCCGAGTGCGAAACCAGGTTGCTGAAATATATGGCAACCAACTACCATACGGATTTCTTTTGGGATTACGACGACTACTATTATGCGGACGAGGTGCAAGAGGCGGGTATGTTTATTCGCCGCAATCGCTCGGCATTGCCGGCCGACGAGCCGGTTTCGCACGACAACCTGCGTAATATTCGTGCGATTGATGTCATCTCAACCTCGACAGCCGTAGCGCAGTGTCACCACGCTGTGGCGTTGTTGCGCGAAATTGCAGGCAAGGATGCAGATGGTAGGCAGCGACCGCTCGATAAGGATACGGCGGTGGTGCTGACCGATGAGAATCTGCTTATGCCGTTGTTGTACGCTATGCCCGAGGAGTTGGGTAAGGTGAATGTGACGATGGGCTATCCGTTGCGTAATACACCTGCTTATGCGCTGATCGAGCGTCTGATCGAATTGCAGACCCACGCCCGCAGAAGAGATGATGGTGAGACCTTCTATCACGTCGATGTCGAGCGTGTGCTTTCGCATCCGTATATTGTTGAGAGCGACGCTCAAATCATAGCCGATATCCGCGCCGAAATAGTTCGTGAGCGCATCTTTAATGTGCCATCCGAGAAGTTGGCACGTAGCCCGTTGTTGCAGACGCTGTTTCGCACCACAAACGATTGGCAGTCGTTGGTCGAGTATCTGCGTGATGCGCTGATTGCGATTGGTGGGATGCCGACGAGCAGTGCCGATGCGCCTCTTCGTAGCGAATATCTTGCGATTACGGTCGAAAATCTTTCGCAACTGCTCAATATGATGCGCTCGTGCGAAGTGTCGCTGTCGCTTGCGACGTGTCGTTCGCTTGTGCGTCGCCATTTGCAGAGTGTGCGTATTCCGTTCGAGGGTCGTCCGTTGGAGGGTGTGCAGATTATGGGAATCCTTGAAACGCGAAACCTCGATTTCCGTAACGTGCTGATTTTGTCGATGACCGATGATACCTTCCCGGGTAATCGCACATCCGACTCATCGTTCGTCCCTTACAATCTGCGTTATGCCTACGGTCTGCCTACGCCCGAGCATCACGAGGGCGTCTATGGATACTACTTCTATCGTTTGATTCAACGTGCCGAACACGTCTATATGCTCTATTGTGCCCACTCCGACAGAAAGGGAACAGGCGAGCCGAGCCGATATATCCAGCAGTTGCAATACGAGAGCGAGATACCTATCTCATATACGGATGTCGGTGTGGATGTGCGAATGGCGGGTAGCGAGCCAATATCAATCGAGAAGGACGACCGTGTGATGAAGTTGTTAAGTCGCTATACGAATGGAACTTCGACGATGTCCCCAACGGTATTTTCGCGTTATGTGCAGTGCCCGTTAAAGTTCTATTTTGCATCGGTAGCGCATCTGCGTCCGGAGAACGACCTTACGGAGGATGTCGATAATCTGACCTTCGGAAACATCTTCCATCTGGCGGCCGAGTTGCTCTATGGCTCGATTGCGAGCAGTGATTCCCAGCGTGAAAAGTTGCGCAAGGCGTTGGACGATGGTAGTGTGGAGCGTAAGGTGGATGAGGCAATTAGGGAGTTCGGCTTTGGCTGCGAAGGTGGCGAGGAGACCTTTCCGGGCGAGATTGGGGTTGTGCGCGATATCGTGATTGCCTACCTGACGAATGTCGTGCGATATGATTTGTCGCAAGAGAATTGTAATGTGTTGGAGTTGGAGGCAACCGAGTGTTATGATTTTCCGTTCGAGTGCGGTGGCGAGCAGTTGCAAGTTACGTTTGAGGGTAAATTCGATCGTATCGACCGCCTCTCGCCTGATTTGGTGCGGGTTATCGACTATAAGACGGGCCGTGAAGAGCGGAAATTCAAGAGTTTGGAGTCGGTATTCTTTGGAGAGGCGAAAGACCGCGACTCCAAATTTATAAATACGTTCCTATATGCGATGATTCTGCATCACGTGCGAGAATACGATACGCAACCATCGCTCTATTTTGTTCGCACGATTTCAAACAAGGATTATTCGCCACTCTTGAATGATGTGCAGCGCGTTAGTTGTGGCGATACGTATTCCTCATACAAAGAGGAGTTTGAACGCTATATATCGACGCTGCTGACCGAGATGTTCGATCGCTCGGTGCCATTCCGCCAAGCAGAGGATGTAAAAGCGTGCGAGATGTGCGATTTTGCCGATATATGTACTCGTCAGAGCCGATAGGGTAAAGCCCGAATTAGAAAGGAAGTTCGACTTTGAAATATGCTGCGCCACTCGCTTTGGCAGCGGCGAGTCCTATCTCCGAATCCTCGAATATAAGCGTCTCGGCAGGGGTGACTCCCTCCAAAGCCATTGCTTTCAGAAAGCAGTCGGGCGCGGGTTTCGAGTGCTCGACAGCATCGGCCGACAGTATGCCGTCGACGCCATCCTCAATGCCTAAATATTGCATTACGTTTCGGATATTCGACGGATGACCGGTCGATACAATCCACGCCTTGCCACCCTGTCGGCGAAAATCGCAGACAAAATTCCACAACGGCTCATTGAGCGTAACCATATCGAAATGCGTAGGGTATATCTCTACCTTGCGCATCCTTATGCGGTATTGTCGCTCGGGGTCGGTGATGCCTATGTCGGTGAGAAACTCCGGACAACGCCATCCGAAATATCGTCGGCGATACTCCTCCATCGAGATTGTGATGCCCTCCTCGGCCAATGCTTCGATGTACGACGTGGCATTGGCTCGTCCCGTATTGGCGAGCGTGCCGTCAAAGTCCAATAACAACAACTTTATCTGCATAGCGAGGCGGGTTGATTAGTCGAACGATTGCATTCCGGAACGCGATATGCGGATGATTTTCTGATACTCGTCCGGCGTGAGTTCCATAAAGAAATAGTGTATCGGATCGACGCGCATACCCTCGTATCGTACCTCGTAGTGCAGGTGTGGCGCAAGCGAAAGACCGGAGTTGCCCGACAGGGCGATGATGTCTCCGCGACGCACGCGCTGACCGCGTTTTACCTTTGCACTTTGCAGGTGGCTGTACGAGGTGGTGTATCCGTTATAGTGGTCAATTACGACCGTCAGACCCGATGTCGAATTTTTGCCCGAAATCTCCTTCACAATACCGTCTGCCGTGGCGAAGATGCGTTCGCCCTCCGGTATGGTGTAATCGACGCCCTGATGCGATTGCAGAGTGCGATAGAACGGGTGCATCAGCAGACCGTATGCGGCCGTGAGCAACGTCAGTTGGTGGTTGATTACCGGCTGTATGGACGGGATGTTGTTGCTACCGTTTCCGAGCTGGGCAAGTCGCTCTTGCAGAGCGGAGTATGAACTTTCGACTTCGGTGAGTTTTGCTTCGAGTGCATCTATCGACGCAACCATTTCGCGCTTCATCTGGCGGTCCGATTTTTCGAGCAATCGCTCCTGCAACTCGACGCGCTGTTGCTCATATTCGGAGTTGAAATCGTATGGCGTGGACTCGAACATTATGCCGAAGATATTGCGGTCGCGCTCCATCACGTTATCGACTACGGCATTGAGCGAGTCGTAACGTGCCGTCAGCGCATCGTACTCCTCTTGCAGACGGTCGGTCGAGTGGCGCAACGCATACTCGGTCGGAGTGTCGAACAGCAGCGAAAAGACGATGAAGTATATCACGGCGGCACCCACCCACGTCAGCAGTTTGACTGCCAGGCGCGAGATGTTGTGGCGCAGTGAGTTGCCTCCGTTTCGATTTCTATTTTTCTCCTCTGCCATTGCGTTGCTATTCTGTTTCGAGGTCGGTGTTATACTTCATATTCTCCATAAGCTGCTTGTACTCGTCGGAGGTCATATTCTTGTTGAAATAGTTGACCGGATTTACGTTGCGGCCCATATATATCACCTCGTAGTGAAGGTGTGGGCCGGTCGAACCACCCGTCGAGCCAACCTCGCCGATAATCTGTCCGCGAGTGACGCGATCGCCCTTCTTGACGAATATTTTGTTCAGGTGGGCGTATCGTGTTTTGTAACCGAAATCGTGGTTGAGAAGCACCTGACGGCCATATCCGCGACGGCGCATACCTTCGTCGGTCATCTGCACGACGGCATCGCCCGTGGCATATACCGGTACGCCGCGATTGCACGACAAATCGACGCCTTTGTGCATTCTGCGTGTTTTGAATATCGGGTGCTTGGAACGCACGCCGAACGCATAAAAGCCCTGTAATTGTGTGCGGTCGATTGGCCAAATTGCAGGGATGGCAAACGACATATTCTCCTTGTTCTTTGCCATTATCTGCAACTCGTCGAGCGACAGCGAAGCGGCGTATGTCGAGCGTGCCAAAGCATCCATATCGCGCCACGTCTTATCCATCAGCGAGGAGTATTCGTCACCCTGCAATGATGCGTATTTCGAGTCGGGATAAGGTGTGTAAACGCCATTGAGCGATAGCGAATCGACCGAGAAGAGTGCGCGATAGACGTAGATGTCGCGGTGGTGTACCTCGTCGATGCGGCTTTGCAGTGTGCGAATGCGGTCTTGCAGAATGCCGTATTTGAGAACGAGTTCGCGGTTACGCTTGCCGAGCGACCACATTTTCGGTGTGTAGAAGAGGTGGGAGATTGCCAAATTGAGTACCGAGATGACGATAAAACCGAGCAGAATTTTGCGCAATAGCGCATAACGCGCCATACGCACTTTCTCCGGATTTTCGCTGCTTGTCAGCGTTTGACTCTTCTGTAATACCCCCACGGCGTAAAAATTTTAATTATATAGGTAAAAATTACCCGCTTATAGGTGCAAAATTAGTGTAAATTTTATACTTTTGCAACCGATTGAAATTGTTTGAATAAATTCAAACACTTTTCTTCCAAACGTACGTAGGTAATAATTATTGTAACATATATGGAATCAAACAAAATCAGACAAGCGTTTTTGGACTTTTTCGCCGAGAAGGGACACACGATCGTTCCGTCGGCTCCAATGGTCGTGAAGAATGACCCGACGCTTATGTTCACCAATGCCGGAATGAATCAGTTCAAGGATATTTTCCTTGGTAACGCACCTCGCAAATACCCGCGTGCAGCCGATTCGCAGAAGTGTCTGCGTGTGTCGGGTAAGCACAACGACTTGGAGGAGGTAGGTCACGATACTTATCACCACACGATGTTCGAGATGCTCGGCAACTGGTCGTTCGGCGACTATTTCAAGAAAGAGGCAATCGCTTGGGCGTGGGAGTTGCTCACCGAGGTATATAAACTTCCGAAGGAGCGTATGTATGCAACGGTTTTCGAGGGCTCGGAGGAGGACGGTGTGCCGTTCGACGATGAGGCATACGGCTATTGGAAGCAATACTTGCCGGAGGACCATATCATTCGCGGCAACAAGCACGACAACTTCTGGGAGATGGGCGAGACGGGTCCTTGTGGTCCGTGCAGCGAGATTCACTTCGACTTGCGCGACGAGGCGGAGATTGCCATCAAGCCGGGTCGTGAGATGGTCAATGAGGGTCATCCGCAGGTAATCGAGATTTGGAACAACGTCTTTATGCAGTTCAATCGCAAGGCGAATGGCTCGCTCGAACCGCTGCCTGCAAAACACGTCGATACGGGTATGGGCTTCGAGCGTCTTTGTATGATTATGCAGGGCAAGAAGTCGAACTACGATACGGACGTTTTCCAGCCGACGATTGGCGTTATTTCGCAGATGTCGGGCAAGAAATATGGCGAGCAGGAGAGTGTGGATGTTGCAATGCGTGTAATTGCCGACCACCTTCGTGCCATTGCATTCTCGATTGCCGACGGACAGCTGCCGTCGAACGTGAAGGCGGGCTACGTGATTCGTCGAATTTTGCGCCGTGCCGTTCGTTACGGTTACACCTACCTCGGCTTCAACGAGCCGTTTATGTGTCGTTTGGTTGCAACGCTCGTTGCACAGATGGGCGACCAATATCCGGAGTTGAAGGCACAGCAGACGCTCATCGAGCGCGTTATCGAAGAGGAGGAGGCATCGTTCCTGCGTACGCTTGCAACGGGTATCAATATGCTCGAAAATGTAATTCGCGGCCTTAACGGCGGCAAGATTTCGGGTAAGGATGCCTTCCTGTTGTACGACACGTACGGCTTCCCGATTGACCTTACCGAACTCATCGCAAAGGAGAAGGGTGTTGAGGTTGATTTGGAGGAGTTCGAGCGCGAGTTGCAGCAGCAGAAGGAGCGTTCGCGTAACGCCGCAGCACAGGATGTAGATGACTGGAAGGAGCTCATCGAGATTAAGCAGAGCGAGTTTGTCGGTTACGACTGTTTGGAGTGCGACATCCGAATCGCACGTGTTCGTCGTGTGCAGAGCAAGAATAAGACAACATATCAGATGGTCTTCGACCGCACACCATTCTATGGTAATTCGGGTGGTCAGATTGGTGATACGGGCTATATCGCCAACGCCAACGAGAAGATTGATATCATCGCAACCGAGAAGGAGAACGGCTTGATTATTCACGTTGCTACGCAGTTGCCGGAGACGCTCGATGGCGTGTTCCGTGCAGTGGTAAATCCGGAGAAGCGTCAGTCGGCAGCCAACAACCACACCGCAACCCACCTGCTCCACGCAGCGTTGCGTAAGGTACTCGGCGAGCACGTCGAGCAGAAGGGCTCGATGGTTACGCCGGAGCAGTTGCGTTTCGACTTCTCGCACTTCCAGAAGGTTACGCCGGAGCAGTTGCGCGAGGTCGAGCAACTCGTAAACCGTGCCGTACGCGCTAACGACCCGCTCATCGAGAATCGTGAGGCAACGCAGGAGGAGGCAAAGGCAGCAGGCGCAATGATGCTCTTCGGCGAGAAGTATGGTGATAAGGTTCGTATGGTCCGCTTTGGCGAGTCGGTTGAGTTGTGTGGTGGTACGCACACCTCGGCAACGGGTACAATCGGTCTGTTCAAAATCGTAAGCGAGAGTGCTATCTCGGCAGGCGTACGCCGTATTGAGGCCGTTACGGGTGTTGGTGCCGAGAAGTTGCTCTACATTGCAGAGGATACGCTCCACGCGGCAGCCGAGGTTGTTGGCAATCCGAAACTCGTTGATGCAATTCGTCGCTTGGTTGAGAGCAACGATGCGTTGAGCAAGGAGTTGGAGAGCATCCAGAAAGAGCAGGTTGCGGCTCTTGCCGATAAGATTGTGGCAGAGGTTCCGCAGAACGATGATGTTGCCATTGTGGCTCGCGTGATGCCGCGTCCGACCGAGTTCTTGAAGGATTTGGCTTACAATTTGCGTGCACGCAAGAGTAATCTTGTACTTGTTCTCGGCTCGGAGAATGGTGGCAAAGTGACGCTGATGGTTATGCTCGGCGATGCGATTGTCGAGCGTGGCGTAGATGCCGGTGCGGTAGTGCGTGAGGCGGCAAAACTCATCAATGGTGGCGGTGGCGGTCAGAAGTTCTTCGCTACGGCCGGTGGTAAGAATCCGGATGGTTTGCAGCAGGCAATCGACCGTGCTGTCGAGATCGTGAAGGAGAAACTCGCGTAAGTGTTGCGCTGAGCGTATTACGCAAAAGAGAGAAAAACAAAAAACGAAAAAAGATATGGCAAACAAAGTTTTGTTGATGATTCTCGACGGATGGGGAATCGGTAATCATACCAAGTCGGATGCTATATATTCGACCAATCCGAAATTTATCAATGCGCTGACGGAGAAGTACCCACACGCGCAGTTGCGTACCGATGGCGAGAATGTCGGTCTGCCTGACGGTCAGATGGGTAACTCGGAGGTGGGCCACCTCAATATCGGTGCAGGTCGCGTCGTTTATCAAGACTTGGTGAAGATTAACCGTGCTTGTAAGGATGGCTCGATTCTCGAAAATCCGGAGATTGTTGCCGCTTTCGAGTACGCGAAGCAGAATGGCGTGAATGTTCACTTTATGGGTCTTACCTCGGATGGTGGCGTGCACTCGTCGCTCGACCACCTCTTCAAGTTGTGCGACATCTCGAAGCATTACGGCATTGAGAATACCTATATCCACTGCTTTATGGATGGTCGTGACACCGACCCGAAGAGCGGTAAGGGCTTCATCGAGGCACTCGAAAACCATACGAAGCAGTCGGCTGGCGTTATTGCGTCGATTATCGGCCGTTACTACGCTATGGACCGCGATAAGCGTTGGGAGCGTGTGAAGGTTGCTTACGACCAGCTGGTCGATGGCGTTGGCGAGAAGGCGACGGATATGGTTGCTGCGATGCAGAAGTCGTACGACGAGGGCGTGACCGACGAGTTCGTGTTGCCTATCGTTCGCGTTGACGAGCAGGGTAATCCGATTGGTACGATTCGCCCGAACGATATGGTTATCTTCTTCAATTATCGTAACGACCGTGCTCGTGAGATTACTGTTGCCCTCACACAGCAGGATATGCCGGAGCAGGGTATGCACACAATGCCGTTGTACTACTGCTGTATGACCCCGTACGATGCATCGTTCAAGGGTCTGCACATCCTCTTCGATAAGGAGAATGTGAATAATACGATTGGTGAGTTCGTGTCGTCGCTCGGTCTGTCGCAGTTGCGTATCGCCGAGACGGAGAAGTATGCTCACGTGACATTCTTCCTGAATGGTGGTCGCGAGGAGAAGTTCGAGAATGAGGATCGTATCTTGGTCGCTTCGCCGAAGGTCGCTACCTACGACTTGCAGCCGGAGATGAGCGCGTACGAGGTTGCCGACAAGTTGGTCGTTGCACTCGACGAGCAGAAGTACGACTTCATCTGCCTGAACTTCGCAAACGGCGATATGGTTGGACATACGGGCGTTTACGAAGCAATCGAGAAGGCGGTTAAGGCGGTTGATACCTGCGTTGAGAAGGTGGTTACGGCAGCCAAGGCGAACGGCTACGAGGTTGTGCTGATTGCTGACCACGGTAACGCCGACAATGCAATCAACGCCGACGGTACGCCGAATACGGCTCACTCGCTCAATCCGGTGCCGATTGTCGTAGTTTCGGACCGCGTAGCGAAGGTCGAGAACGGTATTCTGGCAGACGTTGCACCAACCGTATTGAAACTGATGGGCTTGGAGCAGCCGAAGGAGATGACCGGCCACGCTCTTGCCGAGTTGAAATAGTCCGATTGGGATATATGTGAAACACCCCGCTTGACACATCGGTCAGGCGGGGTGTTTTGTCGTTAGTGGGCGCAGGGTAGCCCTACGTTGTTACAACTCGTCGCTATATACGGCAGCCGGCAAATCGTGCTGATTGTAGCGCGAAGCCATCGACATACCGTATGCTCCGGCGGATTTGATAGTGAGCAAATCGCCACGCTTGGTGATTGGCAACGATACGTTTTCGTCGAATACGTCGGTCGATTCGCACGCCGTACCTACGATGGTGTATTTGAGGCGTTGCTCGGCATCGGATGTGATATTCTCGATGTTGTGATACGAGCCGTAGAGTGCCGGACGAATCAACTCGGTCATCGAACCATCGACAATTACCAAGCGACGACCTGTTGCAGTTGTTTTGTTGTATAATACTTTGGTAATCAACTCGCCACACTGGCCGACAATCGAACGGCCGAACTCGAAATGCACCTCGCGCTTGCCGACTTTCAGGTGCTGCTTGATGATTGCAAACACCGAAGCGAAGTTCGGAATCGGCTCATTTTCCGGCATATCGTAGTTAATACCCAGGCCACCACCTACATCGACAAACTCCAACTCGAAACCGAGCTTCGTGAGGTTTTCGACGATGACGTTCACCTTGTTGCACATATTCTCGAAGACGTGCAACTCGCGGATTTGCGAACCGATGTGGATGTGCATACCGATTACCTCGACATTGCGCAGTGCGCGAATATCCTCAACGCTCGACAAAATCTCCTCGTACGAGATACCGAACTTACTATCGGCTTGTCCGGTATCGATGCAGTGGTTTGTCTTCGGGTCGATATCAGGATTGACACGCAGGGCGATATTTACCACCTTGCCTGCCTCGGCCGCCAACTCGTTTACGAGGTTCAACTCCTCGATGGACTCGCAGTTGATGGCCAGGATGTTCTGCTCGATGGCATATCGAATCTCCTTGTCGCGCTTGCCGACTCCGGCATAGACGATTGACTTCGGGTCGAAACCTGCCTCGATGGCGCAACGTACCTCATTGCCACTTGCACAGTCGATTCCGACGCCGTATTTGCGGATAATCTGCAACAGGCGAGCGTCGTAGTTCGCCTTGATGGCGTAGTGAATCTTGTAGCCGTATTTCGATGCCATCGACATCAAACTTTCGAGCGTTTGGTCGAGTAACTCGATATCGTACAGATAGAACGGAGTTTCGTATTTTGCCAATTTGTCGGCAACTTGTCTGCTTAACATAACTGATAAATTCGGTCTCTGTTTGAAAATTTAGCGGGGCAAAGATAGCAAAAAATCTTTAATATTTGCGCCGATACCCTCGATTAGCAACGCCACTGCATCATCGGCAGCCCACGCCGTGTGAGGCGAGGCGAGCAGCGCGTCGGGGTCGTTCAGATGATAGAGTGGCGATTCGGGTAGCGGTTCGTGCGAAAATACGTCGAGCGCAGCACCTGCTATCGTTTTGTTGTTTAGTGCATTAGCGAGTGCCTCCTCGTCGATTATGCCACCTCGTGCCACGTTGATAATGATGGCGGTCGGCTTCATCGCCTGCAACTGCTCCTCGCCAATGAGTCCTGCCGTGCGAGCGTTGAGAGGCGAGTGAATTGATACGACATCGCTCCACGCAAGCAACTCTTCGAGCGACATTTGAGGATACTTCTCCTCGCGTGTAACGCCCGACGTTGAGGTGTAGGCAACCGTGCAGTCGAACGCCTCGGCAAGCGTTGCTACGCGGCGACCGATTGCTCCCAAGCCGATGATGCCCCAATGCTTTCCGCGCAACATCGAAATCGGACGACCAAAGTGGAAGATGTCGCTCGTGCCGGCGTATGCGCCCTCCTTGAAATAACGGTTGTAATAGAGCGAATTTCGCAACAATGCCAACGCCGCACCGAGCGTAGTCTCGGCAACCGAATAGGTCGAGTATCCCGATACGTTTCGCACCTCAATACCCAACTCTGCTGCTGCTTCCAAATCGACATTGTTCATTCCGGTTGCGGCGACGGCAATGAGTTTTAGGTCAGGAAGTTGCGCCATCGTATAACGCGACATATACACCTTGTTTGAGATAACCACATCGGCGCCCGCACAGCGTTCGACTACCTGCTCCGGATAGGTGCGGTCGTAACCCGTATAATCGCCGAGCGAAGTTATAGCCGTAAGGTCATTTCCGCCCATCGAATACTCGTCTAAAAATACAATTTTTGCCATATTTTTTTAATCATTATTTTGCTTGTCGTTCACATCTGGCTGTTCCTCTGTTAAGTCGCGGATGACAACCGATGCGCATCCGATACCGAACGCTGCCGGCATATACGAAGCCGTGCCAACCTGCGATTTGTGGTTGCGCTCTTCGCACAGTATCATTGCCCCTTCGCGTGGTGGTTCGGCAGAAAATACCGCCTTAAATCCTTTGCGGATACCCACCTTGTGCAGTCGCTTGCGTAACATATGTGCAAGCGGGCAGTGGTGGGTCTTCGATATGTCGCAAATCTCCAAACGTGTCGGGTCGAGTTTTGCACCAGCTCCCATCGAGCTAACTATCGGATAACCACGCTCTAAACAGCCGATGATGAGCGCGAGTTTCGGCGATAGCGTGTCGATGGCGTCTATGACGTAGTCGAAGCGTCTGCTGTCGAGCGTCTCGTCCGTCTTTTCATCTTTGATATACTCGGTTATGATGTGAAGGTCGAGTTGTGGATTTATGTCGAGCAGTCGTTCTGCGAGAACTTCGGTTTTTGGCCGACCGACGGTCGAGTGTAGCGCGATGAGTTGGCGGTTGATGTTGCTCTCCGAGACACTATCCGAGTCGGCTATCGTAAGATGCCCGACACCCGAGCGCACAATCATCTCGGCAGCGTAAGCACCCACACCGCCCACGCCTACGACGAGAACGTGTGCGTTGCCGAGCCGCTCCAGCGGTTGCGCACCCAATAACAACTCTGTTCTTTCAAGCCAATTTGCACTCATATCTATCCAAAAATACGTTCAAAATTCTCCGTCGCCTGCGCTTCAAGCACTCGCGTTTCGATGTCGAGCAAGGTGGCTATACGCTCGTATAACTCCGCAATGGGAGTCGGTGCCTCGTCGTTCTCGACGAAGAGGTGCGAAAGCGGGGTGGAGCGCATCGCCTCAATGCTCTTTGGTGAGCGAAATGTGCGCTCGCCAAACGAGAGATAATAACCTTGCGCCACGGCACGTCTTGCCTGCTCGGGTGAGCCGATAAAGCCGTGAAAAATCACAGCCGGCAACCTCACGCCGTCGAGCATTGCCATCGTTGGCTCAAAAGCCCGTACGCAGTGCAGAACGACCGGCTTTTGTAGCCGCTCGGCTATGGCCAACTGTGCACGAAAGACGTGCTCCTGCTCCTCGCGCGATACGTCGCACGCAAAATCCAACCCAATTTCACCTACGGCATCCGCCTCGGCGGCCTCTCGCTCGATTGCCTCCAAGCGTATAGTGTCGGCACTTGCGGCATCGTACGGATGGATGCCTGCCGTGCGAATCGTTATCTCCGTTTTTGCGGGATTGTGCGTATGTATATTGACGAGTTTTCCCATCGGAGAGCCGTTTTGTTTTTGCAAAAATACAAAAACTCTCGATAAAATGAAGAATTCGACGTAATATGTCCTAAAATTGAGAAAAAAATTGTATCTTCGCGGGCGAATTATGGACTGTGTGTTTTGGTCTAAAAAAACAATAAATTTATTCTATAAAAACTAATTCAAATTAACAACTAAAACAGTTTTAACAATGTCGAAAATCATTAAACTGTGCAAAGGTTTGGACATCAACTTGCAGGGTGCTGCCAACCGCCAGACGACGGAGCTTCCGTTGGCTGCCGAGTATGCAGTATCGCCGCTCGATTTCGAGGGTGTCACTCCGAAGATGCTGGTGAAGGTGGGCGACGCAGTTAAGGCGGGTACGGCGTTGTTCTTCGATAAGAACAACCCTTCGGTTTTGTTCCCATCGCCTGTCAGTGGTACCGTTACTGCTGTCAATCGTGGTGAGAAACGTCGTATTCTCTCTGTAACTGTTGCTGCTGACGCTGCAATCGCTTATGAGGAGTTCGAGACGCTCGACGTTGAGAAGGCATCGCGCGAGGAGATTGTCTCCCTGTTGCTCAAATCGGGTCTTTGGACGTTGATTATTCAGCGCCCGTACGGCATCATCGCAAATCCGGCTGATGCTCCGAAGTCTATCTTCGTATCGGCGTTCGATTCTGCTCCGCTTGCTCCGGAGTACGACTACACTCTTGCCGGCGAGCAGGAGGCGTTGCAGAAGGGCTTTGATGTGCTGCGTCGTCTGACCGACGGTAAGGTGCATCTTTCGTACCACGCCGCATCGGCTGCGCCTGCAATCAACGGTGTCGAGTTGCACGCCTTCAAGGGTAAGCATCCGGCAGGTAACGTAGGTGTTCAGATTCACCACATC
Source organism: Alistipes sp. (assembly GCA_017410165.1). Classification (GTDB taxonomy): domain Bacteria; phylum Bacteroidota; class Bacteroidia; order Bacteroidales; family Rikenellaceae; genus Alistipes. Next base: position 8,840 of record JAFQRH010000015.1, on the reverse strand, counting down.
GATCCGGTAAATAAGGGCGAGAAGGTTTGGACGGTAAATTATGCTGATGTTGCCATCATCGGCCGTCTTTTCCTCGCAGGTAAGGTTGATATGACTCGTACGATTGCCGTAACGGGTTCGGAGGTCAGCTCGCCTTGCTACTGCAAGGTTGTTGCCGGTGCTTCGGTCGCTTCGCTTGTGAAGAATCAGGTGGCTGCCGATGCTCACGTGCGCTACATCTCGGGTAATGTACTGACCGGCCGTAATGTCGGTGCAGAGGGCCATCTCGGTTTCTATGCAAACCAACTGACGGTTATTCCGGAGGGCGACGAGTATGAGTTACTCGGTTGGGCAATGCCTCGCTTTAACAAGTTCTCGGTTTCGCGTGCATACTTCTCGTGGCTCTGTCCTCGCAAGAAGTACACTCTCGATACCAATATGAACGGTGAGGAGCGTGCTTTCGTTGTTACGGGTCTTTACGAAAAATATCTGCCGATGGACATCTATCCTATGCACCTGCTCAAAGCAATTTTGGCGGGCGACCTCGATAAGATGGAGGCACTCGGTATCTATGAGGTTATCGAAGAGGACTTTGCTCTCTGCGAGTTCGTCGATCCTTCGAAGACCGAGATGCAGCAGATTATCCGCAATGGTATTAACTTAATGATTAAGGAGGAGGCGTAATGAAGGCACTTCGTACAATTGTTGACAAATTGAAGCCGACCTTCTCCAAAGGTGGAAAGTTGGCTTTCCTCGAATCGACTTTCGACGGTTTCGAGACTTTCTTGTTCGTTCCTAACAAGACGACACAGCGTGGTGCTCATATTCGCGACTGTAACGATATGAAGCGTACGATGATTGTCGTGGTTCTGGCTCTCGTTCCTGCGCTGCTGTTCGGTTGCTACAATACCGGTATTCAGGTAGGTTTGGAAGGTTGGACGGCATTCTTCTATGGTTTGGTTCGTATCCTTCCGATGATTGCTACTTCGTATATCGTTGGTTTGGGTATCGAGTTTACGGCTGCACAGTTGCGTGGTCACGCAATCAACGAGGGTTTCCTCGTGTCGGGTCTGCTCATTCCGCTCGTGATGCCGGTTAGCACTCCGATTTGGATGGTTGCTATCGGTACTGCGTTTGCCGTTATCTTCGGTAAGGAGGTATTCGGTGGTACGGGTATGAACGTATTCAACCCGGCAGTTTTGGCTCGTGCATTCGTATTCTTCGCCTACACTCCGCAGATGTCGGGTGAGAAGGTGTGGTACTCGGATTGGACAATGATGGGCGCACAGGTTGATGGCGTATCGGGTGCAACTGCATTGGAGCAGTTGGCATCGACGGGTGCAATGCAGTGGAGTCCGCTTGAAGCGTTCCTCGGTTTCATTCCGGGTTCGTTCGGCGAGACCTCGACGCTTGCTATCCTCATCGGTGCTGCGATTCTGCTCTTTACGGGTGTTGCATCGTGGAAGACGATGGTATCGGTATTCGTCGGTGGTGCTGCTACGGCATACCTCTTCGGCGCATTTGGTGCCTTCGACTATCCGGCATACTACCACCTGCTCGTCGGTGGTTTCGCGTTCGGTGCCGTATTTATGGCTACCGACCCTGTAACCTCGGCACAGACCTCGACCGGTAAGTACATCGTAGGTTTCCTTACGGGTGCAATCGCAATCCTGATTCGTCAGGTGAACCCTGCTTATCCGGAGGGTATGATGCTCTCGATTCTCTTTATGAACGCGTTGGCTCCGCTTATCGATTACTATGTAGTCGAGGCGAACATCCGTCGTCGTCAAAATCGTGTTAAAACCATTAAATAGGAGGGGAGATAGTTATGAAAGTAAACACAAATAGTAATACCTATATTATTATCTACTCGGTAGTAATGGTTGTTATTGTTGCCGTTCTGTTGGCTCTTGCATCTTTGGGCTTGAAGTCGCGTCAGGACGAGAACATTTTGAACGAGAAACAGACTCAAATCGTTAAAGCTCTCGGCGAGAATCCTGACGAGGTCGCTTACAACGATATTATCACAAATGCCGTATTGCTCGATGCTTCGGGTGCTGTCGTGTCGGAGGATACGAAGCAGGTATTCGCCGCTTTGAACGACTTGAAGGGTAGTTTCGCTGCGGGTCAGTATCCGCTCTTCGTGGCTACTTCGGGCGTTGTAGTGCCTATGTATGGTGCCGGTCTTTGGGGCCCGATTTGGGGTTACATTGCACTCGATACCGATATGAATACCGTGAAGGGTATCGTTCTCGACCACTCGGGCGAGACTCCTGGTTTGGGTGCAGAGATTACCACAATGAAACACCAGCGCCTCTATGTCGGCAAGACCGTATATGAGGGTGACGAGATTGTAGGTATTACCTTGAAGAAGGGTGGTGCCGACAAGTCGAATCCGCACGAGGTTGATGCCATCACCGGTGGTACGAAGACTTCGGATGGTGTATCGGCTATGATTAAGGAGTGCCTTAACTATTACAAACCTTATCTCTCGGCTGTGCGCGAGGCAGATGCTGCCGATCCGGCTGTTGAGGGACAGGGAGAGTCTAACACATTAAACGACTAAAACAATGGCAAGTAAGAGTTTGAAAAATTTGACAGCGCCACTCAGTGGCAATAACCCTGTCATCGTGCAGATCTTGGGTATCTGCTCGGCTTTGGCGGTTACCGTACAGCTCAAACCTGCAATTGTTATGGGTTTGTCGGTTATGGTAGTTACTGCATTCTCCAACCTCGTGATGTCGCTGCTGCGTAACGGTGTGCCTTCGCGTATCCGTATCATCGTTCAGTTGGTTGTCATCGCTGCGTTGGTTATTTTGGTGGACCAGGTGCTCAAAGCGTTTGTTTATGACGTGTCGAAGCAGTTGTCGGTCTATGTCGGTCTGATTATTACCAACTGTATCGTTATGGGTCGTGTCGAGGCGTTCGCATTGCAGAACAAACCTTGGGATTCGTTCCTTGACGGTATCGGTAACGGTTTGGGCTACGCCGCAATTTTGGTTATTATCGCCTTCTTCCGTGAGTTGCTCGGTTCGGGCTCGTTGTTCGGCGTGCGTCTTATTCCGGAGAGTTGGTACATCGCCGAGGGTGGCGTTTACTCGAACTGCGGTTTGATGCTCTTCCCGCCGATGGCACTCATCATTGTGGGTTGCATCATCTGGGCTCACCGTTCGTTCAATAAGGATTTACAGGAAAAATAGGAGGGTAGAGTATGGAAACATTGAATTTGTTTATCAGTTCGATTTTTATCGACAATATGGTGTTCGCATTCTTCTTCGGAATGTGCTCCTATATCGCTGTATCGAAGAATGTAAAGACGGCACTCGGCTTGGGCCTTGCGGTTACGTTCGTTCAGACGATGACCGTACCTCTCAACTACCTGCTCAACGAGTATGTTTTGGCTCCTGACGCATTGGTTGAGGGTGTCGATTTGTCGTTCCTTACGTTCATCGTCTTCATTGCCGTTATTGCGGCATTCGTGCAACTTGTGGAGATGGTTGTCGAGAAGTTCTCGCCAACGCTCTACAACCAGCTCGGTATCTTCCTCCCGCTGATTGCCGTGAACTGCGCCATTATGGGTGGTTCGCTCTTTATGCAGCAGATGGTTGGTGCCGGTGAGATTAACAACTTCGGTCAGTCGGTTGTCTATGGTCTTGGTTCGGGTATTGGTTGGTGGATTGCTATCGTTATGATGGCTGCTATCCGCGAGCGTTGTACCTATTCGAACATTCCTGCGGCATTGAAGGGTCCGGGTATCGCGTTTATCATCACCGGTTTGCTGGGTATTGCATTTATGATCTTCTCCGGTATTCAGTTGTAAACCTTTAATAAGAGTAAAAAGATGGTAAAAGTAATTTTAGTTGCAATTGTTGCCTTTCTCGCAGTGACACTGTTGTTGGTGGCTCTGCTGCTCTTTGCAAAGGCAAAACTTACCTCGTCGGGTAAGGTCAGCATCGATATTAACGATGGTAAGAAGGTTGTCGAGGTTGAGGCAGGTAGTAATCTGCTTGCGACCCTCGCAACTGCCGACATCTTCCTCCCTTCGGCTTGTGGTGGTAAGGGTGCCTGCGGTCAGTGCAAGTGCCAGGTTCTCGAAGGTGGTGGCGACGTGCTGCCAACCGAGAAGGGCTTCTTCAACCGCGCACAGATTCGCAACCACTGGCGTTTGGGTTGCCAGGTGAAGGTTAAGCAGGATATGAAGATTGCCGTGCCTGATTCGGTGCTCAGCATCAAGAAGTGGGAGTGCGAGGTGGTGTCGAACCACAACGTGGCTACCTTCATCAAGGAGTTTGTCGTTAAACTTCCGGAGGGCGAGCATCTCAACTTCCGTTCGGGTGGTTACATCCAGATTGACGTTCCTGCAATCACGGTCGATTATAAGGATATCGACGTTGATCCGCAGTATGAGGAGGATTGGGTTAAGTTCGGTCTGCGCGATTTGAAGATGGTTAACCCTGAGCCACAGGTGCGTGCTTACTCGTGCGCTACCTATCCTGCCGAGGGCGATATCATCCGTCTGAATGTGCGTATCGCAACTCCTCCGTTCGGTCCTGACCGCAAGATGTTGCCGGTTAATCCGGGTGTATGTTCGTCGTATATCTACTCGCTCAAACCGGGCGATAAGATTACGATGTCGGGTCCGTTCGGCGAGTTCTTCTTGCCGGATAACTTGCCGGATACACAGGAACTTATCTTTATCGGTGGTGGTGCAGGTATGGCGCCTATGCGTTCGCACATTATGCACTTGTTCAAGACCGAGAAGACCAAGCGTCCGGTTTCCTTCTGGTACGGAGCTCGTTCGCTCAAAGAGGCGTTCTATTTGGAGGACTATGCCGCCATCGAGCGCGACTTCCCTAACTTCAAGTTCAACCTTGCTCTCGACCGTCCGGATCCGGAGGCAGATGCAGCAGGTGTTGATTACAAGGTGGGCTTCGTTCACAACGTACTCTTCGAGAACTACTTGAAGAATCACGAGGATCCGGAGGGATGTATCTACCTTATGTGTGGACCTCCGATGATGGTTGCTTCGGTCGAGAAGTTGCTCGATTCGCTCGGTGTTCCGCCGGAGAATATCCTCTACGATAACTTCGGTGCATAGCGAGTGATGTACAGAAAATAGGCACACTGCGTGTGCTGACAATACGAAGATGGCAGGCGATGATTTATTTGTCGCCTGTCATTTTTTTGTGTTTTTAGATGAGTAATCTCGTATTTGCGATTTGAAAAATAAATTACTACCTTTGTAATTATTAATAACTAAATATTGCCTATGAAACATCGCGTATAATTTGATACGCACATTTTAGACATATTGGAAAAGCGTTTTAGCTTTATTCTGCTACCTAAAAGTTTGGCGACTTATATAGAAACAGCAGGAATATTGCAAGAATGCTCGCGCTTGATGGTGCGGGCTTTTAGGTATTCTGCTGTTAGGTTACGCCAAACACCTTAGGTAGGGAATATACTGAAAGTGCCGCGCTTTTTTATGTGCGTATATCTTTGACTTGGCACCTGCGGAGTAACCCGAAAATCCGTCAATAGAGTAGGGGCGAATAGAAAAAAAACTTAAAGAAAATGAAAAAGATTTTTGTATTGGCTGTATGCCTTTTCGTTTGTTCTACCGTAATGGCTGCACAGAATAACCCACCACAGAACGACTCTCGTTACCAATGGAATGAGAATAACTGTAAAGATGCGGGTGTTGAAACCCGTGTAAATAATCAGTATTACACCGACGGTAATAAGTCTCAGGTAAGTCAAAAAACAAACTCTGGTTCATACGAGGCGCGTACTACGGTGTACAATAGTAAAGGCCAAAGTATTGATAATATTCATACGAGCCGCGAGAAGGGTACCAAAAATAGGTACTATAAAGAGGATGTGACGGCTAAGACCGAATGTAAGTGGAATGAATAATTCTTGAAAAATGCGGCAACTTCGGTAAATTGGGTTGCCGCATTTCTTTATATACGAGTATTAACAACCCGCAAAAAACGCGACCCATACGGGCCGCGTTTTTCTAATATCCATAGTTAGCAACTATTTCATTGCCTGCTGAACTGCAACAGCAACGGTAGCTCCTACCATTGGGAGGAGCCGTAGGCGACCAAGTCCCCTTTTTCCAAAAGGGGATTTAGGGGATATGTCAATATGATGGTAACAACCCACAAAAAAACGCGACCCTACGAGGGCCGCGTTTTTCTAATATCCATAGTTAGCAACTATTTCATTGCCTGCTGAACGGCTACTGCAACAGCAACGGTAGCTCCCACCATTGGGTTGTTACCCATACCGAGGAAGCCCATCATCTCAACGTGTGCAGGTACCGAAGACGAACCTGCGAACTGTGCGTCAGAGTGCATACGACCAAGGGTATCGGTCATACCGTACGATGCAGGACCTGCGCCCATATTATCCGGGTGCAAGGTACGACCCGTACCACCGCCCGAGGCAACCGAGAAGTACTTCTTGCCTGCCAAAACGCGCTCCTGCTTGTAAGTACCTGCAACCGGGTGCTGGAAGCGGGTAGGGTTGGTCGAGTTACCGGTAATCGAAACATCGACATCCTCTTTCCACATCACTGCAACGCCCTCGCGAACGTCATCAACACCATAGCAACGTACCTTCGAACGAAGACCATCCGAGTAAGCAATCTCCTCTACGACTGCAACCTCACCGGTGTAGTAGTCGAACTGTGTCTGAACGTACGTAAAGCCGTTGATACGCGAAATAATCTTCGCAGCGTCCTTACCCAAACCGTTCAAAATCACGCGCAACGGATTGACACGCACCTTGTTTGCCATCTCTGCAATCTTGATTGCGCCCTCGGCAGCCGCGAACGACTCGTGACCTGCGAGGAATGCGAAGCACTGGGTCTCCTCACGGAGCAGACGAGCTGCGAGGTTACCGTGACCGATACCAACCTTACGGTCGTCAGCCACCGAACCTGCGATGCAGAATGCCTGCAAACCCTCGCCGATTGCCTCCGCAGCGTCAGCAGCCGAAGTGCAACCCTTCTTGATAGCGATAGCAGCACCTACAACGTAAGCCCACTTTGCATTCTCGAAGCAGATTGGCTGAGTCTCCTCACACATCTTGTAAGGGTCGATGCCTTTTGCGTCGCAGATTGCCTTTGCCTCATCCAAGCCATTGATACCATATTGTGCAAGCACAGCGTTAACCTTGTCAATTCTGCGCTCATAACTCTCAAACAATGCCATAATTTTTCTCTATTTTAGCGTTAAACAATATGGTTTACTATTCGTGACGAGGGTCGATATACTTCACAGCATCCTTGAAGCGGCCATACGAGCCCTTTGCCTTCTCCAATGCCTCAACCGGCTCGATGCCCTTCTTTACGAAGTCCATAAACTTGCCGAGGTGAACAAACTCGTAACCGATAACTTCGTCATTCTGGTCGAGACCCATACGTGTACAGTAGCCCTCTGCCATTTCGAGGTAGCGAGTACCCTTTGCCAACGTACCGAACATCGTACCAACCTGCGAACGAAGACCCTTGCCGAGGTCCTCCAACGATGCGCCGATAACCAAACCGCCCTCCGAGAACGCCGACTGCGTACGACCGTAAACAATCTGCTTGAACAACTCGCGCATAGCGGTATTGATAGCGTCGCAAACAAGGTCGGTGTTGAGTGCTTCGAGGATGGTCTTGCCCGGAAGAATCTCCGAAGCCATAGCCGCCGAGTGAGTCATACCCGAGCAACCGATGGTCTCAACCAATGCCTCCTGAATGATACCGTCCTTAACGTTGAGCGTCAGTTTGCAAGCACCCTGCTGTGGGGCACACCAACCGATACCGTGAGTCAGACCCGAAATGTCCTTAATCTCCTTGGCGCGAACCCATTTGCCCTCCTCCGGAATCGGAGCCGACTCGTGGTTTGCACCCTTCTTAACGCAGCACATTTGCTGCACTTCGTGTGAGTAAATCATAAGTTTGACTTTTAATTTTAAGTATAGTTTTCTAAACGTTTTTGTTTTGTTTGCTTCGCGAATGTGCAAAAAGCGCACAATTCGATACAAAGATAACAAAATAATTGATATTTTGCTCACTCAAATCGATAGTTTTTTATTTGCACCCTCGCGAGCGAGTTGTTTTTATTTGGTTTTCGCGGTTTTTCGTGGTGCTTGATGGTTGGTACTCCCGACCTTCCTTGACCTTATTTTTTGATATGGCAAGCGGGCTGTCGCCCTTAATGGTAACAAATGACAACAAATGACAGCGCACTCTGCAAGTGCTTAATGGCAAAGCGGATTTTGCTATTAAATGCCATTCCTTGCCATTGATTGCCACTGAGTGAGCGCAAGCGAACGACTGCCATTCAATGCCACCCCCGACCTTACTTGACCTTACCCGACCTTATTTTTGAAGGGCTACCTATTTGCTTTTTGCAATTTTATTTCTATCTTTGTAACTAACGGAAAAGTTGCGGGAGGGCTTGCCATCCAAAACGCACGGAAGACCGACTTCCAAACACATTGTGGCATAGAGTATTAGGTTTTAATTGCAAAAGATTCAACGAGGTGCACAAATCTCTTTGGGAGTTAATTTGTTATTCATAATTAAAATTTAACGCCATGAAAAAATTTTTTTACACATTCTTTGTTGTCGTATTTGCGATAATGGCCTTGTGGTCGTGTACGCAAGATTATACCGAAATGGTTTCTATAATTGACGACACTTCAATCCAATCACAGAAAGTACTTCGTACAATTACCGAAGATGAAGCGTATGGTGCTATTGAACGCTTTCTCGAACAAATTGACCCTCAAACTCGCGGATTCAAGCGTACTGTTCCTCGTGGTAAAATGTTTACACTCCGTCGTAGCCACGTTAATCGTGC
>JAFQRH010000014.1 GCA_017410165.1 Alistipes sp. | reverse complement strand
AGAGTTATTTGAAAAGCATGAGGAATATAGTGTAACAAAACAAGTTAGCAATTTCTTATCCATTGCCCATTCTCATGCAAGTTCTTCTTAATGGTTTGATACTCAAAGAATCTTAATCAAACTACATCAAATATACTAAATTATGCAGGTAGGTTATTATGATATCTTAATCAAAATTATACTACGAAAAAAAGGCGTACGACCTTTGCCGTACGCCCTCTTGTTTGTGGTCGGTTTGCTACTCGGTAAAGTTATATGGCTCGATTGCCGAAGCGTAATTGCTCCAATACTGTGTGGTTTTATACTCGTCAACCGATGCAGTAGGAACATATATCTTTCTGTCCGAAGCGTTGCCGTTGAACATATTACTGCCGCCCGTTGGCACGATTACCGGCTTACAAAATACCTTTTTCAACATCGAACAATCGTCGAAAGCATAGTTGCCGATTTTTGCGACACGTTTACCCATTGTTACGCTTTCGAGCGATGTGCAATATTGGAATGCATAGGCGTCAATCAGGGTAACACTGTCAGGGATTGTAACACTTGGCAATGCCGAGCAATAAGAGAATGCCTGATATCCGATTTCGGTAACACTGTTTCCGATAGTAAGGTCGGTAAGTTTTGTACAACCTTCGAATGCACCATCACCGATAGTTGTAACGTCGCTACCGATTGTTACCTTTGTTACTTTTGTACAATCGCTGAAAGCACTGCCACCGATGGTTATTACGCTATCAGGAATCGTAACGCTTGGCAACTGAACACAGTCGGCAAATGCACTACTACCAATCTCTGTAACTCCGCTACCAATCGTAAGGTCGTGCAACATCGAACAACCGTCGAAAGCGTAGTTGCCGATTTTTGCGACACGTTTACCCATTGTTACGCTTTCGAGCGATGTGCAATATTGGAATGCATAGGCGTCAATCAGGGTAACATTTTCAGGAATGGAAACACTTGTAAGGTCTTTGCATTTATAGAATGCTTGATATCCAATCTTTGTTACATCGTTATCAAATGCAATTACACCACGTCCATTGGTGTAGGTGTTTGAAACTATATTTGCGCCGAATCCACTGGTCGAATACGGCTCAACAACCTTCTCGTTGTAGGAAGTGTACCAAATTTCGTTGCTTGGCTGTGAAGTTGGGTTATCCGTTTCGAGTACCAACACATCCATAGGAACAATGTGATTGCGTTTGATGTCAAGCGAACCGGCAGTCGATTTTGTTACAACCGAGCCATCGGCACAAGTCACTGCAACGGATACACCATTGTCAAAAATCTGTGGAGGCAGAGCAATATAGAATGCGGTTGGGATATTCTTGTCAAGAGCAACGCCGTCGCCGCAGTTGAGCATCACTTCAGTTAGGATAGTGTCGTCGAAAACGAGAGTGCCACCAACTCCGCCGGTAGCGTTTTCGCCTTCATCTTCGGCAATATCGCCCATCTCTGATGCAAGAATGGAGGTCGCATCTTCGGTGTTTATATAGATAAGACCCGCAACTTGTTCGCCCTTATTACCCGCGAGCAATATGGATTGCACGGTTTGGTTACCGGTAAATTGCAACTTTAACCAACCGCATACATTTTTCAGAGTAACCTGCGTAAAGTAACTCGACGAAACCATAATATTGCCGTCTGCTCCGTAACTATCATCGCGATAGGTTTGGATGGCTGGCAATATTGCCTCGATATCGCCTGTGGTAAGGTTGAGCAAGTAGTTTTCGCTGTACGGATAGACAACTACAACGCGATCCATTGTGGCTGTATATACGGCGGTGTTAACACGTCTTAATATGCCGCTACGATCGCCCGTTTTGCCTTGGAATTGCCACTGCTGATTGGCGTTGGATTTGTAAAACACCGATACGAGATCGCCGGCGTTCCAAACCGTTTTTCCGTTTTGAAGTTGAATACGAGTGTCTTCTTCAAATGATGCGTAGAGTTCATCCGAAGAAGCAGGAGTTTCCGGTGCAAGATCTTGTGTTGCATCGGTCGAGCAAGCAGCGAACATCATCGCCACAAGCGCGAAAAGGAAAAATCTTTTCATCTTGGATATTTTATTAGTTGATTTGTTAATTACAGAATAATTTTGTCATCGTAATCATAGTAGTAACAATCTGTCGCCCAACCGTGATTTGGGTCGGTAAATGGGTCTTCGAGCGAAGCGTCGAAGCCGCGTTCGACGTGCAGCATAATTTCGTGCAAACACGGAACAAGGTAGAGTTTTTTAGTGTGTTTCATTGTAAATAATTGATAATCAACGAAATCCCCCCCCCGAATTTTTCGGTGGAGGGATTGGGTATTTATGTATGGCAAATGTACGAAAAAAAATGGCTTGTTGGTCAAATAAAAGAGAAAAAGAGCGATTGTTCGCTCTTTTTCTGCTTTTGAGAAGTGCCGACTTGTTACTCGAACGAGTGGATAACGACACCCGAACGCAGTTTTGGCTCGAACCACGTGGTCTTTGGCGGCATAATATTGCCCGTGTCGGCAATGTCGATAAGTTGGCGCATCGAGACCGGATAGAGCGCGAAGGCAACCGCCATTTCGCCCGAATCGACACGGCGCGACAGCTCGCCAAGTCCGCGAATGCCACCGACAAAGTCGATACGTTTGGATGTACGCAGGTCGCTGATGCCCAATATCTTGTCGAGCACGAGGTTGGAGAGTACCGTTACGTCCAGCACCCCAATCGGGTCACTATCGTCGTAGGTCCCCTCTTTGGCTGTGAGCGAGTACCACTCGCCGTCCAAGTACATTGCAAAGTTGTGCAACGCCGACGGTGTGTATATCTGCTTGCCGACCATTTCGACCGTGAAATTCTCTGCCAACGCCGCAAGGAACTCCTCTTTGGAGAGCCCGTTCAGGTCGCGCACAACGCGGTTGTAGTCGATAATGCGCAGATGCGATTCTGGGAAGGTAACGGCCAAGAAATAGCAATACTCCTCCTCGCCCGTATGGGCAGGGTTGTTCGCTTTGCACTCGACACCCACGCGAGCCGCAGCCGCCGTACGGTGGTGGCCATCGGCAACATACAGGGCCGGAATTGTGGCGAAAATCTCGGTAATGCGACGGCACGTGTCGGCGTCGTCGATAATCCACAACTTATGGCCGAAGGTGTCGGCTGCCGTAAAGTCGTATTCTGCCGGTTTTGAGGTGGTTTCGGCAACGATAGCGTCTATCTCCGCATTGTCGGGATAGGCGAAGAATACGGGCTCGATATTGGCTTTCTGGTTGCGCACGTGAATCATTCGGTCCTCCTCCTTGTCGGTGCGCGTCAGTTCGTGTTTTTTGATTGCGCCCGACAAGTAATCCTCGAAGTGGCAGCACATAACGAGACCGTACTGCGTGCGACCGTTCATCGTCTGCGCATAGACGTAGTAGCACTCCTGCTCGTCCTGACGCAGCCAGCCACGCTCGCGCCACGCACGGAAATTATCAACCGCCTTGGCGTAAACCTCTTGCGAGTGCTCGTCGGCAATCGGCTCGAAGTCGATTTCGGGTTTGATGATGTGCAACAGCGAACGCTCGGTTGCCTCTTGCTTTGCCTCTGCCGAGTTGAGTACGTCGTAAGGACGCGATGCCACTTCGGCTGCATACTCTTTTGGCGGACGGATGCCTTTGAACGGTTTGATACGTACCATATTAGGGTCTCTTTTTTATTTGTTTACCTGAAAACGGGTGTTGCCCGTCGTGAAATAATCGACAATCTGACGAGCCGCAGCCAAGCCGGCATTGATATTTGCCTCGGCAGTCTCGGCTCCCATCTTTTTCGGAGTTGCGAAGAAGCGTTTGCCGAAACATTCGCACAACTCCTGTGCACACTCCGGCGCAACGTCGGTGACGTACTTCAAATCCTCGCGCTCGGCGAGTGCGCGTTTCAGCCCCTGCTCGTCGATAACCTCCTTGCGGGCGGTGTTTACGAGGGTTGCGCCCTTCGGCATTCGGGTAAGCAGTTCGTAGCCGATCGAGCCCTTCGTTTGCTCGGTTGCCGGAATATGCAGCGAGAGGAAATCGGCACGCGAATAGAGCTCGTCGAGCGACTCGACCTTCTCTACCCCGTCACACGTGAATACGTTGCAATCGCTTACAAATGGGTCGTATGCAATCACGTTCATACCCAACGCCTTACCTTTGCAACCAACCAAGCGACCCACGTTGCCGTAGGCGTGAATTGCAAGAGTCTTGCCCTTGATTTCCGAGCCCGTGCCCGGCGTAAATTCGTTGCGCGACATAAAGATCATCATCGCCAACGCGAGCTCTGCTACGGCGTTCGAGTTCTGGCCCGGCGTGTTCATAACTACAATGCCGCGACGTTTTGCCTCGCAGCAATCGACGTTGTCGAAGCCGGCACCCGCACGAACAACAATCTTCAAATTGCGGGCTGCATCCATCACCTCGGCAGTCACCTTGTCGCTGCGCACAATCATCGCATCGACGTCGGCAACCGCTTCGAGCAGTTGGGCTTTGTCGGTGTACTTTTCGAGCAGAACGACCTGCATATCGGCTGCTTCGAGAATCTCTTTGATGCCATTCACCGCCTTTTGGGCAAATGGCTTTTCGGTTGCAATCAGTACCTTCATATTCTTGATGAGTGAAATGAAATCTATGACCTTCTCTTCTTTTTTCTCAAAGGTGTATGGGACAATCGTCGGCATACGCGCTACCCTATTTGGTTTTCAACTGCTCAAACTCCTGCATACAAGCGACCAACGCCTCGACCGACTCCTTCGGCAATGCGTTGTAGCACGATGCGCGGAAACCACCAACCAAACGGTGGCCCTTGATGCCGACCATACCGCGTTGCGTAGCAAACTCCAAGAACTCTGGCGCAAGCTCCTCGTTGCCCTCGCTCATCACGAAGCAGATATTCATCAGCGAACGGTCCTCGGCTGCTACCGTCGGACGGAACAGCGAGTTGCGCTCGATTTCGTCGTAAAGCAGTTGCGCCTTTTCGAGGTTGATTTTGTACATCTGCTCCACACCGCCAATCGATTTAATCCATTTCAGCGTCTCGTTCATCACGAAAATCGGGAATACCGGTGGCGTGTTGAACATCGAGTTGTTCTCGACGTGTGTATTGACGTTCATCATTGTTGGCAGCGGACGTACCACCTTATCGAGCATATCGTTGCGGATGATGACGAACGAAACGCCCGCCGGTGCGAGATTCTTCTGCGCACCGCCGTAGATAAGCGCGTATTTCGACACATCAACCGGACGGCTCAGGATGTCGGACGACATATCGGCGATGAGCGGCACGGGCGAGTCGATGTCGCACTTGTACTCCGTACCGTAAATGGTGTTGTTCGTGCATATATATAGGTAGTCTAAATCGGCAGGAATCTCAAAACCCTTCGGAATGTACGAAAAGTTCTTGTCTTCCGACGATGCAACCACCTGCACCTCACCGTATAGTTTTGCCTCTTTGATGGCTTTTTTCGTCCATACGCCCGTATTCACATATCCGGCTTTTGTTCCGAGGAAATTGGCAGGCAGATGGAAGAATTGCGTACTTGCACCACCACCGACAAAATATATGCTGTAATTATCCGGAATTGCGAGCAATTCGCGCATCAACTCTTGTGCCGAGTTCAGCACCTGCTCGAAATCCTTTGTGCGGTGCGAGATAGAGAGAATCGACAATCCCGTACCGTTGAAATCCATAATTGCTTTTGCTGCATTTTCGTAGGCGACCTGTGGCAAAATCGAAGGGCCTGCGCTGAAATTATGTTTTTTCATATTGCGAAAGTTTTTTTGAGTAAAACCAAACAAGTTTATAGCCAAATCTTTTAGCAAATATAAAAAAACGCAATAAAATATCCAAACGCTTTGCTATCAATTTTGCACAAAAAAAATCCCGACCGAGTGTTTTGCTCGGTCGGGAAATATCAGAGAGTCGCGCGGATGGATTAATATTTATCCGTCGCTTGTTGTCTATTTGGTATAGGTAACCGAAAGATAATTTACATACAATCGAGCAGAAGACGTTGTTCCCATACAATAGAATGTAATGGATGTAGCATTAATATCGTTTACCGTATATTTGCCATTTGCTGCAAGAGAAGCGGTTGTCGATTTTGTTGTACTCGATTCAATCGTATATGCAACAGATGTATTCATTGACGAACCAATACTAACGCTTGATAGTGTTGCACCATTTGCAGCCGTAATGGTAATTGTTCCACCGCCCGTTCCGTTACTATTTTGATACAAACGGATTACTCCCGAATATACTCCTGGGTTAGAAGTTCCTCCACCTTTGGCTGTTGAGTAAGAGATATTACTATCCATTGACGCGCTTGTAGCAGAGAATGTTGTCATCTCTACGGTTTCACTAACTTCGCCACCACCCGATGCTGCGGATGTTGTACCCTGTGCACTTACGGCGGTAGAATCGGTGTAGTTTGTACCGTCACCAATTGCCTTAACGTAGAGCGTTTTTGTCGTGCTTGCCGAAAGACCGATCCAGGTGTAGGTCGTTTCGGTCTGCGTTGCGCTGTACGACGTTCCACCATCGATGCTGACCTGATAGCCCGTTGCGTTTGCAACTTCGCTCCACGAGAAGGTAAGCGAGTTCTCGGTTTGTGCCGTACAACTTACGGTGCTCATCGTCAGCTGCGTCGGCGTTACAGGAGTCTCGCCACCGCCTTCGCCACCGTCACCCCAAACAATCTGAATTTGGGTAAGGTACATTGCACTGCTCTTCGAGCGCAGACCGATAAATGCGTAATCGCCCTCGATTGTGAGTTCGGTCGAAGTGCCCTTAACAATCGTGCCGAGCAACTCACCCTGCTTGTTGGTGTCATACAAGTCGGTTGCTGCGCTATATGCGCTATTTTTACCGTAGATATTCAATGTGCGACCATCAGCAGTATTCGAGTTCCAAGTAACGATAACCTTGCTAACCTTGCCCGCCGATTTGGTTACGATAATACCCGAGTTGTTATTGTTGCTACGCAACTGAACAGCGTCGTTACCACCTGCCGACTGACCTGCATATACAGCACCCGAAGCGCCGGTCTTGCCACTCCATTCCGAATAGGTAGTTGTACCGTTTGTAACGCCCGTAAACTCGCGGTCGATATAGTCGGTCGCACCTGCTACCTCGCCGCCGCCTTCGCCACCACCCGACTGGGTTGCACCTGCCTGCGAGCAATTTACAACTACGTCATCGACACCCGCCATCGAGATAGTGATAGTGCCCTCGTTGGCTGCCTCGTTGCTGTTTGCTGCCTTTGGAGTTACGGTGATAACATTGCCAGAAACCGAAACCGTAGCCCAATCCATACCGCTCTCGCTATGGCTCCAATCGCCATTAGCCGTAACGGTAATCTGCTGTGCTTCGGTAGCATCGGCCTCCCAAGTAAGCGAAGTCGGAGTTACCGTCAAACTTGGAGTAATAGGGAGCTCACCACTGCCCTCACCACGGTAGTAGATTGCAAGTGCTTTCTGCGATGCCGAACCGTAGCACGAGAACAAAGAACTACTGCTATTGTACTGCATCACGTTGCGGTTAGTCGAATTTGTTGCCACAATCGATGCTACGTTGTTGGTAACCGTGATAGTCCAACTACCATTAACATCGTTTACTGCCTGTGTTCTCAGGTAGTTGCTACCGCTCGATGCTGCATATAAGTATCCCGGATAAGCGTCGTCGAAGAATGCCCACGTGCCGCTGGTTGTGCCCTGCTGCAATTGGAAGATTTGAACATCAGCGCCAATTGACGAGAGCGTATTACCACTCTTCGTGATAGTCGCCTGACCGCGATTATTGCTATTTTGTGTAGTGCTGATTGCAACATTGCTATCGGATGCAGCGATAATTACCTCCATACCGGCTTTGAGTTTGCTTGCATCGTCAAGCAGAGTCCATTCGTTGTCGGTTTCAGTTGGTGCTGCCTTCTGCGTAAAGGTTAGCTGCTTCGACGAGCCGTTGAGGAGCGATACGGTCATCGTAATTGTGCGTGACTCGTTTGCGGTATTTTCGGCGGCTGTCAAAGCAAAGGTTGCTGTGTTGTCGCCCCCGACCGTAACCGTCGTAGGGTCGATAGTTACCCAATCGCCATCGAATGTCACGCTCAACGTCTCTCCTGCGGCATATTTTGTCGCAACAGTTGCGTTGATTGTGGTCGAGCCGTCGTGCTCAAACTCGGTTGCATCATTCTCGGTCGAAACCGAATTGATGCGTGGCTCGGTCGATGCCAAGCGGTAGTAGATTGCAACTGCTTTCTGCGAAGCCGAAGCATAGCACGAGAACAACTCACTGCCCTTATTCGCATTGTACTGCATCACGTTGCGATAGTCATTGCCATTGGCGTCGGTCACGGCATTTGCTACAACCGACAGAGTACCGTTGCTGTCAAACCAGAGCGTCCAACTACCCTGCTCATTCAATTCCGTTTTGGTCTTCAAAAGGTTGCTACCGGTACCTGCTGCATAGAGATAGCCATTGAGCGTATCGTCGAAGAATGCCCACGAGTCCTCGGTTGTGCCCTGCTGCAACTGGAAGATTTGAACATCGCCAACAATCGACATTGTGTTGCCGCTCTTGGTGATTGCTGCGCTCTTACGGTTGTCGTCGCTTTGGGTTGTGCACATTGCAACATCGTAGTCGGCCGCTGCAATAACAACTTCGAGACCCTCGGTCTGCAACGAACGGAGGTCGGTGAGCAACTGCCACTCGGCGGTAGCGTTCGACTTGGCTGCCTGCTGTACGGCAACATCTGCCGTGAGTGTCGTTGCGCCATCGGTCGCAGTAACGGTGATGGTGCCCTCAATTGCGGCATCGGTCACGTTTGCTTCTGCGGTAACGCTTACCGTTGTGCCATCGACCAAAACGCTGAACGCATTATTGTCCGACTCGGCAGAGATCTCTACGTTCGCGCCAAAATATGCGGTCTCAACGGTGATGCTCTTTGTGCCACCTGCAGATGTGAATGCAAGCTCGGTTGGCGTAACCGTGATTCTTGGCGTTTGGTCGATAACCTCCACCTGTACGCCTGCCGAGGTTGCCGATTTGTAGTTGTCGGCTGCGGCAGTAACGGTGATGGTCCAAGTGCCCTCAACAAAGCCATCGACGGTGTATGTCGTATCGGTAATGTTCTTAACAACAATATCCTCCTTGCCCTCGCAAGTTGCGGTGATGGTGTACGACACAGCGTTCTCAACCTCGCCCCAAACAACCTGTACGGCATTGCCCTCGGCTGCCTGCTCGGCGCTGTCTATTACCGGTGCCGACAACGACGGAAGAGCAGTTGCGTTGTAGTAGAATGCAACTGCACCGCCACTAACAACGTTGTTACGAACGCAAAATACAGAATTATAATATGCTAAACTTGCAGTACCGCCTGCCGGAACTACACCACCTTCGCCTAATTGAGTCGATTTGCCAATTTGGAATTCAGTTGTATCAACAGTCCAGAATTTTTCTTCCTGAACAAAGGTAAGAGTGCCATTGTTGGTGGTGGTTGAAGCCCACAGATATTCGCCTGCATTGTCACCGTTAAGGGCCTGGAAAGAGTATTGTCCGCTTACCTCCGGATTGACACCAAGCTTGAACTGTTGAATATCATTGCCCACCGCAGCAGGATATATATATCCGCTGCCATCAGCTTCTTTGCTAACTGAGATGTCGGTAGTCTCTCCTTCGATATTCATAGCCGGCTCGGAAGAACCACTGTACATATTGGCAATAATAACGGTTATGCCATCGACAAATTTTGTCTTGTCTTGCACCATCATCCAGTTATCCTCGGTCTCGATTTCGACAGGAGTTGCCGATGCCATATTGATACCGAGTTTGTTGCGCTTGTTTACAACAAAGGTCTTGTTGGCGGATGTAATCTCGCGGGTGTAGGTCGCCTTGTCGGTACCTACGGTGATGGTCAGCGATGTTGCCTCGAACGGTGCCGTTGCAAACCATACAACGAAGTCGTCAGCCGCGCCATCCTCGTCGGCATCGGTCAGCGTGTTGTAGTCGGTGTCGGCATACGACAAACGTACTTTGTTCTTGCTCTTGCCCTCGATTGGTGTAAGCGTCTGACCGTCGATGTCGAGCGTAAATTCGCCCGTCAGAGCATCGTCGGCGTCTGCCTCGATTATGACATATTGCACCTTCTCATCTGCGGTTATACCTGCCGCGGTGAGATTTTTGAGCGTAATCATACCGTGCGTAACCAGACGCGTCCAACGCATCGAGATATGCTCCTCGTAGGTCGGAAGTGCCTCGTAGGTCTTTACCGACTGCGACACCATAAGGTCGGCGTTGCTGTCGAACGACGTAGCCGCCGGCGATTGGATTTGAGGAAGCACCACGTTGATAGTACCCTCGGCGCTGTCGGCAAAATCCGGCTCGTTACGCTTGGTGACGTTCGACGGATAGAGACCGTAGAAGATGATTTCGCCCGTGGCATCGGTGTCCTTGAAGAGTGTCGTCAGCGTAAACTTCGAGTACTCGCTATCGCTGCCAAGTTCGTTCGATGCGTAGAGTTTCGCCGTCGAAGTGTCGTCCTGCGCACCGGTGCGACCCTCGGCATTCTGCCATACGCCATCCTTTGTGTAACCGATACGAATCTTGTCGCCCTTGCTCCAAATAATCGTCTCGCCGTTGTGGTGGGTACGCGATGCGTCCTGCTCGGTCGAGAAGGTAAGTTGGCGATAAGTGCCCGTCGGGGTTGGCGTCGGGGTGGAATCAATGTTGATTTCGGTGTTGGTACAACCGACAAATGTCGTCGCTGCTACAGCAACAGACATCAGAAAGCTGAAAATCTTTCTCATAGCCGTCACTGTTTTAGAGGTCATCACCGAGATCTTCGTCACCGTAGTCGTTATCGGCACGGTCCGACACTTGAAAGCCCTGCTCGGCAGGAATTTCATAGATGCAAAGTTCGGGTGCGGTGTAAAGTCCCTCACCGAATGTTTGCCCGTAAAGAGGTGTGTACTTCATAGAAAAGTTTGTTTATTTAGTTAATTTGTTATATATCAATAGTTTGTGTCTGCTCGTGGCTGCGTGCGTCCAAGTAGCACCTAATATTGGGGACAAAGTTATACAATATTTAGATAGGATGAACCAAAATTTGAAGAAAAAATGACATTTTTTTGAGATAAAATCGTTATTTGTGCAGTTTGGTGAAAATCGGTTACGACATCTGTCGATAATAAAAACGGTCGAAGTGTTGCACTTTTGTGTAAATTTTTTCTAACTTTGTTAGGGATTTTGTGTGAAATCGGATACAAAACGTAAAACAGATATAACGGTTATGAAAAAGTTTTTGATTGTTTTGGCCGTTGCGGTGATGCAGGTTGTCAGCGCAATGGCGGCAGATGGCGAGCGTCTGCACTCGGAGTGGAAATTTGCCAAGCCGGGAAAGAGTAAGCGAGGCACAGAGTTTTTGGCTACGGGCCGATACGGCGCATCGGGCACGAGTGCCGACTTGGTATTCTATCGCAACGGTAAGAAGCCGGCGCGAGGCGAACAAGATGGTTTGACGCTGAGCGAAAAGGGTTATCCGACGGCAGAATTTGCAAATGCGAAGGATTGCTGGGTGTTGGAGATGGATGTCGAAAAACTCGCATCGGGTACGGTTGCTGACTTGTGGCTCAATGTCGTGACCGAGCCGGTTGATGTACCATACGGCTTCGTGGTCGAGTATCTTGATGGTAAGAAATGGTTACCTGTTGCACCGCTTGATGTAAATGGTGTAAATTACACAACATCAGCGTCGGCTAAACATCCTAAAAATCTGTGGACAACGGTGCGTATGGCAAATGCCGTAAACGATGGTCGCGTTGCTTTTCGTCTGCGTTGTGTGCAAGGTGCGCTTCCGGTTAAAGTGTCGGTTATGTCGCCTTCGAGAAGCGGCCGCTTGACGCAGATGACTTGCTACGACGAGCGCATCCCGCAAGATACGTTGCGGGCGTTGTTCCTCGGCAATAGTTATACCTATTACCACACCTATCCCGTTATTTTCAAAGAGGTGGCTTGGCACGAGGGGCACTATGTGGACGGCAATGCGTGGGTGTCCGGCGGATATACGATGAAGGCGCATTTGGCAAACAAGCACTCGCGTGCGGCGGTTGATGAGGGTGGTTACGACTATGTATTTTTGCAGGACCAGAGTATTTTGCCGACGCTTATCGGTACGGCGGACGATGCCGGCTCGCTCGACTATATGAAGCAGATGGTTGAGCGCATAAAGGAGAAGAGTCCGACGGCAAAGCCCGTAATCGAGATTACGTGGGGCAGAAAGTTTGGTAACAACAATTTCGGCAAGTATGAACCTCTGTTGGAGAAGTATCCGCAGTTCTACGCCGATTACGATGCAATGCAGTCGCGACTTATCGAGGTTGTGAGCCTCGAAGCGGAGACGTTGGGTACGATGATTTCGCCTGTGGGCATTGCGTGGCGTATCGTGCGCCGCGAGCGTCCTGATATTGAGTTGTACGCCAAAGATGCTCACCATCAGTCGTATGCCGGCTCGTATTTGGCGGCTGTGGTTGCTTATTTGACCATCTATCGTACGCCATTTGGTGCGAATCCGGCAGATGCTGCACTCGATGCTCCGACGGCGGCGTATCTGCGTTCGGTTGCAGAGCGAGTGGTGCTCGGTGGCGAAAAATAGCGGTGTAATGTGAATTTTTCTGAACAACGTATCGTAAAAAATACTATCTTTGCGAGAGTATCTACCGAATACGGTGTTAAATGCTATTAACGGAGAGAGAATTTAACCATATAAAATCAGTTTGTTATGACTATTAAAGAGAGAATGGACAAAGCGCTTGAAATGGCCGGTCAGACCAAAGGCGCGGAGATTTCGCAGGGCGCATTGAAGAGTACGCCTGTATTGTTCAACAAATTCTTCCCGGGTCAGAAGGCAGTGGTTATTACCGACCACTTCGTATGGACGGCTGCCGGTGAAGCTGTTTACAACATTATGAACGCTGCGGGTGTTCCTTGCGAGAAGTTCATCATTCCGGACAAGAGCTTCCACGCCGAGTGGAAGTATGTCGAGATGATTGAGGACGTGTTGAAGCAGACCGGTGCAATCGCTATTGCAGTTGGTTCGGGCGTTATCAATGACGTCTGCAAACTCGCTTCGCATCGCTTGGGTCAGCGTTATATATGTATCGCTTCAGCTGCTTCGGCAGACGGTTACTCGGCTTCGGGTTCGGCGATTGTAAAGGATGGCGCAAAGCAGACCTTCGTTTGTCCTGCTCCGCTGGTAATTATCGGTGACTCGGACGTTCTCTGTAACGCTCCTGCACGCCTCACGACCGCAGGTTACGCCGATTTGGCTGCGAAGATTCCTGCCGGTGGCGAGTGGCTGATTGCCGACCTGTTCGGTACCGAGCCGATTAAGCCGGCTGCTTGGCACGTGATTCAGGATATGTTGCCGGAGGTTTTGGCTGATGCACAGGGTATTGCAGACCGTACGCCAAAGGCCGTAGAGAACATCTTTGCAGGTCTTACGATGTCGGGTGTTGCTATGCAGATTGCTAACGATACTCGTCCGCTTTCGTGCGCCGAGCACCTTTATAGCCACTATCTCGATATGACACACCACACTTTCGAGGATCGTATGGTGTTGCACGGCTTCCAGGTTTCGGTTGGTACCGTGACGTTGTGTGCATTCTTCGACGAGTTGCTCAAAATGGATCTTACGAAGCTCGATGTTGATGCTTGTGTTGCTGCTTGGCCTACAAAGGAGCAGGAGGTGGCACGTGCTACGGAGCTCTTCAAGGGCTTCCCTGTACCGGAGCTCGGCCCTACTGAGATTGCGAAGAAGTGGCAGTCGCCGGAGGAGGTTCGCGAGCAGTTGTTGCGCGTGAAGAACACTTGGCCGGAGTTCAAGGAGAAGTTGCGTGCGCAGGTTTACTCGTACGAGAAGATGCGCGATCTGTTCGTAACCGCAAATGCACCGGTTGCTCCGGAGCAGATTGGTGTATCGCGCGAGCAGTGGCGTAATATGACCAACTTCGTGCAGTTGATGCGTTGGAGAGTCAATCTGTTCGACCTCGCAAAGCGCGCACAGATTTTCGATACGCTCGTTGGCAATGTATTTGGCAAGGGTGGCGCATTGGAGATTGGTGCGTAAGCGGTCGCTTTGACATACACAAAAATAAATCGGGGCTCAATCAACCCCGATTTGTTTTTTTATATATAATATGTGTGAATTGTTTACGTCGGCGAAAGGTTACACACCGAACGTGTATTGCTCTGCATCGCGGAAGCCAAGTAGCAGTTCGCGGATACCAAGACGTTTTTTGCCGGCAATCTGGATATTCTCGATATAGACGATGCCGTCGGCGCACGCAACGCCCATATACTTCTTGCCGTCGCTCACTACCCTGCCACATTCGCCTGCATCGGCTTTTGGCTCGAAACGTACCTCAAAAATCTTTGCCGAGCCACACTCCTCGCCATTGCGCCACAGACGACTCCAAGCCGCAGGATATGGCGAGAGTCCGCGTACGAAATTGACAATATCGCGACCGCTTCGGCTCCAATCAATCAGACAGTCGTCCTTAAAAATCTTTGGTGCAGGGCGCAGGTTGTCGTCCGACTGCGGCTGTTCGATGGGTTGCACGTCACCGGCAGCTAGACGATTGACGCTCTCCAATACGAGTTTCGAGCCGATTGTCATCAATCGGTCGTAGAGCGTTCCGATGTTGTCCTCCGGCAGAATCGGCTCGCGCACCTGTCCGATGATTGCCCCCTTGTCGATTTCGTGATTGAGTAGAAATGTAGTAACACCCGTCTCGGTGTCGCCGTTGATGATTGCCCAATTTATAGGAGCTGCACCACGATATTGCGGCAGCAGAGATGCGTGCAGATTAAACGTGCCGAGTCGCGGCATAGCCCACACCACTTCGGGCAACATTCGGAATGCGATTACAATGCCCAAATCGGGGTCGAGTGCGCGTAGGGCTGTTAAAAACTCCTCGTCGCGCAACTTTTCTGGTTGCAGAATGACGGGGATTCCCAACTCTCGTGCGGCAACCTTGACATCGCATTCGTGCGTTTTCAGGCCGCGACCCGCCTGTCGGTCGGGGGTTGTTACAACGCCTACGACATTGTAGCCCTGCTCGACGAGCGCGCGCAGTGAAGGTACGGCAAACTCCGGCGTACCCATAAATACTATGCGTAAATCCTTTGGATTCATTGTGCGTGTTAGTGTTTGTTTAGTTTGCTTTGCCACTTTTGCGGCAACTTTGCAATGAATTTCTCTTTGTAGTGTTTGTAGCGACCGATGTACCAATCAACGTCGAGCAGAGCCGAGTCGTTGGTCGCTTTGTGTGTCAGATAGATTGCTACCGGCAATAGGACGATTGACGAAATCCACATTCCGAGCAACGAATCCCACGTACCCTCCTTCGCGAGTTTTTCGCCCGATACACTGATGATGTAGTAGATGACGAAGAAGATGACCGAAATGACAATCGGCATACCGAGACCTCCCTTGCGGATAATTGCACCCAGAGGTGCGCCGACAAGGAAGAAGATGAAAATCGAGACCGGCAACGCGAGTTTGCGATGCCACTCGTTTTTGCTACGGTAGAGTTGGTTGAGTGCCTCTTTCGAGGTCGATTCGTCGAATGTGAAGTTGTTGCGCGCAGAGATGGCACTCTGGCGAGCATTGCTCCAAACTTTTTGTTTGGTGCGCGTATTCATATTCGGAATCGAGTCGATAAGATACGCCTTGTAGATTTTGTGCGTGCGATCCACTTCGATAGTGTCCGGCGGAGCGATTGCATCGGGGTCTTTAACGAAGATGTTGTTGCGCAACAGAGGGTTGTATGCCTCGGAAGTCGCTTTGTTTACGACCATATCCAACGAGTCGATAGCGACTTGCAACTCGTTGATATTCTGTGTTTGGCTACTGCCGCTAAACATATTTTCGTCCGAACGCTCGAAATCGAAACCCGACATCGGAATCTTGCCCTCCTGACGCTCGAACGAGTGGCGACGCAGCGTGCTCTTGGTGTACCATTGGCTGTTGCGGGTCTGTTCGTAGGTCGAGCCATTGTAGAGCGTGACGAGCAGGTATCGCTTGTCGTCGCTCAATCGAATGTAGCCCGAATCGGCAATCGTTGTGCTCATATCGCCGTTTGTCGAGCGGTTGTCGTAGATCAAAACACCGGTCAAGAGTTTCGTTTCGGGGTTTTGATGCTCGACGCGAATACTCATATTGTCGATACCGTTAAAGAAGAGACCATCCTGAAACTCCAATGCCTGATTCTGGTTTTGGATATCGTGGATGATGCTGAACATCTTTTTGTTCGAGTACGGTGCGAGGTTGTTGATGATGAAGAAACTGCCGACGGCAATCACTCCTACGACAATAATCAGTGGGCGAACAATCTGCATCAGCGACATACCTGCCGATTTCATAGCCAGCAACTCGTAATTCTCGCCGAGGTTACCCATCGTCATAATTGTTGCCAGCAGTACGGCCAACGGCAGACCCATTTGAATCATATTGACCGTTGCGTACATAATCAACTCGATGATAATCGCTGCATCGAGACCTTTGCCGACCAAATCGTCGATGTAGCGCCATACGAAGTTCATCATCAGGATAAACACGACGATGAAGAAGGTCATAAACATCGGACCGAGATACGACTTTAATATGAGTTTATATATGGTTTTCATTTAGTTCGTACAAGAGTTTCGTTGGTGCAAAGATAATAGTTTTACTATTATAAGCGCAAATGTAAGTATAAATATTATTGCCGGACCCGACGGAACCTCTAAATAATAACTCAGTGCAATGCCCGCAACGCCCGCAATGGATGCTATTACAGAGCCATAAATGGTCAATAGTCGGTAATCTTTTGTCACCATATTGGCGATAACAATCGGCATTGTCAGCAGTGATACGAGCAAGACAATACCCATAACGCGTATAGAGAGAACGATGCAGACAGCCGTCGCAATTGACATTAGGTATGATATGGTTTTGGTGCGTATGCCTGCCGAGGCGGCAAATTCGCGGTCGAAAGCCACGTACATAATCGGTCGCAACCATAACAGCGCAGCCACAAGTAGGATAAGCGTCAAAATTGCCAACATCACAACGTCGGAGGTTGTTACGGTGACGATGCTGCCGAACAGAAAGTTGGACAAATCTCCGGAGGTGTAGCCCGGACGCATACTCATAAACAGTGCACCGACAGCCATTCCCAAACCCCATACAAGCCCGATAGCCGAATCTTCGCGTATCTTCATTCGTGAGCCGGCATATTCGATGCCTACCGCCGAAATTGTGGCAAACAGCAGAGCGCCGAGGATGGGATTTACGCCCAAGTAGAATGCTATGCCTATGCCGCCGAAAGATGCGTGAGTGATGCCGCCGCTGAGAAAAACCATACGTCGTGCAACGATGTATGTGCCAATGATACCGCACGTTACGCCTGAAAGCAGACAGGCGATGAGAGCGTTCATCAGGTAGCGATATTGGAATATGTCGGCAATGAAATCCATCGGGCACATCTTTAATTGAGCGCGTAAAATTACACTTTTTTCTCGGATTTGCACTCTCTTTGCCCACCTTTTTGTATATTCGCAGTCGATAAAACGTGATAAATGATGCCACGCAGAGTAAATTTTCATACGTTGGGGTGTAAGTTGAACTTCTCGGAGAGTTCGACTATTGCTCGCCAATTCGAGCAAGGCGGATTTGTGCGTGTAGCCCCGACCGAAGAGGCGGATATTTGTATTATCAATAGTTGTTCGGTGACAGAACACGCCGACAAAAAATGTCGTAACATAATCCGAAAACTGCATCGCCGAAATCCGTCGGCAATAATCGCCGTAACGGGATGTTATGCCCAACTGAAACCGTACGAAATTGCCGAAATAGAAGGTGTAGATATCGTGCTGGGAAACAATAATAAAGGCGAAACATATAAACGAGTGATTGAGCTTGTGGAGCGTGGCCGTGCGCAAGTGTATAGTTGCGAAACGGACGACATCGTGAACTTCTTCTCCGCCTTTTCGAGTGGCGACCGTACGCGCGCCTTTTTGAAGGTGCAGGATGGGTGCGACTATTGCTGTGCGTACTGCACGATTCACAATGCTCGCGGTGCGAGTCGCAATATTCCGATTGAGGAGGTAGTTCGACAAGCGAAAGAGATTGTTGCCGGTGGTCAAAAAGAGATTGTTATTACGGGTGTTAATACCGGCGATTTTGGTAAGACTACGGGCGAATCGTTTGCCGATTTGTTGCGTGCGTTGGATGCGGTTGAAGGCGTTGAACGATATCGAATTTCGTCGATAGAACCAAATCTTATAACAGATGAAGTAATAGGTATTTGTGCGCAGTCATCTAAATTTCAACATCACTTCCATATCCCGATTCAGTGCGGCTCGAATAAAATACTTGCGCTGATGCGTCGTCGCTATACGGTCGAGAAGTTTGCCGACCGTATCGAGGCGATTCGTCGTGTGATGCCCGATGCGTTTATCGGTATTGATGTGATTACCGGTTTTCCGGGCGAAACAGATGCCGATTTTGCCGATTCGCGCAACTTTTTGGAGCGTATCTCTCCCGCTTTCCTGCATATATTCCCATTCTCGGAGCGTCCGGGTACGCCGGCAGTCGATTTGCCGAACAAGGTGCAGTCGTCGGTCTCGACGGCGCGAGTCAAGGAGTTGGAACGATTGAGTGATCGTCTGCATTATGATTTCTGCTCGCGCGCTGTGGGTACGACGGCAGATGTGCTCTTCGAGAGTACGGAGCGTGGCGGAATGATGACCGGATTTACGGGTAACTATATTAAGGTTAAAGTGCCGTACGACCGTAGGTTTATAAACAAAATTGTCCCTACCAAATTACTCTCCATTGAGCCGTCAGGCGACATTGTGGGGCAGATTATCGAATAATATGCAGCAAAACGATGGCGAAATTATCTATTTATAGATAAATTTCGTATATTTGCTGAAAATAACAGAGAGTTTCAATTATGAAAGGTATTGGCAAAAGAGTGACAATCGGCTTTTTGAGCATTGTCGCCTTGTTGTTTGTTTCGGGTATGATATCGTTGTTTGAGTTGGGCAATATGAGTAACGATACCGAGATGATTTTGTCGGCATCCCGTCGTAATATGGAGATTGCCAAGGATATGCTGAAATCGGCCGGTGAGCATAGCAGCGCGGTTGTGCATTTGGTAGTCTTTGGCGATAAGAATTATGAGGATGTGTGCCGTCGCTCGATTAGCAATCTTGAAGGCAAACTCGCAACAGTGCGTAGCGAGGCGACCGATGCGTCGCGTCTGGATTCGCTCGCTTTCGGTATCGAGCAGTTGCAACACGTTGTGGATGAGTATATGTCTGCGCCGGTTGCACCAAAGCACGAGGTGGCGGATAGCGTTGCGGTTGCTACGGTCGGCGCCGAAGGTGTGATGGTTGCGGATTTGGGCGCCGATGTGGCTGCGCGAAGTGGAAAAGAGTGGTACGATACGCGATACAAGTATGCCTACAACGAACTTGTCGAGCGTATTCAGTCGTTTATGACGCATACGCATAGTGTGCTGGCTCCACGTGCCGAGCAACTCAATAAGAATGCTTATCGCTCGGTGGCTCCGGTGTTTATTTCGCTTATCGTGATGATTGCCATCGTGCTGATGTTCTACTACTTCATCAGCGTGTATTGTGTGCGACCGATGAAAAAAATCAATCGCGCTCTGTCGGATTATCTCTCATTCCGTCTGCCGTTTAATGTGAAGGGTGAACTCATTGACGAGTTCAAGGAGCTCAGCGATAATATCGAAATTCTGATAGGAATGTCGAAACAGCAGGATAATATTAACAAGAAATAGAGCGGGTTATGCGTTTTTCCATCATACTGCGATATGTCGGAACGGTGATGCTGTGTGTATCGGCGTTTATGGCTGTCTCTGCGGGTATATCGTTGTGGAATAATTCCGATTCGGGATTCTATCCGCTGCTACTCTCGTCGTTGCTGACTCTGTTGCTCGGTGCCTTCCCGATGTTGTTTGTGCCGAAGGTGAACAGTATAACCAACAAAGAGGGTTTTGTTATTGTGGTTGGCTCGTGGGTGTTGGCTTGTGTCGTCGGAATGTTCCCTTATCTGATTTGGGGTGGTGAGTTCTCGCTTGTAAATGCTTGGTTTGAGAGTGTATCGGGCTTTACGACAACGGGAGCATCGATTCTTGACGATATTGAGGAGCTGCCCCAAGGAATGTTGTTTTGGCGTGCGGCTTCGGCGTGGATTGGCGGTGTTGGCGTTGTGATGTTTGCACTCGTGATTCTTCCATCGCTCGGAACAAATAAGATGGCGTTGTCGAATATCGAACTTTCGTCGCTTGCCAAGGACAATTATCGTTATCGTACGCAGATTATCGTGCGTATATTGCTTGTCGTGTATGTCGGAATGACGGTTGTGACTCTTGCCTTGTTGAAAGTGGCGGGTATGCGATGGTTTGATGCTGTAACGCACGCGATGTCGGCAATCTCTACCTGTGGTTTTAGTGTGAAGAATGCAAGCGTTGGATTCTATGATAATATTTGGATTGAACTCATATTGGTCGGCGCTATGTTTGCGGGTAGTCTGCACTTCGGTTTAATCTATGCAACATTTACGCGCAAAGCGAATAATATCTTCCGTTCGGAGGTGGTTCGTGGCTATATAGGAATTATTTTAGTCTGCTCGATATGTGTTGCAATAAGTTTGTTTGCGGCGGATATCTACCCTACGATTTGGTCTGCACTGCGTAAGGCGGGCTTCCAGGTCGTGTCGCTTATTTCGACTACGGGTTTTGCGACGGCCGACACGAATCTTTGGCCGCCGTTTGCTATCATCTTGTTGATATTTGTCTCTATAATATGCGCCTGTGCCGGCTCAACTTCGGGCGGTATAAAGGTGGATAGAGCGCTGTTGTCCGGCAAACTGCTTGTGGCGAAAATCCGTCGCCAGCAACATCCTAACGCCGTTATTCGTATTCGTGTGGATGGTGTCACGCAAGAGAACGAGCAGTTGCATAGCGTCATATTGTTTGTCGTTGTGTATCTGGCTCTGCTTCTGATAGGAACAATTTTCGGCACGGCGTTCGGTCAGGATTTGATGACTGCCTTTTCGTCCTCGGTTGCGTGTATGGGCAATGTTGGTCCTGGATTTGGCGAAGTGGGCTCGATGAGTAACTACTCGGATGTGCCGGTGATTTTGAAATTGAAAGATACGATATTGATGCTGATGGGTCGTTTGGAGATATTCGGATTCATTCAGTTGTTCTTTATAAAATCGTGGCGATAATGAATGCTTTGAGATACATATTGCTCGTTTGCCTCGCTGCCTCGTCTGTTGTGTCGGCATCGGCTCAAAATACAGAAACGTCGGCTGCAATGCAGGCGGATGCCGAGTATTGGCGTGTGGTGAAGAGCGCAGAGGCGGCTGCCGATAGTTGTGATTCGCTTGCAACGCTGCTGGGCGAGATGCGAGCGCGTTATGCTGCATCGGAGGATAATCGTGAAGGTGTAGCGGCGCGTATTGTAGTGTTGGAGAGCGAGATGAGAGGTGCTCAAAAGCGATGCGATGAGGCGATGGCGGAGGTTGTTGCCTTCGAGCGACGCTGGATATTGGCAAATCGAGGTCGCCAACCGGAGTCGGACGATAAGAGTGATGCGTCACAAAGCGAGTTGGCTCGCCGAGAGAGTGCCGATTTCGTGCGTAACGGATTGTTTGCTGCCACACTGCCGGCATCCGATTATAAGACCCTGTGTGAGATGCAGGCACGCGAGACAGTGGTTGCCGATAAAATTGCCGACTATCGCAAGATTTACAATAAAATGGTTGCACTTCGTGCCGAGTACGACGCCGCCGAGAAGGAGGCGGATGCCGTTCCACTGTTGGCTCAAATCGAGCAGTTGCGTAAAAAGTGTGCAACAGTGGAGGATGATTTAATCGGCTTGTGGCAGTCGGTGTCGGATAATAAAACATATCTGTATAATCTGCTGTTGGAGCAGGAGATGCGTGGCGAGTTGCTCACCGAAACGGAGCGTATCTATTCGGCAGCGCAGACGGCTGCGGATGGTTGTGTGGGGGCATACGAGTCGGACGTATTGTCGTCGTACTATCATCAAAAACGCGGTATGCTGATGCTCGAAACGCGAATGGCAACCGAACTCGGAATGCCACTTGCTGTGGACTCTTTGAAGCGGGTGACGTCATCGCTACGGGCGGAGGAGTATTGTCTGCCGCAGGTGTCGCTCGAAAAACGCAGTTTTATCGAATATGAGCCGTTGAAGGTTATTCTGCCTACGATATATTCGTCGCGCAACCCTATCCCGCAGACGAAGGTCTATGAGCAGGGAATCATCTATCGAATCCGCATCGGCATATTTACCAATCGCCCTAATCTGTCGGCATTGCGAGGTATTACCCCACTTTCGTACACGACTAAATACCACAATGGTAAAAACGCCTATTTCGTTGGAGGATTTCGTACCGAAGCAGAGGCGCGCAATGGCGTTACGTATCTGAAAAAGATCGGTTTCCGCGACCCTGTGGTTGTTATGTGGGTGGATGGCGAGTATATATCAGACCTCTCCAAAGCGCGCGAGGCGGAGGTGACGTACAGTATTGAAATTTCGGGTGTTGCATCGCTTTCGGATGCCGTAAAGAGCGTCTTGTCGCGCAATGCCGATTGCCGTATTTCGCGCGTCAGTGGCGACTTTGTGGTCGGCGCGTTTGTTGGTCGCTCGGTGGCGGAGAGTGTGGCCGATGAGATTCGGCGCGTGGCTCCGTCGGCAGAGGTCAAGGTGCGAGAATTGACAAGTAACTAAAAAAACTCAAAATAATATGGTGTATATTGTTCTGCTCGTGATTCTGGGCATATTATTTCTTGTAGCCGAGCTTGTGCTTCTGCCCGGCGTATCGCTCGGTACGGTTTTGTCGCTGGTCTGCTATGGTGGCGCAATCTATCTGGCATTTGACGGATTCGGTACTACGGCAGGCATTGTGGCTATTTTGGTTGTGTTGCTGCTCTCGGCCATCACAACCGTCGTGTCGTTGCGCGCGAAGACTTGGCAGCGTCTGTCGCTCAAACAGGAGATTGATTCGACGAGTATGGTTAAGCCGGAAGATAAGGTTGCGCTCGGTGCTCGCGGTGTGGCTGTTTCTCGTTTGTCGCCAATGGGTAAAGTCGAAGTGGATGGCAAGTGTTACGAGGCAAAGTCTGCCGATGTCTATATCGACCAACGCCAGACGGTCGAGGTTGTCGGATTTGACAACTTCTCGCTTATTGTGAAGCGCGTCGAGTAGCGTGGCTTTGTGTGTTTTTGGGGGCAAAGCATTGTCCGATATATAGATAAGATACCTTAAAACAGATAATAGATGAAAAAAATTAGTTTATTGTTGCCTGTATTTGTGATGCTGGGCGTGCTTGCGGCATCGGCAAATGAGGGCGCACTCTCGCCAAAGGCAGCATCTGCGGCAGAGGTTGTTGCCGGAAATGCACGATTTACGGTGCTGACTCCGCAGATGATACGTATGGAGTGGAGTGAGGATGGCGTGTTCGAGGATAGAGCAACGCTTACGTTTGTCAATCGCCGACTGCCTGTGCCGTCGTTCAAGGTGTCGAACACGCGCTCGAAGGTCGTAATTCGCACCGAAAAGGTGACTCTTACGTATAAAAAGGGCGGCCGCTTTTCGGCTGACAATCTGCGTGCCGAGTTTACGATGGGCGACCGTAAGGTTGTGTGGCATTATGGCGATTGCGATTCACTCAACCTGATGGGTACTAACCGTACGCTCGATAAGGTCGATGGTTGGAATTTTACGAAGAAGGACCCTATGGAGCAGGGCATCTTGTCGCGTGGCGGATGGAGCGTGGTGGACGATTCGCAGCGTCATCTGCTTGTTGAGACCGATTCGCATTGGAAGCAGTGGGTTACGACTCGTCCGGAGAAGGATTATCAGGATGTCTATCTGTTTGCTTACGGTCACGAATATATGAAGGCGATGGGCGACTATGTGCGCGTAGCGGGGCGTATTCCGATGCCTCCGAAGTACGCTTTCGGATATTGGTGGAGCCGTTATTGGCAATACTCCGATAGCGAATTTCGTGATTTGGTCGGTCAGATGCGCAGTTTTGATATTCCGATTGATGTGCTGATTGTCGATATGGATTGGCACGAGACGTGGGGCTTGCGTCGCCAAAATCCTAAAAAAGACGAATATGGCCAGCGTGTCGGTTGGACGGGATATACGTGGAAAGAGCAACTGTTCCCTTCGCCTGCGAACTTCTTGGAGTGGTGTCGTGGCGAGAAGTTGAAGACCTCGCTCAACCTGCATCCCGCATCGGGCATACAGCCCTACGAGGAGCCGTACGAGCGTTTTACGAAGGCGTACGGATGGACGGAGACGGGCAAGAGTGTTCCGTTCCACATCGACGAGCAGAAGTGGGCCGACTGCTATTTCAATGAGGTGCTTGCGCCGATGGAGCGTATGGGTGTCGATTTCTGGTGGCTCGATTGGCAACAGTGGAAAGAGAGTAAATATACGAAGGATTTGAGCAATACATTTTGGCTCAACCATACATTTGCCCATCACGCAGCCGAACGTGGTGATGCTCGTCCGATGATTTATCACCGTTGGGGTGGCCTTGGCTCGCATCGCTACCAGATTGGTTTTTCGGGCGATACATATACCTCGTGGGCTACACTTGGTTTCTTGCCGTGGTTTACTTCGACTGCTTCGAATGTCGGTTATGGCTATTGGGGGCACGATATAGGCGGTCATACGGTGCACGATCGCAATCAGCCGACCGATCCTGAAATATATTTGCGTTGGTTGCAGTATGGTGTATTTACGCCTATTTTCAAGACGCACTGTACGCGAAATAAGAATATCGAACGTCGTATCTGGCAATTCCCGAATCATATGTTCCAGATGCGCGCGGCTATCCGTCTGCGTTACGATTTGGCTCCTTATATATATAATGCAGCGCGACAGACCTACGATACGGGTGTGTCGATGTGCCGTCCGATGTACTACTACTATCCGGAGTGCAACGAGGCGTACGATATGAAGGAGCAGTATATGTTCGGCGACGATCTGCTGGTGTCGGTCGTTTGCTCGCCGGTGGATAAAGCGACCGGTGTTGCCGAGCGGAAAATGTGGTTTCCGGAGGGATTGTGGTACGATATGACCTCGGGTGATATTATTGAGGGCGGACAGACGCTGACGTTAGATTATACGTTGGAGGAGAATCCGTACTTTGCACGCGCCGGAGCCATTATTCCGATGAACCCATCGACGGTTAAGAATTTGCAGGACGACTGCTCTACCCTTGTGCTTACGTTTGTTCCGGGTGCCGATGGCAAGACCGCTCTGTATGAGGATGATGGCGAATCGAAATACTATGCCGAGCAATTTGCTTATACGCATATCGAGAAGAGAACCGCAGGCGATAGAATCGTTGTGCGTATTGCTCCTCGCGAGGGCGCGTATAAGGGTGCAGCGGCAGAGCGTCGTTACGAGTTGCGCTTTCCGGCGCAGATGCCTCCTGTGAAGGTGCTGGTTAATGGCGAGGAGCTCTCGTATAAGCGTTTTGCAAAGTGTGGCGAATGGGGCTATGACGGATATACGTTGTCGCCGATTGTCTATACTGATCTCTGCGCTTGCGATAAAGAGTGCATAGTCGAATTGGTGTTTGATGCAGAGCAGATGGCAGCACAACCGAAATTGTATGGCAAGCAGGGCGTATTTGCACGTTGTCGTGTGCTTACGCCGGAGTTTAAGGAACGTTACGCAACGAGTTACGATCCATATACGATGTTGCCTGACGAGTATATGAATGTGTCGCAGACGCCGAACTTTATTACCGAGTATCCGCGCGATGTTTTGAAGTGGATTGATCGCTACGAAAAGGGGCTTACGGAGTGTGTTCCGGCGTTGAAGGCATCGAAGCGTGTCGATGATGAATTCTTACATAAACTTGAAGTACAGTTGAAATAACTTAAAAAATTAATACTATGGAACTTGGTGTTGTTTTAATGATTGCCGTTTTGGCATTTGTAGCCATCTGGTTGGCATTCTATTTTATTCCGGTTGGTATGTGGTTTTCGGCGTTGGTGTCGGGTGTGCATATCTCGCTGTTGCAACTTGTGCTGATGCGTTGGCGTAAGGTGCCACCTTCGGTAATTGTTTCGTCGATGATTGAGGGTACGAAGGCGGGTCTGAAACTCAACCCTAACGAGTTGGAGGCGCACTATCTTGCCGGTGGTAATGTTCGCAATGTGGTACACGCTTTGGTGTCGGCTCAAAAGGCGAGCATCGCCCTCGATTTCAAGATGGCGACGGCAATCGACTTGGCAGGTCGTGACGTCTTCGAGGCGGTGCAGATGTCGGTCAATCCGAAGGTAATCAATACCCCACCGGTTACCGCTGTCGCAAAAGACGGTATTCAGTTGATTGCCAAGGCGCGTGTTACGGTGCGTGCCAATATCAAGCAGTTGGTCGGCGGTGCGGGCGAAGAGACCGTTTTGGCTCGTGTCGGCGAGGGCATTGTGTCGTCTATCGGCTCTGCCGTTACGCATAAAATCGTGTTGGAAAATCCGGATTCGATTTCGCGCGTGGTGCTTGAAAAGGGTTTGGATGCAGGTACGGCATTTGAGATTCTCTCGATTGATATTGCCGATATCGACGTCGGAAAGAATATCGGTGCGCAGTTGCAGATGGATCAGGCCGATGCCGATAAGAATATCGCACAGGCGAAGGCCGAGGAGCGTCGCGCTATGGCTGTTGCCCTCGAACAAGAGATGAGAGCAAAGGCGCAGGAGGCGCGCGCAAAGGTTATCATCGCCGAGGCAGAGGTGCCGCTTGCAATGGCAGAGGCGTTCCGCAATGGCAATCTTGGTATTATGGACTACTACAAGATGAAGAATATTATGGCCGATACGCAAATGCGTG
Organism: Alistipes sp.; assembly: GCA_017410165.1. GTDB lineage: Bacteria > Bacteroidota > Bacteroidia > Bacteroidales > Rikenellaceae > Alistipes. The sequence continues at coordinate 58,827 of JAFQRH010000014.1, read as the reverse complement.
AGTCGATAGCCACACCAAATATGCCGGCCGCAAAGAAATAACAATGATTACGATAGACGATATTTGCGAGGCGTTGGCACGTGCATTTCGTGAGTCGCCTCACAACTACGTGAGCGAACAGATGGCTCTCGTGCCGGAGGATGTGGGCCAGCGTCTGTACGACGACCCGATTATCCGTATCGGCTCGGCAGACGATGCTCTGTGGGAGGAGCTGAAACGTCCGGAGGTTGTCGGCAAATTGTTCCGCACTCCAAAGGAGTGGTTGCCGGAGGCGCGTTGCGTGGTCTCCTACTTTGCTCCGTTCAGCGATTTTGTTGTCGAGGGCAACCGTTGCGATGCGGTCGAGGTGGGCAACGGTTGGCTCTATGCGCGTGTAGAGGGACAGGCATTTTTGACGGAGATGAACCACTTTCTTGAAGAGTGGTTTGCGCATCAAGGCGTCAAAGCCCTGTCGCCATACGCGAGCAACGAGTTTCAGTATGTCTTCGAGCCGGGTACGAACGAGGCGATTGATGACAAGTCGCTGAGCTTTACGAGTAATTGGTCGGAACGTCACGTGGCATATATCTGCGGACTTGGCACGTTCGGTTTGTCGAAAGGTTTGATTACCGAACGTGGCGTTGCCGGTCGTTTTGGTAGCGTGATTGTCGATGCTTCGCTTGCGGTAACTTCACGTCCGTATAGTGATGTGTATGAGTATTGTACGAAGTGTGGTGCGTGTGTGCGTCAATGTCCGGGTTGCGCTATTACGCTTGCCGAGGGTAAGTCGCACTTGAAATGTAGCAGTTATGTACACGAGATGCGTGTGCGTTATGCTCCGCGCTTTGGCTGCGGTAAGTGCCAAGTGAGTGTCCCTTGCGAGCGTGGAATTCCGAAGAGATAGTAGATAGCGGATTTGGGCGCGAAATGGAGAGAGGTTGTCTTGTGACGGATAACCTCTCTTCTTTTTAGTCGTTAATATACCTCTTCCGGTGTGGTTGCACCTTCGGGAATACCCTCCAATTCGTCGCGCCAACGCGCCGATGCGTGCGAGCCGTCGCAATAGGGTTTGTTGCCCGATCCTCCGCAACGGCACAAAACACTGCGATTGCGTATCTCGTATGGACGGCCATCCTCGCGTTCGATGCAGATTCCGCCACGCACCCACAGCCCTCCGCTTGCGCCTATGGCGTCGTCCTCGATTAGCCCCAAACTTGGCTCGAAATCTGGCTCGTATGGCTGCTCTGTTGCGTTGTCCCAAGCCAATAGACGTCCGCTTGGACACATTTTTGCTCCGCGAATTGCCAATCGGCGCGCAATGCGGTCCTCGTCGTGCTCGGCGAGATTCCATACTCCACTTGCAGCATCACAAAAGCGGGCAAAGACGCAGAATTTCGAATTGTCGGTTATCGAAATTTTCTCGCCCGAGGTAATTTCGATATTGTCGAGCAAACCGTTGGTGTCGGCCGTGAGTCGTGCATCCCATTTCGTGTGGCGGTGCTCGCCGTCGCAATAGGGCTTGGTGTGCGAACGACCGCAACGGCATAGCGCGGTCGGCTCGGCCTCGGTCGAGAAGTGGCGACCCTCCTGAAAATACCAACTCTCGCCCATCTCGTTGGGCATAATAAACTGCATAGCCAATGGTGGGCGACCATAGACCAAATAGGGGCCTTCGGCTGTTACTGTAATCCTGAATGATGGGTCGGCGACGTGCGAACCCTCTTCTATTTTTTGCTTTGCCATATACTAAATGTGGTTGAATTTCGTTCGATGAGTGGCAATAATTATTCCTAAAACGGAGAAATCTCGCTCAAAGATTTCGATATTATAGAGTTTTTAGGTATATTTGCGCGTTAAATATTTATGGAAAGAAAAAACGAGATTAAGAAATATATGAAAAATCTTAAATTTCTGCTCATTGCCGCATTTGCAGCATTGGCAATGGGTGCTTGTGATAAAGACGATTCGCACAGCGTAAGTTTCGAGAAACTCGCCTACTACTTCAAATGGGGCGGAGAACCGCAAGTGACTGAATATACGTCTGTGAACGTCGCGTCTATTGTGGTTAAGTCGGTGAGCGATGGTTGGGCTTGCGAGGTGGACCACGCAGCGCGTACCGTGAAGATTACCCCACCGAAAGATCCGGTTGATGAGACACAGCGCGACAAGTTGCGTAACGGCTCGGCAACACTTAATGTGATAGCGGAGAATGGTGAGGCGTCGAAATATACGTTCAACTTCTATATCGTTGGCGACAAGAGTGTTCACTTGAATCCGAATGGTGAGTATGCCAATTCGTATGTCGTGAATGAGCCGACGACGCTCTATTCGCTCGATGTGTCGGCAAATGGCGCAGGCGAGCCGTTGTCGGGTGTCGAGGATGTGAAGATGCTTTGGCAGTCGAATGCCGCTCTGTTGCAGCACGTCGATTATGATGCAGAGTCGCATAGTGTCTCCTTCTTTGTCGATTGCAAAAAGGATGACGATGGAAAGGCGATTGTGGAGAATGGCGGACACGTATTGGTTGAAGGTAATGCAGTGATTGCAGCATACAATGGCTCGGATGAGATTGTGTGGAGTTGGCATATTTGGGTTGTTGCGAAGGATGTGCTTGGCGAGTATGATACCTACGCAAATGGTCGCAAATTTATGCAGGTAAATCTCGGTGCTTTCGGCAATAGCAATGGCGCGACAGAGTCGGAGCAGATTCTCGCTTCGTACGGTCTCTACTATCAGTGGGGCCGAAAAGATCCGTTTATGCGTCCGAAGACCTATAATTGTGCCGGTGGTGATGATGAGGCAGCTTATGGAGTATCGGGCAGCAGTGTGTATGTCAGCACCATTGAGACGGACGAGAAGACCGGTACGGTTGAGTATGCTACTGCAAATCCGACGACGATGATTATTAATCCGGCGTGTGTCGGCGAAGAGGGTGATGGCGTTGGCGATTGGCTCCACGTGCGCAACTCTAATCTGTGGAGCAATACCTCAAAGAGCGTGGCTGACCCTTGTCCTTATGGTTGGCGAGTACCTGCGAAGAGTGATTTCGATGTATTGTCGCTCTCGGCTGCGGAGGATGCAACGGATTTGGCAGAGGCGCGTAAGCGTTTCGGTTGGTCGCTGACCGACGGTGCAAATTCGTACTTCTATCTCGGTGGCGGTTTCCGTAGTTATTTCGATGGCGTTATTGTCAATATGAACTATAAGACGGATGTATATCCTTCGACACCGGAGCCGTGGGAGGGCTACTATTGGACGGCCGGAACAACGGCTGACGGCAAGTACTCGACTTGTATGTACTTCGATTTGACGACTACGCGTACAATCAATAAATTCAATCTCAACCACCCTTCGCGTCGTGCCAATGCGATGCAGGTACGTTGCGTAAAGATTGATTAATCAACAATTTAGGGCGATTGTGTTATGATTCTCAAATTCAGAATGCTCAGCGACGAAAACGATAATTTCGTTCGCGATTTCGAGGTCGAGCCGGAGATGACTCTGGCTGCATTTCACGACTTCATTATCAAATCGGTCGGCTATGACGATTGTATGGCTTCGTTCTTTACGGCGGACGACTATTGGAATCGTTTGCGCGAGTTTACGCTGATGGATATGGGCGGCGGAATGGGTGGCGAGGATGCTCCGATTCCGATGAGCGACATTACGCTTGCAGAGTTGGCAGTAGCAGATTGCCACCGATTGATATATCAGTTCGATATGATATCCGACCGTGCATTCTACTTGGAGTTGGTCAATGCTTCGCAGCCGAATGCCGAGTTGAAGTATCCGCGCGTGGCGTTCGAGAATGCGCCTGTGCCCGACCAGTACGATCCGGATGCGGTGTCGTCGGACGAGGGCTCGATATTCGACGAGATGATGGGCGATTTTGATGAATTTGACGGCGACGATTCGTATGACGATGAATACTAAACGACGACTTATTGTTGTTGTCGGAGCAACGGCGTCGGGCAAGACTGATCTGAGTATCGTTCTTGCCCGACGTTATAATGCACCGATACTATCGACCGATTCGCGTCAGGTGTATCGAGGCCTGCCGATAGGCACTGCTTATCCGTCGGACGAACAGTTGCAAATCGTTAATCATCATTTCATAGGCGAACTCGACCTCACGCAAGAGTTTAATTGCGGAGAGTATGAGAAAGCCGCCCTTGCGCGCCTTGACGAGTTGTTTGCCAATCACGATACGGTTGTGGCGGTTGGTGGGTCGGGGCTCTACGTTCGTGCGTTGTGCGAAGGTATGGATGATTTGCCGGAGGCGGATGAGCAGTTGCGTGAAACACTCGCGGCGCGATTGGCATCGGAGGGCGTTGCCTCGCTTGCGGAGGAGTTGCGACATCTCGACCCCGAATATTACGAGCAGGTCGATCGCAATAATCCGGCGCGTGTAATGCGTGCATTAGAGGTATGCCTTACAAGCGGTGCGAAGTATTCTGCACTGCGTAAAGGCGGTCGAAAGGTGCGCGACTTCGAGATAGTTAAGGTGGGCGTAGATATGCCGCGAGAGGTGCTGTACGAGCGCATAAACCGCCGTGTCGATATTATGATGGAGGCGGGTTTGGAGTGCGAGGCGCGCGCAGTCTTGCCGTATCGAGAGTGTAACTCGCTACGTACGGTCGGCTACTCGGAGATGTTTGACTATTTCGATGGGAACATTTCGCGTGACGAGGCGGTTGAACTCATCAAACGAAATACGCGCCGTTATGCCAAGCGTCAGCTGACGTGGTTTCGTCGAGATGCGGAGATTCGGTGGTTTCACCCGTCGCAAACCGATGAAATAATTGAATATATCGATAGCCGATTTGGAGAATCCGATATAAAATCTTAAATTTGCACCGCTTTACGTGCAGGATGTGAAGCAATGCTCGGGTGGTGGAATAGGTAGACACGCCGGACTTAAAATCCTGTGGGCAGTAATGCCCGTACGGGTTCGATTCCCGTCCCGAGTACCAGGAGGACTTTTGCGAGTCCTCCTTTTTTTTGTACTCGGGACGGGAATCGTTCAACCGGTGGCGACTCGGCAGAGTTATCTGCGCGGAGGTTTGTGATAGGCGATTGCTGCGCAATTTACGGCATTGTGAATTGTCGCCTTTGAAAACGAGTTTTCAGTCACCAATTCCCAACACCGCCAATCTTCGATTGCGCCTACCCTCCTCCGCTTGCTCTGCGCTCATCTGCGGCGGTCGGTCGATTCCTTTGTGCGGTTGGGTGTTGTGTCGGATGGGGTGATTTTGTAGATTGTATCCAACCGGTGGCGACTCGGCAGAGTTGTCTGCACGGAGGTTTATTAACTACTTCAAATTCTTCCGAAATAATAGTGGCGAACTCATCACACACCACATTAGAAGAATAATTTGTGTCATTAGAGGACAGAATGAGATTCTGGAATATGAGGTAAAGAAGTATTAACAAAAAGAGACTACCGCCCGAAGGCGGTAGAATAAGACGGATTCCACCTGATGACTCAGAGTCCCCCGAGAAAACCAATGCAAAGATAGCACAAAACATTCCAAAATACAACACTTTGGAAAGAATAATTTTATAATCGCCGTTTGAGTGTTTAATAGATGCACCTATCGGATTCGCAGTGGACCGATAACCACATTGTTCTCGGCATCGCTACGCGTAGTGGCAACTACCCTAACGGCGTGAACTTTTGCTGTCGGGCGAATGATTGCTCCTCCGTCCGAGAGCTCGTTTGTGCGCACCCACGATTTCCCGTCGTAGCACACCTCTGTGTAACCTGCCAAAAACAGACAACGACGCAGGTGGATATGTCCTGTTTGCACTGCTCTCGCCTGCGGCGGTCGGTCGATTCCTTTGTGGATGGAGACCGTTGATTTTTTTGCGTCTAATTATTCTTGGAATCAAAATGATTTCTTATCTTTGTAGTGATATAATTTGTTGGATTCCTATCCCCTTAAATTGCATTATGAGACGCTCCGTATTGTTTATTGCGACATTATTTGTCCTGTTTTCTGCTACTGCGGCAGAGAAGAGTTACAAACTTATTTCGATTGATGGCCGAATTGAAGTAACGATTTGTGTGGGTAAAAAATTGAGCTACACGATTGATTATGACCATAAAAGAGTATTGGAGCCGTCCGATATCGCATTATATCTTGAGGATGGTGTCGTGTTGGGCCAACAATGCCGTCTTTCGAAAGTGTCAAGGGGTGCAGTGAACAGTTTTATAGAGGCCAAATTCTATCATCGTAACACCATCTCGGAGAGATACAACAGCATAAAGTTGGATTTTAAGGGTAGCTATGGCGTTGAGTTTAGAGCGTATGACGAGGGTGTATGCTATCGCTTTATCACCAATCGCAGCGGTGATTTTATGGTTAATGACGAGTGCGCGGAGTTTAATTTTGGGTCCGATTACAAATGCTGGATAGCTTACAACAACCTTACTGGAACAAAAAAGGATCCATATTTTACTTCGTTTGAGAATACCTATAATTATATCCCGCTCTCGGAGGTCGATGGCGGAAGGTTGGCCTTCTCGCCTGTTGTTGTGGATGTTCAGGGTGTAAAGGTGTGCATCGCCGAGAGTGATGTGGAGGATTATCCTGGCATGTTCCTGCACAATACGGATAAAGGCATGCATTTGAAGGGTTGCTTTGCGCCGGTGCCCGATTTGGTCGAGGTTGGAGGACACAACAAGTTGCAAGGCATCGTACGCTCTCGCCACGACTATATTGCCAAGTGTAGCGGTAAGCGCACATTTCCGTGGCGTATAGTGCTTGTTACGGATACGGATAGTGACCTCGCTGCTTCGGATATGGTCTATCGTCTCGCATCGCCTTGTCGAGTGGAGGATACCGAATGGATTGCACCTGGAAAGGTTGCCTGGGAGTGGTGGAATCACTGGGGCCTCGCAGGTGTGGATTTCGAAGCGGGTATAAATACTGCTACCTATAAGGCATATATAGATTTCGCGGCCGATTATGGTATAGAGTATGTTATTTTGGACGAGGGCTGGGCTGTAAAGTATCAGAACGACCTGATGGCTGTCGTCGAGCAGATTGATCTGAAAGAGATTGTTAATTATGCCGCCTTGAAAGGTGTCGGTATAATTCTTTGGGCGGGATACAACGCCTTTAACAGCAATATGGAAGAGGTTTGTCGCCACTATTCGGCCATGGGTGTAAAGGGCTTCAAGATTGATTTTATGGATAGAGACGATACGCTCATGAATTCGTTCCACTATCGTGCAGCAGAGATATGTGCAAAGTATAAACTGATGGTTGATTTTCATGGTTGCCATAAACCTACGGGCCTGAATCGTACATATCCGAATGTTGTCAATTTCGAGGGGGTTTTTGGTCTGGAACAGATGAAGTGGAGCAAAGAGAGCGTTGATCAGATGAGATACGATGTCACAATGCCGTTTATCCGTATGGTTGCAGGCCCGATAGATTATACACAGGGCGCAATGCGCAATGCTATTCGCAAGAACTATCGCCCGGTAAGAAGCGAGCCGATGAGTCAGGGCACACGTTGTCATCAGCTTGCCGCATATGCCATCTTTTTCTCTCCGCTCTCGATGTTGTGCGACTCTCCGACGGCATATCGCAAAGAGCACGAGTGTGCGGAGTTTATAGCCTCGGTACCGACGGTGTGGGATGATACGGTTGTGCTTGATGGAAAGATTGGAGAGTACGTAATAACGGCTCGCAAATCGGCCGATGTCTGGTGTGTCGGCGGTATGACCAATTGGGATTCGAGAAGCGTCGATGTGGATTTGTCCAAGATTGTGGGCGAAGGCGTATGGCGTGTGGAATTGTTCCGCGATGGTGCGAATGCCCACCGCATAGCTTCGGATTATACCAAGGAGAACTTCGTGTTGTCGCCACAGTGTGTGGTGCCGATAAAGATGGCTCCTGGAGGTGGTTTTATTATGCGAATTTTCAAGCAGGAGTAATTCTGTAGGTAGTGATATTAAAGAAATGATGCAAAAAGTAGTCGCTTTTTGCATCATTTCTTTTTTTGGGGGGGGCAGGAGAATTTTGTTATTGATATTCTTTAGTTTTCGTGAGCGGTTTATCTGATTCGCAGTGGACCGATAACCACATTGTTCTCGGCATCGCTACGCGTAGTGGCAACTACCCTAACGGCGTGAATTTTTGCTGTCGGGCGAATGATTGCTCCTCCGTCCGAGAGCTCGTTTGTGCGCACCCACGATTTCCCGTCGTAGCACACCTCTGTGTAACCTGCCAAAAACAGACAACGACGCAGGTGGATATGTCCTGTTTGGACGACAATTTCGCGGCACGAAATCGGTTCCGCAAAACGATACTCAATCCAGTCGCCACTCTTCGCAGCGCGTGTAGTACGAGCGATAGAGTTGGTGTATTTTGCAGGGTTTGTGAGTGGTGCTTTTGTCGAGCAAGGCATTGAAGAGGTGACGGTTACCGGCGGCGTAAGCATACGCAGATACTCTGCGCTACCTGTTTTGCGACTATGTGCCGTGCCGTAACGACTGCGGAATGATATGTACTCCGGTGTGCGACAATCTATCGGCTTGGTGTATCGCGTTTCGCGCCCGTTACGCTCGTCCGTATAGTACAGCGTTGAGCCATCGTCAACCGATGCACTCAACTTGCCGTCGGAATATACCACTTCGGGCGTGAAGAGTCGGAATGCGATGCCCATCGCCTGCATACGGTCGTAGTGCGATGTGCGTAGTGCTGTGTAAAAATCGTCCCACGAGCGTTGTTTGCTACTCCACGCAATCTCCGATACGGCACACAAGCGTGGGAAGAGCATATAGTCGAGGTAGTCGTTGCTCTCCGGGTGGTTGGCAATATAGAGTTCACTGAAAAACGATGCCTCAATGCCGGCGATATTGTTGCGCTGATACTCTGTAAAACCATATTTGTCGATATCGAATGAGTGAATACGCTTGGCATCGATAATCGCAGCCCAAATGTGTCCCTCTTCGCGGTCGGATTGCTTCATATCGAGATAGAAGTATTCGCCCGGCATAACGATTGTCGGATATCCGCGCTCGGTTGAGTGTTTGCATAGTTTAACACTCTTCCAACCATATACGCGCGTAGTTTTAGGTAGCGAGCCACCGTCGATGGCTTCGTGCCACACGGCCGGCTTTTTGCCGTAGCGGGCGAGAATCTCCGTTGTGCGAGCGATAAAGTAGTCCTCGATTTGGCTCTCATTCTCCAAGCCGCGCTCGTGTTTAAGTCGTTGGCAATCGGGACATTGACGCCACTGCGACATATCGACTTCGTCGCCGCCGATGTGGATATATTCTGAAGTGAATATCTCGCTCAGTTCCTTTATAACGTCCTCGATGATAGCATAGTTGCTCTCCTTTGCTGCGCACCACACATTGCGAATATCCAAGCCGTTAGTCGAGGCGGTGTTGGGCGTAAAGTTGCAGAGGATATCGGGATGAATTGCTCCGAGTGCTTTGCTGTGTCCGGGCATATCGACTTCGGGAATCACCTCGATATTGCGCTGTGCAGCGTATGCAACGATGTCGCGCAACTCCTCTTGTGTGTAGTAGCCACCCCACTTTTCGCCAAACTTCGCATAACGCGGATGTACGGGCGAATCGCCACCACGGAATCCGCCTATTGTGGCAAACTCGGGATGCGATTTCAGCTCAATGCGCCAACCCTCATCGTCGGTCAGGTGGAAGTGGAGTTTGTTGAGCTTGTGGTATGCCATAAGGTCGATATATCGCTTTACCCTATCGGCCGGAAGCCACGTGCGTGCGACGTCAAGCATAAAACCACGATACGCCAAGCGTGGCGAGTCGTGAATCTCGCATAGCGGAACATCAATCGGCAGACGGCACTTCTTGGTGTATATCTCGCTCGGCAACATTTGCAACAGCGTCTGCACACCATTGAATACGCCGCCATAGCCACCACCCTCGATGCGGATGTTGTTTTTGTCGATGGTGAGCCGATACTCCTCCTCGTCCATAAATCGGTTGATGGTTAGGAATATATCTCCCGGCATCGTCTTGTTGGACGACAGAATCTGTTTGAACGGAATGTACTCCAACAGATACATCGCCACATCGCGCACCGTGCTGTTATAGACGAGCGCAGTTTTTGGGGTTATGGTAAAGTGCCCGTTGCGGTTCTCCTCGTTGTTGACAGCGGGTATGGTGTTGGTTGCCACAACAGTTTGTGCAACAAATAATAGTACGAAAAGCAATTTAAGTTTCATATCCTCAAATGAATTTATTTGCAACAAAATTAGTATATTTGTGGCAAATTTGCAATCTAAAAATTATGAATAAAAAATTAGAGGCCACGGCGCGACTTTTAGAGGTGATGGATACCTTGCGCGAGCAGTGCCCGTGGGATCGCGAACAGACGTTTTTGTCGTTGCGCAAAAATACAATCGAAGAGACTTTTGAGTTGGCAGATGCCATAACGGATGGAAATATGGAGGGCATCAAAGAGGAGTTGGGCGATGTGTTGTTGCACGTTGTCTTCTACTCGAAGATGGCCGACGAGCAGGGCGAGTTTGATTATGCTGATGTTTGCAATGCGTTGTGCGATAAATTGATATATCGTCATCCGCACGTCTATGGCGATGTGCTAGCTGATTCGCCGGAGGAGGTGAAGCAGAATTGGGAGGCGCTGAAATTGCGAAAGAAGGCGCGCAAGAGCGGAATTTTGGGCGGTGTTCCGCGTTCGTTGCCTGCGATGGTTAAAGCGTTCCGCGTGGGCGAAAAGGCGGCGGCATCGGGCTTCGATTGGGAGAAGAGAGAGGATGTGTGGGATAAGGTGAAGGAGGAATTTGCCGAGGTGGAGGCAGAGATGCGCTCCGGCTCGACGAACGATTTGGAGGGCGAAATCGGCGATCTCTTCTTTGCTCTGATTAACGCGTGCCGCCTCTACGGTATCGACCCTGAAAATGCGTTGGAGCGCACCAATTTGAAGTTTATCTCGCGATTTAACCACGTCGAGAAGCGCGTAGCCGAGCAGGGCAAGATGATGAACGAGACGTCGCTCGACGAACTCGAATCGTATTGGCAGGAGGCAAAACATTTATAGTGGCGAGAAAAAGCGATAGTAAATATAAAAACATATAAAGAATATGGCATACATTAAATCTGTGAGAAATCATACGCCGGAGGTCGGCAAAGGAACGTTCGTTGCCGAAACGGCGGTGCTTATTGGCGATGTGACCGTAGGATGCGATTCGTCGATTTGGTACAATGTTGTGTTGCGTGGCGATGTGAACAAAATTACGATTGGCGACCGTACGAATATTCAGGACGGCACCGTAATTCATACGCTCTACGATGGCTCGCCGCATCCGTCGCAGACCCATATCGGTAACGATGTGTCGGTTGGTCACAATGCGACTATTCACGGCGCGATTATCGAGGACAACTGCTTGATTGGTATGGGCGCAACGATTCTCGACAATGCTGTTGTGGCTTCGGGTTGTATTATTGCAGCCAATGCATTGGTGCTTTCAAACTCCAAATTGGAGCCGAACTCCGTCTATGCGGGTGTGCCGGCAAAGAAGGTAAAAGAGGTTACGCCAGCCCAGCGTGAAGAGATTATTGGCCGCATAGCGCGCGATTATCGTATGTATGCGTCGTGGTATGACGATAAAAAAGAGGAGTAGTTATGAGTGTGTGGCGTACGTCGTCGTGGCTTTCGTTTGCCTTGTTGGCGTTGGCTATCAGTTTGGTGGTCAATTTCTCGTATCTGTTGCTGCTCGTGGTCAATCCGTCGGAGACCAATGCGCGACACAATAGCAATGCGGAGGATGTGAAAAAGGTTTCCGGTCGTCTGTCGGTGAGCGTCGATGGCTACGGATACCTTGTCTCGGAGAGTGGCGACAGCATCTATGTCGAGCGTCGTTCGATACGTTGGCTTGAATTGAAAACCGGCGACGTGATTGAGGGTGAAGCGAGTCCGCAAGAGGGTTATGAGCGTGGACACTTGTCGCTCAAAAAGATTTTGGTCTATAACGGTGCGCCATTCGATTCGACTATCCGCTACGACCGTCCGGGTCGAACGCAGGAGATGCTGTTCCAGATACTATATTATATTCTTGTCGCCTTCATATTGCTGTCGGTCAATCTGCCGCGTTCGAGACAACTGCCGTCGTGGAAACTCTTTGCCCAGAGAGCGACTATATCAATTATAATAACCGTCGTAGCATACTTCTTGGCCCCTGTGGTCAATTATCGTACGGGCGAGACCATCTTGGTCTATCAGGGGCGTCACCTGATTGATTTTGTGGTGATGTTGAAGTGTCTGTTTACGTTGGTTGTTATCTTGCTCTATTCGCAAATATATGCGTTGGTCTATCAGCGTCAGCAGATGGGATTGGAGAACGAGCAGTTGAAAAACGAAAACCTGACAACGCGCTACAATATGTTGGTCAGCCAGATAAATCCGCACTTCTTCTTCAATTCGCTCAACTCGCTCTCGATGCTTGTGCGCGAGAAGGACGACAAGCGTGCGTTGGAGTATATCAATCAGCTCTCTTATACGTTCCGTTATATCACACAAAATAGCAACAATTCGGAACTTGTGGCACTGAGCGAGGAGATGCACTTTGCCGATGCATATTGCTATCTATTCCGCATACGATACGCCGATAAAATATTCTTCGATGTGGCGATTGATGAGAAGTATATGGATTGGCGACTGCCTGCACTTTCGTTGCAGCCGCTTATTGGTAATGCAGTGAAACACAATACGATAACGGCTAAAAATCCGTTCCACATACGAATCTATACGGAGAATGATTACCTGATTGTGGCAAACGAACGTCGTCCGTTGCTCGAAGAGCAGATTGGTACGGGAACAGGTCTTGAAAATCTACGGAATCGTTACAATCTGATGCTTGGTTGCGATATTGAGGTTGTGCAGACCGAGAAGGAGTTTATGGTTAAATTGCCACTCAAAAATATGGTGGCGTAGATACATACACTATGAAGATATTGATAATTGAGGACGAAACCGCTGCCGCGCAAAATCTGTCGGCCATATTGAAGGAGATTGCGCCCGATGTCGAGATATTGGACATAATCGACACGGTTGTCGATAGCGTTGAGTGGTTTCGCTCCAATCCGATGCCCGATTTGGTATTTATGGATATTCACCTCTCGGATGGAAAGTCGTTCCGTATATTCGATTCGGTGAAGGTTGATGTGCCGATTATCTTTACGACGGCATATGACCAATACGCTTTGGAGGCGTTCAAGGTGAACGGTATTGACTACATATTAAAGCCGATAAACGAGCAAGATGTGTCGCGCGCTATTGATAAGTGGAAGATGCTGACCAACGCCGACCGTAGTGCATACGTCGAGCGTGTGGATACGATGGCACAAACCGAGAGGGTCGAGCAACAGACTTTTTTGGTGCGTTTTCGTGATAAGATTATTCCGTTGTCGTGTGACGATATCGCCTTCTTCTATACGAGCGACGAGCGCGTGTCGGCATACAACTTTAAGGGCGAACGCTACCCTATTGAACGTACGCTCGAAGCGTTGCAGGGGATTTTGCCACAAAACGTATTCTTCCGAGCCAATCGTCAATTTATTGTATCGCGCGAAGCGGTGAAAGATATTTCGGTTTGGTTTGGTAGTCGTTTGTTGCTGAATCTTACGCTCGAAACGCCAGAAAAAATAATTATCTCCAAGGCGCGAGTTCCCGAATTTAAGGCGTGGCTGGTTGGTTCGCCGAAACAGTAAGTCGGTTTACCCCTGATTTTGGGCGATTCACCGACTTGGTAGATATCAGATATAGTTGTTTTTGTACTTTTGCACAGCAAAATCGAAGAAGATTATAATGAGACGTATAGTTATATTGTGTGTGATGGCAGTATTTGCCTTGTCGGCTGTTGCTCAACAGACGGCGAAGGTGTCGTTGTCTTTGATTGATTCTGCGACCAAAGAGGGTATTATGGGTGCTGTTATCGAGTTGTACCCAACTTCCAAACCCGATAATAAGAAATATTATACATCAGGTTATAACGGTGTTGCCGAAATATCGAATGTGGCGTATGGCGAATATACGCTTGTTGCCTCATTCTTGGGCTATGCCGACCTGACCAAGACGTTCAAAGTAGCATCGCCAACCGTCGCGTTGGGTAAATTGACGATGACCGAGTCTTCGACCCGAATCGAGACCGTCGTTAAGGAGGTGAAGTCGTTGCGAGCATCGCAGAATGGCGACACGTTGAGTTATAACGCCGGTGCTTTCAAGGTGGCTAACGATGCGGATGTCGAGGGATTGTTGAAGAAGATGCCGGGCATCACGCTCAATAACGGCACGGTCGAGGCGCAAGGCGAGGAGATTAAGAAGATTTTTGTCGATGGCAAAGAGTTCTTTGGCGATGATGTAAATACGGCTATCAAATCGTTGCCTGCCGAGGCGGTCGATCGTATCGAGGTGTTTAATAAGTTGAGCGATCAGGCAGAGTTCTCGGGAATGGACGACGGCGAGGGTTACAAGGCACTCAATATCGTTACCAAACCGGGAATGAAGCAGGGCCAATTCGGTAAGGTGTATGCCGGTTATGGTTATCAGCCGGATGCCGACGATGTTACCTCAAATCATAAATATGTAGTTGGCGGAAATGTCAATTTCTTCCAAGGCGACAGCCGTTTGTCGGTTATCGGCTTGTTCAATAACATTAACCAGCAGAACTTCTCGTTCGAGGATATTCTCGGCGTGCAGGGCGGCTCGGGTCAGGGCGGCGGTCGTCGCGGTTTTGGCCAATATATGGTGCGCCCACAGAGCGGTGTGGCATTGGTTAATGCTATCGGTTTGAACTACTCCGATACGTGGGGTCGCAAGGAGCAGGTTAAATTTCAGGGAAGTTACTTCTTTAATAACTCCAATACGCGCAACCTCTCGGAGAGTGATACGTGGTACGAAGATCCGTCGCCGGTTGATACTCTGCACAAGGAGGGTTACTCGAAAACTGTGAATAATAATCACCGCTTCAATGCTCGTTTGGATTGGAAGATTTCGCGCAATCAGTCGCTTATGTCGCGCACGTACTTGTCGTATCAGGGTAATACGCCGTACTCCTTGACACAGGGCTACCAGTATGGCGAGAGTGGCCTGTTGTATCTGAATGACGAGAAAAACAATAAGTCGCGTGGCCTCTACTTCTCGGAGTTTTTGCAGTATCGTTTGAAGATTGGCAAACCGGGCAGAACGCTGACCATCGACGGTCGTTTCAATTATCGTGATCGTCGCAACGAGAAACGACTCGCCTCGAACGAGGCGGCTGCTGTCGGAGCGTATTCCGACCTATATAACCAATATTTCGGCGAGGGTGCATCGTGGCAGGATATGCAGAACAATCCGTTGCTTTACGCGCCTGTTTACCAACATATTTTGGCGCCGAATCGTGAATATGGCGTGCGAGGAAGTCTGGTCTATAACGAGCCACTCTCGCAAAGCTGTCAGTTGAGTATCCAATACCGCTTCTCATTTGAGAACGAAATGTCAGATCAGAAAGCATTCTATACAGATCAGGCATTTGACAATCCTATACCGAATACACCTATGACTATCTTGAGTGAGAGCGGTTATTGGACTCATCGTGTCGGCCCGGGTTTCCGTTATTCGAAGAATAAGAATACGATTGTGGCAAACGTCTATTATCAGCGTTCGATTCTCGATGGTAGAATTGGTGGCGGTCAGAGCGATAAGATTGACAAGGCGTTCAATAATGTGACCTACTTCGGTATGCTCAACTTTGCAATCAACCGCGAAAACTCGATTCGTGTGTACCTGCGTTCGGGTACGACGGCTCCGAGTGTGTCGCAGTTGCAGAATATCTTTGATGTCTCGTCGCCGCAGTATTTGAGCATCGGTAATCGCAATCTGGTGCCGTCGTTTATGCACCGCTTGAATTTCCACTACGTTCACTCCAATTTGGAGAAGGGTCGTACGTTTATGTGGATGTTCTCGGCGCACACCCAGCAGAACTATATCTCCTCTTCGACGCTCTACTGCCCTACGGGTTTCCGCCTGACGCAGTTCGGCGATATCGAGATTCCGAAGAATCAGCAGGGCGAGAACTATACTCCGCAGCGCATTACCTCGTATGAGAATATGGACGGATATTGGAATCTGCGTACTCACATAAGTTTGGGCTTGCCGCTCTCGTTTATGAAGTGCAACCTCAATATTATGGCGGGTGTCAATTATACCGTTATGCCGTCGGCCGTATATGGTAGCGTCGAGAATATGATTGCTCATAAATATACCGTCAATCACGCCAACAATATCGGTTACGATGCGTCGGTTACGCTCGGTAGCAATATCTCCGAAAATATCGACTTTACGCTCTCGTGGAACGGTACGTTCAATCAGGCGTGGAACACATCGGCGAAGAATGGCGGCAAGAATAACTACTTTAACCACTCGGCTACCGGTACGTTGAAGTGGGTGTTCTGGAAGGGCTTTACATTTACGGCATCCTGCTCGTTCGTTCAGTATAAGGGCTTCACGACCGACTACGACGAGAGTTACGTGCTGTGCAACCTCTACCTCGGCAAGAAGCTGTTCCGTAATCAGCGCGGTGAGGTGCAGATTGGTGTGAACGACGTGGCAAATCAGAATACGGCGTTCGTTCGCTCGACCGGTTCGGGATATACGCAGAATTTGACAAACAGCGTTATCGGTCGCTATTTCAGCGTTCAGTTTGTCTATAACTTGCGCCACTTCGGTAAGCGTGGCTCGAAGCAGATGAAGGATTACGACTATAAAGAGTCGTCGGGAACGGTCGGTATGGGTAACTCCAACGGAGGTGCAAGATTTGGCCCGCCGATGAGACGATAGGTCGAAAAACAGAGTAAAAAAACAAGCACGAAGTTTTTTATAGTAATAAGTAGTGTGTGTTCCGTTGCGTTCGTGCTTAGCAACGGGGGCCCCTTCTCCCCGGAGGGGCCTTGTTTTTTGTTATAGGTGATGATACCATAAGCGACGCTAAAAACGACGCTTCTGGCATCATTACCTTTTTTGTTATAAACTTTGTGCTTGTGTGACGAATATCGTCAATGATGTGCGGTGAGCGTAGAAAGGTCTTCTGCTACTCGCGTTTCAGCTCAATGACGGTAATCTCGGGACGTGCGCCAAGTCGCATAAAGAATCCGACTGCACCAATACCATCATTTATGTAGAGCCGACTACCCTGCTCTTCGTAGAGCCCACTCCACTCTTTATACATCAGCATTGCCGGCGATAGCGATTTGCCCAAACATCGGAATTTTATCTGCGATGCGTGTACGTGACCGGCAAGGGTCAAGTCGCTATGGTTTTCGCCGCGCAAAAGGTGCCACACCTGCGGAAGATGCGAGAGTGTAATGCGGAATGTCGAGCCGGGAATCGGGCGAAAAATGTCCGCTACGTTTAAGTTCTCCGGTGTGTCGAACGAGTGTTTGTAGTCGAGTAATGCATCCGAGAAATCGATGCCTACAATGGCTATCGAATCGGCTCCTCGGTGGATGTATGCCACGCTGTCGCGCAGGAGTTGCCAACCCATATCGCGAATCTGCTCGGCGAGTCGCTCGGTGTTCTCTTCGAGAGATAATCGCACAGAATCCTTTATATATACACCTCGGTCGTGGTTGCCCAGAATGGCATATACTCCGTCGCGAGAGCGGATCTGTTCGAGTGCTTTGGCTATTTGCGGAGTGAGCTCCGTGTGGCGTATATTGACCAAGTCGCCACCAAATAGTACGGCGTCGGCGTGTGTCATATTGATTGCCTCGACCACGCGTCTGCACTCCTTTTGCGGGTTGAGCATTGTGCCGATATGTACATCCGAAAAGAGGGCGATACGGTAGCCGTCGAACGTTGATGGCAAATTGTCGAACGACATCTCTACGTTGCGCACCTCCACATCGTTTCGGGTCTTTACTACGCCATAGATGAGCACTCCAAAGATGGCGGCGGCCGTACAGATGCCGGCAATCAGATTTGCTCGACGACCTTTGGCGGGCAACCACCATATATATAATCCGATACGCGGAAGTGTGAGTAGCGTGTATAGCGTCAGTGCCCACATCGTGATATGCATCGTTGCAGTCGAGTTGTCGCTGAAGAGCAGCATCAGGGCGAGAGGCGTGTATGGTAAGGTATCTGCGATGATGATTGCGCAGGCGAGTGCTATGCGACCTGCTGCGGACGATATGCGGTGTGCAAGGCGGCGATAAGCAACGATATCGGCTATCGCTACGATTGTGACCGTGAATGCTATTATGAAGGTTATCATACTGCAAATATACATAAATTATTCCAAACGATGCTGCTCTGCGCTTCTCGGTCGTTGTGAGCTGTTTGGCATATATCTTGCGATTTGTGTGGCGTTGAATATTAAAACAATGTGTCTATGAAAAAAATTCTACTTTTATTTGTTGCGGTGTCTGTCTCGATTCCCGTATTTGCTCAGCGACACCACATAAGCCGCCATCGAAACGAGGGCAAACCTACCGTGTATGTGATATCGGTTCACGAGACCGATACGCTGTGGAGCAATAATCCTGCTCTGGCCGAACAGCAGATGATTATGCAGAAGAACAAGGCGGCGCAGTCGGCCGTGGCAGATCATCGCCGAGCGCTACGTCCGGGTGTGCAGCAGGTTGGCGAGCCGAGCGTTATCTTTGCCAATAGCAAAAACTCCTTCTCGTTTGCTGTCGGTGGCTACGTTAATTTGCGCCTCGGTTACGGCTTTGAATCGACAATAAACAATGTCGATGTCGTGCCGTTTGACATCCCGATTCCGGGTAATTATGCCACCAAACAACGCTTGAAGATGGATGCTTCGACGTCGCGTATCTATTTTCGCGGTATTGCCAATACAAAGAAAATAGGTCCCGTTGAGATATTCTTTGATGTCGATTTCAGAGGTGGCAGCGAGGGCAGTTATACGCCACGTCTGCGTTCGGGATATGTCTCGATGTTTGGCCTTACCGTAGGTCGTGACGTCTCGACCTTCTGCGACCTTACGGCTGCGCCGACAACTATCGACTTTCAGGGTCCGAATGCCTATAATTTCAACTTTGCGACGATGATTCGTTACGAGTACTCGTTCCTGAATCGTCATATGAAGTTGGGTGTTGCAGCCGAGATGCCGAAGGTGTCGGCCACCTACGGTACAACACTTGATGCCGTACCACAACGTGTTCCGGATTTTCCGGTATATTTGCAGTATGCGTGGGGTAAAAATCGCCAAAGCCACATCCGCGCATCGGCTGTGTTCCGTAATATGTACCTCTATAACAAGGAGCGTGACGTGACATCCGACCTGTTCGGATGGGGCGTGCAGGCGAGTGGTAATATCCACATTGCAAAGGTGTTGCAGATATTCTTTAATGGTGTTTATGGCGAAGGTATAACCCCGTATATTCAGGATCTGACGGGTAATGGCCTCGATTTTACACCTAATCCGCAAGACCCGACACGCGTGCAGACAATGCCGATGTATGGCTGGCAGGCGGCAGCACAAATCAATATTCTTCCTAACCTCTTTATCTCGGGCGGTTATTCGACCGTAACGGTTTGTAAGAAGAACGGATTTTATTCGCCGGAGGAGTACAAGAATGGACAATATGTCTTTGGAAACGTATTTTACAGCGTAACACCGCGCTTCAAGATTGCGGCGGAGTATCTGTGGGCGAGCCGAAAAAATATGAACAACGAAAACAACCACGCAAATCGTGTCAATATGATGGTGCAGTATAGTTTCTAACAATTTATGGTGGTAAAAAGTGGCGAAGAGTTCGACAATGCGTTTTGCAGGTCGAACTCTTTTTTGTATATTTGCGTGAGAAATTTATAAAACAAATAACTTGTTATGGAGTTGCATTTTACGGGTATTATTATAGGCGTTGCGACGTTTCTGATTATCGGCATATTTCATCCGCTTGTCATAAAGGGCGAATACTACTTCGGTGTTAAGTGTTGGTGGGTGTTTGCTCTGGTGGGCGTCGGCTCGGTCGTGGCATCGCTCCTCATCGAAAATATTATTCTCTCTACCCTGCTTGCGGTGCTTGGTGCATCGTCGCTTTGGGCTATTGGTGAGTTGTTCGAGCAGCGAGAGAGAGTTCGTAAGGGCTGGTTTCCGAAACGCGAAACACATAAAGATAAAGAGTAAAGCGTGCGACGAGTTGCAACCATATCGATATTCCTACTACTCGCTACGGCGATTATCGCGTGGTGCGAGATGTTGCGAGTGGTTGCGCCCGCCGAGGCGTTGCCCGAAGTGACCGACTGTGCGCCATTGCGTCGTGTGCGGATAGCATTCGCCGGCGATATTATGTGCCACTCGCCACAATTAAGAGCCGCGCAACGGGCAGCCGGATACGATTTTTCGGCTCTCTTCCAATACGTAAAACCTATCTTTGAGCAGGCCGATTTGGCGGTCGCCAATTTGGAGACAACACTTTCGCAGCAACCTCCTTATAGCGGCTATCCACTCTTTCGCTCGCCTGCCGATTTGGCGCGTGCAGCGGCAGAGGCGGGCGTTGATGTGTTGATGACCGCCAACAACCATTCGCTTGATGTGGGTGCGTCGGGTTTGCGCTCGACAATCAATATTCTCGACAAATATCAAATCGCTCATACGGGTACGGCTGCGAATGCCGACTCTTGTCCTCCGTTGATTGTCGAGCGTGGTGGCGTGCGGCTTGCGTTGCTGAACTATACCTATGCCACAAACGGCATACCGACACCCGATGGCGTAGCGGTTAATCGTATAGACACGGTCGCTATGGCTGCCGATATCGCTCGTTGCGCAGATGCGGATGTGCGGGTGTGCTTCCTGCATTGGGGCGTTGAGTATTCGCGCAGGGCGAGCGCCGAACAGCATCGCATTCGTGAGTTTTTGAATCGACACGGCGTTGCGGTTGTCATCGGAGCGCACCCTCACGTCGTGCAGACAGCGGAGTGTGAAGCGGATAATGTAGTTGTCTATTCGCTCGGTAATTTCGTCTCGAATCAGAGCGAGCGTTATACGGATGGTGGTATTGTGGCTGTGGTTGATGCCGTCGAGACGTCGCCTGATGTGTTTGAATACTTCCTGAATATTATCCCTGTGTGGGTGCGTCGCTCGGACTATGCCGTTGTGCCCAAAAATGTGGGCGATACGTTGCGTATGGATGCTTCGCAACGCGCGGCTTACGACTGTTTTATGTCGGACGTCGAGCAACTGTTCCGAAAAATGTAAAAAATGAATCCGCAAATTTAACCTTTATGCGGAGAGTGTATCTATATAAGTGAATCCGACGGATAAATGATGTACAACAAAGAGCGTAACGATAGTATTGTCGAGATGTTTCGAAGAGGTGGTGATGCCGTGCGTGTGTTCGACTTGCTAATCGAACGGTACAGCGAGCGGTTGTATTGGCACATTCGTCGAATTGTTGTGCAGCACGAGGAGGCGGAGGATATTTTGCAGGATACGTTTGTCGCGGCATATACCTCTTTCGATAAATTCCGAGGCGACAACGAGGGCTCTTTGACGGCTTGGCTGTATCGTATCGCAACGAATTTGAGCATTCGTGCTTTACGTCGTCGTCGCTCCTCGATTTTTCTGTCGGTGGATTCGCTGCGCAATGTTTTGAGCGCGGATTTCGAGAGCGAGATTGCTCCCGACGGTGACGAGATAGCCGTCAAATTGCAACGAGCCGTAGTGGCTCTGCCGATAAAGCAGAAGTTGGTGTTTAATATGCGCTATTACGACGAGATGCCTTTCGAGGCGATTTCGCAAGTTACCGGGCAGAGCGTTTCGACGCTGAAAACCAACTATCACTACGCCGTAAAACGAATAAAAGAACAGGTTACACAAATAGAGTTATGAGTGAGATGAAAAAGATGCCTTATCGATTGCCGGAGGGTGCTATGGAGGAGATGAAAATCCGTAGCCGTGCGGCTGTAAGACGAGCCGATGCCGAACGTACGGCGCATCGCCAAGAGCACCGTTGGATGGTGTCGTTGGCTGCGGCTGCCGTATGTCTGCTTGTGGCGATAGTCGGATTTATGCGTTTCGATGGCGACGCTCTGTCGGATTCGCCGTATTACGACGAGTTGATGTCGATGATGGACGATGCTCCGGCGGAGGTAATATACGAAATGACAGCCGATGTTGTTTGGTATGGAGGAGATACAAATCAGTTATAATTAGATGCTTAAACCTTTTAACTCAAATAAATACTTTAAGATTATGAAAAAGATGTTTTTGATGATTATGGCCATTGCCGTTTCGGCGTTTACCCTTACGGCACAGCCAAAGCAGGATGCGGATAAAGCGGCTCATAAAGAGAAGGCCGAGCAGTTGATGGTCGTTCGTTTGCAGATGCTTGGCGAGGAGTTGGGTCTTACGGCAGAACAAGCAGCAGCATTCGATCCGGTGTATCGTGAGTATCGCAGAGCGATTGGCCGAGTTGCCGACAATAAGGCAGCGCGCATTAAGAAGGAGAATTTAACCAATGAAAATGCACTGAAAGTTGTTGCGGCTCGTTTGTCGAATACGATTAACACGGCATCCGTAAAGCAGAAGTATCTGCTGACGTTTGCCGAGATTATCGAGCCGTTGCAGATTGAGAAACTCTATCGCGTGGATGATCGCATAGCTCGTGAGGCGCGAAAGATTGCTCAATACAGCAATAAATAACCGATGTAGGTAGATTTTTTTAAGTTTTAGTAGGAGACCCGTCCGACTTTGCGAAGTCGGGCGGGTCTCTGTTTTACGTTTGCGCTCGTGGCTAATAATTTTCGCGTTTTGGCTCGAAATATCCCTTCGGGTGCAGACAGGTCGGGCAAATGGCGGGTGCATCGGTCGCTTTGCAGATATAACCGCAGTTGCGACACTGCCACCATATCTCTCGGTCGCGATGGAAGAAATCGCCGTCGGTCAGGCGCGACAAGAGTTTCAGGTAGCGACTCTCGTGTTCGATTTCGACACTTGCAACCTTGCGAAAACAGTCGGCAATCTCCGGAAATCCCTCGTCGTCTGCAATTTGCGCAAAAGTCGGATAGAGCGTATCCCACTCCTCTTTCTCGCCTTGTGCCGCCGAGAGCAGATTCTCGGCAGTCGTGCCAATGCGACCCGACGGATAGGTCGCATCGTGAATGGTTGCGTGTCCGCCCTCCATCAATTTGAAGAAACGCTTGGCGTGCTCTTTCTCTTGTTCGGCCGTCTCGGTGAATACGGCAGCAATCTGTTCGTAACCCTCCTTGCGGGCGACGCTTGCGAAGAATGTGTAGCGATTGCGTGCCTGCGATTCGCCGGCAAACGCTTTGAGCAGATTCTGCTCGGTCAGAGTTCCTTTGATACTTTTCATCGTTTTTTGAAGAATGTTTTTATTGACTTTACGCCTGTATGCAAGCAAATAACCTGCAAATCGTTGTGTCGGGCTATGTAAATTGTCGATATTTTTATATCTTTGTAGGTCATTTGGCGAAAATTATAAAACATACAAAATATGGCAGACGAAAAAATCATATTCTCGATGGTTGGCGTATCGAAGACGTTTACCAACCAAAAGAAGGTGCTTAACAACATCTACCTATCGTTTTTCTATGGCGCAAAAATCGGTATTATCGGTCTGAACGGTTCCGGTAAATCGACGTTGATGAAGATTATTGCCGGCATAGACAAGAATTATCAGGGCGAAGTGGTCTTCTCGCCCGGATATACGGTCGGATACCTCGAACAGGAGCCGCAACTCGACGATAATAAGACCGTAAAGGAGATTGTCGAAGAGGGTTGTGCCGAGACGGTAGCCCTGCTCAAAGAGTACGAAGAGATAAATATGAAACTCTGTGAGCCGATGTCGGACGATGAGATGAATGCTCTTATCGAGCGTCAAGGCGTGGTTTACGAGAAGATTGACCAGGTGAATGGTTGGGAAATTGATAGCGTTTTGGAGCGTGCAATGGATGCGTTGCGTTGTCCGGATTCCGACCAAAAGGTGGCTGTGCTGTCGGGTGGCGAGCGTCGCCGTGTGGCTCTGTGTCGTCTGCTCTTGCAGCAGCCGGATGTGTTGTTGCTCGACGAGCCGACCAACCACTTGGATGCCGAGTCGATTGACTGGTTGGAGCAGCACTTGCAACAATATAAGGGTACGGTGATTGCCGTAACTCACGACCGCTACTTCCTTGATAATGTGGCTGGTTGGATTTTGGAACTCGACCGTGGTGAGGGTATTCCTTGGAAGGGTAACTACTCGGGCTGGCTCGACCAGAAAACCAAACGTATGGCGTTGGAGGAGAAGCAGGAGAGCAAACGCCGCAAGACACTCGAACGAGAGTTGGAGTGGGTTAATATGTCGCCTGCGGGCCGTCACGCAAAGAGCAAGGCGCGTCTGTCGGCTTACGACAAGATGCTCAACGAGGATGCAAAACAGAAGGAGGAGAAGCTCGAAATCTATATCCCGAATGGTCCGCGTTTGGGCGATGTTGTTATCGAGGCGAACGGCGTCTCGAAGGCATTTGGCGACCGTGTGCTCTATGAGGGTCTCGATTTCAAATTGCCACCTGCAGGTATTGTCGGCGTTATCGGCCCGAACGGAACGGGTAAGACTACCCTTTTCCGTATGATTATGGGTTTGGAGGAGCCGACGAGCGGAACATTTACGGTTGGTCAGACCGTGAAACTTGCATACGTCGATCAGCAGCATAAATCAATCGATCCGGAGAAGACCGTCTATGAGGTGATTTCGCAAAATAGCGACCTTATAACGCTCGGTAATCGTCAGGTGCCGGCTCGTGCTTATGTGGCTCGATTCAACTTTACGGGTGCCGATCAGGAGAAGAAGTGTGGCGTATTGTCGGGTGGTGAGCGTAACCGCCTGCATTTGGCACTTGCTCTCAAAGAGGAGGGCAACGTAATTTTGCTCGACGAGCCGACCAATGATATCGATGTCAATACACTCCGTGCATTGGAGGAGGGTTTGGAGAACTTTGCGGGTTGTGCCGTTGTGATTTCGCACGACCGTTGGTTCCTCGACCGTATCGCTACGCACATCCTCTCGTTCGAGGGCGACTCGAAGGTGGTATTCTTCGAGGGCTCGTACTCGGAGTATGAGGATTGGAAGAAGTTGCAGGGAATGGATACGACACCGAAGCGTGTCAAGTATCGCAAACTGACCGCAGAACAATAGTTGTAGAATCAAAATCGGAAAAAGAGAAAAATATGGCACAAAAACCATCTATCCCAAAGGGAACGCGCGACTTTTCGCCAGCCGAAATGATGCGTCGCCAATATATATTCGACACCATCGGCGGAGTGTTCCGCACGTATGGCTACTCGCCGCTCGAAACACCGGCAATGGAGAACCTCTCTACCCTGCTTGGTAAGTATGGCGACGAGGGCGATAAATTGCTCTTCAAGATACTCAATTCGGGCGACTATGCGGCAAAATTGCAACCGGAAGAACTCTCGCAGGCATCGAAGATTTGCGAAAAGGGTTTGCGTTACGATTTGACCGTGCCGTTTGCGCGTTACGTTGTTCAACATCAGAGTGATATCGCATTCCCATTCAAGCGTTATCAGATTCAGCCGGTATGGCGTGCCGACCGTCCGCAGAAGGGACGTTATCGCGAGTTTTATCAGTGTGACGTCGATGTAATCGGCTCGCGTTCACTGTTGAACGAGGTTGAGTTGGTTGCCATCGTAGAGAAGGTCTTCTCGAGGCTCGGCATTGCAGTTACGCTGAAAATGAATAACCGCAAGATTCTTTACGGTATTGCCGAGATGATGGGCCACGCCGATAAGATGATTGATATCACGGTTGCAATCGACAAACTCGAAAAGATTGGTTTGGATAACGTGAAGACCGAACTCGCCGAGCGCGGTATTGATGAGGTGGCGGTTGCCAAACTTCAACCGATACTCGAACTTGCCGGTACGACAGCCGAGAAACTCGACACATTGGCTGCTCTCCTTGCCGAGTCGGAGACAGGTATGCTCGGTATAGCGGAGATGCGTACGGTGTTTGGCTATATCGAAAAACTCGGTATTGCACTTGATGTAGAACTCGATTTGTCGCTCGCTCGCGGTTTGAACTACTATACGGGTGCGATTTTCGAGGTGAAGGCAAAGGATTTTGCAATCGGTTCGATTTGTGGCGGTGGTCGTTACGATAATCTGACCGGTATATTTGGAATGCCGGACGTCTCGGGCGTAGGTATTTCGTTTGGAGCCGACCGTATCTACGACGTTATGACCGGCTTGGAGTTGTTCCCTGACGAGTTGAACTGCTCGACAAAGGTGCTCTTTGTCAATCTTGGCGAGGAGGAGTGCCTTGCGTCGTTGAAGGCGGTTGCTGCGTTGCGCGAAGGTGGTATCTCGGCAGAGGTCTATCCGGATGCGGGCAAGATGAAAAAGCAGATGGAGTACGCTAACCGTAGAGCAATTCCGTACGTGGCAATCATCGGAAGCAACGAACTTGCCGAGGGCAAGGTGACTGTTAAAAATATGCGCACCGGCGAGCAGTCGGTTGTCGATATCTGCGCGGTGGCAGATGCTATCGGAGAGTAGCGAGCGGTGAAATCACTCTGTTGATTCCCTTGTAAATACAACAAAAGACAGGCATAATGAGAAGATGTCTGTCTTTTTTGTTGCAAAATGTTGTGGCATTACAAAAAAAAGATTATATTTGTATAAATATTTAACTAAACACGCACAAATAAGCACGTGATGTCATTACAACCAGAACACCGCAACGACAAAGAGGAATATGGCGAGCAGATTCTCTCAAAGGCAGTTAAGGCAGGTCGTCGCACATATTTTTTTGATGTTCGCGCCACTCGTGGCAACGATTATTTTTTGACCATAACCGAGAGCCGTAAGATTGTTCACGGTGACGGCGGTGTGTCGTACGACCGTCATAAGATATTTCTCTATAAGGAGGATTTTGTGAAGTTCTCGGAGGGGCTTGGCGAGGTGATTGATTTCATTCGACAGAGCAAACCCGAGTTCTTCGAGGAGGAGTCGAAATAGTGACGCCATTATATGGTGATAAAATAGGTGCTTTGGCGCACTTTTTAAGGGAAGGACATCACGGTTTTTCCCTTTATTTGTTTTATATTTGCAGTCGCTATGAATGTTGTTAAAAGATTATACGATTGGGTGCTCTCGTGGAGCGAATCCAAATGGGGAGTGTTGGCACTTTTTGTGTTGGCTTTTGCTGAATCTTCGTTTTTTCCGGTGCCACCCGATGTGTTGCTGATTGCGCTTTGCATAGGTGCAACCGCTAAGTCGTTCCGCTTTGCTGCGGTGTGCTTGGCCGGTTCGGTGTTGGGCGCGATGGCCGGATATGCTATCGGTAGTCTTGCGTGGCAGACACCTGCCGGCGAATTTACCGCTTTGGCAAACTTCTTCTTCGACCACGTCTTCTCGCTCGAACAGTTTAACGAGGTAAAGGTGTTGTATGATAAATATGATTTCTGGATCGTCTTCACAGCGGGCTTTACCCCACTGCCGTATAAACTCATCACCATCACCGGTGGTCTGTTCGCAATCAACTTCCCGATGTTTGTCGTAGCATCAATTATCTCGCGCGGTTTGCGATTCTTCTTGTTTGCTGCGCTTATTTGGAAATTTGGTGCGCCGATAAAGGCGTTTATCGATAAGTATTTTAACATTCTTGCCATCCTCTTTACTGTGCTGCTTATTGGTTCGTTTTGGTTGGTTGGCAAATTGATGTAGCGGCTTGTGAAACACTTCGGATTGATTGGCTCTCCGCTCGGACACTCGGCTTCGGCCGACTATTTCGGTGCAAAATTCGCGTCGGAGGGGATTTGTGCGGAGTACTCTCTGTACGAGATAGCCGACATCGCCGATGTTGAATCGTTGCGTGGCACGCTTGCCGGGATGAATGTTACGATTCCGTATAAAAAAGCCATCATTCCGTACCTTGCCTCTATTAGCGAGGAGGCAAAGGCGGTCGGTGCTGTGAATTGCGTACGCATCGACTCTGCGGGTAGAATGCACGGCTACAATACCGATGTCGAGGGCATAAGAGCGACGCTCTCTCCATATGCGGAGCAGTTGCGTGGCGAGCAGGCATTGGTGCTCGGTAGCGGTGGTGCATCGGCGGCTGTTGCGTATGTGTTGCGGGAGATGGGTGTACAGAGTCAAACCGTGTCGCGCACTATTGGGCGCGGAGATCTCACCTACGAGCAGTTGGACGAGTCGAAAATATCGTCCGTCAGATTAATTGTCAATACGACGCCGGTCGGAATGTTTCCGGCGGTAACGGACTCTCCAAATATCCCCTATCAATACCTCTCGTCCCGCCATCTGTTGTTCGATGTTGTTTACAACCCTCGCGAGACCGAGTTTCTACGACGGGGTGCAAAACAAGGTGCGCTCGTAGTTGGTGGCTACGAGATGTTCTGCCGCCAGGCAGAGGCATCGTGGCGTATTTGGAACGATTAGCGTATTTCGAGCAACGTCTTTGCCTGCTCGGCATCTTCGGCCGCAACAACGAGCTGCGACGGAATAACACCCGGATAGATGTTCGACATAAGCGCATTGCGGATATCGGCGTGAATACCCGCACACGAAAGAATACTTTTTGCCATCTCGGCCTCTACCGCATTGTTGTATTCGGCAACAACTACCAACTCCTCTGTTTGCATAATTGTAAGTTTTTAGAGTGACAAATCTGTTTTCGATAGTAAATTTAATAATTTTGTTGAAAACTTGCAACTATTGCACCGCAATAGACCAAAAAAAAGTTCTATATTTGTAAGGAATAACGACTTTTTTGAAATATGCTGTCGCCGATCGGCTTGTTGGTGGGGCGTTTTCGCTCCGAAGTGGCTGATTGACAGCGAAGATGATAAATACGAACAGTATGCACGATTTTGTACACCTTCACGTCCATTCCCAATACTCGATATTGGACGGTCAGGCAAGTGTTTCGCGACTTGTCGATAAGGCGATTGCCGACGGTATGCGCGGTATTGCCCTTACCGACCACGGTAATATGTTTGGTATCAAAGAGTTTTGGAACTATGTGTGCAAAAAGAATGATGCAAAGCATAAGGCACTAAAAGGGCTTAAATCGCTGCTCGATAAGATGATGAAGCTTGCAGCGGAGCATCCCGATTTTGCTGCATATCTCGCGTCGCTCAAAGAGGAGCACGCGCAGATGAAGACGCGACTCGATGCGCTGAAAGATGCGGCTACAATCGAAGACCTTGAAGCGTTCAACTCGCTCGACGCTCTTATTGCTGAGGTTGAGCAGATGCAAAAGGAGTTCGGCTTTGATGCCGTGTTGGGACGCGAGAAGATTATCAAGGAGGAGGCAATTCCTGACTTTAAGCCGATTATCGGTTGCGAGGTCTATGTGGCGCGTAACGGTATGTTGGTAAAGAATGGCAAGGAGAATCAGAGCGGCTACCACTTAATCCTGCTGGCGAAGAACGAAAAGGGTTACAAGAATCTTATCAAGATTGTCTCGAAGGCGTGGACAGACGGCTTCTATATGCGTCCGCGTACCGACCACGCAGAGTTGAAAAAGTATCGCGAGGGGTTGATTTGCTGCTCGGCTTGCTTGGGTGGCGAGATTCCGAAGTTGATTACGGCAGGTGATTTGGACGCGGCCGAGAAGGCAGTATTGTGGCATAAGGAGATTTTTGGCGACGACTACTATTTGGAGTTGCAACTCCATAAGGCAACCGTCGAGCGTGCCAATCACGAGGCGTACGAGATGCAACTTGTTGTAAACGAGCAGTTGGTTGCTCTCGCGCGAAAGCACGACGTGAAGTTGATATGCAGCAACGACGTTCACTTCATCGACGAGGAGGATGCCGAGGCGCACGACCGATTGATATGCCTCAATACGGGTCGTGATTTGGATGACCCGACGCGTATGCTCTACTCGAAACAGGAGTGGATGAAGACGCGCGCGGAGATGAACGAAATATTTGCCGAGTATCCTGATGCGTTGGAAAATACGGTGGATATTTGCAACTCTATCGAGCACTACTCTATCAACCACGACCCGATTATGCCGATGTTCGACATTCCGGCAGAGTTTGGTACGGAGGAGGAGTATCGCGCACGATTGACCGAGAAGGACCTCTTCGACGAATTTACGCAGGACGAGAATGGTAGAGTCGTGATGAGTGAGGAGGATGCGCATAAGAAGATTGCCAAACTCGGTGGTTATGACCGCCTATACCGAATCAAATTCGAGGCGGATTATCTGGCGCACCTGACGATGATTGGCGCGAAAAAACGCTACGGCGATCCACTTTCGGAAGAGGTTGCCGAGCGTCTGCGTTTCGAGCTGTACATTATGAAGACGATGGGTTTTCCGGGCTACTTCCTTATCGTGCAGGACTTTATCGCTGCGGCACGCGAGCAACTGAACGTGTGGGTTGGCCCGGGTCGTGGCTCGGCTGCTGGTTCGGCGGTTGCTTATTGCTTGGGAATTACGCAGATTGACCCGATCAAATACGACCTGCTTTTCGAGCGTTTCTTGAATCCGGACCGTATCTCGCTGCCCGATATCGATATCGACTTCGATGATGAAGGTCGTGGACGAGTACTCGACTGGGTGACAAAGAAATACGGCAAGGAGAAGGTTGCCCACATCATCACCTATGGTACGATGGCGACCAAGATGGCGCTGAAAGATGTGGCACGTGTCGAACGCCTTCCTTTGGCGGAGTCCGACCGCTTGTGCAAACTCATTCCGGCACGTCTGGTCGATCCGAAGGATAAGGACAAGCAGTTGAAGATAAATCTGAAAAACTGTATCAGTGCTATTCCGGAGTTGCAGCAGGCCGAGAATTCGGATGACCCGATTCTGCGCGATACGATACGTTACGCCCGTAAATTGGAGGGTAACGTGCGAGGTACGGGTGTACACGCCTGCGGTACGATTATATGCCGTGACGATATTACGGATTGGGTGCCGGTATCGACTGCCGACGATAAGGAGACGGGCGAGAAGATGCTCGTTACGCAATACGAGGGCTCGGTTATCGAGGATACGGGTCTTATCAAGATGGACTTCCTCGGTCTGAAAAACCTCTCGATTATGAAGGATGCAGTCGAGAATATTCGTCGCATCAAGGGCGTGGAGGTCGATATCGACCATATTCCGATTGACGACCCGGCGACATATAAACTCTATTGCGAGGGCCGTACGATTGGCACGTTCCAGTTCGAGTCGGAGGGTATGCAGAAGTATCTGCGCGAGTTAGAGCCGAGCGTCTTCGAGGATTTGATTGCGATGAATGCCCTCTATCGTCCGGGCCCGATGGACTACATTCCGGACTTTATCGACCGAAAGATGGGTCGCAAACCAATCGAGTACGACATTCCGATTATGGAGAAGTACTTGAAGGATACGTACGGTATCACAGTCTATCAAGAGCAGGTGATGCTGCTCTCGCGCTTGTTGGCCGATTTTACGCGCGGTGAGGCGGATACGTTGCGTAAGGCGATGGGTAAGAAGATTAAGTCGAAACTGGACGAGTTGCGCCCGAAGTTTATTAAGGGCGGTATCAATAACGGTCACGACGAGAAGATACTGAACAAGATTTGGGCGGATTGGGAGAAATTTGCATCCTACGCCTTCAATAAATCACACGCAACCTGCTACTCGTGGGTGGCATATCAAACAGCATACCTGAAAGCCAACTTCCCGTCGGAGTATATGGCGGCATTGCTCAGTAGCAACCTGAACGATATCACGACGCTGACCGATTATATGGCGGAGTGTAAGCGTATGGGTATAAACGTGTTGAGCCCGGATGTGAACGAGTCGATGTTGCGATTCTCGTCCAACAAGGCGGGCGATATACGCTTCGGCTTGGCGGCAATTAAGGGTGTCGGCGAGGCGGCGGCAATGTCGATTATCAGCGAGCGCGAGCGCAATGGCCGATATAAGGATATATACGACTTCTTCGAGCGCATCAATTTCTCGGTTGTCAATCGTAAGTGCTTGGAGAATATCGCCTATGCCGGTGGCTTCGATTCGTTGTGCGACTTCTCGCGTAGCAAGTTCTTCTCTGTTGATTCGCGCGATACGTCGGGCACGCAGTTTATCGAGTACCTGATTCGCTACGGTCAGCGATTTATTGCCGAGAAGAGCAACGCCCAGCAGAGTTTGTTCGGTGGCGATAGCGGAATGAGTGACCTGCAACGTCCGCAGGTGCCGGTTTGCGAGGAGTGGAATCGACTTATGGGGCTCAATAAGGAGCGCGAGGTGATTGGTATGTATATGACCTCGCATCCGCTTGACGAGTACAAACCGCTTATCGATAAGTTGTGTAACGCACAACTCTCCGACTTGGAGAACCTCTCCGAGTTGGATGGCAAGGAGATTGTTGTGGCAGGAGTTGTGACCTCTGCCGAGCAGCGCACGACGAAGGATGGCAAGCAGGTCTTCGGCATATTCACGGTCGAGGACTATGGCGGTCGTTACGAGTTCAGATTGTATCGCAAGGACTACGAGCGTTTCCGTCCACTGCTCTTCGAGGGTTACTATCTGCTGATTCGCGGCAATGTTGTGACTACCACGTTCTATAAGAAAGAGGACGTAGCACGCGAGAACCCTACGGTGCGTGTCGAGTACCGCATTTCGTCGATTATGCAGTTGCAGGAGGTTGCCGAGTCGATAAAGGAGATAAATATCACGGTGCCGCTCGATGTGCTTGACGAGCAGTTTGTTGCCGATTTGGTCGAGGCGGTCAAACACTCGCGCGGTAAAGCGTCGCTACGAATGACGCTCGTCGATGCGGAGGATGGCGTGACGCTACGCCTCCACTCGAAGAAGCGTAAAGTGTCGCTCGCCGAGCCACTCGTGCAGTTTATCGAGAAGTATAAGCTCGACTTTGGAATGGGACAAGGACAAACATCATAAAACAACTAAAAAAACTACAAAATTATGGCATTAAAAATTACAAATGAGAATTACGAGCAGCTGTTGGGTGACAGCAAGCCGTTGGTTATCGACTTCTGGGCAGAGTGGTGCGGTCCGTGCCGTATGGTTGCTCCGATTGTCGAGGAGTTGGCAGAGGAGTATGCCGACAAGGTTAATATTGGCAAGTGCGACGTTGATAGCAATGACGATATCGTTGCTGCGTATCGCGTTCGCAACATCCCGACCATCGTATTTATCAAAGGTGGCGCGGTTGTCGATAAGCACGTCGGCGCAATCTCGAAGAACGATTTGAAGGCAAAAATCGACGCACTTTTGTAGTCGGTTGCACTGCTTTTCGCTTTGCTGATTATCCCTTGCCCTTTGCGGGGCAGGGGATGATTTTTTTGTGGTGCTACCCTCGCACGGGTGTTGCTCGTTTGCAAAAAGTTTTTTAATTTTGTGAAGAATATATAAACATATTTGCCTATGAAACATCGCGTATAGTTTGAT
The DNA here is from genome assembly GCA_017410165.1 of Alistipes sp. Classification (GTDB taxonomy): domain Bacteria; phylum Bacteroidota; class Bacteroidia; order Bacteroidales; family Rikenellaceae; genus Alistipes. The sequence goes on along the minus strand of JAFQRH010000014.1, from coordinate 25,448 downwards.
ACGCACATTTTAGACATATTTTGAAAAAGCGTTTTTAGCTTTTATTCTGGTTCATGAAACTTCGACACTTTCTGTTCCACCAAGAGTAAGGCAATGACGCTCACGCTTTATGGCGTGGGCTTTACTCTATTATTAGGTGGAAAGGTAGTCGAAGACCTCATGAACTGATAAAATGAGTTTTGTCCGCGCTTTTTTTGTGCGTGTATTGATAAATTTTACGGACCAATAGTATGAACTTAAAATTTTAGAATCGAAAATGAAGAGATTTACATTGTTAAACATCTTGCTGCCATTATTTCTGTGGAATGGAAATGCACAAGTTATTAATCAGAATCAACAAAGTGTAAATTTGAATTTACCAGTGATTGAGAAACCTGTATATATAACAAAATATAGAACAGTATATGTCGAAAAACCTCGTGTTAGGAAAGCGCTTTCTGCTCCGGTAGTATTGCTTGATTATTTGACAGTATTCCCGAGAGATTTGGGATTTTACGACAATCATCCGAATAGCATTATCAGCAATATCAATAAACAAAGTTTGTATGGAAAGAATAATTGGCGTTTGCCGACTGCGGAGGAGTTGAAATTGATGGAGTCCTTTGCAGATGAAATAGGATTGGGCGATGATATATATATGGCGAGTTGCCATGCAAACGGTCAGCTGAGGTTAGTTTCAACAGGGGCAAATTCTGTTAGTACAGAAGAACTTATAAAGTCAAATTGTGCGTATCGGTTCAATAATCTATTATGGAGTGCGTGTAATGGCTTAATAGATCCTTCTAATAAATCCGAGGTTTATGCACAGGGTGTTTTCTATGGGCGTTTCAATGGTAGAGATAATATCCCCAAAGATAGTGTTGATGGGCCAACCGTAGAGCTTGGTGTGAAGATGACTTTAAGTCAGTTTGAAAAAAGTCAGATTCCGGCAGGGTGGAGATTGCCAACAAAACAAGAATTTCTTCAAATGTTGAGTGACTCAAAGAATATAACTGCTTGGCTTGTTGCCACGAACTGTGCTTTTGTTCATGTGGTGAATGATGATGATGCTATATATCATTCTTTACCCTTGAATCTTACAACTTATCCGTCTCGTTTTCACGCTGGTGCTATGACTATGGAGGTATCTGCTTATTATTTAGTACAAGAGGGCGTAGTTAAGATAGAATGGAGTCGCCCGGTGGATACATCGTCACCAAACGGAAGTTGGCGCGTTGCTACTTTGATGGAAGGTGACGCTATGAAACTTCTTATTGATGAATATACGGAATTTACACCATCGTGGTCTCAACTTGCTTATGTGCGATTAGTTAGAGATTTGTAATACTTTGAAGTGTTTCAGTCAAACGGCGTATGCAGAATTGCTCTGCATACGCCGTTATTATTATATATGGGTAGGGCGATACCCTATCTTTGCGACAGCCCGATTGCGATTTCTACCCGAGAATCTGCGCTGCGTGGTTCTTGGTATCGACCTTCTCGATAATCTCGGTCAGCGTGCCCTGCTCGTCGAAAATAAATGTACGGCGGAGTGTGCCGACGCAGGTCTTACCGCAGAACTTCTTCTCGCCCCACGCGCCGAACGCCTGCAACATCTCGGTCGAGGTGTCGGACAAGAGCGTGAATGGCAACGAGTGCTTGTCGATAAACTTGCGGTGCGAGCTCGCGCTATCCTTGCTTACGCCCACCACGTTATAACCTCGAGCCAAAAGCGCATCGTAGTTGTCGCGCAGGTTGCACGCCTCGGCTGTACAGCCGCTGGTATTGTCCTTCGGATAGAAATAGATGATGGTCTTTTTGCCGATAAGGTCGGCCGAGGTGACCTTCGCGCCGTCTTGGTTTACAACCTCGAAGTGCGGCATTTTATCTCCAATTTTCAACATAGTTTTATGCGTTTTTTGTTTGTGACTCTCCGTTAAATCTTCTCGCGAGCGCAACTACCCTACGATGTATTTTCCGCCCGGAAGGCGCGAAATTATGCTCGACAGCAACGCGCTGATTGCAAACGTAACAATAGCGATGCCGAAGATTGCAATCGGGGTTGGTATGCCCCACGAAGTTATTACGGCGTGCGCTGCAACGAGGATAAAGATATGCATTAGGTAGATACCATAACTCACTTTTGATAAGTGGTTTACAAGTGGATAGCAATGGCCTGCTGTGGTAATTTTCTTGAAGACGAGGAACAGTGCTATGGCGGTCATTGCTACACCCGTTGCGCAGAAACGCCAACTTTGCTCCATCAGCACGGCGAGGTCGATACTCTCATTTACGGGGAACGTCTTCGGAATGTGTGCCCAAAACCACGCTGCGGTGATTGCGTAGCCCACCAAGAACATTGGTACGGAGACGGCAAGCGTTTTACACCACGACCAATCGACGTATGTGCGGATGTAGTGGCCGAGGACGACGTAGCCGATAAAGCCGCTAATGTAGTAGAGTGCGCCAAATTCGTTCCAATTCGCCTCGCCCCACAACTCGGCTCGCCCGAAAATGGCGATGGCCGCCTGACGTAGGAATGGCGCGAGGGTCGTGAATGCCCACGCTGCCAAAAATATCTCTTCGCCGCGACGCGATACGCGCTCGACCCACGGCGAGAAGAGCGGCATTGCGATATATACGCCGATAATCATATATCCAAACCAGAGGTGGCCCGCAGGGTTAGGGAAGTTGAGCAGCAGTTGGCGGAGGTTGCCTGCGGCATCAATCTCGCCACCGCTACCCCACATCGGAACAACGGCATAGAGCAGAGCCCAAACAGCCAGCGGAACAATCACGCGCACTGCACGACGACGGAAAAATTCGCCGGTCGGCACACGTAGCGGAAAGAGCAGATAACTGCTCGTGAGGACAAACAGCGGCACGGCACAACGCAGAGCCGAGTCGATAAGTGTCACCCACAAGGCGTCGGTCGCATTGGCGATATACGTTCCTTTGCCACCCAGATAGAATGGCTCGCAGGCGTGAACGAGAATGACCATAAAGCACGCCGTCACGCGCAGATAGTCGAGAAAAACGATACGAGGTTGGTTTTGCTGCATAGTTCTGGTTGTTTGGTTGATGCAAATATAGCAAATTACGTCCAAAGTGGCTACTCCATCACACCGAAATAACTGCTGCGGATGATTTTCTCCTCGATGTCGTATATCTGCTTGATGCGTTCATCGGTAGTCGTCTCGTATGCGCAATTTGCGAAGTCGTACTCCTGCGTCGCTTCGATATTGGTCATCGGCGGGAATAATCCGGCATACTTCTCCGGTCGCAAACCCATAAGTTGCAACATTGTCGGATAGACCTGACTGTGGCAGAATACGACATCCTTATTGCGCTCGTTCTGCTCCGTCCAATCGGCTCCCGTATTGATAAAAATGGCAGGGATGTATGGCGAAAGCGACTCTTTCATTGCGTCGCTGCAATAGGCCTCGGGTACTTGATGGTCGGAAGTTACAACAATCAGTGTGTCATCATAGAGCCCCTTATCTTTCAACGCCTGAATAAAATAGGTGAGTTGCTCGTCTGCATATCGCGCACGACGCATATATTCGCGCAGGATATCATCTTCGATGTTGGGAAATGATATATCACACTTAATATTTGAGTCGAATGTATATGGTACATGCATATTACTAGGAACTAGTAATGCGCAAAAAGAGCGTTGTGTTAAAGGTATTTTATTCGCTGCTACCTCAAAAATGATTTTATCATCAACCCACCCCAATGCATTAACATTTTGAGATGTAGGTTTCATATCTTTATTCTGGTCAAATAAATCAATCATTCCAATTGATTCGCATACAGTGCTTTGTCTCCAAAAGTGACGATGTGTGCTGACGATAGTGAATGAGTATATATTATTATCTATTACTGATAACTCTTTTACTATTGAAGGGTATTTGTTGTGTGGGTAGTCTGTTACAAACACAGATTGCCTTAAGCCGCTTAAACCTGTTGTTACAACAAATTGCCCTCCTATAGATGCTGCTGCTTGTGTTAGTTGATTAATATTGGGGCAAAATAATGTGGTATTATTTTGGCTTAATTTGTATAACGTTGGCATTATATCTAGTGATATACATGCAGTATTGAGAGATTCCATTAGTATAATAACAATATTCAACCTTTTTTGACTTTTGTCAGAGCTGTCACATACTAATTGGCGATTTTTCTTAATTATTTGGTCTATTTCTGTGTTTTCAAACTCAGTTAGAGAAATAGTTTGCGACATAGCGTTATGTAATTGGTATGCAATGATTGGGAAAAGACCAAATCCGATATAACATGTTACAGGGTTGTTGCGACATGTATAAGAGAACTCTTTTTTGCAGGTTTGTATACTATCCCAATGTAATACCCGGTTGGTTATGAACCAAACGGGAGTATAAGTTGCAATTACACATAATAAACAGATTGGAATATGGTTCTTGTAATTGAAATTTGAGCGACTGTAGTGAATGTATACAAATATAAGTATGCATAGGCATATATAAATGAAATCATACCATCTGATTAAAGCAAAAATACTATTCCATAGACCATTAAGTTGTTGAAACTCAAAAATCATCCTAATGGGGAAATACATATTGAACGATCTATGGTATAATAGATTTGCATACGAAAATAATGTGTATACGGTTGAAAGTATCGCAAATATAGTATGGCAATATTTTCCAAACAATGCGATAATGCTAATTATTATACTTGCAAAAAAAGTAGAGAAGCATAATATGCTAAATATATGTTTTATAGAACCACCTTGTTCTATATTGAATATAATAGGGCCAGCAACATCAATTAAAGTGAAAATAATGATTAATAAAATGAACTGTTTGCCTTGGCTCAATAAAGAGGTTTTGGTTTGCATACTAATAGCAGAGCCCACAACTCCAACTGGCCTTTAATAATAAATAGAAAGTGTGGAGTTGATTAGTTTATCTGACACGAGGCTCTGGAATGCCTTTAGCACAAATAAACAATACCCCACACTCGTATCTATCTACAAGAATGGGGTAAACCCCTATTGAAGAATCAATACGGAGTGACGAGTGTGTTGCTCTCCTTGTGGTAATGAAATTTTCCAGATTTCGTGTCAAGGATAAAAGCTAATACACTTTCATCAAAAAATATATATGTCAATTGCTTGACATCTGCAAAGATAATAAAAAAAGGTTGCCTGATGTAATATTCAGGCAACCTTTTGTTGAAATTTGTTTATCTAACCCCTATTTGTGCTCGCTTTCGATAAGCGAAATGCTGCGCTGGATAAAATCCGAAAGGTTTTTGCCTTTGAGCATTCCGTTTGACAGCAGCGCGAGGTCGATAATCTGGCGCACGAGCGTGTTCTCTTTGCCGATTTCGCGCAGACGCGAGTTGCGCTCATCGCGCAGCAGTACGACCTTCTCCGAAAGTTCGGTGCGCATCGTCTTCTCCTCGGCCGAGAGTTCCTCCTCCTTCTTGTCCTTCACAACCTCCTCGAAGCGATGCTCTTCGGCTACGGCGGCATCAATCTTCTTGGTTATGCTCTTCAACTTGTCGCCGTATGCACGCTCAACATCAGCGAGGATATCAATTACAATCGGATGGTTGCCATTGACAGTAATCGTGAAGTTGTCCGGCATTTGGCCGTAGAATTGGCTCATACCGCCTCCGCTCATCTTTGCCATCTCTTTCATTCGGCGCATAAACTCATCCTGCGTAATAACAATCGGCGCATCGTTGGCCGACATCGGCTCGAAGGCGATGTTGTAGTGAATCTTCTCGTCCTCGGGCATTTGGCTCTCGAATACCGGGCGCATCAACTCCTGCTGCTGCTCCGAGAGAGACATCTTCATATCGTCGCTCTTCTGGATGAGTTTTTCGATGATGTCGCTATCCACGCGCACAAAGCGAACGCCTTCGTTCTTCGACTCGTACCAATTGATGTAGTGGCTGTCGAGCTGGCCGTTCATCTCCAATACGTCGTATCCCTTTGCCTTTGCCGCTTCGAGGAACGAATGTTTCTCGATTGGGTCATCGACGTAGAGCAGAACGAGCGTATTGTTTTTGTCGGTCTGCATATCCTTGACTGCCGATGTGTACTCCTCCGGTGTGAAGTATTTGCCGTCGGTGTTCTTCCACAACATACACGTGCCGGCGGTCTTTTCGGCGAACTTCTCGTCGGTGAGGATGCCGTATTGGATAAAGATTTTCAGGTCATCCCACTTCTGCTCGTACTCGGCGCGCATTGTCGTAAAGAGCTCGTTCAATCGCTCGGCAACCTTGCGGGTGATGTATCCCGAAATCTTCTTTACGTTCGAGTCGCTTTGCAGATACGAGCGCGACACGTTAAGCGGAATATCCGGCGAGTCGATTACGCCGTGCAGCAGCGTGAGGTACTCCGGCACGATACCCTCGACCTGATCGGTGACGAATACCTGGTTGCAGTACAACTGGATTTTGTTCTTCTGAATCTCGAAGTTGTTGTGAATCTTCGGGAAGTAGAGAATGCCCGTCAGATTGAACGGATAGTCGATATTCAGATGAATGTAGAACAGTGGCTCGTCGCTCATTGGATAGAGCTCCTGATAGAAATCCTTGTACTGCTGCTCGGTGATGTCGTTCGGTTTGCGGGTCCAGAGTGGCTCGATGTTGTTGATTACGTTGTCACGCTCCGTATCGACATACTTGCCATCTTTCCACTCTTTTACCTTGCCGAAAACAATCGGAATCGGCAGGAAGTGGCAATATTTCTTCAACAATTCGCTCACCTTCGACTCCTCGCTGTACTCGGCGCAATCCTCCGAGAGGTGGAGTACGATGCTCGTACCGCGTTCGCGTGCCTCGTCCAACTCCTCCATTTCGTACTCCGGCGAGCCGGTGCAGCTCCAATGCACTGCTTTTGTGCCCTCCTGATACGACTGCGAGAAGATTTCGACCTTGTCCGACACCATAAATGCCGAGTAGAAACCCAATCCGAAGTGGCCGATAATCGCCTGATTCTGATACTTTGCCAAGAACTCCTCGGCACCCGAGAATGCGATTTGGTTGATATACTTATCGACCTCGTCTGCCGTCATACCTATACCGCGGTCGGTTACGGTCAGCGTTCGTGCCGTGCTATCGACCTTGATGTCGATGTTCGTGTTGCCCAATTCGCCTGCGAATACGCCGGTTGCGGCGAGCGTCTTCATCTTCTGCGTTGCATCGACTGCGTTCGACACCAATTCGCGCAAGAAAATCTCGTGGTCCGAGTAGAGGAATTTTTTGATTACGGGGAAGATGTTTTCGGTCGTTACCCCAATTTTGCCGTTTTTCATATTGTTGTCTGTTTTTATGTTGTTTCTGCTTTGGTTTTTATGCCAAACTATAAATCAAAGTGTATGCCAACCGCACTCCGCCCTCACAAGTCTGCCAAAGTGACACACTCCCCCACTCGAAATATGACAAAACGGGATTGTTGCTTGCGCAGATTGCCCTGTTGTGCCCTCTACTTGCTTTTTTGAGTGTCGGGCGGCGGGACTTGTCGGATTTGATACACAAGCGAGGGCGGGGCGTGAAAACCCTACCCACGCTATATGAGGGACGTGGTGTGGGGAGGGAGGCGCGGGAGGGGTTGCACGAAAGACTCTGCTGTTGAAAACTTTCCCTAAATTCCCTAAATTCCTTAAACTCCCTACCAACAAAGAGACATTAGAGAGTTTAAGGAGTTTAGAGAGAACATACCCGCCATAAAAAGCGACAACCGCAAGGGCTTGAATGCTCCTTGCGGTTGTTTGTGTTAAAATGTTGTAATTGTCCTACAACGGACTTTTCCAGACGTTGCATATATAGCATTAGCATTCGGATGTGCTAAATCTTTGCCATACATACAAGTTGAATCCCAACTCACCATATTACTATTTGTCGATGATGTATAGAATGCTTCATCTCCATAGTCGGAGAATGTAAATGGAGTACCGCCATTTGCAACGACGGAACTATTAACCACATTAACCACTTGCACCAATGATTCCAACTCTTTTATTGCCGGAATATACCAAACACTGCTTTGCGGAGGCATTAGATACGATGAAGAGTATATTGCACCGGCTTCATACAATGCTTCTTTATTAAGTAATCCATTGTCGAGGTTTTTACAACTTCTCACATAAGAATCATATCCGTAATATCCATAGCTTTCCTTCATTGAGACGATTTTTCCGTGCTTACCGTTTTCTTCAACCAGAAAAACGATGCCCTTAACGCCATTTTCGTTGTATAAATCACCAACGGAGTAAGTGCTTTCATATTCTATTGTCTCCATAGGCACAATATGGTTACGCTCGATGGTAATCGAATTCGAGGTTGATTTTGTCATGCGCGTACCATCATCGCACATTGCGGTAATAGTAATGCCTTTCTCGAAAGTTTGTGGCGCAAGCACAAAATAGAATGCAGTCGGAGTGTCGGCATTAAGCGCAACACCTTCGCCACAGTCGAGCGTGATTTCGCGCACATAGTCCCTATCGTTTACAAGTGTACCGCCAACCTCGCCATCTGCCGCAGCATTGCCCAATCCGTCGGCAATCAGCGAGAGCGAGTAATCCGCATAGTTAACCGTTGCCAAACCCGCAATCTGCTCGTCGTCATTACCTCGGAGTGTAACTTTCGTCACTTTGCCCGAGCCGGTAAGCTGCAACTTAATCCATCCGCAAACACTTTTGAGCGAAATATCTCTACCAGTACCGGCCGAAACCATAATATTTGCACCAATGCCGTAAGAGCCATTCTCGTATCGTTGCGTAGCGGGGATGCGAACGGAGAGCGTCTTATCCGACGCATCAATACAATAACCAGCATTGTAAGGATATACAGCAACCACCTCATTGGTCGATATGGTCGGTTCGTTTGAGGTTTTACTCACAAGCAGACCCGTACGGTCGCCCGTCTCTCCCATAAATCGCCAACAATCGTTAGCGTCCGAGCGGTAGAATACCGACACAAGGTCGTCGGCATTCCAAACTGTCTTGCACTCGGCATCGAGCTGTACGCGCGTTTCTTCGTCAAACGACACGGTCAGTGTATCGGGGATTTCCGGCGCAAGGTCTTGCGTCGTGTCGGTTGAGCAAGCAGCGAACACGGTCGCCGCAAGCACGAAAAGTAGAAGTTTTTTCATCTTATCTGTTTTTGTTGTTTTTACTCTTCGATAAATTCGTCTGCCGGTCGAGCCGTCCAACCTTGCTCGGGATCGACAACCGGAATTTCGAGCGAAGCACCGAAGCCGCGCTCGGCGTGCAACGCAACGCTGTGTAGCGTTGGCGCGAGGTAGTGTTTTTGTGTGTGTTTCATTGTAAATAATTGATAATCAACGAAAATCCCCCCCCCGAAAAATTCGGGGGAGGGATTGGATATTTCTGTGTGACAAATATACGAAAAAATATCGAAAAGCGCTCCTCGCAACACAAAAAAAACATCACCTCCCATCGTGGCAGACAAGAGGTGATGCGAATGGGTACGGGCGGATTACAAACCCACGCGATTGAAGATATAATCGACGTTTTTCAGATAGTATTCGAGCGTGAAGCACGAATCCAACTCCTCGCGCGTAAGCAGTGACGACACCTTTGCATCGGCTGCGAGCAACTCCTGATAATCCTCGCGTTCGGCCATTGCGCGCATAGCAATCGGCTGCACCGTATCGTATGCCTCCTCGCGCGAAAGACCCTTGTCGATAAGGGCATTCATCACGCGCTGGGCGAAGATAACCTTACGAGTGCGGTAGATATTCTCCATCATAACATCCTTGAAGACAACGAGATTCTCCAAGATACCCTTGAAACGGCACAACATATAGTCGAGCAACTCCGTAGCATCAGGCAGAATGATACGCTCGGTTGCCGAGTGCGAAATGTCGCGCTCGTGCCACAAGGCAACATTCTCGCACGCCGTCGCCATATAGCCACGCATCACGCGGGCGCAACCGCAGATGTTCTCGCTGCTGATTGGGTTGCGTTTGTGAGGCATTGCACTCGAACCCTTCTGACCCTTGCCGAACGACTCCTCGACCTCGTGCACCTCCGTACGTTGCAGATTGCGCACTTCGAGAGCCATCTGTTCGAGCGACGATGCGATGACGGCGAGCGTTGCGATATAGTACGCGTGACGGTCGCGCTGGATGACCTGCGTCGAGATATTTGCGCTCTCGATACCGAGCTTCTCGCACACGTAATCCTGAATCATCGGCGGAATGTTGGCAAAGTTGCCGACTGCACCGCTAATCTTGCCAACCTCGACACCGCGCGCAGCCGTGCGAAAACGCTCCAAGTTGCGTTTCATCTCCTCGTACCACAAGGCCCATTTCAGACCGAAGCAGGTGATGTCGGCGTGAATACCGTGCGTGCGACCGATGCACGGCGTGGTGCGGAACTCGTTGGCACGACGACGCAGAACGTCCAAGAACTCCTCGATGTCGCGCTCCAAAATGGCATTGGCCTGTTTGAGCAGGTAGCCGTTGGCGGTATCCACCACGTCGGTCGAAGTCAGACCGTAGTGTACCCACTTGCGCTCCTCGCCAAGCGTCTCGCTGACGGCACGCGTGAAGGCAACAATGTCGTGGCGAGTCTGCTCCTCAATCTCCTTGATGCGGTCGATTGAGAACGACGCCTTTGCCCACAACTTCTCGACATCCTCCTTTGGCACTACACCCAACTCGCTCCACGCCTCCGATGCGAGAATTTCGACACGCAGGTAGGCGTTGAATTTGTTTTGCTCGGTCCATACGTTACGCATAACCTCGCGGCTGTATCTTTCAATCATATTCGATATGTTTTTATTTGTTTTGTCTGTTCAGGAAACACTCTATCGTATTCTGCATCAGCATAGTGATAGTCATCGGTCCAACACCGCCCGGTACGGGGGTGATGTGTGCCGCCTTATCGCGTACGCCCTCGAAATCGACATCGCCGCAGAGTTTGCCCGTCTCGGCATCGCGATTAACGCCCACGTCGATAACAATGGCACCCTCTTTGACCATCTCCGCCGTAATCATACGTGCGCGACCAACGGCGGCAATCAGAATGTCGGCTTTGGAGGTGACCTCTGCCAAATTCTTCGTGCGCGAGTGGGCTATTGTGACCGTAGCGTTTGCATCCAAGAGCAACTTCGCCATCGGCTTGCCGACAATATTGCTGCGACCAACAACCACGGCATTGCAACCGGCAACATCGAAACCGCACTCCTCAATCATTCGCATTACGCCCTTTGGTGTGCACGGCTTGATGCACGGCTTACCGAGCCACAGATTAGCGACATTGTCGGGGTGGAAACCATCCACGTCCTTCTCCAACGCGATGGCGTCGATAACCTTCTCCTCGTTGATGTGGCGAGGCAGCGGAAGTTGTACGAGTACGCCATCTACCCTCTCGTCGGCATTTAGTTTTGCAATCTCGGCGAGCAACTCCTGTTCCGACACGCTCTCCGGCATTGTCGTAAGGATGCTCTCGAAACCGCACTCGGCACACGCCTTGATTTTACCGCGAACATACGACTGCGAAGCCGGATTCTCGCCAACCAAAATTACAGCCAACGATGGCACACGGCCATACTGCTCTTTGAGTGCTACCACCTGTTCGGCCATCTGCGCCTTCAATTTTGCGGACAACAGTTTTCCGTCTATAATCATATCTTTCTTGTTGTTTGAATTATTTCTTAAATGCTTGATAGCCAATGTCGCTACGGTGGAACAGATTGTCACACTCGACCTTCTCGGTCTCCGCCGTTGCCAGAGCGTGCGCCTCGGCGAGCGAAGCGGCTCTTGCCACAACAATCATCACACGACCGCCTGCCGTCACAAGTTGATCCTCTTTGCGTGCAGTGCCCATATGATATACCTTGGTCGAGAGGTGCTCAATGCCACGAATCGGGAAGCCCTTTTCGTAGTGTCCCGGATAACCTTTCGAGGCGAGTACTACGCCAAGCGTAGCATCGCTACTCCACACCGGCTCGGTCAATGGCTCGTTCGTTGCGATGGCTACAAACGTGTCGTAGATGTCGCTATCGAACAGCGGCAACACAACTTCGGTCTCCGGATCGCCAAAACGGGCATTGAACTCGATAACTTTCACGCCATCCGGTGTCTTCATCAATCCGCCGTACAGTACGCCCGACAGTGGACAACCCTCGGCGACCATCGCTTTGGCTGTCGGCAACATCACACGCTCCATCGCCTCTGCAATATCATCGTCGGTGATAAACGGCATACGTGTATATGCGCCCATACCGCCCGTATTAGGGCCTTTGTCGCCATCGAAAGCGCGTTTGTGGTCTTGTGCTACCGGCATTGGCAGCACCTCCTCTCCGCGCACGAAACACATAAGCGAGAACTCCGGACCTGTCAGAAAATCCTCTACGACAACACGACCCTTGCCGAAACTCTCATCGAGCAGCATATCGCGCAACGCAGCGTCCGCCTCTTCGATGCTCATCGCAACAACAACGCCTTTGCCGGCAGCCAGACCATCGTATTTCAATACGATTGGCGCGCCTTTGCTCTCGACATACGCACGAGCCGCCTCGTAGTTGTCGAACGCCTCGTATGCCGCAGTCGGGATGTCGTATTTAACCATCAACTGCTTGGCAAACTCCTTGCTCGATTCGATGCGTGTTGCGCTTTGCGTGTGACCAAAGATTTTAAGCCCCGCTTTGCGGAACGCATCAACCACGCCGACCGCCAAAGCCGCCTCCGGACCAACGACCGTCAAATCTATCGCCTGCTCTACGGCAAACTGTTTCAATTGCTCGACCTCCGTATCCTTGATGGCAACACACTCGGCTTGTGCAGCGATACCCGCATTGCCGGGGGCACAATATATCTTTTCGACCTGTGGCGAACGGCTCAACGCATCCACAATAGCGTGCTCACGGCCGCCCGAGCCAACGACTAATACTCTCTTTCCCATTCGTCTCTGTGTGGTTTAATGTTTGAAGTGGCGCATACCCGTAAAGAGCATCGTTACACCCAACTCGTTTGCTTTCTTGATGGCATCTTCGTCACGAATACTTCCGCCCGGCTGAACGATTGCCGTTACACCATACTGTGCTGCGAGTGCAACCGTATCGTCAAACGGAAGGAAGCCGTCCGATGCCAATACCAAACCCTCGGTAAAGCCCGCTGCCTGTGCCTCTTTGAGCGCAATCTCGGCCGAGCCGACACGATTCATCTGACCGGCACCAACACCGACCGTATGACCATCTTTCACAACTGCTATGGCATTCGACTTGACGTGCTTAACCACGCGCCAGCCGAAGTTCAAATCAATCATCTGCTCCGGAGTAGGTTTTGCCTCCGTAACGCACATATCGGCAACCACCTGCTTGGTTTGGGTGTCGAGTTGCTGAACGAGCAGACCGCCATTTACGCTGATATATTGGTTAATCTTCTCGTCGGTACGAGTCATATCCACCTTCAATAGACGCAGATTCTTCTTTGTCGAGAGAATTTCAAGTGCCTCGTCCGAGAAGGCCGGTGCCATTACGATTTCGAGGAAGATTGGTTTCATACCCATTGCAACCTCGGCAGTCAATTCGCGGTTTACCGCTACGATACCACCGTAGATGCTCACCTTGTCTGCTTCGTATGCAGCCGTCCACGCCTCTTCGATAGTTGCACCGACAGCCGCGCCGCAAGGGTTCATATGTTTGAGAGCAACGCAGAACGGCTCGTCAAATTCGCGGACAATATTCAGTGCAGCGTTCGCATCCTGGATATTGTTGTACGAAAGCTCCTTTCCGCCCAACTGCTCGGCATAAGCGAGCGAGAATGCGCGTGTCTGGCTATCGCGATAGAACTTTGCGCTTTGGTGCGGATTTTCGCCATAACGCAGACCTTGCTGAATGTCGAACTGCAAGAAGAGTTTCTCGCTCAAACCTGCCTTCTCGCGCATAAACGTAGCGATGCACGCATCGTACTCTGCCGTGTGTGTATATGCTTTGGCTGAGAGCGAAAGGCGGGTTTCAAGCGAAGTGTTGCCGCACTGCTCAATCTCGGCAAGCACCTGTGCATAGTCTGCCGGATCGCAGACAACCGTCACGTCGCGATAGTTCTTTGCTGCGCTACGCAACATAGAAGGGCCGCCAATGTCGATATTTTCGATTGCGTCCTCCATCGTTACCCCCTCTTTTGCGATAGTCTCGCGGAATGGATAGAGATTCACGCATACCATATCAATAAATTCGATACCGTTGTCGCGCAATGCTGCCAAGTGGCTCTCGTCGTCGCGACGTGCCAACAATCCGCCGTGTACCTTCGGGTGCAGTGTCTTGACACGACCGTCGCAAATCTCCGGAAAACCGGTAACATCGCTAATTCCTATTGTTTTGATACCCTTCTCCTCCAACAGACGCTGTGTGCCGCCCGTTGCAATAATCTCCCAACCGAGGGATTGCAGACCGCCGACAAACTCGACCAATCCGCTCTTGTCACTTACGCTGACTAACGCTCTTTTCATCTTATAATAACTTTTTAATTGTTTCTACATAAAGTTTGTGCTCTATCTTTTGGCCGATGCGATGCACCTCGTCGGCATCGGTGCCGTCGTACTCGAATGCGCGTTGAGCAATAATCTTCCCGCCATCGAGCGTGGCATCTACCCAATGAATCGTAATACCAAACACCTTTACGCCGTACTCGATTGCTTGCTCGACAGCGTGAGCCCCACGAAATGCCGGCAGGAGCGACGGGTGGATGTTTATAATGCGACCACCGTATGCTCCGAGCAATACATCGCCCACAATGCGCATATATCCTGCAAGGCAGACCAAATCGACCTTTGTCTCATCGAGCAGTGCGACAATCTCACGCTCGTAGTCCGCCTTCGAGGCATAATCTCTCGCCGAGAAGACGAACGATTTGATGCCGTGACGTTCGGCGCGTGCGATAACGCCTGCACCGGGCTTGTCGCAAATCATCACCGCTACGCGTGCATCAATCTCTCCGCGCTCGCAAGCCGTTGCGATTGCCTCAAAATTGCTACCCTCTCCGCTGGCAAATACAGCAAGATGTTTCATTGTACGACTCTTTATTCGATTACGACACCTGCGGTGTCGGTTACACGACCTATGATGCTCGCCTTCTCGCCTGCGGCTGTAAGGATATTGATTGCCTTCTGTGCCTCGCTCTCGTCGAGAACAGCCACCATACCGATACCCATATTGAAGATGTTGAACATCTCGCGATGCGGAATGCCGCCCCACTTCTCCAAAGCACGGAATACGGGCAGAATCTCCCACGAACCCTCTTCGATGTGAAGACCTTGACTCTCGTGTAATACGCGCGGAATGTTTTCGTCAAAGCCACCACCCGTTATGTGGCAGATTCCGTGTACATCGCACGCGCGAATAACCTCCAACATCTGGCGAACATAAATCTTTGTCGGAGTCAGTAGAACCTCGCCTAACTTGCGACCATCCAATTCGTCATACGAAGCGTTCAAGTCGAGGTTGTTGTCGGCAACAACCTTGCGCACCAAACTGAAACCGTTGGAGTGAACACCGCTCGAAGCCACACCGACCAGCACATCGCCGACCTTCACCTTACTGCCGTCAATCAACTTCTGTCGCTCTACAACACCGCACGTAAAGCCCGCGATATCGTAATCGCCACCCTCGTACATTCCCGGCATTTCGGCTGTCTCGCCACCAATCAATGCGCAACCTGCCTGACGACAACCCTCGGCAACACCCGCCACAATCTGCTCAACCTTTTCGGGAATATTGTGACCCAAAGCCACATAATCGAGGAAGAACAACGGCTCTGCGCCCTGCGCCAAAACATCGTTCACGCACATTGCCACAGCATCGATGCCGATTGTGTCGTGCTTGTCCATCGCAAACGCAAGTTTGAGTTTCGTGCCTACGCCGTCCGTACCGCTGACCAACACCGGCTCCTTAACGCCGAGCGATGCGAGGTCGAACATTCCGCCAAATGCACCAATGTTACCCATCACGCCCGGGCGTGCGGTTGATGCAACGTGTTGCTTGATGCGGCGCACCACTTCGTAGCCCGCTTCGAGGTTTACACCTGCTTTTTCGTAATTTACTGCCATATCTTTTATCTGTTTTTATTTATTTGCCTCTTCGATAGATTTATAAATCGGGGTTGGATACTTGCCGTCGAAACAAGCCAAACACATATCCGTACGTCCGGCTGCCGAATGGAGAGTCGAGTCGTACGAGAGAAATGCGAGCGAATCGGCACCGATGCGCTTGCACGCCTCTTCGACCGACATACGCGCCAGCATCAACTCGTCGAGTGTCGAGGTGTCCACACCGTAGAAGCACGGGTGAGTCATCGTTGGGCTGGCGATACGTACGTGTACCTCCGTAGCACCTGCGCAACGCAACATCTCGACAATGCGTTGTGACGTAGTGCCGCGAACAATCGAGTCATCGACCAACACTACACGCTTGCCATTGACAATCGAGCGTACGGGCGAAAGCTTCATTCGTACGCCCTTCTCGCGCAACTTTTGCGATGGCTGGATAAAGGTACGACCGACGTATTTGTTCTTGATGAGCCCCATTTCGTACGGCAAACCACTCGCCTCGCTGTAACCTTGTGCTGCGCTCAAACTCGAATCCGGAACGCCTACAACGATATCGGCATCGGCAGGTGCCTCCTTGAACAGGCGTCTGCCCGACTCTTTGCGATAGGCGTGGACGTTGCAACCCTCGATATCGCTGTCGGGACGTGCAAAGTAGATGTATTCCATAGCGCACATCTTGCACTTTGTCTCCTGCGAGTAAAATGATGAGCGAATACCCTTCTTGTCGATTGTTACCACCTCGCCCGGGGCTACATCTCGTATATATTCGGCGCCAATTGTGTCGAAGACGCACGTTTCGCTACTGACAACATAGCCGTCGCCCAACTTGCCAATGGATAACGGATGAAAACCGTATTTGTCGCGGCAGGCATATAGGCGGTTTTTGGTCATAATCAGGAACGCAAACGCACCTTCCATCTTATTCAGTGCATAGATAATCGAGAAGATTCGTGGCTCTTCCGGATTCTCTTTTTTGATAAGGTGTGCCAACAGTTCGGCATCCGAATGGGTGTGAAACAGCGAACCGCGACGCTCCAAACACTCGGTAAGCAGTTCGGCATTGACGACGTTTCCGTTGTGCGCCAATGCAAAATCGCCCGTTCCGTGGTGGAAATAGAATGGCTGAATATTATCCAAACTGCGCGCGCCGGCTCCCGTATATAGAACGTGACCCATACCCAGATGGCCATCCAACGCCTCGATTTTCTGCTCGTTAAACACCTCGGTAACCAAGCCGGCACCGCGATGGCGCTTCATCTTACCATCTTCGCCTACGCAAACCATTCCGCATCCCTCTTGACCACGATGCTGCATAGCGTGCAGACCGTAGTATATCAACGACGATACGTGCTCTACCCCATAAACTCCCAATACACTCATAATCTATCTCTCCTAATTTATTTACTAAACCTTAAATCTATTTGCCTTGAAAATAACGTACTGCGTTCTCGAAAATATTTTGGCACTTCTCGCCTGCAATATTCTTGAACAAACCCTCCGTGTAACGCTCCGTGTGGCCCATCTTGCCGAGAATCTTACCATCGCGGCTGATGATACCTTCGATGCCGTACGACGAGCCGTTCGGATTGAACGGAGCGTCGGTCGTCGGTGCGCCCGAAGCATCGGCGTATTGGAAGGCCACCTGTCCGTTCTCGAAAAGTTCGCGTGCAAACTCCTCGCTAACGACAAACTTACCCTCACCGTGGCTGACTGCAATCGAATGCAGGTCGCCAACCTCGAACGACGAAAGCCAAGGCGATGCCGTCGTTCCGACGCGTGTGGTGACAATCTGCGAGATGTGGCGGTGGATATCGTTATGGAAGAGTGTCGGCGACTCTTTGCCAACCATTCCCAGATGGCCGTAAGGCAACAATCCCGATTTGACAAGTGCCTGGAAACCGTTACAGATACCGAGCATCAAACCGCCTCGGTCGAGCAGTGCGTGAACGGCACGTGTGACCGAAGCGTTGTTGAGTACGCTGGCGATAAACTTTCCGCTTCCGTCCGGTTCGTCGCCAAGCGAGAAACCGCCGCTGAGTACCAAAATGTGGCTCTCCTCAATTTTGCGACAGAGCGTATCGATTGACTCCATAATCGCCTCGCCTGTAAGGTTGCGGAATACCACGATGTCGGTCGTGGCACCGGCACGCTCGAATGCACGAGCCGTGTCGTAGTCGCAGTTCGTACCAGGGAATACCGGCAGACAGACCTTCACCGTCTCGACCGGCTCGCCATCGTAACGCGGAGCCGTACGATTGCATTCGCCGGCAATGGTTGCTTTGCCAGACAAACCGCGCGATGGATACACCTTCTCGAAACGCTCGGTGTTTGCGCGGAATAGTGTCGCGATGTCGAGCGTAACGTCATTTATGATGAGTTGCGGCTCGGCAATCGTTTCGCCCAACAATATAGCGACATCGTTGCAAATTTCAGTGTTGCTCTCGATGAGAATCGAGCCATAGTTATAGTCGAACAACTCGCCCTCCGAGAGTGCAACGTGGGCACCAATCTCGTTGCCGAAACTCATCTTTGCCAACGCCTCTGCCACACCACCAAAACCTATGGCGTAAGCCGATACGACTGCGCCCGACTCGATAAGCTCCGACGTAAGCGTGAAGTTGCGGCGCAACTGCTCACAATCGGGCGTGTAGTCGCTCTTTGGCGTGTGTTTGATGAGGTATAATTTGTGTCCCGCCGACTTGAACTCCGGCGATATTACGTTGCGTGCATCGACGGTCGTAATGCCGAAAGCGATAAGCGTCGGTGGAACTTTGATATCGTTGAATGTGCCACTCATCGAATCTTTACCTCCGATTGATGGCAATCCGAGCGAGGCCTGCATACGCAAAGCACCCAGCAGTGCCGACATCGGCTTGCCCCACGAGCGGGCGTCACTCATACGCTCGAAATACTCTTGATACGAGAAGCGCATCTTGTCGAATCGCGCACCTGCGGCAACAACCTTTGCGCACGCCTCCACAACGGCGTATTGTGCGCCGTGGTAAGGGCTCCAAGTTGATATGTACGGGTTGTAGCCGAATGCCATAATACTGGCCGTTGTTGTGTGACCGTGACGAACAGGCAACGTCTGTACCGATGCTTGCGTCTCGGTGCGCTGTGTGCGACCACCGAACGGCATCAATACGGTCGAAGCACCGATGGTCGAGTCGAACATCTCGATAAGACCCTTTTGCGACGTGACATTCCAATCTGCCAGATTGCGCTCCATTCGCTCTGCGAGCGTATCGCCTTCGATGGCGCGCACGAACGGATTTTTCTGCTCGACGGCACCCAGACATATCTCGGTATAATGCTTTGCACCTGCACTATCGATGAAGTCGCGACGCAAATCTACAATCTTCTCGCCGTGGAAGAACATACGCATACGCGACGTGTCGGTGACATCGGCCACGTGGGTAACCTCCACATTCTCCTCTGCACACAGAGCCATCATCTGCTCCATATCTTTACGCTCGACAACCACCGCCATTCGCTCCTGCGACTCGCTGATTGCCAACTCGGTCGAGTTCAGACCACTATACTTGACCGGTACGCGGTCGAGGTATATATCCAAGCCGTCGGTCAATTCGCCAATGGCAACACTCACACCACCTGCGCCAAAGTCGTTCGACTTCTTGATAAGGCGCGTAACGTCTGCTCTGCGGAACAGGTGCTGAATCTTGCGCTCCTCCGGAGCATTACCCTTCTGTACCTCCGAGCCACACTCTTCGAGCGACGATGCAGTATGCTGTTTCGACGAGCCGGTTGCTCCACCGATACCGTCACGACCCGTGCGACCGCCCATCAACAGAACAACATCGCCCGACGCAGGACTCTCGCGGCGAACATTCTCGGCCTTCACTGCGCCGACAACGGCTCCGACTTCCAAACGCTTGGCAACATAGTTCTCGTGATATATCTCTCGGACGTGCGTCGTTGCCAGACCAATTTGGTTGCCGTAACTCGAATATCCGGCAGCCGCCTTACGGCTGATGACGCGTTGCGGAAGTTTGCCTGCGAGCGTCTCGGATATACCTTTATATATATCGCCGGCACCTGTCACGCGCATCGCCTGATAGACGTATGCACGGCCCGACAATGGGTCGCGAATTGCACCACCCAGACAGGTCGAAGCACCACCAAACGGCTCAATCTCTGTCGGGTGGTTATGTGTTTCGTTCTTGAACTGCAACAGCCACTTCTCGGTCTGTCCATCGACATCGACATCAACGAATACGCTGCAAGCATTATTCTCTTCACTCTGCTCCATATCGTCAAGCAGACCTTTGTGACGCAAGTATCGCGCACCGATGGTTGCAATCTCCATCAGGCATAAACTCTTATTCTCGCGTCCCAATTCGCTGCGCATAACGCCGAACTCCTCCAATGCGCGCTCGAACTCCTCGCGCATAAACGAGTCGTCGATTGTCACCTTTGTAATTTCGGTCGTAAAGGTGGTGTGGCGACAGTGGTCACTCCAATATGTGTCGAGGATGCGCAGCTCGGTCTGTGTCGGATTGCGGTGCTCGGCGCGGAAATAGTTTACCACTTCGCGCAAGTCGTCGGCATTCATCGCAAGCGAGTTTGCGTGGCAGTACTCTGCCAATTCGCTCTCCTGCATATCGGTAAAGCCCTCCAATACAGGAACGGGACGAATCTCGGCCTGCTCGCTATCTGCCAATAGCGACAAATCCTTTTCGCGCGACTCTACGGCATTGATGTAGTAGTGTTTGATGGCAGCCAACTGCTCGTCCGTAACGCCGTTGTCGAAGATAAGCAGGCGCGACGAACGAATACGAACGTCGGCTGACGGCTCCAACAGATGCACGCAATCGACAGCCGACGAAGCGCGCTGGTCGAATTGACCGGGCAGATACTCTACGGCTAAATATTTTACTCCATCCAATGGGCATTCGTCCGTTACGCGATCGGTTACAATCTCGCCGAATACGGCATAACGACAACGCTCGATAAGCTCCTCCGTAAAACCGAACAGGTCATAGACGTTCAGCACTCGCAATTCGCGGATGTCGAGCGAAAGATTCTCATTCAACTCTCGGCGCAAACTCTCGGCCTCGACCTGAAACTCGGCATATTTTTCAACGTATATACGGTAATTCTTCATCTTCTTTGATTCGTTTTGTTTAGGGTTACAACTCTGCTGCAAGCACTGTCTCGGTTTGGCGTTTGCGGAACTCGATAAGGCGCTTTTCCAACGCTTCGTCGGTGAGTGCAAAGATGGATGCGGCAATCAGTGCAGCATTCTTCGCACCGTTGATTGCAGTCGTTGAAACGGGTACTCCACCCGGCATCTGTACAATCGAGAGCAACGAGTCGAGACCACCCAGAGCCGACGTTTTAATCGGAACGCCGATTACGGGAACCGTTGTCAGGCCCGCCGTCACACCGGCAACGTGTGCTGCACCTCCTGCGCCGGCAATGATTGCTCCGATGCCTCGTTCGCGAGCGGTGGTGGCATACTCGAACATCAGATGCGGAGTACGATGTGCGCTGATGACACGCTTCTCGTATTCGATACCCAACTCTTCAAGTGTTTCGACAGCGGCCGACATTACGCCCCAATCGCTGGTCGAACCCATAATAACTGCAACTTTCATAATTTACGTTGTTTTATAGCGTTTTACAATTCTTCAAAAAACAAAAGCCACCGCAACATACGGTTGCAGTGGTCTCTATGTTAAGGCGCACACTCCTCTACCCTGTTGTGCCGCGCACGTTTGGCTGGCGGTGTGTCGCTGACGGAATTTTCGGCGATGTGCAGACCCCGATTTTGCTGTTCGAGAGCCGTCTCCCGAATTTACCTCAAAAGATAAATACGCCATCAACCGTTCCATACGACAAAGGTACGCAAACGCGCGCAAAAGAGCAAAAATGCGACAATCTTTTTTATTAACACTTTTTCATCAATCGGAGCGTTTTTCGATTGGCGAAAAATGTGGCGCGTTTTGGTGCGAAAAAAGTTGCACGATTTGAAAAATATTTCTTACCTTTGCACAATTAAATTTCATCGTACGACCAAAATGACGAGATTTTTTGCTACAAACATCAACCTCATCGTAGGTTTGCAACGACGACACTGCTGCGGAGCGCGACGTGTCGAGCAATCGGCGGCGGGCTTGTGTCGAGGTGGCAGAAAAATAGTGCGATAAAACAAAGGAGTGAGGTGCGGGTGCGCCTCGCTCCTTTCGGTTTTTATAAAACGTATAATATGTTTAACAAATAAATAGAAAGTTATGTCGTTCCTTACAGAGAGAGTTCAGCAAGAGGGTTTGACCTTTGATGACGTGTTGCTCGTACCTGCATACTCGGAGGTGCTGCCACGTGAAGTGAGCGTGAAGAGCCGTTTTTCGCGCAATATTACGCTCAATATTCCTATCGTATCTGCGGCTATGGATACCGTAACCGAGGCACCGATGGCTATTGCCATTGCTCGCGAAGGCGGTATCGGCGTAATTCACAAAAATATGTCGATTGCCGAGCAGGCCGCGCAGGTGCGTCGCGTGAAGCGTGCAGAGAACGGTATGATTTACGATCCGGTGACCATCACCAAGGAACAGACCGTGGGCGATGCGTTGGCACTGATGCGTGAGAACAAAATCGGCGGTATTCCGGTGGTTGATGCCAATCGTGTTTTGGTCGGAATCGTAACCAATCGCGACCTCCGTTTCCAGAAGGATAATTCGCGTCTTATTGCCGAGGTTATGACTTCGGAGAATCTTGTGACCATCACCGAAGCCGAGCGCGACAGCGAGGATGTAACGGAGGTGTTGCTTCGTAACAAAATCGAGAAGTTGCCGGTTATCGACAAACAAGGCCGTCTTGTGGGTCTGATTACATATAAAGATATTACCAAAGTGCAAGACCATCCGAACGCTTGTAAAGACAGCAAGGGTCGTCTGCGTGTTGCTGCGGGTGTCGGTGTTACGGCCGACTCGATGGAGAGAGTCGATGCTCTCGTTGCCGAGAGCGTTGATGCCGTAGTTCTCGACTCGGCACACGGCCACTCGAAGAACATCGTTTCGTTGCTCAAAGAGATTAAGGCAAAGTACCCTACTCTCGACGTTGTTGTTGGAAATATTGCAACGGCAGAGGCGGCAAAATATTTGGCAGAAAATGGTGCTGACGGCATAAAGGTCGGTATTGGTCCCGGTTCGATTTGTACGACTCGAATCATTGCCGGTGTCGGCGTACCGCAGCTCACCGCTATTTTTGATGTTGCAAACGCGGTGAAGGGTTCGGGCGTTGCAGTTATTGCCGATGGAGGTCTGCGCTACTCGGGCGATATCGTAAAGGCATTGGCTGCCGGTGGCGATTGTGTGATGTGCGGCTCGATGTTTGCCGGTACGGAGGAGGCCCCGGGTGAAACCATTATCTACAACGGTCGTAAATTCAAGACCTATCGCGGTATGGGCTCGATTGATGCAATGAAGGCGGGCTCGAAAGATCGCTATTTCCAGGATAACGAGTCGAATATCAACAAACTCGTACCGGAGGGTATTGTGGGTCGTGTGCCGTTCAAGGGTGCGCTTAACGAGACGGTATATCAGCTTGTCGGCGGTATTCGTTCGGGTATGGGTTATTGCGGTGCTCGTACGATTGGCGAGTTGCAGACTGCACGCTTCGTGCGTATTACGGCGAGTGGCGTAGTGGAGAATCACCCACACGACATTACTATTACGCGTGAGACACCTAACTATTCGCGTGGTGAATAAGGCATTTGATTCAATGGGTTGAAAGGTTAAAATATAATTGAGAATATGAAACAGGATATGATAGTAATTTTGGACTTGGGTAGCCACGAAAATACGGTACTTGCCCGAGCCATTCGTGCGCTTGGTGTGTATAGCGAGATATACCCTCACGACATTACGGCAGAGGAGTTGAAGGCGTTGCCGAATGTGAAGGGTGTGATTATTAATGGCGGTCCGAATAATGTGATTGACGGCGAAGCGATTGATGTTCGTCCGGAGATTTACACGCTCGGCATTCCGGTTATGGCTGCCGGCCACGATAAGGCGTTGTGCGATGTCAAACTTGCACAATTTACTGATGATATTGAGGCGATTAAGGCGGCGGTAAAGTCGTTTGTATTCGACGAGTGCAAGGCCGAGCCAAATTGGAATATGACCAACTTTGTGAACGACCAGATAGAGTTGGTGCGTCGTCAGGTTGGCAATCGCAAGGTGTTGCTCGCATTGTCGGGCGGAGTCGATTCGTCGGTTGTTGCGGCATTGCTCTTGAAGGCCATTGGCGACAACCTCGTCTGCGTTCACGTCAATCACGGACTGATGCGTAAGGGTGAGTCGGAGGCGGTTGTCGAGGTGTTCCGCAATCAGTTGTGCGCAAATCTTGTATATGTCGATGCTACGGAGCGATTCCTGACCAAGTTGGACGGCGTGGCAGACCCAGAACAGAAGCGCAAGATTATCGGTGGCGAGTTTATTCGCGTATTCGAGGAGGAGGCACGCAAGTTGGACGGCATCGACTTCCTCGGACAGGGCACAATCTATCCGGACATCGTCGAGAGTGGTACGAAGACCGCAAAGATGGTCAAGTCGCACCACAACGTAGGTGGTCTGCCGGAGGATTTGCAGTTCGAACTGGTTGAGCCATTGCGTCAGCTCTTTAAGGATGAAGTTCGCGCTTGTGGTTTGGAGTTGGGCTTGCCGTACGAGATGGTCTATCGCCAACCATTCCCGGGTCCGGGCCTCGGTGTGCGTTGTCTGGGTGCGATTACTCGTGACCGTTTGGAGGCAGTGCGTGAGTCGGATGCCATTCTGCGCGAAGAGTTTGCTGCGGCCGGTTTGGATAAGACCGTTTGGCAGTATTTTACCGTTGTGCCTGACTTTAAGTCGGTTGGCGTACGCGACAATGCTCGCTCGTTCGATTGGCCGGTAATCATTCGTGCGGTCAATACCGTTGATGCAATGACTGCTACAATCGAGCCGCTTGATTGGGCTTTGTTGGAGCGCATCACACGCCGAATCCTCTCCGAGGTGAAGGGGGTAAATCGTGTTTGCTACGATGTCTCGCCAAAACCGAATGCGACTATCGAGTGGGAGTAATTCCACGATTTGATATTGTAACGAAAGAAGCCGTCTAACAAGGTGATTTCTGCGTTACGCTTGCCCTCAAAAGCGCATTTACGCCGAGTAAACTGCGCTTTTTCGGGCTACGCAGGCCTTGAAATCCCTCTTGTTATACAACTTATAACAAAAAGAGCGTGTCTAAAAAAAAACTTGTTAGACACGCCCTTTTGCTTTCTGCGTCATAAATATTTGGCAGAATCAAAAAAAGATACTACTTTTGTCCCTGGAAAGATGGCAGAGTGGTCGATTGCGGCGGTCTTGAAAACCGTTGAACTGAGAGGTT
>JAFQRH010000013.1 GCA_017410165.1 Alistipes sp. | reverse complement strand
CTAACCTCCCTAACCCCCGAAAAACCCTTTCTACCCCCCCCAACCTTAAAGCAATCAGCAAAAAAATAGGGAGCCGATTACTGCGGCTCCCTATTTTTTCTTTGCGCAACAACCTCGCGCGATGACTAAAACTCCAAGCGTACCGGACAGATTGCCTGCACACCTTCGAGCAACATTGCGCGTTGCAACTGCTCGTACTCCTGCTGTGCGGCTGCTGTGCGGCTATCGACCAGCGCGCTCTTTGCCTGTGCGCCGAGCGACTGCATAAATGCCATAAACGGCGACAACTCGCCCATCACCTCCTCGACACGGAAGTTGTCGGCGATGCCCGCCTTGTCGGCTGCCAGACTGATGGCTGCGAGCAGACCGCCATTGGTGTCAGCCAAGCCGATTTTCACCGCCTCGGTGCCGCTCCAAACGCGACCCTCGGCGATTTCGAGAACGCGTGCAAGGTCGAGATTTCTACCCGCAGCGACCTTCTCGGTAAACACCTCATAGACGTTATCGACCGAACGGATGAGTGCCTTGCGCTCGATGGCGGTCGGCTTGCGGATGTTCAATCCGAAGACATTTGCACCGAAGTCCGCCGACGAGTTGGTCTTAACGCCATCGGTCGTGATACCCAACTTGTTACGCAACATATCGCCACCTTCGAGCAGCATACCGAACACGCCAATCGAACCGGTGAGCGTCAGACGGTCGGCAACGATAGCATCTGCCGGAGCCGAGATATAGTAGCCACCGCTGGCGGCGTACGAGCCCATCGAGACAATGACCGGCTTTTCGGCTTTGAGCAACTCTACCTCGCGCCAAATAACATCGCTGGCGAGTGCGCTGCCACCCGGCGAGTTCACGCGCAACACCACCGCCTTGATGCTCTCGTCCTTGCGAGCATCGGCAATGGTCTGTGCGAGCGTTGTGCCGTAGATTGTTTGGCCGTCGTTGTCGCTGTCGCCATCCACAATCTGACCCTCGGCATAGACGATGCCCACCTTCGGCGCCGAGAGATTCTTCATATCGGCACCCACAATCGAGCAGTAGTCGCCGAGCGAAACCATCTCGTAGTCGCCAAGCAGACCCTTTTCGACACCGAGCTCCTCCCAAACCGTCTCCATCTGGTCGGCATAGAGCAGACCATCGACCAACCTATGTTTCAACGCATCCTCGGCAAGCGTTGCGTCGAGCGTGTCGGCGATGCGGTTGAGCTCCTGCTTGTCGATGCCACGTGCCTCCGAGATATCGGTCAGGATGACATCCCACACCTGGTCGCACAACTCCTGATTCTGGCGGCGATTCGGCTCCGACATCTTATTCATAATGTACGGCTCGACTGCGCTCTTGTACTTGCAGGCGGTCGGACGGAACGCCTCGCACGAGATGCCGAGACGGTCGAAAGCACCCTTGAAGAAGAGGATGGTCGAACTCATACCCGTAAGCGAAACGCTACCCTGCGGCTGCAAGTAAATCTTGTCGGCAGCCGTTGCCAAGTAGTATGCGCCCTGCGGATAGACGTCGTTGTGCGCCACGACAAACTTGCCGCTCTGCTTGAAGCGCACAATCGCCTCACGCAACTCTTCGAGTGCGGCGGTCGTCACGCTACCCATATAGTTGAAGTTGAGGTATATACCCTTGATACGCTCGTCCTCTGCCGCAGCGTCTATTGCCCTCAACACGTTGAGCAACGAGAGTGTGCGGGTCGGTTGCATAGATGCAAAATTGATGCCCGCAAACGGGTTTACAACCGGCGAATCGGTGATGTTGTCCGCCAAGTCGATTTTCAGAATCGTGTTGTCGGTGACGGCAACCGCCGAACCACCCGCCGAGCCCGCTACGCCGAGCAGCGTGATGAGCCAAAACAATCCCGAGAGGATGCTGCCGACAACAACGGCCAGCAATGCAGCCCAAAAAATCTTCATAAATTTCATCTTTTTCTCCTATTTTTTAGTTGTTCTTTCTGTCTGTTTGCCTGCGCCCTTGATGGGCGGTTAAAGGTTAAAGGGTTTGGGTTTAGGGGGGGGTAGGGGTTTTCTTTTGAAGGGGTTTAGGGAGTTTAGGGAGTTTAGGGAATTTAGGGAGTTGGGGCCCCACTTGCAGCCATTGTGCTAAACCCGACCCGACCTTACTCGACCTTACTCGACCTTAAAGCAATCGAAGATTGCGTGACCTTACCTGACCTTACCCGACCTTACTTGACCTTAATCTCCTGCCCTTACCCTCACTTTCTGCCCCCAAAAATAGATAAAAAATCGTTACGTTATACCAAAAACCGAATGTAATATTGCATAAAATGCATATTGCTTACACTTTTTCAGCCATACGACGATTTATGGTTAAAAAAATGGCGTTTTTTGATGAAATTTAGGGCAAAAAAGTTACCTTTGCATAATTGTAGGTTACAATCTCTAACCAACAACGAGGCATAAGCCGCAAAAAACAGATGCAAATAACTTAAAACCAAATAATTATGTACGGTAATTTCAAAGAGCACCTGCAACAGGAACTCGACTCAATCAAACAACAGGGTCTTTACAAGACCGAGCGCATTATCTGTTCGCCACAGAGGGCCGAAATCGAGGTCGGTGGCAAACCTTGCCTTAACTTTTGTGCCAACAACTATCTCGGACTGTCGGATAATCCGCGTCTGATTGAGGCGGCGAAGCGTGCGATGGACGAGCGCGGCTACGGTATGTCGTCGGTGCGTTTCATCTGCGGCTGTCAGGATATGCACAAGCAACTCGAACGCGCCATTGCCGACTACTTCGGCACCGAGGATACCATCCTCTACGCTGCCTGCTTCGATGCCAATGGTGGTGTATTCGAGCCACTCTTCACCGAGCAGGATGCCATCATCTCCGACTCGCTCAACCACGCCTCGATTATCGACGGTGTGCGCCTCTGCAAGGCGGTTCGTTACCGTTACGCCAACGCCGATATGGATGCTTTGGAGGATTGTCTGAAACGCGCCCAGGCGCAGCGTTTCCGCATCATCTGCACCGACGGCGTCTTCTCGATGGACGGCAACGCCGCTCCGCTCGACCGCATCTGCGAGTTGGCGAAGGAGTATCGCGCTCTGGTGATGGTCGATGAGTGCCACTCGGCAGGTGTGCTGGGTGCGACGGGTCGCGGTATAACCGAACTCTACAACCTGCGTGGCGAGGTGGATATCATCACCGGCACGCTCGGCAAGGCCTTTGGCGGTGCGGTGGGCGGCTTCACGACGGGTCGCAAGGAGATTATCGATATGCTCCGCCAGCGTTCGCGTCCGTACCTCTTCTCCAACTCGTTGCCACCGGCAGTTGTCGGCGCCGGCATCGAGCTTTTCAAGATGCTCGAAGAGAGCAACGAGCACCACGACCGTCTGGTCGAGAACGTCGCTTTCTTCCGCGACGCGATGATTGCCGCCGGTTTCGACATCAAGCCGACCGACTCGGCCATCTGCGCCGTTATGCTTTATGACGCCAAACTCTCGCAGGACTTCGCGGCTGCATTGCAGCAGAAGGGTATCTTCGTGACCGGCTTCTACTATCCGGTTGTGCCGAAGGGCCTTGCCCGCATCCGCGTTCAGGTCTCGGCAGGTCACACGCGCGAGCAGTTGCAACGCTGCGTGGAGGGCTTCGTCGAGGTCGGCCGCGAGTTGGGCGTACTCAAATAGTAATCAACAAACACCCCACCGCCTATGAACAAGGTTCAATTAGACGCGATTGATCGCAAAATATTAAAATTCCTGATTCGGAATGCCCGAATGCCGTTCCTCGAAATTGCTCGCGAGTGCGGTATCTCCGGCGCGGCCATCCACCAGCGCATCAAGAAGTTGGAGGATATGGGCATCGTGCTCGGCTCGCGGATGATAGTCAATCCGCGTATGCTCGGCTTCGACGTCTGCGCCTTTGTCAATATCCGCATCAAGGACTATACGAACGACACGTCGCTGGTCGATAAGTTGAAGAGCATTCCGGAGGTGGTCGAGTGCCACCTCATCACCGGCAACTATACGGCGATGGTCAAACTCTACTGCGTGGATAACGAGCACCTGATGAATACGCTCAACACCATCCGCAATATGTTGCCGAGTGTCAATACCGAGACATTCATCTCGCTCAACGAATCATTCCAGCGCGAGCCGTATATCGACTGCCTGGATCAACACGCCGACCGCTAATGATACGACTGACCAAGGAGTTTTCGTTCGAGTCCGCCCACGCGTTGGACGGCTACGACGGCAAGTGCCGCGAGATTCACGGCCACTCGTACCGCCTGTTTGTCACCGTCAAGGGGTGTCCGATTGCCGACCCCGCCTCGCCAAAGTGCGGAATGGTGATGGACTTCGGCGACCTGAAACGCA
Source organism: Alistipes sp. (assembly GCA_017410165.1). GTDB lineage: Bacteria > Bacteroidota > Bacteroidia > Bacteroidales > Rikenellaceae > Alistipes. The sequence continues at coordinate 36,550 of JAFQRH010000013.1, read as the reverse complement.
TCGTGGGGCGCGAGGTGGTCGATCGTCTCGACCACTCGTTCGTGTTGCGCGACACCGCCGAGAATCGTGCGTTGGCAGCGACGCTCGGCAGCCGCTTCGGCAATATCGTGATGGTCGGCTATCAACCGACTTGCGAGAATATGCTCGCCGACTTTGCTTCGCGCATTGCAGCCGCACTCCCCGAAGGGGTGATGTTGCACTCGTTGCGGTTGCACGAGACGGCGACATCTTATGCGGAGTGGTACGCCGAAGAGAATTAAAAATTGATTTTATGCGGTGTTTACTGCCGCTAGCGTAATATGCCGCCAATGGGCAGTACGCCAAGTACAGCCCATCGTCGTCAATTCCGCCGAGCGTCGTAACCACCTGCCTAAAATGCAATTTTCGGGTCTGGCGAGCGAGGGATTAGTGTCGTTAAGGGTGATTTTGAGAGGGTCAAGTAAGGTCAAGTAAGGTCGCGCAATCTTCGATTGCTTTAAGGTCAAGTAAGGTCGGGTAATCTCTGATTGCTTTAAGGTCGGGTAGTGTCGGGTCGGGTTTAGTAAGATGGCTGCAAGTGGGGCCACAATCCCTAAACTCCCTAAATTCCCTAAACCCCTACAAAAGAAAACCCCTTCAAAAGAAAACCCCTTCAAAAGAAACCGCCCTACCCCCCCCCTAAACCGCCCTAAAAAAGAAAAAAGTCGATGAAAAAACTATTTTTGATAGACGCTTACGCGTTGATTTTCAAATACTACTACGCATTTATGGGACGACCAATGCGTAATCGAGCCGGAATGAACACCTCCATAGTCTTCGGGTTCACGAAGTTCTTGCGCGATATTCAGCGACGCGAGAAGCCCGACCTGCTCGGTGTGGCGTTCGACCCGGCTGGCGGTTCGTTTCGTCGTGAGATATTTCCAGAGTACAAGGCCAATCGTCCTGCGACACCGGAGGATATTATCGCTTCGGTGCCGTACGTCAAGCGCATTGTCGAGGCGATGTGCATCCCGATTCTCGAAGTCGAGGGCTTCGAGGCGGACGACGTTATCGGCACGCTCGCATTCAAGGGCGCCGAGGCGGGTTACGACGTATATATGGTGACGCCCGACAAGGACTACGGCCAGTTGGTCGGCGAGCATCGCCACCTCTACAAGCAGCGTGGCGACGGCATAGAGATTATCGACCGTGCGGCTATCAAGGCGAAATACGGTATCGACGACCCGATGTTGGTGCGCGACATTCTCGCGCTGTGGGGCGACTCGTCGGACAATATTCCTGGTGTTCCGGGCATTGGCGAGAAGGGTGCGTGCAAATTGGTGCAGGCGTGGGGCGATGTCGAGCAAATCATTGCCAACGTCGATAAAATCGGTGGCAAGACGGCGGCGAACATCTCCGCCTCGGAGGAGAGTTTGCGATTGGCAAAGACGCTGACCAGCATACGTCTCGATGTGCCGATTGACTTCGACGAGCGTGCGCTCACGGTATGCTGTCCGCGAGTGGATGCTCTGCGTGCGCTCTTTGCCGAGTTGGATTTCAGGGGCTTTATGGCCGACCTCAATAATATAGCACCTGTGGAGGAGAGCACCGCACCGCGCCCTGCCGAGCAGTATCAGCTCGCAAATATGGCGCGTATGAAGGCGGGTGCAGCCCGACGTGCCGCAATGGCGGGTCAAGGGTCGCTCTTCGGCGATGCCTTTGAGGCCGCCACGCCAGCCACGACCGCCGACCCTCAAACGCAAGCGGCTCCCGACCTATTCTCGGCGATGGAGTCCGCACCGACAACGGCGGCAACCGATGCAACCTCTGCGGACAATACGCTCGATGCGGGCAACTCGCTCGGTACAACAGACGCAGCAAATGCGCTTGATACCCAAACCGTTTCGAGCGATGCGGATGGTGCGCTCTGCTTGCCCGAATTAGGCACGGTGCAGAGCGTTCCGCACACCTACCATACGGTGCGCACGGTGGACGAGTTGCGTGCGATGGTGGCGGAGATTTCGACGGCAGATTGCTTCTGTTTCGATATCGAGACCTCGGGGTTGGATGTCTTTGGCAGTCGGATTGTCGGTATGTCGTTTGCCGTGCGCGACCACGAGGCGTGGTATGTGCCATTCGATGCGGCGGGCGACGAGCGACGCACCACCGAGAGCGTGTATGCCGACGTATTGCGTCCGCTGTTTGCCGATGCGACAAAGGCGAAGGTGGGCCAGAATATGAAGTTCGACATCCTCTTTTTGCGGACGCTCGGCATCGAGGTTTGCGGCAGGAAGTACGACACGATGCTGCTGCACTATCTGCTCGATGCGGAGGCACGCCACGGAATGAATGCCCTTGCGGTGCGCTACCTGAACTACTCTCCGATTGAAATCGAGACGCTTATCGGCAAGGGTGCCAAGCAACTGTCGATGGATATGGTCGGCGTGGAGCGCGTTGCGGAGTATGCCGCCGAGGATGCCGACATCACGTTGCAACTCTACCACGTGTTGCGCCCGATGGTCGAGCGTGAGGGTATGATGTCGCTCTACGAGCGCATCGAGGAGCCGATGATTGACGTGCTGGCGGATATGGAGTGGACGGGTGTGCGTATCGACAGCGAGGCGTTGCACCACTACTCGGCGACGCTCGGCGCACAACTCGCGGCGTTGGAGCAGGAGATTCGCACGATGGCGGACTCGCCTACGCTCAACGTCAATTCGAGTCGCCAACTCGGCGAATTGCTCTTTACGAAGATGCGCATCACAGATAAGCCGAAGATGACCAAGACCAAGCAGTTCTGCACCGATGAGGAGTATTTGCAGGGCTTTGCCCACACGCACGAGATTGTCGGCAAGGTGCTCGAATATCGCGGCGTGAAGAAACTCCTATCGACATATATCGACGCTCTGCCACTGCTCGTAAATCCTGTGACGGGTCATATACATACATCGTACAATCAGGCGGTTACGGCGACGGGTCGCCTCTCGTCGGCAAATCCTAACCTGCAAAACATCCCGATACGCGATGCAGTGGGTCGGCCGATTCGTGCCGCATTCGTGCCGAGCACACCCGAAGGCGAACTGCTCTCGGCGGACTACTCGCAGGTCGAGTTGCGACTGATGGCCCATTTGAGCGGTGACGAGTCGCTCTGCGAGGCGTTCCGCAACGGCGAGGATATCCACGCGGCGACGGCTGCCAAGATATTTCACAAGAGTATTGACGAAGTGACCGGCGAGGAGCGTCGTCGTGCCAAGACTGCCAACTTCGGCATCATCTACGGCATCTCGGCGTTCGGTCTGGCGCAACGTCTCGACATTCCGCGTTCGGAGGCGAAGGCACTCATCGAGGGCTACTTTGCGTCCTATCCGCGTGTGAAGGAGTATATGGAGCGTGTGGTTGAGGAGGCGCGTAGCAACGGATATGTGACGACGTTGTTCGGTCGCCGTCGCTACCTGCGCGATATCGACTCGCGCAACGCCAACGCCCGCGCATTTGCCGAGCGAAACGCCGTCAATGCACCGATTCAGGGCTCGGCGGCAGACATTATGAAGATTGCGATGGTGGGCGTGGCACGCCGCTTCCGCGAGGAGGGCATACGCTCGAGGTTGATTTTGCAGGTGCACGACGAAATCGTCATCGACCTGTTGCCGACAGAACGCGCGGCGGTCGAGCGCATTGTGCGCGAGGAGATGGAGGGCGCAGCCGAACTCTCCGTGCCACTCGTGGTCGATTGCGGCGTGGGCAAAGATTGGCTCGAAGCGCACTAAACGGCGAAAACAGTCCGTTGAAAAGGGGGAGGGAGTGTGACACAAGCAGACCTCCCAACCGAAAAAAGATACCGACCAATAAACGCAAAGAGATAAAACAGATAACCGAAAAGATGAAACGCATACTGACCATTCTGGCAACAATCGCCGTCGTGGCGAGCACCGCAGCCCAAACCACGCGCGAGCGAATCCTCGCCGACCCGACGCTTGCCGCCGGTGTCTATCGTCCCTACCCGACCGAAGTCCCTGAGCCGTCGCCCGTACCGAAGGGTTACGAACCGGTCTATATCTCGCACTACGGTCGTCACGGCTCGCGCTTTATCGAGTTCAACTCGGAGTTCGAGGCGGTGATGTCGGTCTTCGAGCGAGCAGCCAAAGAGGGTGCGCTGACTGCGCTGGGACGTGACACGTACGACAAATTGTTGGAGGTGAGCAAGATATGCGCAGGACGCGCGGGCGACCTCACCCAACTCGGTCTGCAACAGCAACACCAGATTGCGGGGCGTATGGTCGAGCACCATCCGGCGATATTCCGCAACAAGCCCGTCGTTACGGCTACCTCGACGACCGTTCCGCGCTGTCTGCTCAGTATGAACGGCTTTACCAACGAACTCGTGCGTCGTGCGCCATCCGTCGAGATGGAGTTGCTCGACACGGGTCGTCCGTATATGGCGATACTCAATCCGCTCTCGGGTGTGCGCGGTACGCCGCTTGCCAACCGCGTCGATTTGTACCGCTGGCCGGATGCCGAGTGGGTGGCGGAGTGGAACGACTACCGCGACCGACTCATCGACAACAGCCGACTGCTGAACTCGCTCTTTGCCGCCGACTTTGTGCCGACAATCGCCGATAGCGGACTCTTTGTGATGCACCTGTTCCGCAACATCTGCTCGTTCGGCGGTACGCCTGCCGCTACGGTCGATTTCTCGCAGGTGTTCACGCCCGAGGAGACCTATCTGTGGTGGAAGGCGGTGAACATCCGCTACTATATCGAGCGCGGTAATTCGGGCATCGGTGGCGGCTTTATCAGCGAGATTGCCGACACGATGGTCTTCGACTTCCTGCAAGAGGCGCACAAGCGACTCGCTGCCGGACAACCTGCCGTCACGTTGCGATTCGGCCACGATGGATGCATTATGTGTATGCTCTGCTCGATGGGAATCACGGGCTGGTCGAAGAGGGTCGATAGTTGGGAGCGGATTGAGGATGAGGCGTGTTGCGACTTCACAATCCCGATGGCGAGCAATTTTCAATGGATATTCTATCGCCACAAGCGCAGTGGTGAGGTGTTGGTCAAGATGATGCTCAACGAAGAGGAGTTGGAGTTGCCGCTGCCGAGCGACCGTGCGCCATACTACCGTTGGGAGGATGTCGAGCGTTACTGCCGCAAGCAGATTGCCGACTCGACGCTCTACAAGTTCGACTTCTCGCTGCTTGCGCCGACCACCGACGCAAACGATGCGGCAAAATAGAGAGCCGAGCCACAAAATAGACGCAAAACCGCGAAGTTGCCCACTGCCGAGAAGTGCGAAATGTGTGCAAAAACATACAAAAAGGAGAAACAAAATAACCTAAAAAAATTTGCTATGAAAAAGATTTTATTGCTTATCGTTGCCTTGTTTGCAACATCGATGGTTGCCGAGGCAAAATCGAAGGTGCCCGAAAATTCGGACGACCGTACGGTTTGCTACAATCTGAAAACCGAGCGTCGCCGCATCGTCTCCATTCCGGATATCGATGGCTACCAGACGCTGAAAGGCGACTTCCATATGCACACCGTCTTTGCCGATGCAACGGTGTCGCCTGCGGGCCGCGTACGCGAGGCGTGGACCGATGGTCTGGATGTGATTGCGATGACTCCGCACATCGGCGTCCACAAGAATAAGGGTATCCGTTTGAAGGACTACAACCTCCCATACGAATTGGCTTCCAAGGAGGCGAAGAAGTGGGGTCTGCTGGTTGTCAAGGGTGCCGAAATCACCCGTGCAAAGCCGTTCGGCCATATGAACGCACTCTTCCTGAAAGATTGCAGCGGTTTCAGCGAGGATCGCTACCTGCGTGGCGAGGATGGCAAACTGTTGCAGGATAAGGAGGGTCGCAAAATCAACAACGAGGAGACGCTCGCTGCCGATTTGGCATACGCCGAGAGTCAGGGCGCATTCATCCTGTGGAACCACCCGGGTTGGCCCGACAAGAAGTGTACGATGTATCCGGTGCAGAAGAAGATGCTCGAAGAGGGCCGTATTCACGGCGTCGAACTCTTCAACGGTTGCGAGTGGTACCCGAAAGTGCTCGATTGGTTCGAGAAGTACGATCTGCCGATGATGGCAAACACCGACGCACACAGCCCGACGAGTTTGCAGTACGGCACACAAATCCGTCCGATGACGCTCGTATTCGCCAAGGAGCGTACGGTTGAGGGTGTGCGCGAGGCGTTGTTCGCAAAGCGTTTCGTAGCGTTCTTCGACCAGAAGCTCGCCGGCAAGGAAGAGTTGCTCAAACAACTCATCACCAAGTCGTTGCAGGTGCGCGTATTGGATGCAAAGAAGGGCTTGTTGGAGGTTACGAACATCTCCGACATCGAGTTCGTCACCATATATGGCGACCTGATGAATCCGGTCATCTTCTCGCCTCGCGAGGCACGCAGAGTGACCGTAAAGAAGGGCACGGTGCTCGACTTTACAAACTGCTATGCCGGCCGTCAGACCGTGAAGATGGAGATTTGGTAGTATATTTGTCGGGCGAAGCGAGGGTGCACGTTACGGCGTTGCCTACCGAGCGCATTGCCGACCAAGCCGTGGCTTCGCCCGAAAAATAGAGTAACGAATAAACTTTCAAAAAAACGTAAGGAAAAATGTTGAGTATAGCCGAAAGACACAAGTATATATTGGAAAAACTCGAACGCTTCGGTTTCATCCGCATCACGGATGTTGCCGAGGAGTTGGGCGTCACGAAGGTTACGGTGCGTAAGGATGTTAAGATATTGGAGAACAAAGGATTGCTCTATAAGGTGCACGGTAGTGCGCGCCTTGCCAATCCGCATATTGCCGACCGCGACCTGATGACCAAAAGTTCGCTCAACCGCGAAGCGAAACACCGTATCGCCGAGCGTGCGGCACAACTCATCGAGGAGGGCGATTCGATAATGATTTCGGCGGGCTCGACCACCTACGCCCTCGCCGAGGCAATCCGCGCGATGAACCCCGCCAAGACGCTCAACGTCGTCACGCCGTTTCTGAAAGTGTCGGCACTGCTGAACGAGGTCGAGTCGATTCAGGTCGAGCAACTCGGTGGTCGCGTCTATAAAAAGTCGTTCGCCACGCTTGGCGAGAATGCGAGCAGCACGCTCGGCGGTATGGTCTGCTCGAAATTCTTCGTGGGTGTCGATGGCATCGACCCCGATTTCGGCATCACAACCTCGACTATCGAGGAGGCACAACTCTCGCGCCGTATGATTGCCGCATCGTCCAAAACGGTGGTTTTGGCCGACTCGTCGAAGTTCGGTCAGCACGGCTTCGGCTGTATCGCCACGCTCGACGAGGTCGATATGATTATCACCGACTCGGGTATCTCGCCCGAGATGCGCAAGATTGTCGAGGAGATGGGCATCGAACTGATTATGGTGTGATAATGCCACTACAAATAACAACAGACTGTCATAACCTTTGGTTATGACAGTCTGTTGTTATATAAGAATATATATACAATCAAAAAGGCAGATCAATTGTATATTCTGATTGAATATCCGACACAATATTTGTGTGTGCCACATCAGAGAACGCAGTTTTCAAATGTAGTCGTTGTGCGTATTCTTTTTGTTTTACAATGTCGCATATCTCTTCTTTTCTCGCCCTACTGATTTGCAAAAAGTTTTCTTCTTGGTCTATGCCTAAAAATCTGCGCCCTAAAATATTTGCGGCAATGCCGGTTGTGCTACTTCCTGTAAAAGGATCCAATATCCAAGCACCTTGTACGGTTGATGCTTGAATTATGCGCGAGAGTAGACACAAAGGTTTTTGAGTTGGGTGTTTGCCACAAGATTTTTCCCATTTAGCAATTGCTGGTAAATTCCAAACATCTCGCATTTGGGTACCACCATTTATCTCCCTCATTAATTCATAATTGTAAAAATGAGGCGTTTTAACATTTTTTCTCGCCCATAAAATATACTCTGCTGAGTGTGTAAAATAACGACAGGAAAGATTTGGAGGAGGATTGGTTTTTGCCCAAGTTATACAATTTAATATTTTGAATCCCAACTCGGTAAGACAGCGAGCAACAGAAAATATGTTGTGATATGTTCCACTCACCCAAATAGTTCCGCTATCTTTTAGTTTTTTTCTACAAGCAGACAACCACTCTTTGTCGAACGAATAATCAACATCTATACCATTGGATTTATCCCACGCTCCTTTATTGACGCTTACCATTTTACCACTCTGCACGCTGATTCCTCCATTTGATAAATGATACGGAGGATCAGCAAAGATCATATCGAACTTAAATTCAAAAGAGTTTAATAATTCAATACAATCTCCTTTTAAGAGAGTAAAATTTTTGTCTGATGACTTATAGTATGGAATAATCATTAAAGCGACATCTTAACATCGTCTATAAATTCCGATATTGAGTGGAGATTATACACGCGAGGAATAATTCTATACGCCTCTTCTAATTTGCTTTTAGCGGAAAACCAACCCTGTCCATCAGTTATCCATACGAACTCATAAGCATTATATTGGTTGATTTTTGGCGCTAATTCAGAATACGCCCTTGCCACTTCATTTAGTTTTGAGCCGCCACCGTTGTAGAAATTGGTTTCAATTAAGAATGTTTTAGCATTGGTTTTAATAACAAAATCAAAACGCTTCAAATCAGCACCAAGTGCGGTTATCTCCGGAAATTCTGTACTATTGACCTCTGTTCTAAATTTGATATTAGCAGCGGCAAATTTGTTAGCCACCGCGGTTGCCATTATATCTCCACCTCGATTTTTTCTTGCGTTTGTATCAAGACCAACCTCGACACCAAACACATAATCAACCAGATTTGTTACCTTCTTTGATGTGAATACATCCGCCAACCCGGTTCCTTCTATAAATTTACAAATGCCTTCAACATCTGAAAAGTATGATTGAATCAATACTGGGGCATATTTTTCATTTAATACTTTTTTGTTGTCTGACGAACGTACTGCCACTAAAATATCAAGCACTTCGAATGAACTTGGATTTTCTTCAAACAGCTCCGTGATAGCATCTCTTAAATCCGATTTTCCTAATAAATAGTTTAATTGATTAAGTTTGATGGATATTTTAGCAACATTACGAGAAACTTTATCAAAATCGGTAAAAGATTCTAATGTGGCATTTGTCTCACTAAGTTGAGACATAAACAAATCAAAGTTCTTCATTTCGTTATGCGTTTACAACGTTTGAAATCATAATTTCTGACACAAACCCTCTATTGTTGGGATTAGCATTTATTAGTCGAGTTGCCGATACTCGCTTGATCTTAAATTGGTAATATATTTGCTCAAAGAAAGACTCCCCCGTTTTGACTTCTATAGGATCGGAATTGCTTGCAATAAAAACTGCTTTTTTGCGAGTAATGCGCGCACAAAAATCACGCAGACGAATTTGTTCTGCATCATTAAACCCCTCTTTTGCATAAGATGTAAATGAAGAGGTTTCAGAAATTGGTTTATATGGGGGGTCAAGATAAAATATTGTGTTTTCTCCTGCAAACTTTTCTGTTTCAGCGAAATCACCACAATATATATCTACTTTTTGGAGTAATTTAGATACCGCTAATAAATTTTCCTCGTCACAAATTTTTGGATTTGCATATTTGCCATGAGGTACATTAAATTCCCCCTTTGAATTGACTCGACACAAACCATTAAAGCAAGTTCTATTCAAAAATATAAATAAAGCCGCCGTTCTAACGTCCGATAAATGTTTTGTATTAAACTCTGAGCGTCGTTCTAAAAAATACACTTTGCGCCCATCTGCATCACAAGATATATATTCGTCTTGTAGTTTTTTTAATTGAGCAATGAGTTCAACAACGTCTGTTTTAACAATACGATAAGTACAAATAAGTTCTGCATTAATATCGTTTATAATTGCCTTTTGAATATTAGGATATTGTTGCAACATCCAAAACAGCACAGCACCACCTCCGACGAATGGCTCCACGTAGATTACGTTTTCGTATTGACGCAACTTTTTAGGTAGAGATTTTTCAATCTCACCCAATAGTTGTGTTTTGCCTCCAACCCATTTAATAAAAGGTTTTGCTACGAATGCTTTCATATCTGCACAAAAATAGAAAAATAATAATAATTCACCAAACTAAAAAATATGATTATTTGACTTTGTGGTACTTAAAAAATTAGACAATAAAGGGGCTATAAGAAATCATTCACATAGCCCCATCGTTTGATAATAAACTTTTATCTACCCGCTACGCTTCGCCGAGCTTCTTGAACACACCGGCGGGCTGCTTCGAGATATCAATCTTGCCGATGGCACTCTCGTAACGCATCACATTGTCCTGCAACGAGAGCAACAGACGCTTGGCGTGCTCCGGCGTGAGGATAATGCGACTCTTGACCTTTGCCTTCGGCAAGCCCGGAAGAATCGCCGCAAAGTCGAGGATAAACTCCGATGGAGAGTGCGAGATAATCGCCACATTCGAGTAGTGGCCCTGTGCTACTTCGGCATCGAGTTCGAGGTCGATACCCTTGGGTTTTGTCTGTTCTGCCATATTTTTCAACTATTTATTAAGATTTTTCGTCAATAACTCTCGTCGCGACCAAGAAAACATCCCGCCACGTTGCAACCACGAAGACACCTCATCGCGCCACAAACAAGAAAACTCTTGTTGCAAATGTAACACATTTTTGGCAAAAAACGTGCATCGTGATATATTTTCGTATGGCGGGAATGTGTGCGTCGAGTGTTCGTTTTGGAGCGTTTTATTGCGCACGCGCACAAAAATCGGATGGAAAAGCGCAGAAAATACTCTATAATTGCAACTAATTTAATATATTTGCAAGAAGTTTGCGACTTTGTGCCGCAGACACAGAAACACAAGCGGGTATGCTGATAACTATTGTCGATATTTTGTTGCGCGGCGTCGCAGTCGGTCTGGCATCGTCCATCACGGTCGGGCCGGTGGCTGTGTTGTGCATCCAGCGCACGTTGAGCAAGACACGACGTGCCGGCCTGATGTCGGGTTTGGGCGTGGCGTGTGCCGATACGATGATGGCAATCATCGCCTACTTCTTCTATGCGATGTTGGAGTCGCAGATTCAGCAGTACTCCCACATCCTGAGCGTCACGGGCGGAATCTTTGTGGTCGTGGTGGGTGTTGTGATATTCTTCCAAAACCCTGTGCCACAGATTCGTCGCAACCGCGCCGGAAACAACTCGCTGTGGAAGGATTTTTCGTCGATGTTCGGCTTCACGATTGCCAACTTCGTGGTCGTCGTCCCCTACATCCTCGCCTTCTTTGCGATGTTCGGCATCGGCACGGGTGGCACGGAACACACCGCCTCGTCGCTGGTCACGAGTTTGATTATCATCGCCGGCTTCTTCTGCGGTGCGGCGTTGTGGTGGTTGCTGCTCACGTCGCTCATCAGTTTGTTCCGTCGCCGTTTCCGTCCGCGCCATATGCTGACGATTAACCACGTGGCGGGCATCGTTATCGGTCTGCTTGGTGTCTATACCATTTTATCCACATTTTACAACATTATTCCATAGATGAACACTACACCCAAAAAGATAGTCATCGCAATCGACGGCTTCTCGTCGTGCGGCAAGAGTACGTTTGCCAAGTCAATCGCTGCCCGTCTGGGCTATATCTTTATCGACACGGGTGCGATGTATCGTGCCGTGACGCTCTACGCGCTCGAAAACGAGGGCATCCGCAACGGTATTGTCGATGAGGAGGCGGTGGTTGCGCTGCTCTCGCAAATCAGCATCACGTTCCGCTTCAACGCACAGCGCGGAGCGAGCGACATATACGTCAATGGCGATTTGGTCGAGGGCAAGATTCGCACCATCGAGGTCAGCAACTGCGTGAGCGCCGTCAGCTCGATACGCGAGGTGCGCGAAAAGTTGGTGGCGATGCAGCAGGAGATGGGTGCTGCACGAGGTGTGGTTATGGATGGTCGCGACATCGGCACGGTCGTATTTCCGGATGCCGAGTTGAAGATATATATGACGGCGGACGCTATGGTGCGTGCCGAGCGTCGCTATGCCGAACTGACGGCGAAGGGCGACAAGGTCTCGCTGGACGAGGTGCTCGAAAATGTCGTTTCGCGCGACAAGGCGGATATGAGCCGTGCAATCTCGCCTCTGCGTCAGGCGGAGGATGCCATCGTGCTCGACAATAGTTATATGACGGTCGAGGAGCAGATGGCGTGGTTCGAGCGCGAGTTCGAGCGCGTGCAACAGTCGCTCGCCTAACAGGTCGCGTATGCGCCGTTTGCTGCAATTCACTCTACGTAGGTTCGGGTATGAAGATTCAAATCGACGATAAATCGGGTTTCTGCTTCGGTGTGGTGCGAGCCATCTCCGAGGCGGAGCGCGCCCTTGCTGAGGGTGGCGAGGTGTGTTCGCTCGGCGACATCGTCCACAATCGGATGGAGGTGCAACGCTTGGAGCAACTCGGTCTGCGCACCATTACGCAGGAGGATATCCCCTCGATTGGCGGTGCCCGAATGTTGATTCGCGCCCACGGCGAACCCCCGACGACCTACGCGCTCGCCGAGCGTTGCGGAGTGGGTGTGATTGATGCGACGTGTCCGGTGGTTGCCGCGCTGCAAAAGCGTGTGCGACGCGCCTACGAGCAGATGAGCGCAGTCGGCGGTACGGTGGTGATTCTCGGCAAGCGGGGTCACGCCGAGGTGGTCGGCTTGGCAGGTCAGGTGGCAGGCGACGTGGTGGTTGTCGAGCGCGAAGAGGATTTGGAGCATATCGACTTCTCGCATCCCGTATATTTTCTGTCGCAGACCACGCAGAGTGTCGCGCTCTTCGAGCGTCTGGCGGAGTTGATGCGCGGACGACTGACGGCGGGCGCAACGCTTACGGCGGATGATACGATTTGCCGTCGTGTTTCGTCGCGCGAGGAGCATCTGCGCGAGTTTGCCGCCGCATTCGACGTGGTGGTCTTTGTCTGCGGTCGCAAGTCGAGCAACGGTCGGGTGCTGTACGAGATTTGTCGCAGTGCCAATGCCCGCTCGTTCAATATCGAGGAGGAGAGCGAGTTGCGGGCAGAGTGGTTCGAGGGTGTCGGCTCGGTCGGCGTCTGCGGAGCCACATCGACGCCGGAGTGGCTGATGCGCCGCGTAGCCGAGCGAATAGGACAGATAACAAAAAAATAAGGTCAGGTAAGGTCAAATAAGGTCAAGTAAGGTCGGGTCGGGTCAAGTAAGGTCGGGTCAAGTAAGGTCGGGTAAGGTCGGATAAGGTCGGGTAAAGTTTAGCACAACGGTTGCAAGTGGGGCCACCAACCCCCTAAACCTCTTCAAACCTTAACGCCCTTAACGCCCTTAACGCCCCTAAAAAGAAAAAAAACCAAAAAACTATGAAAAGATACATTTTGCGAAGCGTGAAATATTTTGTTGCGATGTGCGTTCTATGTTTGGCACTCATTTGGTTGAAAATCGAGAGTGAGCAGACGCCTGTGACCTTCGAGCAGATGCTGGGCATCTACTTCTCGGCGTGGAACGGCTGGGCGATGGCGGCAACCATCGTATTGCTCTCGGCAACCTATCCGCTCTTCGGCTTTGTGCGCCGCGAGGTGGAGGGCGACCTCGCCGCTGACCGCACACAGGTCTTGGCAGCGTTGGAGATGGAGGGCTACGCACTTGTGAGCGAGCAGGAGGGGGCGTTGCACTTCCGCGCCGGTGCTCTGCGCCGACTCACGTCGCTCTTCGAGGACGAAATCGTGGTGCGACAGTCGGCTGCCGACCAAATCGAGATTGAGGGCCTGCGCCGTGCAGCGGTGAGGGTGGCAATCCGTATGGAGGGTTATATTACAAACAACAGACGTGTAAATGGTTAAAAAGAGAAAAATATTACGATGGACGATCGCCTCGCTGGCGGCCGTTGCGATGGTGTGGGGCTTCTCCGCTGCCAAGCGCAACGACTTCGGTATGGGGCGCAATATGGAGATAATGATCAACCTGATGCGTGCGTTGCAGACCGACTATGTCGAGCCGATTGACCCCGACGAGGTGATGCGCAACGGCGCAAAGGGCATCTGCTCGGCGCTCGACCCATACACCACCTACCTGCCCGAGGAGGAGATGTCCGACTTTACGACGATGACCACCGGCAAGTATGGCGGCATCGGCTCGATGATTCGCCAGGATAGCAACTATGTCCGTATCGCCGAGCCGTATAAGGGCTCGCCCGCCGACCGTGCAGGGTTGCAGATTGGCGACCGCATCGTGGCTATCGACGGCAAGAGTACGGCGGGCAAGACGACTGCCGATGTGAGCGAGTTGTTGCGTGGCGAGCCGAATACGACGGTGCGCGTCACCGTCGAGCGACTCCTCGATGGCGAGCGTGTCGAGAAGAAGATACGCCGCGAGCGCATATCGATTCCGAGCGTCTCGTATGTCGGCTACGTCGAACCGGGTACGGGCTACATCCGCCACTCCGACTTTACGGATGGCTGCTACGACGAGATGCGTGCGGCAGTGCTTCGTCTGCAAAGCGAGGGGCAACTCGAACGACTGATTCTCGACTATCGCGGCAATGGCGGTGGTGTGATGCAGTCGGCTGTGAAGGTACTCTCGCTCTTTCTGCCGAAGGGTACGCAGGTGCTCTCGCTCAAAGGTCGCGCCGAGGGCGAGTCGCGCACGTTCCACACCGAGTACGAGCCACTGCTGCCCGACACTCCGCTGGCGGTGCTGATTAACAGCAACTCGGCATCGGCCGCCGAGATTGTTGCCGGCGCATTGCAGGATTTGGACCGCGCCGTCATCATCGGTCAGCGCAGTTTCGGTAAGGGCTTGGTGCAGGGCACCGTACATCTCGGATATAACAGTTTTCTGAAACTCACCACCGCAAAGTACTACATACCGTCGGGTCGCTGCATACAGGCGACGCGCTACTCGTCGGACGGTCGCGCCGAGACGCTGCCCGACTCGCTGATTGCCGAGTTCCGCACGGCGGGCGGCCGCAAGGTCTATGATGGCGGTGGCATTACGCCCGACAAGCAAACCGAGCCGGAGTATGTCAGCGCGTTTGCGGTGACGCTCTACCTGCTGGGCGTAATCGACGACTTCGGCGACGACTACTTCCGCCGCCACGCCACCGAGTCGCTCGATCCGCGCACCTTCTCCATCACCGATGCCGACTATGCCGACTTCGTGCGTATGGTCGAGGGGCGCGATATACCGTATAAGTCCGACTCGCGCCGCGCATTGGAGCGTCTGCGTACGGCACTCACCAAGGAGCGATACGATGGCGAGGGTATCGAGCAGGCAATCGAGCAGATTGACAACCGTCTGCGCGACGACAAGTTGAGCAATCTCACAACCTACCGCAAGGAGATTGTGGATGCCATAAACGACAATATCATACTGCGTTACGCCTATTCGGAGGGTGTGATTGCGAAGTCGCTCGCCGACGACCGCGAAGTTAGCGAGGCAGTGAAGGTGTTGCGCGAAGGGGTAGGAGCAGTGCTCGGCGCAAAGTAATTTAGGGGCGAATGAGAGCGAATGAGGGCGAGCAAGGGATTAAGGTCAAGTAAGGTCAAGTAAGGTCAAGTAAGGTCAAGTAAGGTCGGGTAAAGTTTAGTAAGATGGTTGCAAGTGGGGCCACAAACCCCTAAACTCCCTAAATTCCCTAAATTCCCTAAACTCCCTAAACTCCCTAAACTCCCTAAACTCCCTAAATTCCCTAAAAGGGAAAAAGGTAATTTGAAACTATATGATAAAGGGCTTTCGTAAACGATTGAGCAGAAACACCAAGACGATACTCATAGTGTTGGGTGCCGTTCTGGTGTCGTTTTCGCTTATCACCACCAACCAAATGGCATCCTCGTTGCGCGACAAGGAGAAGCACGACGTGGAGTTGTGGGCGGCGGCGATGGAGCGCATCAATCGTGATGCGATGGGCGACTATATGGACGACCCGCTGGTCTCGACCATCGTGGGCAACCGAAACAACATCCCGTTTATCATCACCGACGAGTCGTTGCGCGTCGTCTCGTACCACCTCATCCCCGAGCGCGTGGTGAACGACCCGGAGCGTCTGCGTCGCACACTCGACCGTATGTCGAGCGACAATACGCCAATTGTGGTGCGCTTCTGGTGGACAACCGAGCATAACCATATAATCTTCTACGGCCACTCCTCGACGTTGGCAATGCTCTACGTCTTCCCGTATATACAGATGATTATCATCATCGCCTTCGTGGTGTTGCTCTTCGTCGCGCTGCGCTCGTCGAAGCAGGACGAACAGAATCGCGTGTGGATTGGTCTGGCGAAGGAGACCGCCCACCAACTCGGCACACCGACATCGTCGCTGATGGGTTGGATTGAGTACCTGCGCCAACAGGAGGTCGATCAGATGGCGGTCGATGAGATGGCGAAAGATTTGGCGCACCTGCGCAAGATTGTCGATCGTTTCTCGAAAATCGGCTCCGATACGCCACTTACGCCTGCCTTCGTGAACGAGGTGGTCGGAGGTTCGGTGATGTACTTCCGCAAGCGCATTCCGCGCAACGTGACGCTCGACTACAACGGGCTGGCTATCGACCCCGTGCAGGCAAACCTCAACGTGGCACTCTTCGAGTGGGTTATCGAGAATTTGATGAAAAATTCGCTCGACGCGCTGCAAGGTCACGGCGCGATACACGTGCATATCGGCTCCTCCGAACAGCACGTGTGGATTGATGTGACCGACACGGGCAAGGGCATCCCGAAGAGTAATTGGAAGCGCATCTTCCAACCCGGCTTTACGACCAAGACACGCGGCTGGGGTCTGGGTCTGTCGCTCTCGCGCCGCATCATCGAGGAGTATCACGGCGGCCGCATAGCGGTTGTCGATTCCGTTATCGGCAAGGGTACAACCATTCGTGTAACACTTAAACGCGTATATTCGTAGCGATGAACACTCTGCCACCCGTAACCAATCGGATTCTCACGCCCGAAGAGGCATTTGGCGAGGCGACCACGCTTGCCACTGCGCAGGAGCAGGTGGCGGGCATCGACCCTGCCATCTTCGGCGGTGCGTTTCAGGCGATAGTCATCTGCATCACGCTCGTCTATATGTTCTTCATCATCCGCTATTGGAACTTCGTGCGCTATTTCCTGCTCTCGTCGGTGGGCATCAAGACCACCAAACGCTCGCAGACACACATCAACCCAGGCGAGCAGTACAATCTCGAAGTGGTTATGATAGTGGTCGGCGTCATCTTTTTGGGGCTGGCGGTGGTGCGCGGTTGCGGACTGTGGATGCCGCAGGCCTTCGAGGGCATCACGCCGTCGGATACGGTGTGGGTTGTCGGCGGCACGGTGGCAGCGGGCGTGGCTCTGCTGATGGGGCTCGAATACCTTGCGCTCAAAGCAACGGGCGTGGTGAGCGAACGCGCGGTGGCGTGTCACGAGTTGCTACACCTGAAATTGCTCCATCTGGCGGTCACGTTTGCTACGATTTTGCCATTCGGCGTACTCTTTTTGCTGGGCGACGAGCGCGCGGCAAATATCTGCTTTTGGGTGATGGCCGCCGAGTGCTTAATTTCGCTAATTATCTTTGTTAAAGAGACATTTTTATTCTTTGTCGCGCAAAAAATTTCGATTTTGCATTGGATTTTGTATCTTTGCGCCCTGGAAATTCTTCCGGTGTCGTTAATGGTCGCGCCACTGCTGCGTCCGGGTGCCGGAATATGATAGACAAAGATAGAAATGACAGCACAAATAGGTAAAATTCTTGTGTCGCAACCGCGACCTGCAATTATCGAGAAATCTCCGTTCACCGAGTTGGCGGCCAAGTATGGCGTCGAAATCGACTACCGACCGCTGATTGAGGTGAAGGGCGTTACGCCGAAGGAGTTTCGCTCGCAGAGAGTCGATATCCTCTCGCATACGGCCATAATCTTCACATCGCGTACAACCATCGACAGCTTCTTCCATATCTGCGAGGATGCGCGCGTCACCGTGCCGGAGTCGATGAAGTATATCTGCTCGACGGAGGCGGTTGCCCTCTATCTGCAAAAATATATAGTCTATCGCAAGCGCAAGATTTCGTTTGCCGACGGCACCTTTACGGGCATCGTCGAGCAGGTGGTCAAGCACAAAGACGAGCATCTGTTGCTCGCGCTCAGCGAGCCGCACAAGCCGGAGATTCCGGAGGCACTCACCCGCCTGAAAATCAACTACACGCCGGTAATTTTAGCGCGTACCGTAGCACGCGACATCGCTCCCGAGGAGTTGAAGCAGTACGATATGTTGCTGCTCTACTCGCCGTGGGATGTGAAGGCCATCAACGGTAAGATGCCGTCGGAGGAGTTGCCCGTAATCGGTACGTTTGGCGAGGGTACGTTGCGTTTGGCTTCCGAGTGCGAGATTCCGGTCAAGGTCTCGGCTCCTGCGCCGGGTGCGCCGTCGATGGCCAAGGCGGTCGATATCTATATCGCCAATGTGCGCGATGGCAAGGAGGTCTCGGACGTAGAGTTCGTAGCCGACACGCAGAAGGAGGATTTTCTCCGTACGCAGCAGAACAAACTCGCCAAAAAGAGCCGCTCTCGCTCCAAGCGATAGCGAGGGGGCTTCGTGGAGGGGGCTTCGTAGGGGGGGGTAATGGATGCCACACCGAAAGCCGAAAACCCGCAACCGAAAGCCGAAAACCCTGCAACCGAAAACCCCGCGACCGAAAGTCGAAAACCCCGCGACCGAAAGTCGAAAACCCGCAACCGAAAGCAGAAAACACCCCGACCCGATACCATATATTATATAAAAAGAGATAGACCCGAACGATATGACGCTTTCAGACAATACGCTCTCGCGCGACGAACGCCTGCGTTCGTTCGGTGCCATCCGCCGTCTGTTCAAGGATGGTCGTGGCGGGTTTATCTATCCGTTGCGCTATATCGTCTATGCCGAGCCGTCGGAGGAGTTATCGGCGAGCGTACTATTCTCAACACCAAAAAAATTCCACAAACGAGCCAATCGTCGCAACCTGTTGCGCCGCCGTATGCGCGAGGCGTATCGCCTCAATCGGGAGTTGCTCGCCTCGGAGGGCAAGACGGGCACGGTGGAGTTGGCCCTCGTCTACTCGACCAAAGAGATTCACGACTATAAAACCATCGAAAATGCCGTTAAACGAGTTCTGGCACGCGTTGCGCAGGATTTGTAGGCGTGCGCTCGCACTGCCATTCATTGTGCTTGTGCGCTTCTACCAACTCTGCATCTCGCCCCTCACGCCCGCAGCGTGTCGCTTCACGCCGACCTGTTCGCAGTACGCGCTCGAAGCGTTGCGTCGCTATGGGCTCTTCAAGGGCGGATGGCTCGCCGTAAAGCGCATTGCACGTTGCCACCCGTGGGGCGGTAGCGGCTACGACCCTGTGCCATAGGCGGTAGCGGCAGTCAGCGCAACGAAATCCAAAACAAAGCCCCCCCCAACGAAAGCCGAACACCCACAAAAAAAGCCAAAAAAAGACCCGAAAAGAAGACCCTGCAACGAAAACACTCGCTCACTTATAGACCCCACACCTCCGCCGATGACACCCGCAGTAATCATTATCACCATCCTGTGCTACGTCGCTCTGCTTGCGACGGTGGCTGCCGTTTCGGCTCGCGGTGCGGACAATCGCGGATTCTTTGTCGGTGCACGCCGTTCGCAGTGGTGGATGGCGATGGTGGCGATGGTCGGGGCTGCATTTTCGGGCGTGACCTACGTCTCGGTGCCCGGAATGGTCGCCACGAGCGGATGGTCGTATATGCAGATGGCGATGGGCTTCGTGGTCGGCTACTTTGTGATTGCATTTCTGCTCGTTCCGCTCTTCTATCGGATGGGGCTGGTCTCCATATACGGCTATCTCGCACAGCGATTCGGGACACACACGCACCGCACGGGGGCGTGGTTGTTCTTCATCTCGAAACTGCTCGGCGCAGCGGTACGCCTCTATGTGATTTGTGCCGCACTGCAACCGATGCTCTTCGAGCCGCTCGGTGTGCCGTTTGCGGTAAACTGTCTGCTTACGGTGCTGCTCGTGTGGGGCTACACGTTCCGAGGCGGTGTGCAGTCGCTCATCTGGACCGATATGCTCAAAACTGTGACACTCGTGGCGAGCATTGCACTCGCAGTGTGGGCGGTGGCGGACGGACTCGACCTCACGGCTTCGGAGGCGGTGGCCGTGGTGCGCGAGAGCGATATGTCGCAACTCTTCTTCTTCGACGATGCGCGTGATGGTCGCTACTTCTTCAAGCAGTTCTTTGCCGCCATATTTTTAGTGGTGGCGATGACAGGTCTGGACCAAGATATGATGCAACGCACGCTCTCGTGCCGCGATATGCGCGGAGCGCAGAAGAATATGATGCTGGCGAGCGTGTTGCAGGCGGCGGTTATCTTCGCGCTGCTGGTGCTCGGCGTGTTGCTCTACGAGTTTGCGGCACAGCGGGGCATTGCTCTCTCGGGTAGCACGGACGAGATGTTCCCGAGGGTGGCGAGTGCGCCGGAGATGCCTCTCGTGGTGGGCATTCTCTTCGTTTTGGGGCTTGTCGCCTCGACCTACTCGGCCGCCGGCTCGTCGATGACCGCACTCACGACCTCGTTTACGATTGACCTCCTGCACGGTGACGAGCGCGCAGGCGAACGCTCGCTGGCACGCCTGCGCAAATGGGTACACGTGGCGATGGCGGTGGCGATGGCGGTGGTGGTGCTTGCCGTCCACTACCTGAGCAACAGCAACGTGATAGATGTCGTATATACGCTGGGCAGTTATTCGTATGGCCCGATTCTCGGTCTGTTCTGCTTCGGCATCTTCACCCGTCGTACGCTACGCGAGCGAGCAGTGGTGGCGGTCGTGGTGGCGGCTCCTGCACTATGCCTCCTTCTGCAACGCAACTCGGAGCGTTGGTTTGGTGGCTATACGCTCGGCTACGAGGTGATGATACTCAATGCGCTGCTCACCTTCGTCGGTCTGTGGGCTATCTCGCGCAAGCCGACCTCCGACAATCGCGCATAACACTTCGTGACGTGGCACGGCTCGGTGTGGCACGGCTCGGTGTGGCTTTGGCTCGGTGTGGCTTTGGCTCTACGCCCTGCGTAGCACCTCTTTGCGAGCGACCGCGCAAATTTTTCACCTCCTTTTTCAACGATTTATGGGCTGTGGGCGAAAAGTTCGCACAGCAGATGTTGATTTTTCGCAAAAGATTCGCTATCTTTGAAGAAGAAACCGCAATGTTGGGTAAAACGAATGAAAGAAAAAGATTAAGATATGGCAGTATTCAAGGTAGAGGGAGGTCATCGTCTGTCGGGCGAAATCACTCCGCAAGGTGCTAAAAATGAGGCGTTACAGGTCATCTGCGCGACACTGCTCACGAGCGAGGAGGTCATCATCGACAACGTGCCGCAGATTCTCGATGTCGTGCAACTTATCGAGTTGCTCGAAGCGATGGGAGTCGAGGTGCATCGCCTCTCGGAGGAGTGCTACTCGTTCCGCGCGGCGAATATCTCGCTCGACTATCTGCAAAGCGAGGACTATCGTCGTCGTTGCACACGACTGCGCGGCTCGGTGATGATTATCGGTCCACTGCTCGCACGTTTCGGTGTCGGATACATTCCGAAGCCGGGTGGCGACAAGATTGGCCGTCGCCGTTTGGATACACACTTTATCGGCTTCGGCAAACTCGGTGCCGAGTTCGATTTCGATGCTGCCGAGTCGTTCTTCTCGGTCAAGGCCGACCGCTTGAAGGGGTGCTATATGCTGCTCGACGAGGCGTCGGTGACCGGTACGGCAAATATCGTGATGGCGGCGGTGCTCGCCAAGGGCAAGACCACCATCTACAACGCCGCTTGCGAGCCATATCTGCAACAACTGTGTCGTATGCTCAACCGTATGGGTGCGCGCATCTCGGGCATAGCGTCGAACCTGCTCGAAATCGAGGGTGTCGAGGCGCTCGGTGGTACAACCCACCGCCTGCTGCCCGATATGATTGAGGTCGGCTCGTTTATCGGTATGGCGGCGATGAATCGCTCGGCGCTCACCATCAAAAATGTCTCGTTCGACGATTTAGGCATCATTCCGGCGCAGTTCTCGCGTCTGGGTATCGCCCTCGAACGTCGTGGCGACGATATATTCGTGCCACAGCAAGACCACTACCGCATCGAGAGTTTTATCGATGGCTCGATTATGACCATTGCCGATGCTCCGTGGCCGGGTCTGACACCCGACCTGCTCTCCATCTTCCTCGTTGTGGCGACACAGGCAAAAGGCACGGTGCTCATCCACCAAAAGATGTTCGAGAGCCGTCTGTTCTTCGTCGATAAGTTGATTGATATGGGTGCGCAGATTGTGCTGTGCGACCCTCACCGCGCCGTCGTCATCGGTCAGGACCACCAGACCCGTCTGCGTGCAGCGAAGATGTCGTCGCCGGATATTCGTGCCGGAGTGGCACTGCTCATCGCCGCGATGAGCGCCGAGGGTACGAGCACCATTCAGAATGTCGAGCAAATCGACCGCGGCTATCGTGATATCGAGGGTCGCCTGAACGCCATCGGCGCAAAGATTACCCGCCTGGACGAGTAGGGCTTGGGGAGCTGATAGGGGCGATGGTTTTTTAGGGAATTAGGGAGTTTAGAGAATTTAGGGAGTTTAGGGATTGCGGGCCCCACTTGCAACCGTTGTGCTAAACCCGACCCGACCTTACTTGACCTTACCCGACCTTTTCTTTTCAAAGGGAATTTAGGGAATTTAGAGAATTTAGGGAGTTTAGGGAATTTAGGGATGGTAGAGATATAAACCGCTAAACTCCTTAAATTCCCTAAACTCCTTAAACTCCTTAAAAAGAAAGGGCGTGTCTAACAAGTTTTTTTAGACACGCCCTTTTTGTTGAAGCGGAAAGCAATTACTCTGCGTGGCCGTTCGAGCCGAGTACGTTCACAATCTTGTGGATGTACTGCTTCTTCATATTCTCGCGAGCAGGGCCCAAGTACTTACGTGGGTCGAACTCTGCCGGCTTGGTAGCAAATACCTCGCGGATTGCTGCGGTCATTGCCAGACGCGAGTCGGAGTCGATATTGATCTTGCAAACTGCGCTCTCGGCTGCCTTGCGGAGCTGCTCCTCAGGAATACCTACGGCTGCCTTCAAAGCACCACCGTACTTGTTGATGGTATCAACCTCCTCCTGTGGAACCGACGACGAACCGTGGAGAACGATAGGGAAGCCCGGGAGCTCCTTCTCGATTGCCTCCAAAACGTCGAATGCGAGTGGCGGTGGCACGAGGCGACCGGTCTGTGGGTCGAGGGTGCACTGCTCTGGGGTGAACTTATAAGCACCGTGCGAAGTACCAATCGAGATAGCGAGCGAGTCGCAACCGGTCTTGGTTACGAAATCGACAACCTCCTCCGGCTTGGTGTAGTGGCTCTCCTCTGCGCAAACGTCATCCTCAACGCCTGCCAAAACGCCGAGCTCGCCCTCTACGGTAACGTCGAACTGATGAGCATACTCAACAACCTTCTTGGTGAGTGCTACGTTCTCGTCGTAAGGGAGGTGCGAACCGTCGATCATAACCGACGAGAAGCCCATATCGATACAGCTCTTGCAGGTCTCGAACGAATCACCGTGGTCGAGGTGAAGAACGATCTGCGGCTTCTCCCAACCGAGCTCCTTTGCGTACTCTACGGCACCCTCTGCCATATAACGGAGCAGAGTCTGGTTTGCGTAGTTGCGCGCACCCTTCGATACTTGGAGGATAACCGGCGACTTGGTCTCTGCCGCTGCCATAATGATTGCCTGCAACTGCTCCATATTGTTGAAGTTGAATGCAGGAACTGCGTAACCGCCTTTGATTGCCTTTGCAAACATCTCACGGGTGTTTACAAGACCAATTTCCTTGTAAGAAATCATAATCGTTTGAAATTTATGTTAATGAATCGAATTTGTCGTCTGTTTTTTACGCCCGCAAAAATACAAAAAATTTCGGTATTTATGCCAATTTTCGCAGGAACAATCTATAAATAATCTTGCACGGGGCTGCTTACACCGCCAAATTATAGATGAACGCCGCCGCAATGAGTATCGGACAGAGCCAGCGCAGTGCGAAAATCAGCACCCCGAACATACGCGCACGAAGTGTGCCATCGTTCGAAATTTGCGCACGGAACACCTTGCGGTCGAAGACCCATCCGGCAAAAATCGCGGTGAAGAGGCCGCCGATAGGCATCAGGTAGTCGGCGGTTGCCATATCGAAGCCGTCGAAGAACACCGGAACGTACAAGCAGAGCGTTGCTGCGGCAGCCGAGATGAGCGACACGACGAATGCTGCGCGACGACGCTCCATTGCGTGATTCTCCTGCAAATATTGGGTCAGCACCTCGTGGAACGAGATGGTCGAGGTTATCGCCGCCATCGAAATCAGCAGGAAGAATATCGCCGACCACAACTGCGGCAGCGGCATATCACGGAAGACGAACGGCAGCGTCTCGAAGATGAGTGTCGGGCCTGCTGTCGGCTCCAACCCCTCGACGCTGAACACCGCCGGGAAGATAACCATACCCGAGAGGATGGCAACCAAGAAGGTCATCATCGTCACCGAGAAGGCGGTCGATGTGAGGTTTGTGCCGCGCTTGAAGTAGGACGAGTAGGCAATCATACACCCCAAACCGATTGAGAGTGAGAAGAATGCCTGACCGATGGCGCAGATTATCGTGTCGAACGTGAACGCCTTTGAGAAGTCGGGCTTGAAGAGGAACTCGTAACCCTCGGCGGCTCCCGACATCATCGCCGAGCGCACCGCCATCACCACGAGCATCACCACGAGTGCCGGCATCATCACCTTCGAGGTGCGCTCCAAACCCTTCTGCACACCCATATCAACGATGATGTGGGTCAGCAGGATGAAGATGTAGGTGTAGAGCGGCTCGCGCCACGATGCACGGAACGCCTCGAATGTGGCGTGCATATCGGACGACGAGTATAGCCCGCCGTCGAGCGATGCGACAAAGTAGTACAACGCCCAACCGGCAACGATGTAGTAGAAGCCCGAGATGAGAGTCGAAACGATGACGCTGTTATATCCGAGCCACTTCCACCGTGGCGAGAGTTGCTCGTATGCCTTGACGGGACTTTTGCGCGTATAGGTGCCGATGGCGAACTCCGCCAACATAACCGGCACTCCCACGCAAACCATACACAACAGACAAATCAGAATAAAGGCACCGCCACCGTTTTCGCCGGCGATGTACGGGAAACGCCAGATGCTTCCCAAACCTACCGCGCTGCCTGCGGCAACAAGTATTGCGCCAATCTTGCTGCCGAACGAATCACGTTTTTCGTTCATATTAACCTATATATCAACCTAATAAATATAATCACACACACACCGTACTCTCTCACGCCCTTGTAATCTCACCCCCCCCGCGCTGCTACCGATTTGCAGCAACCTCTGCGCTAATACTCCTCACAGAGGGTGACGCTTACACGAGCGACCTTTCCGCCGAGTGGGGGTGCGAGTTTCGTTACGCGACACTCGACGCGGGCAATCGCCTCGAAACGCGCTTTGAGGGCGCGGATGATGTTTTGCGCCACGCGCTCGATGGTGTGCTGCGTGATGCCCATCTGCTCGCGCACCACTTCGTAGCAGGTGAGGTAGTTCACCGCCTTTGTGACATCGTCGCTCTCCGCCACCTCGCCCAACGCCGTCTCGATGCAGACATCCACGCAGAAGTGGTTGCCCGTGCGCTGTTCGAGGTCGTAGCATCCGTGGAAGGCGTGGAAATCCATACCTTCCAATCGGATTTCGTACGTTTTCTGCTCGGTCATTGCCCGCAAGAGTTAATCGACAATTACCAAATAGTAGTTCTTCTTGCCCTTCTGCACGAGCAGATACTTGCCGGCAATCATATCGTCGGCAGTCACCGTGCGAGCGATGTCGGTCACCTTATCCTTGTTGAGCGATACGCCACCGCCCTGAATCATCTTGCGGCACTCGCCCTTCGACGGGAAGACCTGCGTCTTCTCGGCGCAGAGGTCGATGAACGAACAACCGAGGTCGGCCGCCGTGATGTGGAACTGCGGAACGCCGTCGAACACCTGCAAGAGCGTCTGCTCGTCCAGACGGTGCAACGCCTCCGAAGTTGCGCCACCGAAGAGGATGCCCGATGCCTCAACCGCCTTCTCATACTCCTCTGCCGAGTGAATCATCGTGGTAATCTCCTTGGCCAGACGCTTCTGCAACACGCGCAAGTGCGGTGCCTCTTCGTGCTCGGCGATAAGCGCGTCGATGGTCTCGCGGTCAAGCAGCGTGAAGATTTTGATATATCGCTTCGCATCCTCGTCGCTCACGTTCAACCAGAATTGGTAGAACTTGTACGGCGACGTGTAACGCGCGTCGAGCCATACGTTACCGCTCTCGGTCTTGCCAAACTTCGTGCCGTCCGCCTTCGTAATGAGCGGGCAGGTGATGGCGAATGCCTCCGCCTCCGAGCCGAGTTTGCGACGGATGAGCTCCGTACCGGTGGTGATGTTGCCCCACTGGTCGGCACCGCCCAACTGCACCTTGCAATTCATCGTCTGGTAGAGGTGCAGGAAGTCGTAGCCCTGCAAGAGTTGGTAGGTAAACTCCGTAAACGACATACCGTCGCCCTCGCCATTGAAACGCTTCTTGACCGAATCCTTTGCCATCATATAGTTTACGGTGATGCACTTACCGATTTCGCGTGCGAAGTCGAGGAACGAGAACTCCTTCATCCAGTCGTAGTTGTTCACCATCACGGCCGCATTCTCGGCATCCGAATCGAAGTCGATAAGGCGTGCGAGCTGTGCCTTGATTGCCTCCTGATTGTGGCGCAAAGCCGCCTCGTCGAGCAGGTTACGCTCCTGCGACTTGCCACTCGGGTCGCCAATCATACCCGTAGCACCTCCCACGAGGGCGATAGGACGGTGGCCACACATTTGCAGGTGCTTCAAAATCATAACACCCACCAAGTGACCGATATGCAACGAATCCGCCGTAGGGTCGATACCCAGATATGCGGTTGTCATCTCCTTCTGCAACTGCTCCTCGGCTCCCGGCATAATCGTATGAATCATACCGCGCCACTGCAACTCTTCAACAAAATTCTTTCTTGCCATATTCTTTAATGTTTTTACAATTCCATTATAACAATATCAAAATAAAAAATATTCGTTTCACTATCAAGTATTTGTTCTCAACACAACACCTCTTCATGTGCAGTTCGGAGAATTCGATTATGCAAAAAAATGAGTAACTGTAACCCTATATAAAATGCACGTATATATTGATACAAGTTATTATTTTGGTCAAATCGGTCTCTTTATAGTCAAACTCAACTACAACAAACGCAAACTCTGGTGCATTTGACTGCCGCCACCGTATAGTACAAACACCCTCATCGCAATAATCTTTGAGTATGCCTCCCAATGTTTTCAATTTCTCTATCGGGTCGCCTACCCTAATCGAATCAAAAACCACGTAACGGTCGGTATAAATTTGGCAGCCGCCAAAGCCGTGCCCAAGAATCCCGTTTTCGTCCGGGCAGTCGAGTTTGTCCCAATAGAATACATCTTTTCCGTAATAAAACGAATAGTGTTCCTTGTATTCAGGGTGCTCCTCTATCTTATCCGGCACACCGCCCAACGCTTCGTACATCTGCTCGCGTGAGTAAACATTGTCAAGTCGCAAACCATTTACAACAACTTTGGTCTTTTCTTGGGCATTGCCGTTAAACGCTATTGCAAGCACGCAAGCAAATATATAAAAAATCCGTTTCACTATCAAATGGTCATTTCCTACAACAAAGATTTACTATACATTGTTGAAAAACACATGTATCCAATCTATTTTTTGTGCTGATTCATCGTAATAGAATGTCACCCAAATATAATCTTTACGCAACTCTTCCGATTGATACCATATTATGTATCCACCACCTACACATTTACCATCTTTGTACTTGCGAGGATGGTTTTCCGTTATACCCGGCACTGTTTTTAACTTCTCTATCGGGTCGCCCACCCGTATCGAATCAAAGATTACATAACGGTCGGTATAAATTTGACAACCACCAAAATAGTTATAAATTCCCTTTTCGTTAGCATATGGAGCATTGCTGTACCAATAAAACACATCTTTACCGTAATAAAACCACTCTTCTCCCACAAATTCCTCGCTTTTTTCTATTTTATCAGGCACACCGCCTAACGCTTCATACATCTGCTCGCGTGAGTAAAACTCGCAAACTCGCAAACCGTTTACGACAACTTTGGTCTTTTCTTGGGCATTGCCGTTAAACGCTATTGCAAACACGCAAGCAAATATATAAAAAATCCGTTTCACTATCGGCACAATTTGGGTTAAATATCGTTTACGTTACAACGAATCAAAACAATCTTATTGTTATTATCCACATAAATCATCGTTAAATAGGACTCTTGTAGAGAATCAGGCAACGATGTAGGCGTCCAATAAATGACCCTATTTTTACCTCCACTCAACACCCTTTCGCTAAGGATTGAGCCATAAAGAGGGAGATTATCTGCCAAAGTACCTACTCTAATACTATTTTGCAACGCAAAACGGTTATCTTGCAACCTTACACCCCATATCATATTGCGCTCTTTATCCCATGCGTGATTATCGTTATACCAATACACTTCCGATTCGCCAAAACGCAATGTCGTTAATCCGGATTGCCAATCAACCTCTTCGCTGTCAGGGGTTCCTAATGTAGCAACAATCTCCTCTCGCGAATACTTCTCGCCAATTGCCAATGTATTGATGTTAATCGCCGACTTTGTTTGAGCATATCCATCAAATAATGACAACCATAAAACAACTATTACAACACAACACCTCTTCAAAATCTTACGCGATTAAGGACATTTGATTATAAAAAATATACAAATATTTCTATTCGACTTATTGTACGACTTGTTTCGTTATAATAAAAACGAACATCCATACCGTCGCGATTTCTTTCGGCTTTCGATGGATACCACTCCACACATCCCAATTCCGGCATATCTTCTGTTTCCCCGTGCAAAGCAGATAGTTTCGATATCGGGTCGCCCACCCGTATCGAATCAAAAACCACGTAGCGGTCGGTATAAATGTGGCAACCGCCAAAACAGTGATGATCTATACCATCTTTATATGCATCCAACCCCTCATAGCGCCAATAAAACATATCTTTTCCGTAATAAAACGAAAATGATCCCGGCTCTTCTATGTTTGCCTCTATTTTATCCGGTGTGCCGCCTAATGCCTCATACATCTGTGCTCGGGTGTACATATCGCAGACCTGTAAACCGTTTACGACAACTTTGGCTTTCTCTTGGGCATTGCTATTAACAATCATTGCCAATAACAATATCAAAATAAAAAATATTCGTTTCACTATCAAGTATTTGTTCTCAACACAACAAATTCACTATAAAAAGTTATATATAACCTCTATATAACTTATCGTTTGAGTAGATTCGTCGTAATAGAATGTCACCCAAATATAATCTTTACGCAACTCTTCCGATTGATACCATATTATGTATCCCCCATCCACTTCTTTACCATCTTTGTACTTGCGAGGATGGTTTTCCGTTATACCCGGTACTGTTTTCAACTTCTCTATCAAATCTCCCACCCGTATCGAATCAAAAACCACATAACGGTCGGTATAAATTAGGCAACCACCAAAGTAGTGGTCAAGTCCATTTTCGTTAGGAGTATAATTATTATTCCAATAAAAAATATCCTTTCCATAGTGAAAGTCATAAAACCCTTTGAATTCTACTGATTCTTCGACTTTATCCGGCTCTCCGCCTAACGCTTCGTACATCTGTTCGCGTGAGTAAAATTCGCAAACTCGCAAACCGTTTACGATAACATTACTTTGTTGTGCATTGCCGTTAAACGCTATTGCAAGCACGCAAACAAATATATAAAAAAATCGTTTCATTATTAGGCGGACACTCTTCACAAGATAAATTTACTATAAAAATAGGACGTAAATATGTATCCTATTTATTATTTTTGTTAATTCATCATAGTGAAACATAACACCAATACCATCTCTTCTTAACTCTTCCGACTGATACCACTCCACATATCCCCCACCTACACATTTGCCATCTTTGTACTTGCGAGGGTGGTCTTTTGTCATTCCCGGTACTGTTTTTAACTTCGATACCGGGTCACCCACTCGTATCGAATCAAAAACCACGTAGCGGTCTGTACAAAGCCGACAGCCACCAAAACAATGGTTGTTTATACCATCCTTATATGCATCCATTCCATCATAACGCCAATAAAACACATCTTTTCCGTAATAAAACCAAAACGAACCTGGCTCTTCCATTTCTGCCTCTATTTTATCCGGTGTGCCACCTAATGCCTCATACATCTGTGTTCGGGTGTACGTATCGCAGAGCTGTAAACCGTTTACGATAACTTTGGCTTTCTCTTGGGCAATGCTGTTAAATGCTATTGCAAGCGCATAAACAAATATAGACAGAATACGTTTCACATCCAAGCCAATCTATTATAGAAAAATATAAAAAATGCCTATACAATTTATCTTTTGAGTCGATTCATCATAGTAAAAGAATACATCAATACCATCTCTTCTTAACTCTTCCGACTGATACCACTCCACATATCCACCACCTACACATTTGCCATCTTTGTACTTGCAAGGGTAGTCTTCTGTCATTCCCGGCACTGTTTTTAACTTCGATATCGGGTCACCCACCCGTATCGAATCAAAAACCACGTAGCGGTCGGTATAAATTAGGCAACCACCAAAGTAGTGGTCAAGTCCGTTTTCGTTAGGAGTATAATTATTATTCCAATAAAACACGTCCTTTCCATAGTGAAAGTCATAAAACCCCTTGAACTCAACCGACTCTTCCGCTTTATCCGGCTCTCCGCCTAACGCTTCATACATCTGTTCCCGCGAATAAAATTCGCAAACTCGCAAACCGTTTACGACAACACGCTGCTGGGTATTGCCGTTAAACGCTATTGCAAGCACGCAAACAAATATATAAAAAAATCGTTTCACTATCGGCACAATTTGGTTTAAATATCGTTTACGTTACACTTCCGATTCGCCAAAACGCAATGTCGTTAATCCGGATTGCCAATCAAACTTTTCGCAGTCTCGTGCTCCAACAAGGACGATAGCAAAAAATCCATTTTTAATTTCCGAACGCGTAATCTAAAACAAATCCAGAGCAATAACCCGAATCTCCGTTATTAACAACAACTCATTATATACGAATTGTACCTCATATCCGCAGTGCATTGCTTCATTTTTCTCTCGTTTTATGCTCCATAATTTGAATGGGCGCGTCACTCCGTCTTTCTCTGGTGTATAATCTATTATTCCTCCTTCCAACAAACCGGTTTTATCAATTGAATCACCAACCCTTATTATATTATTAAACAAATATCGGGGCGTTTTCAGTGTACAACCTACTAATAAGTTCTCTTCTTCAATCCATATAAATTTATCTTCCCCGTAGTGTAATTCATAGATATTTGGGTCTGCATCAGCATCCTGCTGATTCTTCGAATCGGGAACACCAAGCACCTTAACAAATCCCTGCCCGTAACTCTTACCCATGCGTAACGAATCAATAACGATACAATCGGTTATCGCTTGGGCATTGCCGTTAAACGCTATTGCAAGCACGCAAACAAATATATAAAAAATCCGTCTGCTCATCCTACTCCACATCCAAATCCAGCGCCTTGCAGAGCGTGTGGAACACCTCGCCACTCTTCGACTCGATATGGCGCAGACGGTCTTCGAGTTTCACGGGACGAAGTTTCACTTCGACCTCCTTCAAAATCACCTCCAAGTCGAGCACGCCGTTAATCTCTGCCACGAGCGACACACTCTCCAATATCTCGCTTCGTGTGTGGCGCAACTCCTCGCGCAGGGAGTCGGTCGGCACCTCCAACACCATCTTGTTACCCTCGAATCGCAACCCCTCGACCACCGATTTGAGCATCGGATACTCGCGGCCGAGCATCTCAACAATCTCGTCGCGCTTGGCGGTGAGTTTCTGCTCGCTCTCGGGGTCCACGTGATGCACCGCATCACCCTCGCCATCCGCTCCGCCACTCATACGGTTGAGTAGCGACGTGAGCGAACCACCCGGAACAAGACCGCTTCTGCGCGTGCGAGGCATTGCCGGCTGTGCGGGTTGCGGTGCGCTCGGTTGAACGCTCGGCTGCGCCACCGGCTGAACGCTTGGCTGAATAGGTTGCTGCGCGGTCGGTTGAATGCTCGGTTGAATGCTCGGTTGAATGCTCGGTTGAATGCTCGGTTGAACGCTCGGTTGAACGCTCGGTTGAGGCGCAACACTCGGCTGTGCAGGTGGCGTGGTCGGCGCACTCGGAGCCACATTTGACGCCCCACTCGGAGCCACATTTGACACCCCACTCGGAGCCACACTTGACACAACGCTCGACACCCCACTCGGAGCCGCCGAAACGGGTTGTGGTGCAGGCGCAACTTGCTGTGCTACAACTTGTTTAGGTGTTGATGTAAGGTCTGGAAGCGGGTAGTGCTCCTCGTCGGGGAGGTTCAGTCCGCTATTTTTTTTTTGAGCGAGGGCGGCAATCTTCATCAGCGTAAGCTCCACCAGCAGTCGTTGGTTCGACGCCGTTCGTAGTCGGCCGTCTGCCTCCGAGAGCAGCGAGATAGCACCGAACAGAAATGCCGTATCGCACACCTCCGCCTGTCGGCGATAACGCTCCATCAGCGCACCCGTATATTCGATAAGCGAGATTGCCGGACCTTTGGCCACGAGCAGGTCGCGCAGGTGCTGATTGAGACCGTGCATAAAGATTTGACCCGAAAAGCCCTTCGAGAGCACACGGTCGAAATCGAGCAAGGCGTTGATGTAGTCGCCTTCGCGGAGCAGGTCCGTGAAGCGGAAATAGGTGTCGTAATCGAGGACGTTGAGCGTCTGCGCCACGGTGCGATATTCGAGCGACGTACCGCAGAACGATACCGCCTTGTCGAACATCGACAGCGCATCACGCATACCGCCATCCGCCTTCTGGGCGATGAGGTTGAGCGACTCTTCGTCGGCCGTCACACCCTCCTGCGAGGCGATATATTTCAGGTACTCGACAGCATCCTCGACGCGGATACGGTTGAAGTCGTATATCTGACAACGCGACAGGATGGTCGGGATAATCTTATGCTTCTCGGTGGTTGCGAGGATGAACACCGCGTGCTGTGGCGGCTCTTCGAGCGTTTTCAGGAAAGCATTGAACGCCGCCTGCGAGAGCATATGCACCTCGTCGATGATGAATACCGAGTAGTGACCGATTTGCGGAATGACGCGCGTCTGTTCGATGAGGTTACGGATATCCTCGACCGAGTTGTTCGACGCGGCGTCGAGTTCGTGGATGTTGAGCGAACGGCCCTCGTTGAACGAGCGGCACGAATCGCACTCGTTGCACGCCTCGGCACCCGACGGGTTGAGGCAGTTGATTGCCTTGGCAAAGATACGCGCACAGGTGGTCTTGCCGACACCTCGCGGACCGCAAAACAGGTAGGCGTGAGCCAACTGATTGCGCTCGATGGCGTTCTTCAAGGTCGAAGTGATATGCTTCTGACCGACAACCGATGCGAAGGTCGCCGGACGATATTTGCGTGCCGATACTACGAACTGTTCCATAATCAGCGACAAATGTACGAAAAATTTCGCAAGCGACACCGATTATTTCGGACAAAATGACGCTCGAATGGCATATTTGCGTGACAACGCCCGACATTTCGTCGGAAAATGGCACAGATACCACGCCGTGTGGCGTTTGGCAAAGCGTTTGAGGGGATGATGAGTTAGAAAAGTGGCAATGAGTCAGAAAAGTGGCAATGAGTTAGAAAAAAGATATAAACAAAAAAGACGAAAACATTATGGCAAACATCAATTCACTTACGATTAAGGCACAAGAGGCGTTACAAAACGCCGTTGCTTTGGCGCGCTCGAACTCGCAGCAGGCGGTCGAGCCGTTACATCTGCTCGGTGCTCTCGTCGCCGAAGACGACTCGCTGGGCGCATTTCTGCTGGGACGTGTCGGTGTGAATGTACGCTCGCTGCGTGGCGAGGTTGCCGAAGCGGTGCGTGCATTGCCGAAGGTCGAGGGTGGCGAGCCATTCTTTGCCGGCGACACCTCGAAGGTGGTGCAGCGCGCCATCGACTTTACGAAGACCTTTTCCGACAAGTACGCCTCGGTCGAACACCTCTTGTTGGGGCTTGTTGCCGAGCGCGGACGTTGCTCGGAGATGCTCAAAGCGGCGGGTGCCACCGAGAAGGAGCTCGTCGAGGCGGTGCGCCAATTCCGCAAGGGTGCGACCGTCACGTCGCAGACCTCGCAGCAGGAGTTCGACGCGCTTGGCAAGTACGCAATAAACCTCAACGAACAGGCGCGACAGGGGCGTTTGGACCCGGTTATCGGGCGCGACGAGGAGATTCGACGCGTGTTGCAGATACTCTCGCGCCGCACCAAGAACAACCCAATTCTGGTCGGTGAGGCGGGTGTCGGAAAGACCGCCATCGCCGAGGGCATCGCCCACCGAATTGTCGATGGCGATGTGCCGGAGACGTTGCGCTCGAAGCAGGTATTTTCGCTCGATATGGGTGCGCTCATCGCCGGTGCGAAGTATCAGGGCGAGTTTGAGGAGCGTTTGAAGGCGGTCGTGCAGGAGGTTGTAGCGGCCGAGGGCGAGATACTGCTCTTCATCGACGAGATTCACACGCTGGTCGGTGCCGGCAAGTCGAGCGGTGCGATGGATGCGGCAAACATCCTCAAACCGGCATTGGCGCGAGGCGAACTGCGCACGATAGGCGCAACGACGCTCGACGAGTTCCAGAAATATTTCGAGCAGGACAAGGCCTTGGAGCGTCGTTTCCAGAAGGTTATGGTCGATGAGCCGACCACCGACGATGCGGTGGCGATTCTGCGCGGACTCAAAGAGCGTTACGAAAACCACCATCAGGTGCGTATCCGTGACGAGGCGATAGTGGCGGCGGTCGAACTCTCGCACCGCTACATCACGTCGCGTTTTCTGCCCGACAAGGCGATAGACCTCATCGACGAGGCGGCTTCGCGTCTGCGCTTGGAGATGAACTCCGTGCCGGAGGAGGTCGATTCGCTCGAACGCCGACAGCGACAACTCGAAATCGAGCGCGAAGCAATCCGCCGCGAAAACGACACCGACCGCGTGGAGCGTCTCGACCGCGAGATTGAGGAGCTGCACGCAAAGGTCTCCGAGAAGCGTGCCAAGTGGGAGGGCGAACGCGACATACTGCGCAAAATACAGCAGAACAAGGATGCCATCGAACGGCTGAAAATCGAGGCGCAACAGGCAGAGCGTCAGGGCGATTACGGTCGTGTGGCGGAGATTCGCTACGGCAAGATTGTCGATGCCGAGCGACAGATTGACGGCTTGCAGGAGCAGTTGCGTGCAACCACCGCTTCGGGGCAGATGATTCGCGAGGAGGTGTCGTCGCAGGATATCGCCGAGGTGGTGTCGCGTTGGACCGGCATACCGGTTGCGCGAATGCTCTCCTCGGAGCGCGAAAAGTTGCTGCGTTTGGAGGAGGAACTCCACCGTCGAGTGGTGGGTCAGCACGAGGCAATAAGCGTGATTTCGGATGCTGTGCGCCGTTCGCGTGCCGGACTGAACGACCCGCGAAAACCGATTGGTTCATTCATCTTTTTGGGTACGACGGGTGTCGGAAAGACCGAGTTGGCGAAGGCGTTGGCGGAGTTTCTGTTCAACGACGAGAATATGATAACGCGTATCGATATGAGTGAGTATCAGGAGCGTCACAGCGTATCGCGCTTGGTCGGTGCGCCTCCGGGATATGTCGGTTACGACGAGGGCGGCCAACTGACCGAGGCGGTGCGACGCAAGCCATATTCGGTGGTTTTGCTCGACGAAATCGAAAAGGCGCATCCCGACGTTTTCAACATTTTGTTGCAGGTGCTCGACGATGGCCGACTGACCGATAACAAGGGGCGCACGGTCGATTTCCGCAACACGATAATCATTATGACCTCCAATATGGGCTCGCACCTGATTCAGGAGAGTTTCGCGGCAGCCACGCCACAGGCGGACGGAGCGATGCCGGCAGAGGTTGTCGAGCGCACGCGTGGCGAGGTGATCGAACTGCTCAAAAAGCAACTCAAACCCGAATTTTTGAACCGTATCGACGAGATTGTACTCTTCGAGCCGCTCACCGAGGGCGACATTCGCAAGATTGTCGATATGCAGATGCACACAATTCGTAAGATGTTGTCGCACAACGGCATATCGCTCGACTACACCACCGCCGCACGCGATTGGATTGCACGCAACGGCTACGATGCACTCTTCGGTGCGCGTCCGGTCAAGCGTACCATTCAGCGCGAGGTGGTCAATACGCTCTCGAAGCGAATCCTTGCAGGCGATGTGAATCGCGAGAAGCCGATTTCGATAGATGTGCAGGGCGATGCGCTGTGCTTCTCCAATTAGCGCAGCGAGGGGGGGGTGAAGGCCCTCTTACGAAAAAAGCGGTTACAAGAGATTGTGACCGCTTTTTTTGGGTG
>JAFQRH010000012.1 GCA_017410165.1 Alistipes sp. | reverse complement strand
TATTTGAAGGGAACCACCATTGCCGAGCTGTGGACAAACTACGCAGCCCTCGGCATCTTCGTCATCATCTTCAACACCCTCGCCGCCCTCACCTACAAAAAGCAGGCGTAGAAGTATCATCTGCCAAATAGAAGCCGTCTAACAAGGTGATTTCTGCGTTACGCTTGCCCTCAAAAGCGCATTTACGCCGAGTAAACTGCGCTTTTTCGGGCTTCGCAGGCCTTGAAATCCCTCTTGTTATACAACTTCTAACAGAGAAGGGCGTGTCTAAAAAAACTTGTTAGACACGCCCTGTTATTTTGCTTCAACCTGACCGACTACCGAGAGGATAGTCGCTTGTGCAGTGCCACATCGTGCCAAATTCTCGAACTCACATCAACAAGACTCGAACGGCGGCAGAAGCCGAGAGTAAACCGAAGGGAGGTTGTTGCAATCGAAGATTGTCGGGATTGATGGGCGATGTGGCGAAAATCTTTTTTCAGACACAATCGCACAGCAAACACGAAAATTTGCGTAGCAAACAACAACCGACCATAGACAAGTCAGCCGAGGCGCCCCACGCTGACCGAGTGCCTTTATCCGCACAAAAAAAGCGACTGCCAAATGCAGTCGCTCGTGCGGATAAAGGGACTCGAACCCCCACGCCTCTCGGCATCAGATCCTAAGTCTGACGTGGCTACCAATTACACCATATCCGCATAGATGCGACTGCAAAGTTAGGCAAAAATTTATAATTACCAACAATGACTCGGTGATTTGATAAAATTATACTACCTTTGTGCCGCACTGAAACCCCTAAATTATAGATGTCTGTTACAGTTACACTCTCGCTTACGCCGCGACAGGCGGCCGACAAGAGGTTGCACGCCGCATTGGTGGCGCGCGAATTGCGTATGCGCGAGCAGGATATTGCGCTGTTGCGTCTTGTGAAGCGTTCGGTTGATGCGCGTCGTGGTGCGTTGAAGGTCAATATGACGTGGGAGGCGTTTGTCGATAATGAGCCGATGCCCGAGCCGCTTGCCTTCGACTATCCGTCGGTGGCGGGCAAGCCGGAGGTGGTGGTTGTTGGTGCAGGTCCTGCGGGCTTGTTTGCAGCGTTGCGGTTGATTGAGAACGGCATACGTCCGATACTGCTCGAACGCGGTAAGGATGTGGTCGAGCGAGGCAAGGATATAGCGCAGATTCAGCGCGGTCGGGGGCTCAATCCCGACTCAAATTATGCCTTTGGCGAGGGTGGTGCAGGTACGTTCTCGGACGGTAAGCTCTTCACGCGCAGCAAGAAGCGCGGCGACTATAATCGCGCCCTGCAACGTCTTGTCTATCACGGTGCTTCGGAGGAGATTCTCTACGAAGCGCATCCGCATATCGGTTCCGACCGTCTGCCACGAATCATTGCCGACATACGACGTCAGATTGTCGAGTGCGGTGGCGAGATACACTTCTCGAAGCGTGTGACGAAAATCTGCATCAAGGATGGCCGTGTGACGGGTGTTGAGGCGGGCGATGACCGCATTGCGGCTCGCGCGGTGGTGCTTGCTACGGGCCACTCGGCACGCGATATATATGAGATGCTCGCCGAGAGTGGCGTGCGTATCGAGCCAAAGCCGTTTGCGATGGGCGTACGTATCGAACACCCGCAGCAACTGATTAACCGCATACAGTATCACGGTTCGCGCGAGGCGGAGTATCTACCATCGGCGTCGTATTCGCTTGTGTCACAGGTTGGTGGGCGAGGTGTCTATTCGTTCTGTATGTGTCCGGGCGGTTTTATTGTGCCGGCGATGACCGACGCGAGCGAGTCGGTTGTGAATGGTATGTCGCCTTCGCATCGTAACTCGCCGTATGCAAATTCGGGCTTCGTGACCGAAATCAGATTGTCCGATTTTGAACATCTGCGTCCGCAGTATGGCGACCTTGCGGGTTTGGCTTTTCAGCGCGAGTTGGAGCAGGCGGCGCGTGCCAATGCAGCGGGTGGAGCGACGGCTCCGGCACAGCGTGTGACCGACTTTGTGTCGGGCAGAGCGTCGGCGACGTTGCCATCGTGTTCGTTTGTTCCGGGCATTGTGCCGTCGCGCTTGGACGAGTGGATGCCGCAGTTTATGGCAACGCGTCTGCGTGAAGCGATTCGCGTGTTTGACAAGCGTATGCACGGATATTTGACCTCCGAGGCGGTGGTCGTGGGCGTTGAGTCGCGCACCTCGACTCCGGTGCGTATTCCGCGCGATGGGCAGACGCTGATGCACCCCGACGTAGAGGGGCTCTATCCTGCGGGCGAGGGTGCCGGTTACGCCGGAGGTATCATCTCGGCGGCGTTGGATGGCGAGCGTATCGCCGAGCAGATTGCTACGTATATAAAATAATACGAAATAAGAGATAATGAACACCACACACACGAAAGTAAAGATTGTTGTTCCGGTATATTCGGAGCGACTCTATGAGAAGGAGCGAAAATCGCTCCACCAGACTGTCAAAATGTTGGGTCGCTACCCGATTGTGCTGCTTGCGCCGGAGGGTATGGATATCTCCGCCGTTACGGACGAGTTTCCGACGCTCGACGTGTTGCGTGTCACCGATGAGTGGCTCGGCAGCAAAAACGGCATTGCGGGATATAACTGTATGATGCTTTCGCGCGAATTTTACGAGATGTTCTCCGACTGCGAATATATCCTTATCTGCCAGACCGATGCGTGGATTTTCCGCGACGAGTTGGAGCAGTGGTGCGACCGTGGATACGACTACGTGGGTGCGCCGTGGCCGAAGCGTAAGGTGTATGATAATCCGTTCATTAAGTGCTATTTGAAACTGCGCAAGGCGTTGTTCTCCTCACCGACACGCATCCTGCGTCAGGAGGGCTTCGACAAGGTGGGCAATGGCGGATTATCGTTGCGTCGTGTCTCGTCGTTTATCGCTGCCTGCGACCGCTATGCCGAGATTATCGCCTACTTCAAAACGCATCGCGGTACGCGTTACAACGAGGATTGGTTTTGGGCGATTGTGCCGAAGGAGTTTGTGTATCCGTCGTTCCGCGAGGCGTTGGACTTCTCGTTCGATGTCAAGCCGGAGATGTGTTTCGAGTTGACGGGCGGCCGATTGCCATTCGGCTGTCACGGTTGGAACAAACGCCGTATGTACGGTTTCTGGCAGCCGATTATCGAGCCGGACGTGTTGCGCGATTAGGGGTGCGCCGAGTCTTTATTACCGAAAAAAGTTGTCTGCTTACGCGTGTGTGAGCAGACAACTTTTTTGTTGCTATTCTGTTGTGCGCCGAGTGGCTACTGCTTTTTCTTCTTGCTTTTGCGCGAAGTGGTCATCGTCGGCGGGAATGGTTGCGGACGTACGACGGAATCCTCAAAGATGCGACCAAACGGGTCGGTTGTGCGGATGCGGATGGTGGTGGTTGCCGTGTCGGTCTTGATGCGGAACAGGTGCTGGCTGTTGTTGCGACCGAAGTTCATCTTGCGACCGCGCGAGTTGCGCAGACGTACCACTGCGGTTGCGAGCGTGTACAACGGGTCCTCTTGTGTTATTCGCCTTACTTTTAGCGGCTTGTCGCCATCGAATGCCTCGATTTTGGATTGTGGCTCGTCGCCCCAATAGTTGATATAGACGTAGTTGGAGAACGATGGTGCACCGTAGTCAATGCGTGCCGAGTGGTTGCGCACGAGATTCTGTACGTCGGCCGTCGAACGATAGTACTCGCCGACGCTGTTCATATCGTAGGCGCGGAACGTACGACCGGGGTTTTGTTGCGAGACGAACTCCCACTTCACATCACGACCATCGAACGAAAATACCTCAATGCCGGCATCCGTGCCATCCGAGCAGATGTGCGGATAACCGTTGTAACCGCTCTCCCAATTGTTGCCGCTGGCAGACGATATGGCGTGCTCGACAATGTTCGGCAACTCCTTCGGAGCCGAGAATCGACGACGGTGGGAGTGGCCCGTCAGGAAGCGTACGTTTGCAAAGTCGCGCAGACAGGCGGTCAGCGAGTCGGTATCCTCGGGGCGCGAGAGACACTTGATGAGTTTGCCTTTCGAGCCACAGCGAAGTACGTTGTGGTGCATACATACGACAATCGGGGTCTGCTTATCCTTCACGAACGACAAATCGCGGCGCAACCAAGAGAGTTGGTCGGCGGTCACGCGGCGGTCGA
The DNA here is from genome assembly GCA_017410165.1 of Alistipes sp. GTDB lineage: Bacteria > Bacteroidota > Bacteroidia > Bacteroidales > Rikenellaceae > Alistipes. The sequence continues at coordinate 22,592 of JAFQRH010000012.1, read as the reverse complement.
AGTTGCGCTTGCCGACAATCTCGGTCGGATACTTGCCGTTGCCCGGCTCGTTGAGAAAGACCGTGTTGTCGAGTACGACGTAGTGAACCTCGCCGATGTTCATCGAGTAGAATCTCGGACCGCACGCGCTCACGTACAACTGCTCGGAGCGATAGTCGGTCATCGGCGATACGGCGATGGCTCCATCGTGGTCCATCTCGCCGATTGCCGTGTATAACATTGTCGGATAGCCGCTTGTGACGATGGTGTGGAGCGCGTCGCTAACGTCGAACTCCGACGAATACCACGCCGAATTGATGCTCAAATCGCCCAAAATAATCGAGTATGCCGGTATGGTGTCGCGCTTTGCCTCGGCGGCGATGCGCTGCACGGTCGGTATGTATGTCTTTTTGAGTTGGAGCAGATCCTCGTTGCGGTTTGCCAAGTGCATATCGGCCGAAACAATCATTCGGTGGCGACGCTGATCGACCTTGCGAAGCGCGAAATCGTGCTGCTCGACCTTGGTCGGCTTGCGCGAGTTGAGCGATGCCCAGAATTGTGGCAGTACGCCCTTTTTGCACTCCGGTTCATAACCCGAAGGCGTGACGATAAAGACCGAACCGTAATACTTTAACGATGGTAGCGTGTATCGGCCGAGCGAGTCGGTCTTTGTGAAGAGTGCGCCATCCGAGACGATGACATCGGCGACGGGAAGCCCCTCGCACGTAACGGTGCCGAATACCGTGCCCGATGCAGGCGGGGGCGCGGTGCGTGGCGCGGCATTAGTGCCGAATGTGACGGCAATCGAACATATTATCGGTGCGACGAGTCGCAAAAACGAAGTTACTCTGCTCATATCGAATACTATATTTTTTGCGTATAAACAACCTCTTTCGTGTCGAAAAACTCCTCCGAGAAGAGGTCGCGGATTGGTGTGCGCTGCCACGAGCGGCGCGTTGCGGCGAGTTCCGCCGTGAGGTCACCGCCTTTCAGGTAGAGAATGCCGTTCGGAAGCGAACCGTGCTCTCCTTTGCGTATCTTGTTCCACACCCATCCGACGAAGGTCGCCATATCGGTTACGGCACGCGACACAACGTAGTCGAAACCGCCCTCGACCGCCTCGATACGTGCATTTACGGGGTGCAGATTGGTCAGTCCCAACGCCTCGCGCACGCCCTCGACGACGGTAATCTTCTTGCGAATCGAATCGACGGCCGTGAACTCCGTCTCCGGAAAGAGTATCGCCAACGGTACGCTCGGAAAACCTCCGCCACAGCCCACATCGACCACACGTGCTCCGGCATCGAAACGACATACGCGGGCGATGGCGAGCGAGTGCAATACGTGGTGCAAGTAGAGCGAATCGAAATCCTTGCGCGAGATGACGTTTATCTTGGCATTCCACTCGGCATATACGTCGCGCAGGGCGGCGAATTGTCGGCGTTGAGTGTCGGTGAGCTCCGGAAAATATTTTTCGATAAGTTCTACGCTGTGCTCCATCGTTGTGGTTTGGTTTTGCGGGTTGTTGGTTTGTCTCTCTTATGTTGTGTTGTTTGCCTTGTGCGCAGTTTGCTTTGTGTGCTGTTTGCCCCCCCCTGCTCTGCGGACTATATCACTTCGCCGCCCTCGACAATCAGCCGACACATCATCGCTCGCACGCGGAAGATGCGCGTTTTGACTGTTCCGAGTTTCATATTGAGCGCCTCGGCAATCTCCTCGTACGAGTATTCGTCGATGAATCGCAGCGTGAACAGCCGACGATAATCTTCGGGCAACATCTCTATATAGCGGTTGATTTGTGCGCGACGCTGGTCGTTGATGATGCTCTCCTCGGGTGTTGGTGTTGCCGCCTGTGTCGAGTCGTAGCGACCATCGAGTGGCAGATTGTGGTCGGGGTTGAGGGCGTTCGAGCGACGCGAGCGATTGAAATCGACAAACGTATTCTTGGCTATGGTGCATATCCACGCGCCGAAGTCGTAGTCGGGATTGTAGCGGTTGATGTTCAGAAACGCCTTCATAAACGCCTCTTGCAGCAGGTCGTTCACATCGTCCGGATTGCCGGCACGCTTGACGAGCATAGCGAATATCGTGTCGCGATGGCGCGCAAACAGAGCATCAAAGGCGCGCGAATCGCCTTCGACCACTTTGCGGGTTAGTGCGCGGTCATCGAACGATGTGTAATCGACTATCTCCATTGGTTGTCGGCTCTTCTTGGCTTGCTGTTTCGCAAAAATATTCGCATTGCCGGCTCGATGAGGTCGAACAGCACGCCCCACGCAGCAATGCCACGTTCGCCGATACGGTTCGCAGCCCTCATCAGGGCGAATGATACGATTATGTAGCGCAGCACGATAAGCACGGCTGCAAGGATTTTAAGCTCGAGCGGCATCAGCACAAGTGTTGCGATGGCCGAGAGTTGGAATACGAAGCGCGAGCACAACTCCCAATCGGTGTAGTTACGTGCGTAGGTCGGGTAGTATCTGCGCGTCTGCAACATATCTTTGGCGCGGTCGGTGTACCATCCCCAGCCACCCCAGCACTGCTCCGTACAACGTGCGCGAGGCGAAAGTACGATGCTCGCATCGGTTGCCGAGGCGATACTCTCGATGAAGAGGTCGTCTTCGCCGGCGTTCAAACTCAGGTAGTTGAAACCGCGTACGGAGAAGTAGAGCGACTTCGTAAAACCGTAGTTGTGGCGGGTAGCACCGTAGGTCTTGCCGGCGATGCTCGACGTAATCCACGCGAGCGAATCGGTGAATCCGTACTTGCGGAAGAGCAGGTTCGTGATGGTCGGTTGCTGCTCGATATTGCTGTAACCGAGTACAATGTCGCCATACATAAATCCCTTTGCCATAAGCGACAACCATCGCTCCGACGCGGGACGTGCATCGGTCGAGGTGATTACGATGCACTCGTTACGGGCGGTCTTGATGCCGATGTTGAGGGCCGTCTTGTTGGTGATAGGGTAGCGCGGCGAGAACTTTATCTGCGTGGTTGTCAGGTGTGGGTAGGCGTTGTGCAGATGTTTCAGGTCGGCGTAGAAGTTGTCGTCGTTGCCCACATACACGGCTACAACCTCAAAAGCGGCATACTCCTGCGTGAGCAGTGTGAGCAATCCGCTATCCAAGTAGTCCTGATTCTCGGAGAATATCGGCACGATGACCGACACGGGCGGCTCCTGCTCGCGACACGTTGCGCGACGCGAGAGGCGGAAACCCGCAACACGGGCGTAGGCGACGTATCGCCAAATTTGCGCAACGAATGCGCAGAGCATCAGCACGATAAGCGCAATGCCGGGTATTGTGTAGTGCTCTTTGAGCGATGTTGTGATATCGAGTAAAAATTCCATAAAAATCGTACGGGTATATAACAAGGCAAAGTTACAAATTAAAATTGAGATTTCGGGCAAGATTTGCCATATTTATTTTCGATAATCTCAACCTTAATTCGATGCGATTTGCAGAGCACGTCCGATATTTTTAGTATTGGATGCTCTGTCAGCCGAAAGGTTAAAAGCGGAATGGCACAAAAGGAAATGGTCGTTTTTTATAAAAAACGATGAAAACGCGGGCGGGATGGGTGGAATCTCGATTAAAAATGTTATCTTTGCCCTCTATGAAGTTTGTATTGCAACATAAGGATAGTGCGACGAATGCGCGTGCCGGCGAAATTACGACCGACCACGGCGTCATTCAGACCCCGATATTTATGCCGGTTGGAACGGCTGCGGCGATGAAGGGCATCTTCCATCGCGATTTGGAGAGCGAGGCGAAGGCGCAGATTATACTCGCCAATACGTACCACCTCTACCTGCGTCCCGGAATGAAGATTATCGAGGAGGCGGGTGGCGTTCACCGCTTCTCGACGTGGAACAAACCGATGCTGACCGATAGCGGCGGTTTTCAGGTCTTCTCGCTTGCGGCGTGCCGTAAGTTGAAGGAGGATGGTTGCCACTTTCAGTCGCATATCGACGGCTCGCGTCACGTATTTACGCCGGAGAGCGTTATCGACACCGAGCGTACGATTGGTGCCGATATTATGATGGCGTTCGACGAGTGCCCACCGGGGGATGCGCCGAAGGAGTATGCGGCCAAGTCGCTTGCGCTCACCGAGCGTTGGCTCGATCGCTGCTTTAACCAGTACCACAAAACCTCGCCGAAATATGGTCACTACCAATCGCTGTTCCCGATTGTGCAGGGCTGTTCGTATCCCGACTTGCGCACCAAGGCGGCGGAGAATGTCCTGCAATACAACGCCGACGGATACGCCATAGGCGGTTTGGCGGTTGGTGAGCCGACCGAGGTGATGTACTCGATGATTGAGGTTGTCAATGCAGTGTTGCCGCAGGATAAACCGCGCTACCTGATGGGAGTTGGTACGCCGGTCAATATCTTGGAGGGTATCGCTCGCGGTGTGGATATGTTCGACTGTGTGATGCCGACGCGCAACGGTCGCAACGGTCAACTCTTCACGAGCGAGGGTGTCATAAATATTCGCAACAAGAAGTGGGAGAACGATTTTTCGCCTATCGACCCTGCGGGTACGACGTTTGTCGATCGGCAGTACTCGAAGGCCTATCTGCACCACTTGGTTGTCTGTGGCGAGATGCTTGCCGCGCAAATTGCATCGCTGCACAACATCGGCTTCTACCTGTGGTTGGTCGGCGAGGCGCGCCGTCATATTATAGCCGGCGATTTCGGCGAGTGGAAGGCGGTGATGGTGGAGCGTCTGTCGCGCCGATTGTAGAGTGAAACGAGAAACGAAGAGACGAAATGGAACCTCAATACGACAATAAACGACATTGGTTTCCGGGTTTTAAGATACTCGACCGCTATATTTTGGGTAAGTTCATCGGAACGTACCTCTTTGCGATTGCGATGATTATCGTCGTTATCGTGGTCTTCGACTATGTGGAGAAGATTGACGACTTCACCGAGACGCACGCGCCGCTCTCGGCTGTCATCTTCGACTACTACTTCAAATTTGTGCCGTACTTCGTCAACCAGTTCTCGGCACTGTTCACATTCATTGCCGTCATCTTCTTTACCTCGAAGTTGGCCTACCAGACCGAGATTGTCGCAATGCTCTCGGGCGGTATGAGTTTCCGCCGTCTGATGTGGCCATACTTCCTCGGTGCTACGTTCATCACGGCACTGTCGCTGGTGTTGAGTTTGTGGTTGATTCCGATTTCGCAACGCGACTGCGTGGCATTCGAGCAGAAACATATCCGCAAACGAACGCGCGACCAATACGACCGACATATCTACCGTCAAATCGAGCCGGGTACGTTTGCCTACATACGCGGTTTCAGCAAAAATACCTCGGTGGCATCGTTCTTTGCCTTGGAGCAGTACGATGGCAGCTCGATGGTGCGCTCGTTGGAGTCGTCCGATGTGCGTTTCGACCCCGAATCGAAGCGTTGGCGCAGTAACCGCTATGTCGAGCGTACGTTCGACGAGGAGGGTAACGAGATATTCACGCAGCATCGCAACCTCGATACGATTATCAACCTCGACGTTGTGGAGTTGGGTCGTCTGAACGAGTTGCTCAAAACGATGAATATCGTCGAACTCAACCAGTTTATGGCCCAGCAGAAGGCGAAGGGCTCCGACTCGTTGCGCCAAATCGAGGTCGAACACCACGCACGATACTCCTACCCGTTCGGTACGTTTATTCTGACGCTTATCGGTGTGTCGCTCTCCTCGCGCAAGGTGCGAGGCGGTACGGGTCTGCATATCGGTATCGGTATTGCGCTCTGCTTCTCGTACATTATGCTCACGCGCGTATTCGAGGAGTTTGCCAAAGGTGGCTCGATGCCGACACTGTTGGCCGTATGGGTGCCGAATATCATATTCCTGGCAATTGGTATATACCTCTATCGTAAAGCACCGAAATAGTATGGGACACACAATAGAGGATATCGGTCAGCACGTTCGCGGCGGCGGACGATTGACGGCGGAGGATGCACGGCTCCTTTGGGAGAAGGCGCCGCTGTGGATGCTCGGCGAGTTGGCCTCCGAGCGCAAGCGTCGAGTGAGTGGCGATAAGGTCTATTATAACCGCAACTTCCACATCGAGCCGACCAACGTCTGCCTTTTCGAGTGCCGATTCTGTTCGTATCGTCGCGCGGCGGGCGAAGAGGGTGCGTGGGACTACTCGATGGAGGAGATTATGCGGATGGTCGAGGCACGCCGCGAGAGTGGTGCTACGGAGGTGCATATCGTGGGCGGAGTGCATCCGACGCACGATTTGTACTACTATGCCGAGATGATTCGCCGCATCAAACAGACGCTGCCCGAGGTCTGCATCAAGGCCTTCACGGCGGTCGAGTTGCGATATATGATACAGCGCGCGGGTTTGACCATCGAGGAGGGTTTGCGCCTGCTCAAAGAGGCGGGTATGGAGGCAATTCCGGGTGGCGGTGCCGAGATTTTTGCGCCGGAGATTCGCACGAAAATCTGCCCGCAGAAGGGTACGGCAGAGGAGTGGCTTGCGATGCACGATGCGGCACATCGTATGGGAATTGGCACCAACGCCACGATGCTCTACGGCCACATCGAGCGCATCGAACACCGCATCGACCACATCCTGCGTCTGCGCGAGCAACAGGATAAGACGGGTGGCTTCGATGCCTTCATTCCGCTCAAATTCCGTGCGGCGCACAACGCAATGTCGGAGGTGGGCGAGACGTCGATTATCGACGATTTGCGCACGTTGGCTATGAGCCGATTGCTGCTCGACAACGTGCCACACATCAAGGCCTATTGGGTGATGTACGGCAAGCAGACTGCCGAGTTGGCACTCTCGTTCGGTGCGGACGATATCGACGGCACGATTGACGACTCGACGAAGATATACTCGATGGCGGGAGCCGACGACCGGCGACCGACGATGAGCATCGAGGAGATTGAGAGGATGTGCGCTGCGGCGGGTATGCGGGCTGTCGAGCGCGATACACACTATAACGAAATCGGATAAAACTACTGCTCTATGAAGAGAAACAGAGGCGGAAAAGAGGGATATTGGGCGCGGTTGAAGCAACATCCGCTGCTCTACAACGCGGTACTGATTGTGCTGGTGTTTTTGGGCGTTGCTGTGGTGGCATACGTGGCAATGGCGTTCGGCACGCGCCACGGTATGAAGTGCACGGTGCCCGATTTTACGGGCTTGCAACTCTCGGATGCCGAGCATTTCGGCTCGCGTCGCGGATTGAAACTCATCGTGAACGACTCGCTCTACGTGCCTGCCTATCCGGGCGGAATTGTTCTTGACCAACTGCCAAAGGGTGGCGTGGATGTCAAGTCGGGTCGCAAGATATACGTTACGATTAACTCGTTCCGCCAGAAGCAGGTGTCGTTGCCGTACGTTGCGGGTCGCTCGTTGCGTCAGGCAAAAAATATGCTGGAAAATGCCGGCTTGGAGATTAAGGAGTTGATTTATGTCAATGATATCGCCACGAACTACGTTCTTGCGGAGTTCTACGGTGGCGAGGAGATAACGCCGACGACCAAGATGAAGGTCGAGAAGGGTAGCGGTGTGACGTTGCGTGTCGGCGTTACGGGTGGCTATGGAACGGCTGTCGTGCCACGCCTTGTCGGTCGCCAACTCTTCGAGGCGAAGGGCAAATTGTGGGAGATGGGTCTGAACGTGGGCGAAGTTCACTACGACGAGGGTATCACGATGCTCAATCGCAACGATGCCCGCGTCTATCGCCAATCGCTTGCGCAGGGTAGCGAGGCGGTGCTCGGTGCGCGAGTGTCGTTGTACCTGACACTCGACACAGAACTTCTCGCCAAGAGCGAGGTGGAGAGCGAACGTCAGGCACGTGTTGCATTGAAGGAGCGCGAGATGCAGGATTCGTTGCGTCAGGCGGCTTTGGCGGATTCGCTTGCGAAGATTTCGGCCGAGACACCTGCGACAAACACAACCGAGCCACAACAAACTACCGAAGACGAATTTTTCTTATGATGGAGTACGCAGAGGGGGAGATTTTGAAGCCGATGGCGGATGCTTCGGTGGCGGATACTTTGGCAGCAGATGCTTCGGCGGCGGAGGTCGAGCCGATAGTGGCCGATGACTTTTCGGCAGAGGATGACGATTTGGAGGCGGACGATGACGATTTGGAGGCGGATGATGACGATGTGGTCACCCGCAGCACGCATCCGTCGGGTGTGCCATATCCGACTACGCAGGAGCCCGACGAACACGGGCTCTACGAGCACTACTCGATAACGGTCGATAAGGGGCAGTCAATGATGCGTTTGGATAAGTATCTCGCTACGCATATCGAAAACTGCTCGCGCAACCGAATCCAGACGGCGGTCGATGAGGGTGGTGTCTTTGTGAACGACCGTCCGCAGAAGGCCTCCTACAAAATCAAGCCGTTTGACCGCATTTCGCTCCGAATGGCCTACCCGAAGTATGAGTGCCAACTCACGCCGCAGGATATTCCGATTGATATTATGTACGAGGACGACGATGTGATTGTCGTCAATAAGGAGGCGGGAATGTGTGTCCATCCGGGTCACGGCAACTACGACCGCACGCTGGTCAATGCCCTCACGTTCCACTTGAAGGATAACCCGATGTTCCAGCAGGGCGACGAACGCGCCGGTCTGGTGCATCGTATCGATAAGAACACCTCCGGCATACTCGTTGTCGGCAAGAACGAGCGCGCCTGCAACCTGCTCTCGAAGCAGTTTGCTGCCCATACGACCAAACGCCGATATATCGCCCTCGTGTGGGGAAACTTCGACGAGGACGAGGGTACGATTACGGGCCATATCGGTCGCAATCCGCGCAATCGTCACCAGATGTTTGTCTTTCCGGACGGCTCGGAGGGTAAGCACGCCGTGACACACTACCGCGTACTGCGACGCTACGGATATGTGACGCTTGTCGAGTGCCGACTCGAAACGGGGCGCACGCACCAGATTCGCGTCCATATGCAGTATATCGGCCATCCGCTCTTCAACGACGAGCGATATGGTGGCGATAAGATATTGAAGGGTACGACCTTCTCGAAGTATAAGCAGTTTATCGAGAATTGCTTTGAAGTGATGCCGCGCCACGCTCTGCACGCTCGTATGCTCGGCTTTGTGCATCCGACGACGGGCGAGGAGATGAGCTTCGAGTCGGCTACGCCTGCCGACTTTCAAGCGGTGTTGGAGAGGTGGGATACCTACGCCAAAAATGCACAAAACATATATCACGAATAGTGTTCGGATGAAAAGATTGCAATAAAATGGGATTTCTGCCGACAACCGTAAAAGAGATGCGTGCGCTGGGGTGGGACTATGTCGATATAGTTCTATTCACGGGCGATGCATATATCGACCATCCGTCGTTTGGTGCGGCGGTCGTGTCGCGTCTCTTCGAGGCGGAGGGGTATCGCGTGGCGGTTGTTCCACAGCCGAATTGGCGCGACGATTTGCGCGATTTCCGCAAGTTCGGTGCTCCGCGCTTGTGCTTCTGTGTCTCGGCTGGTGCGATGGATTCGATGGTGAACCACTACACGGCCAACTTGCGACTGCGCTCAAACGATGCCTATACGGCAGGCGGTGTGGCGGGTTTTCGCCCCGATTATACGGTTACTACCTATACGAAGATTCTCAAACGGCTCTTCCCGAATGTGCCGGTGCTTATCGGCGGCATCGAGGCATCCCTGCGACGACTCACGCACTACGACTATTGGCAAAATCGACTGTTGCCCTCGGTGCTTATCGAGAGCGGTGCCGATTTTCTGTTGTACGGTATGGGCGAAAGGGTAGTGCGCGAAGTGGCACGAGCAATGCGTAACGGCTTTAATGCCAAGCGTCTGCGCGCGATTCGTCAGGTGGGATTCGTTGCCGATAAGGCGTACGTTGAGCGACTCGATCGTGCCATTCGTCTGCACTCATACGAGCAGTGTGTGGCGGATGGTAAGGCGTTTGGCGAAAACTTTGTGACGATTGAGACGCAGAGCAATCTGCTCAATGCCGAGGCGGTGCTGGTCGAGCAGACCGGCGAGCAGTATGTCGTCATCAATCCGATGAACGCCGCGCTCACGACCGAGGAGTTGGATGCCGCCTTCGAACTTCCGTATATGCGCGCACCGCATCCGCGATATAAGGGTCGTGGCGATATTCCGGCGTGGGATATGATACGCCACTCGATAAATATCCATCGCGGCTGTTTCGGTGGCTGTTCGTTCTGTACCATTTCGGCCCATCAGGGTAAATTCATCTCGTCGCGTAGCGAGTCCTCGATTCTGCGCGAGGTGGAGCGCGTTGCGGCGATGCCCGATTTCAGGGGTACGATTACCGATATCGGAGGCCCGTCGGCCAATATGTATCGATTGGGTGGCAAGAATCAGGAGTTGTGCGCCAAGTGTCGCCGTCCGTCGTGTCTGCATCCGAAGCCGTGTCCGAATCTCAACCGCGACCACGCGCCGCTCATCGACCTCTATCGCAAGGTGCGAGCTGTCAAGGGGGTCAAGCACGCATATATCGGCAGCGGTATCCGATACGATTTGTTCGAGAACGATGGCTATTTGCGCGAGGTGGTTGTGCATCACACGTCGGGTCGCTTAAAGGTGGCTCCCGAGCATACGGAGGATGGCGTGTTGTCGCTGATGCGCAAGCCGTCATTCGCCCTCTTCGAGCAACTCAACGGCGATTTCAACCGCATCTGTCGCCAAAATGGTCTGCGTTATCAACTCATACCTTATTTTATATCGTCACATCCGGGGTGCCGCGAGACGGATATGCAGCAACTCTCGTCCAAGGTGCTCGGTCGTCTGCACTTTACGTTGGAGCAGGTGCAGGATTTGACCCCGACACCGATGACCCTCTCCTCCGTGATGTTCTATACGGGCGAAAATCCATATACGGGCAAACGTGTATATGTCGCTCGTTCGCAAGAGGAAAAGCGGCGTCAAAAACAATATTTTTTCAAGAAAAATGTAAGATAGTCAGGGGCTGCTCCCTCCACTAAAATAATCAGGGGCGTATCATCCACTAAAATAGTCAGAGGCGTATCATCCACTTCCTGCCCCCGTTTCTACCCCCCCCGAGGTTAATTGCCGGCAAAGATTGCGCGAACAAAGATGTCGGTTGCGCCTTGGTGCTTGGAGGTGTACTCCTTTGCGATGTTACTCGTCTGTGCGAGCAGGTTGGCATCGTCGCGCAACGGCTCAAACCACGCGTTCAGCCCCTCGAAATCGTTAATCGAACAAGCCGCACCGAGCGAAATCATATCGCGTGCCTCTTTGAACTTTGCATAGTTTGGACCGAAGGCAATCGGCAGACCGAATGTTGCCGCTTCGAGCGTATTGTGGATGCCGACGCCAAAGCCGCCACCGATATATGCCCAATCGGCGTAACCATAGACCGAGGAGAGCATACCCATCGTGTCGAGCACAAGCACCTGTTTGCTCTGTAAATCTGCCGGTGAGGCCTGTGTGAAACGCACGGCACCGCCTTTGACCGTGTCGATAATCTTTGCGATGCGCTCGTCGTCCATCTCGTGCGGAGCGATGACGAACTTTATCTGCGGATTGCGGTTTGCCAACTCGACGAGAATATCCTCGTCGGGGCCCCACGTCGAACCCGCAACAAAGAGTCGCTTGCCGGCCTTAAATTGCTCGATGGAGTCGATGCGCTTGGCTGCTGCCGCAATCTGTGCCACGCGGTCGAAGCGCGTGTCGCCCGCCACCACGCTATTGTCGTAGCCCAACTCGGAGAGCAACTCCTTCGATGGCTCGTCTTGCACAAAAATCGTGTCGAACGTGTTGAGTGCTTCGCGCCACGGCTCGCCGTACGAACGGAAGAACACCGAGTTGCGACGGAAGATGGCCGAGACGATATATGTTTTGATTTTTCGCGCACGTAGTTCGGCGAGCATATTGAGCCAAAATTCGTACTTGACAAAGATTGCAATCTCGGGCGAGACGATATCCAGAAAACGGCGCACGTTGCGCGGACGGTCGGACGGCAGATAGAAGATGTAATCTGCGCCGGTGTAGTTCTTGCGGATTTCGTAGCCCGAAGGCGAGAAGAATGTGAGCAGGATTTTGTACTCGGGATGTTCGGCACGAATCTTCTCTATGATGGGGCGACCCTGCTCGAACTCGCCGAGCGAAGCGACGTGAACCCATACGATGCGCTCGCCTTTGGAGACGCTTTTGCGGATGCGCTCCTCCTGCCCCTTGCGCCCGTCACTCCAAAGTTTTGCCTTTGGATACCAGCACGAGGCGAGGTTGACGCCCGCTTCGTAGGTTGCCATTGCTATATTGTAGAGCCACATCATTTCGTGTCAAGAGTGTAAAAATCGCGCAAAGTTATGATTTTTTTGGCGGAAAAGCAAAATTACCACCCGTATTCGATGGCATTTTCTATGTATCGCACCGCATAAGTGCCGTCGGACAGGGCATCAACCGCTGCCAAATCTATCTGAATCTCGCCACGAAGCCGATGCTGCGCAACGTATGCCGAGATGGCGCGATGCAGAGCGTGACGCTTCTTGTCGTCGATTGCCTCCTCGGGCGAGGTGAGCGAGTTGAGGCGTCGCGTCTTGACCTCGACGAAGTGGGTCGTACCCCAACGCGAGGCGACGATGTCTATCTCGTATCGTCCGTAGCGTAGGTTGCGGGCCTCAATCATAAAGCCGTGCGAGCGCAACCAATCTATGGCCGCCTCTTCGCCGGCTGCACCTTGCTGTAATTTTTCGGTCATCGTCCGTTAGCGGTGTGTGTTGTAATAATAAATATATGTACCCCTCCCTGCCCGTTCGAGAGCAGGGAAGGGAGGGGGCGTGTTTCGATGCGCGTATGTGGTTAGAGCAGGAACGAGAGGTCGTCACCCGCTACCACTTCGCGTGGCTCGCAACCCTTCTTGAAGATGCGCATCGGACGCGAACCGATGAGCGACAGCGTGCCCCCTTCGAGCAGGAGCATACAACCCTCGCGCAAGCCGACAACATATCGGCGCGGATTGGCTTCGATATACTCCTCGATGCGCTGCTCGCGCGTCTCGCCGGCGTGTCCCTCCGGATTGGCATCTAAATAGTGTGGGTTGATTTGGAAGCGTACGGCACCGATTGCGCGGAACGACTCCGGCTCGACAATCGGCATATCGTTGGTCGTGCATATCGTCGGACAACATACGTTGCTGCCTGCCGACCATCCGACGTATGGCGTTCCCTGCTTAACCTTGCGCAGAATGGCGCGCATCAAACCCTGCTGCTGCATCTTCTTTGCTAGAGCAAAGGTGTTGCCGCCACCGACGCAGATTGCCTGCGCCTCGCGGATTGCCTTCAACGGGTTCTTCTCGCGGTGAATCGAGCGTACGCGCACACCGATTTCGTCGAATCGCGCTTGAACTTTGCGCTCGTACTCGGCATAGGAGAACGTGACGGCTGCGTACGGTATGAAAATAACCTCGCTTATGCCCTTCAAATGCTCGCCAATGCGCTCAATCGGGTATTTGAGATACGGCTCGCCGGCGTTGGTCGAGTTGGAAATCATCAGAAGTTTCATCTTTTCCATCTATTGTATTGATTTTTAGTTGGTTTTGTAAAACAATTCTCGCGCAAATGTTAAAATATTTGCTTTATTATGCCAAAGATAATAAAAAAGTGTTATCTTTGCACCGCTTGTTGGTTGTAAATTGCAAATATTATTTGAATATGCGCAGTTGGCCGACAAAACGAAAAAGATAAATTACATACAGCATAAAATTGTTAAACTAAAAAAATTAAAGTTATGTCTGAAATTCAAGCGAAAGTCGTAAAGATCATCGTTGACAAGTTGGGCGTTAAGGAGTCGGAGGTTACTCCTGAAGCAAGCTTCACCGGCCACCTTGGTGCCGATTCGTTGGATACCGTTGAGCTCGTTATGGAGTTCGAGAAGGAGTTTGGTATTCAGATTCCTGACGAGGCAGCAGAGAAGATTGTTACTGTTGGCGACGTTATCAAGCTTCTCGAGGAGAGCCAGAAATAGTCGATTCTGACAGGACACATTTTATTGCATTTAGTACATACATTTAATACGACGGTTCGGTGATGGAGCAAAGGAGAGTGGTAGTAACCGGTGTAGGAACAATAAATCCTATTGGAAACAGCATAGCGGAGTATTTCCGCAATCTCGAAAACGGAGTGAGCGGAGGTGCAACGATAACCGCTTTCGATGCAACCAATTTCAAATCGCGTATTGCTTGTGAAGTCAAAAATTTCAACCCTGCGGAGTACTTCGACCGCAAGGAGTTGCGTAAGTATGACCGTTATGCGCAGTTTGCTCTCGTAGCAGCCGGCGAGGCGGTCGATGATGCGGCTATCGACTTCGAGAAGATTAACCTCGAACGTGTCGGTGTTGTTTGGGCTTCCGGTGTGGGCGGAATGCAAACCTTTTATGAAGAAGTTATGGGTTGGTCCGAGGGAGGAGGAATCCCTCGGTTCAGCCCTTTCTTTGTTCCGAAGATGATATCCGATCTGGCTGCCGGCCATATCTCCATCAAGTATGGTTTTATGGGTCCGAATTACAGCGTTGTCTCGGCTTGTGCATCGTCCAACCACGCAATGATCGATGCGCTGAACCTCATCCGTTGGGGTAAGGCGGATATGATTGTTACGGGTGGCTCGGAGGCACCGGTTATCATCCCTTCGGTCGGCGGTTTCTCGTCGATGATGGCACTCTCGACCCGTAATGACGATCCGCAACACGCTTCGCGTCCGTTCGATAAGGACCGCGACGGTTTCGTGATTGCCGAGGGCGCAGGTGCTTTGGTCTTCGAGGAGTACGAGCACGCCGTGGCTCGTGGAGCAAAAATCTATTGCGAGGTGGCAGGTAGCGGAATGTCTGCCGATGCCCACCATATGACTGCACCTTGTCCGGATGGCAAGGGTGCAAAGTTGTCGATGCGTCTGGCTTTGGAGGATGCGGGAATCGGTGTGGAGGATGTCGATTACCTGAACGTCCACGGAACCAGCACCCCGCTTGGCGATATCGCCGAATTGGCGGCCATAAAAGACCTCTTTGGTGAGAGCGCATACCGTATGAATATCTCTTCGACCAAGTCGATGACCGGTCACCTGCTGGGTGCTACGGCAGCGGTTGAGGCGTTGGCGTGCGTGATGGCCATCACCAAGGGCATAGTTCCTCCGACAATTAACGTAGAGGAGTTAGATCCTCAAATTGATCCGAATTTGAATCTTACTATCGGAAAGGCACAACACCGCGAGGTGAACGTGGCGATGAGCAATACGTTCGGCTTCGGTGGTCACAACTCGACCATTGTCTTCCGTAAGTTATAAAAAATCAGTGCCGTGTTCGATTTCATAATTCGTCCGATAAAGCGAAATTTCGGACGCGACAAGACATACTATCGAATGATTGACGATATGTTCGGCTTCCTGCCGCACAATATCGAACTCTATAAACTCGCGCTCATCCACAAGTCGGCTTCGGTTGTGGTCGAGGGGCAGAGTATCAATAACGAACGCCTCGAATTTCTGGGTGATGCCGTCATCGAGAGCGTGACGTCCGACTACGTATTTATCGAATATCCCGACTACGACGAGGGTATGCTGACGCAACTGCGCTCGAAAATCGTCTCGCGCCAGTCGCTCAACGCCATTGCCAAGCGTGTTGGCTTGGACAAGTGTGTGATTTGCGGTACGACCGTCAATGCCACGCAGAAACATATCTTTGGCGACGCCTTCGAGGCGATGATGGGTGCCATATATCTCGATCAGGGTTACGATTTTGTCAATCGCCTGCTCATCAACGATATATACGCACGTTCGTTGTCGCTCGAATCGCTTGCCGAGTCGGAGACCGACTTCAAGAGCCGACTCATCGAGTGGGGCCAGAAACACCACCACACGGTGCTCTTCCGCACCAGCGGTAAAAACGGTGCGGGTGGCGGTGCGCACAACTTCCGCAGTGTCGTTATGATTGATGGCTTGGAGGTTGGTCACGGAGCCGGCGAGTCGAAGAAGGAGGCCGAGCAACACGCAGCCGAGTCGGTGTCGCACGAGATGAGCGACGAGATGTGCGCACGTATGCTCGATCGCCTCGACCGCATAGATGCCCGCAAGTAGGTCGCCTATTAGAGGTAACAACGGGGCGCGGTTTTACAGGGAGTGGGCTTGTATTGGTGGCTCTTTTATGAGGGGTGGCTCTTTTTATGGGAGTGGGCTTGTATTGGCGGCTCTTTTATGAGGGGTGGGCTTGTATTGGCGGCTCTTTTTATGGGAGTGGCTCTTTTATATAAAAATGGCTCTTTTAACGAAAAATCTGCTGGATGAAACAGTTGCGCGATAAAATTATGCTGCGCGGCGTGGGTTCGCTGACCGACGCCGAGTTGCTTGCTGTCGTTATTGACGATGTGCGGCTTGCCGAACGGCTTGTGGAGAGTGTCGGCTCGCTTGCTGCGCTGTCGCGTATGGATTTGTCGCGTCTGCGTATGGCGGAGGGGTTGGGTCTGCAACGAGCCGAGAAGGTTGCTGTTGCTGCCGAGCTCGGTCGTCGTCTTGCGCGTGCCGAGTCGATGCAGATGGAGTGTGTGCTGTCGAGCGACGATGCTCTGCGACTGTTGCGTCCACACTTCGAGGGACTTACGCGGGAGGAGTGCCGAGTGTTGTTTCTCACCTCGTCGAATCGCGTGGTGGAGTGTATGCTGCTCAGTGCCGGCGGTGTGCAGGCGACCGTCGTCGATCATCGGCTCATTGTTAAACGCGCGCTGGAATTGCTTGCAACTCAAATTATTGTGGCACACAACCACCCATCGGGCAGTGCCTCGCCGAGCGAGCCGGATAAAGAGCTGACACGCCGCATTAAGGAGGCGGCTGCGCTCTTCGATATCGCGCTTCTCGACCATATCATTATCGCCTCGTCGGGCGAAACTTTCTCGTTCAAAGGGCAGGGTCTGCTCTAATGTGCCACGTTGCGTGGAACACCTCGGTTGCGATGCCCTCCCCCGACTTTATTCAAGGGGTTTAGGGAGTTTAGGGAATTTAGAGAATTTAGGGATTGGAGGCCCCACTTGCAACCGGCTTACTAATCCCGACCCGACCTTACTTGACCTTATTTTTTTGAAATGGCAAGCGGGCTGTCGCCCTTAATGGCAACAAATGACAACAAATGGCAGCGCACTCTGCGAGTGCTCAATGACAGGGCGGGATTTTGCTGTTCAATGCCATTCCTTGCCATTTAATGCCATTCAGTGAGCGCAAGCGAACGCCTGCCATTCAGTGCCATTGAGTGCCATTGGTCGTCACCCTCTCCCGACCCGCTTGGCGCACAAATCGCGCACGGTAGGTCGGGATTTTTTTGAAAAATAACAGTTTCTCAATACTTTTTCGTAACTTTGTCGGTTGGAAACTGCTTTTTGGTTTTACGGAGACGAAACAAAATACAAAAAAATATACCGAAATGACACAGGAAGAATTGTTTAAGAAGTTGATTGCTCACTGCAAGGAGTATGGTTTCATATTCCCGTCGAGCGAGATTTATGACGGTCTGGGTGCCGTTTATGACTATGGCCAGAATGGTGTTGAGTTGAAGAACAACATCAAACGCTATTGGTGGGACTCGATGGTCAAACTCCACGAGAATATCGTCGGTATCGATGCCGCAATATTTATGCACCCGAAGACTTGGGAGGCATCGGGCCACGTCGCAGCATTCAACGATCCACTCATCGACAATAAGGACTCGAAGAAGCGTTATCGCGCCGATGTGCTTATCGAGGAGTGGATGGCAAAGCAGGACGAGAAGATTCAGAAGGAGGTCGATAAGGCACGCAAGCGTTTCGGTGAGGCGTTCGACGAGCAGCAGTACCTCGCAACCTCGCCTCGTGTGGCAGATATCGCCGCAAAGCGTGATGGTGTGCACAAGCGTTTTGTCGATGCGTTGGAGCAGAACGACCTTGCAGAGTTGCGTCAGATTATTCTCGATTGCGAGATTGCGTGTCCGATTTCGGGTACGCGCAACTGGACCGATGTGCGTCAGTTCAACCTGATGTTCTCGACACAGATGGGCTCGACTGCCGATGGCGCAAGCACCATCTATCTGCGTCCGGAGACTGCGCAGGGTATCTTCGTGAACTTCCTCAATGTGCAGAAGACAGGCCGTATGAAATTGCCGTTCGGTATCGCGCAAATCGGTAAGGCGTTCCGTAACGAGATTGTCGCTCGCCAGTTTATCTTCCGTATGAGAGAGTTCGAGCAGATGGAGATGCAGTTCTTCGTTCAGCCGGGTACGGAGATGCAGTGGTGGAACGAGTGGAAGAATACGCGTATGGCTTGGCACCGTGCATTGGGCTTCGGCGACGAGAAATATCGCTTCCACGACCACGACAAGTTGGCACACTATGCAAACGCAGCGACCGATATCGAGTTCAACTTCCCGTTCGGCTTCAAAGAGGTCGAGGGTATCCACTCGCGTACGGATTTCGACCTCGGTCGTCATCAGGAGTACTCGGGCAAGAAGATTCAGTACTTCGATCCGGAGCGCGGCGAGAACTACGTTCCGTACGTTGTCGAGACCTCAATCGGTGTCGATCGTATGTTCTTGCAGATTATGTCGGCGGCATACTGCGAGGAGAAGTTGGAGGGCGGCGACGAGCGCGTAGTGTTGCGCATCCCTGCTTGCTTGGCTCCTACGAAAGTGGCGGTTATGCCACTCGTCAAGAAGGATGGTCTGCCGGAGTTGGCTCGCCAAATCATCGACGATTTGAAATTCGACTACAACGTGTCGTACGACGAGAAGGATTCGATTGGTAAGCGTTATCGCCGTCAGGATGCTGTTGGTACGCCGTTCTGCGTTACGGTCGATCACCAGTCGTTGGAGGATGGCACGGTTACAATCCGCCACCGCGACTCGATGCAGCAGGAGCGCGTAGCGATTGCCGACCTGCACCGTATGGTGGACGAGGCGGTGTCGTTCCGTCCGCTCTATAAGAAGATTAAGGAGTAGGCAAATGGGGCGAATCTTGGCGATAGACTACGGCGTGCGACGTACGGGATTGGCGGTGAGCGACCCGCTGCGCATTATTGCGGGTGCACTCGAAACCGTCGATACGAAACAACTCGAACGCTACATAGCCGACTACTGCGCCAAGGAGGATGTCTCGACAATCGTTGTCGGCAAGCCATCGCAGATGAGTGGTGCGCCATCCGAGACGATGCGCTATATCGAACCGCTTGTAGGGCGTCTGCGACACAATTTTCCCGATAAGGAGGTCGTTATGTATGACGAACGCTTCACGTCGGTCATCGCCCAGCGTACAATCCGCGAGAGCGGTATCGGCCGAATGGCTCGACGCGACAAGGCGTTGGTGGACAAGGTTGCCGCAACGATAATTTTACAATCATATATGGAGAGCCAAAGCGGGCTGTAACCGCCGTCGGCAAAAGTGCTAAAAAGAGTAGAGATGATTTATCCGATAGTAATCTACGGTTCGCAGGTGCTGCGTAACCAATCGGTGGAGATTGACTCCACGTATCCCGACTTCAAAAAGTTGGTCGATGATATGTTCCTGACGCTCGGCGAGGCGAGTGGCGTTGGCTTGGCTGCGCCGCAAATCGGCAAGAATATCCGTATGTTCATTGTCGATTGTACGCCTTGGGCAGAGGAGGTGCCCGAGTTGGCAGATTTCCGTCGCGTATTTGTCAATCCGGAGATTTACGAGCGTAGCGAGGAGACCGACCTCTTCGAGGAGGGTTGCCTCTCGTTGCCGGGCATCCACGAGAATGTGCGCCGTCCGGTGCGTATTCGTATGCGCTATTTGGACGAGAATTTTGTCGAGCACGATGACGAGTTTGATGGCTATCCGGCTCGCGTCATCCAGCACGAGTACGACCATATCGAGGGTAAGGTCTTTACCGACCACCTCTCGCCTTTGCGTCGCAACCTGCTCAAAAGCAAGATTTTGAAACTTGCCAAGGGCCAGTATCGTTGCTCGTATAAGACCAAATAATCTGCCCGCCACACGCTCCGCATAGGGGGGGTGCAAATATTGTCAAATATTGTTGATGAAAAACTACTTTTTGATGATGCTCGTTGCGCTGACGATTCTGTGCAGTTGCAAGGGCGCGAACAATGCAACTCGGCAACAGGCCGATTGTGGAGTGTTGGAGTACTTCGAGGATTTCGGCTCCGAATTCGTTCCGGCGCGCGATGTGCTGGTGTGGCTTCCGGAGGAGTACGACCCGCAGATGAAGTACGCTGTGCTGTATATGCACGATGGTCAGATGCTCTTCGACGAGACAACCTCGTGGAACAAGCAGACGTGGAATGTCGATGCTGTGGCGTCGGCCGTCCAGCGCGATGGTCGTTGTCGGCCATTTATTGTTGTGGGTATCGACAACCATCCGACGAATCGCCTGACCGAATATATGCCTGCTCGCGCATTGGAGTATCTGCCGCAGGATGACGAGGTGTTGCGACAGTTCGACCGCGCGGAGTTTATCGCCGATGGCTACTTGCGCTTCTTGGTCGAGGAGTTGAAGCCGTTTATCGATAGTCGCTATTCGACGCTCACCGACCGTGAAAATACCTTTGTTATGGGGTCGAGTATGGGCGGACTGATATCGCTCTACGCGCTTTGCGAATATCCGGAGGTCTTTGGTGGCGCGGGTTGCCTTTCGACACACTCGCCCGTTGCAATCGACAAAATCGAGGCGGCAGCACCCGCTTGGTCAAAGGCGTTTCGCGACTATCTCTCGGAGCATCTTCCGCAGCCCGGCACACACCGCGTATATATGGATTATGGCGACCAGACAATCGATGCCGGCTATGCTCCGTATCAGGTGGCATTAGACTCGCTCTTTGCGGCTCGCGGCTGGCAGACGCCACACGTTGTAACCCGCTTTTTCGAGGGTCACGCCCACGACGAACGCTCGTGGCAATCGCGCCTGCATATCCCTTTGGAGTGGCTTCTCGGCACAAAGTAGGGTGGCGCACTAAAAAATGGTAATGATGCAAAAACCAAAGGCCGGAAATCACTCAATTCCCGGCCTTTGATTTATCTTGAATACACCTCACGCTCCTCCTTACACAAGAAGGCGCGAAGTGGTTGGCAATTCCACATTACTACTTATTATTAGCCAAGAAGTTTTCGATAAATGCCAGAGCCGCAGTATGTTTCTCTACGCAGCGGGTGTGTCCGCCCTCCTTGCCGCGAGCGAGATTGTGGCGCAGGTCGTTCATTTTGACATTGATAGCCACCTGATTACCCGATTTGCAGATGCGCTCCACATACTCCATATACGGCGTTTGCTTATCGTGCGTCAGCAGGCGGAGCGTCGAGATAACCTCCTCCGAGAATCCCTCCTCGGCAAGATCCTCAAAGGTGTACTTCGTATCCTCTACAACATCGTGCAGAAAGCCAACGATGCGCTCGGTATCGCTCTTGCCCATCATACCCACAGCCAACGGATGCAGGATTGTCGGGTTGCCATCGAGGTCGTAGTCGGCAGCGTGTGCCTTCGATGCCAACTCAATCGCCCTGTCGATGTCGGAACGAGAGTCGTAGTAGTCATTCTTCACGGCACGAGGCAGGAAGATTGCCTTGTTCTGACCGACGAAGTCGCGCCACAAGAGTTCGAGTTTTACGGTGTCCTCCTTGTCGAGCATCTGCCCCGAGTGCCCTTTGCGCCAATCGAGGTGCGGAAGTTCGCGCTCCAACTCCTCGGTCGAGATAATCGCGGTGCGCTCCGGATGGAACACCGCCTCGAACTCCATCTTCATATAGTAGATCTCACGACCCTTGCCCGACCAATCCTCGTCCTTGAATGGCTCGGATGTGAATCGGCCGGCGGCAAAGATGCCCGTATTGCCCTCGCCAACGCGCGCCATAAAGAAACGGTCGCCCTTGTGTGCCTTCTGCCACTCATAGACACTCCAATCGAAGTCGTTGTCCCAATAGCCCACACTCCACTCCTCCATATCGTTGTCGAGACGCTCCATCGTGTAGGACGATATCGCCGGATTCCATTTCAAGAGAAATGTGTTGTGCTGAAATTCCTGTTTCTTGTTGATCGATAATTTGATGTCTAACTCCATAATATTTAGTATTTTATAGTTTGTTTACGCGCTTTTTCGATGGCTTATCCTGAAACCACATTGCAAAGATAGAGAGCCCTTGTGACAACTTATGACACAAGAGAAAATTTTTCAAAAAATAACGAAAAAAGTCGAATAAGGTCAGGTAAGGTCACGCAACCTGCGGTTGCTTTAAGGTCAAGTAAGGTCTGCCCCCCCCTAAACTCCTCTAAAAAATCACAAAAAAAACACCCTCCCCCGACCAGATTCGACCGGTCGCAGCAGGTTTGAGCAGAGCAAATGAGGTAGGTGCAATCGAAGATTGGCGGATTTGAGAGATTGATGGGCGAAAATTTATTTTCGACAACAGTAATTCTCTCAAATACGATACATTGCGAAGCAATCGCCTACCGAAATGCAGACAACTCTGCCACACCGCCACCGACAGACCGAATTTTCTATCCGCAAAAAAGAAAAAGCAGTCAAGAAATTGACTGCTTTCTTTGTAGTGGGATTGGCTGCTACTGCGCTCGCTTATGCTTGCTATGCTTAACGCTTTTCCACTCTGCTCGCCGCAGATACATATTTT
>JAFQRH010000011.1 GCA_017410165.1 Alistipes sp. | reverse complement strand
TTCTTTCTCTTGAAACAAACTCATGAAAAACTTCTCGGGGCTAGCCTTAGCGGCCGGGGCCGACGGCCCCGTTGAGCGCTCCTCATGAGCTTGAAAAGCTCACTCCAACTTTATTTGGATTTCAAACATAGGAACTTGTTTTTTGTCTTACTCTATTCCAAATGTAGTGTGACGCACTCGCCGTGCGCAATCTCCTCGCCTGCGCGACGACTCTGCGCGACAATCTTGCCGCTACCCGTGAACGTGACCTTCAAACCACGACTTTCGAGTATGAATAGCGCATCGGCCAACCCCATACCCGTCACGTCGGGCATCAGGTGCTTTGCATCGGGCAGAGCGGTGACCTTCACTCGGTCGGTGGCTATGCTGTCAGCCGTACCCCAACCCTTGCGACTGTCACACGAGGCGTGAACGTCGAAGTGGTCGGCGACCTCGCGGATGTGGGCTATGTTGCCACCCTTCAAGGTGGTCGGGTGGTGGGTTGTATGCTCGTCGCCCTCGAAGATGTTGGTCGTGCGGTTGTGGAGGAATGTTGCCACCGCCTTCTGCACCGGACCTGCCAAACCTGCACCATAGACCGTCTTACCCGTTCCTTTGCGCTTGAAGATGGCGGTCATTAGCGTATATCGTGGCGCATCGGCAGGCAGATAGGTCACCATCGAGCCGAGATAGTAGCCGTCGCTGTACTTGATGTTTCCCTGCGCGATTTTTGCCGTTCCGGTCTTGGCTCCGACGCGGAATGCGCACTTCGCCTCGCCGAAAAACTCCTTCGCTGTGCCGCTGAGTGCCACCTCCTCCAACATTTCGCGCAGCAAGCCGAGCGTGCGTTGCGAGCAGACGGAATCGACGAGTGTCTCGGTCGGGAACTCTTCGAGCGTCTGTCCGTCACGCGAGATGTGTGTCACAAGTCGCGGAGCAACCATACGGCCTTCGTTTGCTACGGCGTTGTAGAGCGTTAGCGTCTGTATCGGAGCCAACTCTATGGCGTAGCCGTAGCCGAGGTTGGCGAGTGTCGAGCCGTACCACGTTTTGCGATTGTCGGGCGACGGCAGAATCGGTGTCACCTCGCCGAGCAACGTAAGACCTGCCGGACGGTCGAGGTGCAGACGGCGCAACACTTCGACGTACTGCTTCGGTCGTTCGGCGTAGGCGTCGTATATCGCCTTTGTGAAATAGACGTTTGCCGACTCGGCAAAAGCCGTTCGCATATCAATCACGCCACCCGTTTCGCGGCCGATGGCGTGCGAGTCCTGAATCGTGTTGTATTTGCCGACCTTTACGCGCTTACCCAACCCCGAGTGGTAGCGTTTCGAGGGCGATACGCCCGCATCGTCGATGAGTGCGAGCGACGAAGCGAGTTTGAATGTCGAGCCCGGCTCGGTACGTGCGCCGAGTGCGTAGTTGCGGTTCTCGACCAGTGAACCATCTTTGGCGCGACCGAGATTGACCATCGCCAAAATGTCGCCCGTGGCGCACTCCATAACGACGGTCGTGCCCCAAATGGCACCCTCCTCCTCCAATGTGTGGCGCAACGCCTTGTCGGCTACATCCTGCACATCGACGTCGAGCGTCGTGTGGATGTCGGCTCCGTCCACCGGCTTTTGTGGTCGATGCTCCTCGTCTTCGACCGTCGTGTAGAAACCCGGAGCGATGCGCTGTCGCCAACGATAGCCGCCAGTGCCGGCAAGTTGTTCGCGGTAGGCGTGTTCGATACCGTAGCGGCTGTGCTCGTCCGAGCGACCAATGGTGCGCAACGCGAGGTCGTCGTGCGGATAGACGCGGGCATCGTGCTTCTCGACGGTATAGACCCTGCCGAGCGACTCGTTCAGCACGGGGTACTCTTTGAGTGTCTGCCACTCGTTGGCATCCACGTCGCGGAATAGTCGCGTGTAACTATGAGTGCGTATGGTGCGATAGACGGCTTTGAGCGAATCGCGGTTCTTGATGCCGAACAGTTCGGCAAAGAAGCCCTCCGAGTAGCGCACCGTGTCGTATCGCTCGATTTCGTAGCGCAGACAGCGGTCGTGTGTCGAGACCATCTTCGAGTAGTACTCCTTTGCGCTCTTGTCCTTGAAGTATGCGGCGAGCAGTTTCGAGAGCGTGTCCGCCCCTTCGAGGAAGCGTTCGCGGTTGTCGAAGCCCTCACTGCCGAAGTCGAAGATTATCGAACGGCGGAAAATCGACGTTGCAAGCGGCTTGCCGTCGCGCGAGAGTATCGAGCCGCGATGGGCATAGAGCGTATCGCGCTGGATGATGTTGCGATGGATGCGTTGCGAGAGGCGTGCAATGTCGGCATCGGCAAACTGGATGATGATGAGTTTGCCGACAATGAGGACAATGATGACGATGAAGATGACGTATATCACCTTCAAACGGCTCATAATCTCCCGTTGCATTCGTCTCTTTTGCTCCTCCATATTCGGTTGGTTACTCCTCTATGATGTTTGTCGGCGAGAGTGGGTCGAAGAGTGGTATGTTGCGCTCTTCGAGCATCTCGACAATCGACGAGTGTGAACACTTCTGATATCGTTGCTCCTTCATTCGTATCGACCTCTCGTGCAACAAATCGACCTGCTGCGAGAGCCGGTTGCGGCGCACCTCGTAGCGTAGCGACGAGAAGATGACGACGATGCTCAAAAAGAAGAGCAGTGCGATATAGATTACGTAGTCGTAGATGCGCGTGGCATTCTCGCCGACCAGAATCTCGCCCGTAGCCAACGCCTTGAAGGTCTTGACCCACTTCGGGAGCGGTTTCGGCTCGGACGCGGCGCGTGCCTCCTCCTCGCGGCGGATATCCTCCTCCACGTCGGCAGCCGCCTCACCCGACTGCATACGGCGAAATTCGGTGCGCGCTATGCGCCGAATCTCGTCCATCTCCTCGCGTTTGCGTATCTCTTCGGGCGAAGGGGTTAAAAATTCGCTATCGTCGTAGCCGTTGTTTGCCATTGTCTGCTCGTCGTTGTTTATGGTCTGTGGTCCGTCTGTTTGCAGTCGGTTGCGTGATTATAGTTTTGTGGCGGCTCGCAGTCGTGCCGAACGCGAACGCGAGTTTGCGGACAACTCCTGCTCGCTCGGAGCGATTGCCTTGCGGGTAACAACCTCGAATGGGGTTGTGGCGCGACCGAAAAAGTCCTTTTCGATGCGACCGTCGGTGTTGCCGCTACGCATAAAGTTCTTCACTATGCGGTCTTCGAGCGAGTGGTACGAGATGACCACCAACCGTCCGCCCGGTTTGAGTAGTTTCGCGCTCTGTTCGAGTGCCATTTTGAGTGCCTCCATCTCGCCATTTACCTCGATGCGGAGTGCCTGAAAGAGTTTTGTCAGGAACTTCGACTCGTCGCGCTTCGGCGTGCAAGGTGCTACGGCGCGCACCAAGGCGGCAGTCGTCGTGATTGGCTCGATGGCTCGGGCGCGAGCGATGCACGAGGCGATTTTCCACGTGGTGTCGAGCTCGCCGTATTGAGATAGGATGCGCGCCAACTCCTCCTCCGTGCGGTTGTTTACCACATCGGCAGCCGTCTCGCCTCCGCGCTGATTCATTCGCATATCGAGTGGTGCTTCGCCACGGAACGAGAAGCCGCGAGGCAGCGAATCGAAGTGGTGCGACGATACGCCGAGGTCGGCAAGTATACCATCGAGTTGGGTTACGCCGCGCAGTCGCAGAGCCGAGCGCAGAAAGCGGAAGTTGCTCTCGACGTAGTGGAAACGCTCGTCGTCCGGTGCGTTGGCTTTTGTGTCGCGGTCCTGGTCGAAGCCGTAGAGAGAGCCCCGCTCGCCGAGCGATTGGAGTATGCGGCGCGAGTGGCCGCCTCCGCCAAACGTAAGGTCGGCGTAAGTGCCGTCGGGCTTGATGTCAAGCAGCGCGATGGACTCTTCGAGCAGTACCGGTGTGTGATACGATGACATATTTTCCTCGTTTTTTCTCTTGTTTCGTGTTGAATCGTTGCCATTTGTGGCGGGTGCGTTTTCGATAGAAAACGGATTCAAAAGACAAAGTTATGTTTTTTCGCGTAGTATTTTCACAAAACGCTCAAAAAAAGTTATCAACAGCGGTACAACTGCACAAAAAAAGAGGTTGTCCTTCAAAAAATGTCGGACAACCTCCTGTCGGTTGGTTATTTGCCTGGCTGTGCGCTACTCCTTGGTGCGTACTACGCGAATGGTCTCGGCGTTCGCCTGCTTGATGATGTTGCGTGGCGATTCGATGTATTTCGAGAGTGTTTCGGGGTCGTAGTTCTGAATGGTGAGCAACTCGACACTGCTCTCGATTTGCACGTCGAAGCCCTCGTCGCGCAACTGCTCTGCCGCCTCCTCCAAACGCCAACTCTCCTCGACGCAGAGTCGCAAATCGACTGCCGAGTTATTGATGAGGTTGGTCTTGATGCGGAAGCGTTCGAGCGTGGAGAATACAATCGGGAACTTCTCTTCGAGGACGAACGACAAGTCGCGCGAACGCAATTTCAGCAACGACTGGTTGCGTTTGAGGATGATAATCGGCATCGTGACGTTTGCTGCCGTGCCGTCAATCTTCGTGCCCTCGGCTCCCTTGTCGCCGAACGGGCGCACGTAGAGCGGAATGCTCTTGTTCTGCAACGGCTTGATGGTCTTCGGGTGAATAATCTGCGCACCGCTGTATGCCAACTCGATGGTATCGACGTAGTTGAGCGCATCAATCTTGCGTGCATCCGGAAAAATCTTCGGGTCGGCGTTCAGAATGCCGTTCACATCCTTCCATACGGTCATCGACTCGGCGTTGAGGATGTTTGCTACGACGGCAGCCGAGTAGTCCGAGCCCTCACGACCGAGAGTCGTTGTCGAGCCGTCGGCAGCCGAGCCGATAAAGCCCTGACCGATGAATACTCGTGTCTGCGAGCCGGCAACCTCACGACGCAACAGCGGACTCGACTCGTCGAGCAGTACGTTTGCATCCTTGTGGCGGAACTGCGTAACGAAGCAGCGACGCATATCGACCCAATGGTTTGCGATGCCCACCGATGCGAGCCATTCGGAGATAATCGAGGTCGAAATCAACTCGCCGAATGCCACCGTGCGGTCGTAACGCTCCTCGGCGCGCGATGCGTCATAAGGAACAGTTACGACGAATCGGTGCAACTCGGCAACGAATGCCTCGACCTGTGCCAACGGATGTGGCTCGCCAAACAGGTCGTCGATGATGGTTTGATGGTATGCCGTAATCTCGTCTATCTTTGCTTCGGCTCCCGCAATATCGCCCTTGCGGCAGCAGTCAAACACGCCTTCAAGGGCGTTTGTGGTCTTGCCCATCGCCGAGACGATGACAAAGAGCTCGCTCTCTCCTTCGATAATCGTGCGAAGGTTGCGTACGCCGTCGGCATTGCGAACCGAGGCACCGCCAAATTTGTAAACTTTCATCTATTCGGATATCTTTTTATATTTAGTATCGGTGTTTTTGAACAGGAATGCGAAGACGTCTGCCATCTCGTCCAATCGCTTGGCGGTCGGCTTTCCTGCGCCGTGACCGGCATTGGTGTCGATGCGTATGAGTACCGGAGCATCGCCCGCCTGTGCGTGTTGCAGAGTGGCGGCGAACTTGAACGAGTGGGCGGGAACAACGCGGTCGTCGTGGTCGCCCGTCGTGATGAGCGTCGCCGGATACTCGACACCCTCGCGGATGTTGTGCAGCGGCGAGTACTTTATCAGGTAGTTGAACTGCTCCTCCACATCCGACGAGCCGTACTCTACGACCCATCCGTGACCGATGGTGAAGCGGTGGTAGCGCAACATATCGAGTACGCCGACAGCCGGCAGTGCAACGGCATAGAGGTCAGGTCGTTGTGTCATACACGCACCGACCAGCAGACCGCCGTTCGAGCCGCCTGCGATGGCGAGTTTTTCGCTCGATGTATATCCCTCTGCTATAAGGTGTTCGGCTGCGGCGATAAAGTCGTCAAAGACGTTCTGCTTGCATTCGAGCATACCCGCCTTGTGCCACTGCTCGCCATACTCCGAGCCACCGCGCAGATTGACTACGCACCATACGCCGCCCTGTTCCATAAACATTACGGCAGTGGTGCTGAACGACGGTGTGAGATTTATCTGAAAACCGCCGTAGCCGTACAAGTAGCACGGATTCGAGCCATCGAGCGTCAAGCCCTTGCGGTGCGATACGAACATCGGAACGCGCGTGCCATCCTTGCTCTCGAAGAATATCTGGCGTGTCTCGTACTGCGCCGGGTCGAACTTCACGTCGGGCGAGTGGTAGAGTGTCGATACGCCCGTCGAGAGGTCGTAGTGGTATATCGAGCCGGGGGTTGTGTAGTTGGTTACGGCGTAATATACCTCCTTATCTTCGCGCTCGCCGTCGAAACCGCCCACCGAGCCGATGGCCGGCAACTCAACCTCGCGGACAAGCGAGCCGTTACGGTCGTACTGCACGATTTTGTTCTGTGCGTCAATCAGATACATCGCAAAGAGATATTCGCCCGCAACACCTACGCCTTCGAGCAGAGCATCGCTCTCGGCGATGATGTCACGTGTGGCGCGTGTGGCGAGATTGACCGCGATGAGTCGATAGTTGGGTGCGCTGTCGTTGGTCAGTATCAGAGCCGTATCGTCGTAACAGTCGAGCACCATATAGTCGTAGTCGAAACCCTTGAAGAGCGTGCGGAATTTCGCCTCGCCCTTGCGCTTGAAGAGCAACTCCGTGCCGGAGGTGCCTGCCGATGTGGAGATGAAGAGCCACTCTCCGTCCTCGCTCTCGCCGCCGTGGTGGTAGCGCAACGGATTTGACGGGTCGGCATATATGAGCTCGTCCTCCGCCTGCGAAGTGCCGATGCGGTGGAAATAGACCTTCTGGTTGGTGTTCTGTGCCGAGTAGAGCGCATCACCCTCCTGTGGGGCATCGTATGCACTATAATAGAAGCCCTTGCCGTCGCGTTGCCAACTTGCGCCGGAGAACTTCACCCATTTGATATGGTCGGGAAGCAGTTGCTTGGTCTCGGTGTCCATAACGAAAATCTCAACCCAGTCCGAGCCCGCCGAGGCGAGCGAATAGGCGAAGAGTCGTCCGTCCTTGGTGAAGGTGCCCGAGTGGAGTGCTACGGTGCCATCCTCGGAGAGCGTGTTGGGGTCGAAAAATACCTCCTCCTCGCCATCGAGCGTACGCTTGCGGTAGAGAACGCTCTGGTTTTGCAGACCGCTGTTGCGCGATACGTAGTACCAATCGCCACGCTTGACGGGTGCGCTCTCGGTCGGGTAGTTGTACAACTCCTCCAATCGTGCGCGGATTGCCTTGCGGGCCCCGAGCCCGTCCAGATAGCCGAACGTCACCTCGTTCTGCTGCTTGACCCACTCGGCGGTACGCTCCGAGAGGTCGTCCTCCAACCAACGATACGGGTCGGCTACCTCGTGTCCGAAGTAGTTGTCGGTGACCTGCTCGCGGTCGCTGTGCGGATATTCGATACGTTTGTTCATCATACTCTTCAATAGTTTACCTACGCCGTAACCTGCGCCATAACAAACGGCAACAAGGGCCACGCCTATTACGATGCTTTTGATGGTCTGTTTCATCGTTCAAAAATGTTGCTTGTGGCGCAAAGTTACGAAAAGTTTGCGGAACAAACGGAAAAAATACATATCTTTGTATGATTTATGCAGAATAACTGCATACGGTGTGAGAGATAAAAACCAGAGAATAAAGATATGAAATCCGAATTTTTGCATTTGCAGGAGATTGTCGAGCGCGCGTGGGAGAATCGCGCACTGCTCGACGAGCAGCCGACTCGTGAGGCGATTCGTGCCGTCATCGAGGCGGTCGATAAGGGTGAGTTGCGCTGTGCCGAGCCGATTGATGCGGAGCAGAGCGAGTGGCAGGTTAACGAGTGGGTGAAGAAGGCGATAATCCTCTACTTCCCGATTCAGAAGATGCGTACGATGCGTGCCGGCGAGTTGGAGTGGTACGATAAGATGGAACTCAAACGCGACTTCCATACGCTTGGCGTGCGCGTTGTTCCGCACGGTGTGGCACGATATGGTGCCTATATCGCACCGGGTGCGGTGATGATGCCGTCGTATGTCAATATCGGTGCTTATGTCGATACGGGAACGATGGTTGATACGTGGGCAACGGTCGGCTCGTGCGCCCAAATCGGCAAGAATGTCCACCTGTCGGGCGGTGTCGGTATCGGTGGCGTGTTGGAGCCCGTACAGGCGGCTCCGGTCATCATCGAGGACAACTGTTTCATCGGCTCGCGTGCCATTGTTGTCGAGGGTGCGCACATCTGCCGTGAGGCGGTGCTCGGCTCGAATGTGGTGATTACCGGCTCGACGCATATCATCGACGTAACGGGCAGCGAACCAAAGACCTACAAGGGTTATGTTCCGCCACGTTCGATTGTCATCCCGGGTACCTATCCGAAGCAGTTTCCGGCAGGCACTTTCAACGTGTCGTGTGCGCTGATTATCGGCGAGCGCAAGGAATCGACCGACAAAAAGACCTCGCTCAACGATGCGTTGCGCGACCATAACGTGAGCGTTTAACAAAGTATGATAGACCACATCTCCAAGACAACCTCCACCAACGACCTTGCGCGCGATGCGAAGTATCGCGACGGGGATATCGTGTGGGCCGATTTCCAGACGGCGGGGCGCGGTCAGCGAGGCCATACGTGGGAGAGTCGCGCAGGCGAAAATCTCACCTTTTCGGTGGTCTTGGAGCCGACATTTCTGCCGGCACGCGAGCAGTTTCTGCTCTCGGAAGCGGTTGCTCTTGCGTTGGTCGATATGCTTGCCGAGCAGGGTGTCGAGGCGCGTATCAAGTGGACGAACGACATCTATGTCGGCGACCGTAAACTTGTCGGCATCCTTATCGAGCACACCTATTCGGGCTGCAATCTCTCGCGCACGATTGCGGGCGTAGGTATAAATGTGAATCAGCGGGCCTTCTCGGCCGATGTGCCCAATCCGACCTCAATGGCGTTGGAGGCGGGGCGCGAGTTCGACTGCGGGCAGGTGCTATCGCACTTCGAGCGCGCACTTGCTCGGCGTTACGGGCAGTTGCGAGAGGGGCTCTTCGAGCAGTTGCAGAGCGACTATCACGCACGTATGTATCGGTTAGGCGAGTGGCACATCTACGCGCGTCCGAGTGGCGAGCGTTTCGAGGCGATGATTCGCGGTGTGCGTCCGTCGGGCGACTTGATTCTCGCCGAGCGCGATGGCAGCGAGCGGGCGTATCTGTTCAAGGAGGTTGAGTTCGTTATCGCCGACCGCGATTAAACCGCCGGCCGAAAAGATTTGGGGCGGAGGTGGCGAAAAACGAAAAAAAAGATGTATATTTGTGGCAGACAAAGCGTAAAACAATCGAAAACTAAACAATAAAACTTACGAAAACTATGGCAAACGTACCAGCAACATTGAAGTACTCCGACGATCACGAATGGTGTCGCGTGGAGGGCGAATACGCCTATATCGGCATTACCGACTTTGCGCAGAGCGAACTTGGCGATATTGTCTTTGTCGATATCCCGACGCTTGAAGAGACACTCTCGGCAGGCGATGTATTCGGCACTATCGAGGCGGTTAAGACCGTGAGCGATGCATTCCTTCCGGTTTCGGGTGTTGTCGAGGAGGTAAACGAGGCAATCGATGCCGATCCGTCGCTCGTGAATAAAGATCCGTATGGCGAGGGTTGGATGATTAAGGTCAAGATGTCGGCTCCGGAGGAGGTTGAGCAGTTGCTCACCGCCGAGCAGTACACGGCTCTTATCGAGAAGTAGTATTTCTGCTCGTCTAACGAAAAAGAAGCCGTCTCGCAAGGTGATTTCTGCGTTACGCTTGCCCTCAAAAGCTTATTTACGCCGAGTAAACTGCGCTTTTTCGGGCTACGCAGGCCTTGAAATCCCTCTTGTTATACAACTTCTAACAAAAAGGGGCGTGTCTAACAAAAAAGCCCTGCACAATCCTTTGTGGTGTGCAGGGCTTTTGATGTATTGACAGCGAGGGCACGCAAGCGCGCTACTCAAAGGTGCAGTCGGTCGAGTATTCTATCTTCTCGCCCGTGTCGAGCGTCAGCGTTACAAATATGGTATGCGTGCCACGTGTCGCAGGGCGTGAGGTGGTTGAAAAAGTAATATCGCTATATAACTCCTCTCCATTCGTATTGATATCGCCACTCTCTATTTGCAGCAGCGTCATATCGTCTGCTGTGAGCTGGCTGACCGGTTTAGATACAGTGGTTAAGACGTCGCCTTTCCATCCGTTTTGTATATATGGATACGGAGTGTGAAAGTGTGCAGTAAACAGCTCGTTTAGCGACGCTCCGGCAGGATGTTCCGCGCCCCAACTTTGGTTGCTTCTTATATCAATGCTGCAAATTGTGTCGTATGCACACCGATATCTGCCTAATGGCGGATAGACATTTCTAACCTCCCAAGGTACGTTGAGATTGGCGCACGTGATATGGACAACATTTGGGTTGTAATCTCCAAATTTATCTACACACATCTGATATGCCCCGTTATCTTCTCCGAGGGCGTGAGATATTATGTCGGCTATTGTTTTGCCAAAAATAGACGCCGTGATTACAACTCCATCCGCTTCCGTTTGGGTGACGTTTAGAACATTGTATGCCAAATTCCCATTGTGGTCATATTTTTGATTATTGCGATTGATGGATACATACGAGCCAACCGTGCCGTAGGTCGTCATTTGATTAAGGTGGTCTTGCCAACAACTGCACATCATTGCTGCTGCGAGCAATACCATACTTATTTGCCTAAACTCTTTCATATCTCAACTATTAAAATTAGTCAAAAAACAGCGTTCTAAAACACCAAGTGTATGCAAGCGCGCTACTCGAACGTGTAGTCGGTCGAGTACTCGATTTGCTCGCCCGTGTCGAGCGTCAGCGTTACAAATATTGTATGTGTACCGGTTGTCGTGGGTAGTGTAGAGGTTGTCAGTGTAATGTCTGTTTTATTTTCTTCGTAGGTACTATTAATCCTTAATAGCATCAAATCCTCTTCTTCGAGTTGGCTTAACGGCTTGGCGATATGCGTAAAAGTCGGATAATCAACCCAACCCTGTTTGATGTATGGATACAGAGATTCAAAATCTATTGTAAATAAATCATTTAACGAATCGCCGGCAGGGTGTGCAGTATCCCAAGCCAAGTCACTTTTTATATTAAT
>JAFQRH010000010.1 GCA_017410165.1 Alistipes sp. | reverse complement strand
GGTTCTGAAAAAAGACCTAAACAAGATTTAGGTGGTTATAGCAGTGAGGTTCCACCTCTTCCCATTCCGAACAGAGAAGTTAAGCTCACTAACGCCGATGGTACTGCGGTTTTCCCGTGGGAGAGTAGGTAGCCGCCTCTTCAAGCCAAGTTGGATATTCCGACTTGGCTTTTTTGTTTTGTTATATTTGGCAATTTGGCTATTAGCCAAGTCGGAATATCCAACATGACTTGAATGGCGGCTTTCATGTTCTTCTTCGAAGAACGTAGTATTATCGGCGTTAGGGCTTAACGGCTCTGGAACAGAGACCGATTGTGCAAACCGAGGGCAGAACGTGCTTGTATGTTATGCCGAGGTGCAGCCAATCGAAACGGCACACTCAGACCGAAGGTCTGTGCCGTAAGTTAAGCCGTGATGCCGATAATTTTTAGCCGCCATCTTATGTGTTACCCACCCCCTAAATCCCCCGCCTGTGCGGGGGACTTATGCCGCTCGAAGGTCTTCTCTTAAAGAGGCGGATGCTATTTTCCGACGAAAATAGCAATATCGTAGGTGTTTTGTGAGCTTAACTTTGCTCTGTGTAACAGAGGACGGGCGCAGCAGGTGAGGGCAGAGGGGGCTTGCACACTCTGCCGAACCGCCACCGCCCGAAGCCGAGAATAGATTGTGAAACAATCCTCGGCAAGTTAAGCGACTATGCGGCGGTTTTCTTGGCAACGATTGCGCAAACCGAGCGCAGAGTGCATATCTGTTATATACTATGCCGAGGTGCAGCCAATCGAAACGGCACAATAGAGTCGTAGGCTTGTGCCGTAAGTTAAGCCACTTGCCGCCGATAACTATTTTGCCGCACCACCGGTATCGCCCTCGGGCTAATATCCGTACTCTCACTACTTTGTTCCCTAACTAAGTATCTTTATTTTTTAATGAAAATCGTTAAATTTTTGTCGAAAAAGATTGCAGAATTAAAATCTTTGCTCTATATTTGCAACGATAAACATTAAAAGTTTAATCTTAATCGTTAAAAACTATGAAACTGAACAAGAAAAGTAAATTGTTGCTTACCACTTCATTTGTGGTAACGAGTTTGTTGGGTGCATTGGTAATTGTGCATACTGCGGTGCAAATTCTCGGAGGAATGAGAGATGCGGGCGATAACTACAAAAATGCAATTGGAATTATGGATACCAACACTTTTGTGAACGATGATAAGGGCTCTGTTCAACTCGAACCAATCATTGTCGTTAAGGGTAGCGATACCGAGCCACAAATCTTGGCAAAGCCTACTGAGGTACTTTTATATTCGGAGGCAGAGAACTTTGTGATGCCAAATCATTGGGGCTTCAAGGCGTGGAAGGCTATGTTTTATCTTCGCACTCTACTGCTTATGACTATGGTGGTGATGCTGCTTTACTTTGCGCTTATAACTCTGCGTGGCTCTCGTACGGGAGTTCTCTTTACAAAGAGTAACCTACATATTGTGTATGCACTTGCTCCGATATCGTTTCTCTATCTGCTTGCCAATGATAATTTCTATACATTCAAGCAGTATGCAATAAGTGAACTCTATGCAGATAATGCGTCAATAGCCCTCCACGGTCAGTTTTATATGAATGCTGAAACATTGGTTGTGCCATTGTTGCTTATTGTGGTGGCACAACTCTATAAGGTGGCGATTATGATGAACGAAGATGAGGTGATGACTGTATAAAAGTGGGGTAGTATGGCTATTATAATAAATCTTGATATGATGCTTGCCAAGCGCAAGATGACGCTTTCGGAGTTGTCCGAGCGTGTAGATATTTCGATTGTTAATCTTTCAATCCTAAAAACCGGCAAGGCACGAGCTGTGCGACTATCGACACTCGATGCTATCTGTGATGTGCTTGATTGCCAACCCGGAGATATTTTAGAATTTAGGAAGGAATAACAATAGAGATTAGTAGAAACCGTTTTCTACTAATCTCTAAAATATAGCTGTAATTTCCAAATTTATAGACAATTACATTTTTAGTCAAGCGCCGCTTTTTGGCTTATTGGTCAAAATTAGTATATAAAATTGGAGCAATTGCTTGATTCCTATATATTTGCACTATTTGCGTTAGAAATAGATAAAAATCCCTATTTGCTATATAACTTCAAACAAGAATGGTGTGTCTAAACTCGTTAGACACACCCTTTGAATCATTACTGATTGCGTTGTTACAGTCGCCTGTAAAGCGCGTGGGATTTACCAATATTTTCCACCCTTGCCGAAGCGAATACCCAATTTGAGGTAACCCATATGCAGATAGGAGTCGTTGGCAATCATACAATGATAGCCGGCACCGAAGGCGAATCGTTTGTAGTCAAAGCCCAGACCTGCTTGGCAGAAGCCGCCACCGCCACCCTCGGTAACCTCGATGAAGCCACCTGCCGACGCATTAACATAAGGTGTGAATTTGTGACCCTTGGTAAAGTAACCTTTCAGATTGATTCCGAGCGGCACGGTGAGCATATACGCTGTGGTGTTTACGCTTATCGTATCGCCGAACGAGAAGTTGAACGGAATAAGCAGTGCGTGGAAACCTGCTTCGGCTCCGATGTAGAAGTAGTCGTGAATACGCACACCGGCGTTTACATCAAAGGTTGGACCTGCTCCGAGCGAGAAGAAGGTTGTGCCGACATTGGCGTAACCCTGAAACTCGACATTTCGGTTTTGTGCGCTTGCCGAGATTGCAAACATTGCGCACATCATCACTAAAAGTAGTCTCTTCATTGCTTTGGTTCATTTGCTGCGACCGACCACCAAATCGCAATTATACAAAAGAGGGCGTGGTGCCGTATGCCTCATTTCCAGTCGAATGGCTATGCTATCGACCTGCAAGATCAGCATAACGCCTCGTAAAATATCACCCGATTACATTCGGAGTTATACAAATATACAATAATACGAGGAAATTTGCAATACCCTTCGCGAAAAAAACGACAGCCACACCCTTAAATCGTGGGGTGTGGCTGTTGTGTGGAGCTTGCGCGACGACTCTGCCGCCGCCTCGTGCGAAGCCGATTATTTTGCGTAACTTACGCTGCGAGTTTCGCGGATGACGGTGATTTTCACCTGACCCGGATAGGTCATCTCGTCCTGAATACGCTTTGCGATATCGTGCGAGAGTGCCTCCGACTCGGCATCCGACAACTTGTCGGCACCGACGATGACACGCAACTCGCGACCTGCCTGAATAGCGTAGGTCTTGACAACGCCGTTGTACGAGAGGGCGATATCCTCCATCTCCTTCAAACGCTTGATGTACGATTCGATAACCTCGCGACGTGCGCCCGGACGTGCGCCCGAAATGGCATCGCAGACCTGAATAATCGGTGCAATCATCGAGGTCATCTCGGTCTCGTCGTGGTGAGCACCGACAGCGTTGCAAACCTCCGGCTTCTCCTTGTACTTCTCGGCGAGTTTCATACCGATAATTGCGTGTGGCAACTCCGGCTCGTCATCAGGCACCTTGCCGATATCGTGCAACAGACCTGCACGACGCGCCGCCTTCGGATTCAGACCCAACTCGGCAGCCATAATGCCTGCGAGGTTTGCCGTCTCGCGCGCGTGCTGCAAGAGGTTCTGACCGTAGGACGAACGATATTTCATCTTACCGATAAGGCGGATAAGTTCCGGATGCAGACCGTGAATACCGAGGTCGATAGCCGTACGTTTGCCGACCTCAACAATCTCCTCCTCGATCTGTTTTTTCACTTTGGCAACAACCTCCTCGATACGGGCCGGGTGAATACGGCCGTCGGTAACGAGTTGATGCAGAGCCAGACGCGCGATTTCGCGACGTACAGGGTCGAAGCCGCTCAAAATAATCGCCTCCGGCGTGTCATCGACGATGATTTCGATGCCGGTAGCCGCCTCCAAAGCGCGGATGTTGCGGCCCTCACGACCGATGATGCGACCCTTCACTTCGTCCGAGTCGATGTTGAATACCGTCACCGAGTTCTCGATAGCGGTCTCGGTTGCTACGCGCTGAATCGAAGCGACGATGATGCGTTTTGCCTCTTTGGTTGCGGTGAGTTTTGCCTCCTCGACCGTCTCGTTGATGTAGGCAGCCGCCTCGCTCTTCGCCTCGGCCTTCATATTCTCGACGAGAATATTCTTTGCCTCTTCGGAGCTCATACCCGAAATCTGCTCCAAGCGCGAGTTCTGCTCGGCCATCACTTGTGCGAGTTCGGCTTTTTTGTTTTCAAGTTGTTGGAGTTGTGCCTCCATCTTCTCTTTTAGGCGGTCGTTGTCTGCCACCTTGCGTTCCAACTCGCGCTGCTGGTTTTGCAGGTGCGACTCGGCCTGCTTGGCGCGCTGCTCGCTCTCTTTGAGACGCTGATTGCGCTCGTTTACCTGACGGTCGTGGTCGCTTTTGAGTTGTATGAACTTCTCTTTTGCTTGCAGGATTTTCTCCTTTTTAATCATTTCACCCTCGTTCTCCGCATCTTTGAGTATCGATTGCGAACGTGCCTTCACGCCGTAGTACGCGGCTGCTCCGGATATGGCTGAAACGACTGCTGCAATTGCTACAATTGATATTATCTCCATAGTCGTACGCTGTGTTTAATTGTTTGTATATATAGTTTTTAGTTTGTGTCGTCTGTTGTTGTGCGTGGCTCTTGGCTCTCGGACGTGCCGAGCCCAAGCCACCCAAAAACAAAAAACCGCATAAAATTCCTTTCTCCGTTTGACGAATCTGCCGATAAGTCATGTGTGGGGTTCTGCTTAAAATCGCAACCCTCCATCGGTACGCGCGGTACTCACCGTTTCCGGCTACAAGGCCCGGTTTTGACCATCGAGACTGCCCCAATATAAAAAGTGTTCAGTTTCGCAAAGCTTAAGGAATTTATGCGGGATTTTTCCTAACAAATATGTTGTTATATGTAAAGAACCTTTTGTGGTAGTTGTTGTCGTTTGTCGCTCTATCGTTTCGTCACCTCAATCGTCTGTGTCAAATTTCGCACCTTAATTATTTCTCCTCTACTCCTCACTCCTCTGCCTCTCATTTCTCGCTCCTCTGCCTCTCATCTCTCACTCCTTCTCACTCCTCTCCTCTCCTCTCCTTCTCACTCCTCTCCTCTCCTTCTCACTCCTCACCCCTCTCCTTCTCTTACGCGGTACCCATTTACACACTTGGTATCCGTTCACGCGGCCTTCTCTTTACCCGGCCTCTTTCCTCGACCCTCCCCTTGGTTGCTCCCCTTGGTTGGCCCCTTGGTTGGCCCCCCTTGGTTGGTCCCTTGTTATTTGGAGAGGTGCGCAGCGAGCTCTTCTGTGAGGGCTGTGATGCGCTTCAAATCCTCGTCACCCACCTGTCGGCTCTGCGCCAGACGAATGTTGGACATCGCGAGCTGCAAGGCGACAATCGCCAAATAGTCCTGCACGGCATAGCCGTCGAGACGTCGTTGCTCGAACTTTGCGACATATCGGTTTACTTCGCGCTCGGCGAGACGATACACCTCCTCTTTGGCGGCGTCGATTTTCATCGAGTAGGTCTTGCCTGCGATTTTCAACTTTATATCCAACTTCGTGTCGCTCATCTGATTAAGTGGGGTTTTATATTATATTTTGGCGGAGACCAAAGCAATACATTTGTCAATCTCCCGCAATAAACGATTGACCTGCACTCGTGCCGCACGCTTGTCGCCGCTGCCGGACATCGCATCCGACAAACGCAGACGAGCCGCCTCCTCCTGCTCGTGGCGGAGTTGCTGTTGCAATGAACGTATTTTTAACGCCTGCTCCTCGTTCTTGCGCTGTAAAT
This sequence comes from Alistipes sp., assembly GCA_017410165.1. Lineage (GTDB taxonomy): Bacteria > Bacteroidota > Bacteroidia > Bacteroidales > Rikenellaceae > Alistipes. The sequence goes on along the minus strand of JAFQRH010000010.1, from coordinate 18,648 downwards.
CGGCCATCTGCGCCACCGCCTTGGTGTGCAAATCCATCAACGTGCGAACGTTGGCTTCGAGTGTTGCTATAATCTCTTTTTCTGCCATTTTTTTACTCAAAATTTCGGTATCGATATCGTAAAAATACTATACCGCATCCCAAAGGTATAAATAAAATACGAATATTAAAAATTTTTTGGCGTGGAAGTGGCCGCGAATGCATATTTATCTGCGATTTCGTGCTGCGAAATTTGCCGCCACCGCCTTAATTTTCCCTATTTCTGTGGCCGAATCTCGTAATTTTTACTACTTTTGTAACGATATGAATAACGATAGATTGATTTTTGTGACCAATGATGACAGTTATGCATCAAAGGGTTTTGCGGCGGCAATAGAGGTTGCCCGCCGATTTGGACGTGTTATTGCTATCGCTCCGGAGTATCCGCAGAGCGGAATGAGCCAGGCGATAACTATCTATAATCCGCTCTACCTGCGCACGGTGCGCGACGAGGAGGAGGTTAAGGTGTATGCGCTGTCGGGTACGCCGGTCGATTGTGTTAAGTTTGCCTTCGACCATTGGCTGGCGGATAAGAAGATCGACCTCACCATCTCGGGTGTCAATCACGGCTCAAATTCGGCTGTTAATGTGTTGTACTCGGGTACGATGGGTGCTGCTATCGAGTCGTCGTTCTACCATATCCCGTCGGTCGGTCTGTCGTTGCTCGACCACTCGGCCGATGCCGATTTCGAGGCGACTATCGAGTACGGAGAGCGCATTGTGGCGGCGGTGTTGGAGAACGATTTGCCACGCCCGCTCTGCCTGAATGTGAATGTACCGGTGCTGCCGAAGGAGGAGATTAAGGGCATCCGCGTATGTCGCCAGACACGCGGCTATTGGCACGAGGATTTCTATCAGCGTGAAGATCCGCATGGTCGTCGCTACTATTGGCTGACGGGTGCGTTCGATAACCACGAACCCGAGGCGGAGGATACCGACGAGTGGGCACTCGCCAACGGCTACGTGTCGGTTGTTCCCGTGCAGGTGGATATGACCTGCTACGAGCAGTTGCCTGCGCTGAAAAATGTGTTGTAATTCGCTGGTTGATTTGCGCTTATGATTTCGGATGTCGTATTGAAAGTCGTGGTGGCATTGGCCATAATGATTGAGGGCGTGGCGACGGTTTACGCCTTTACACTGATTCGTCGTACGAAGTATAATTCGATTTGGATTTTGTGTATTGTCGGCTTTACGGTGATGACCATCGAGCGTTGTTGCCAAATGGCGTCGCTCAGTGGCCACCATATCGATACGGCGTGGTTCGTATTCTTCGGTTTTGCCATCTCGATACTTGTCTCGGCGGCGGTGTTGCTTGCCAATCGGTTGGTGAACTACCTCGACCGTATCGATATTCAGCGTCAGTCGTTCAACAAGCGCATCTTGACGGCGGTGTTGCGTACCGAGGAGCGTTCGCGTCTGAATTTCGCCAAGGAGTTGCACGATGGTCTGGGCCCGTTGCTCTCGTCGGCAAAGATGTCGCTCTCGGCACTCTCGCAGGAGGGGATGTCGCGCGAGCAGAGCGAGATTTTGCAAAATACGGCGTACGTCATCGACGAGGCCATCCGCTCGGTGCGCGAAATCTCGAATAATATGTCGCCGCAGGTGCTCAACGATTTCGGTTTGGCACAGGGCATCAAAAACTTTATTTCGCGTAGCGTATCGTTGCACGGCATCAGCATCAACTTCTCGACCAATCTGCGTGCCGAGCGTTTCGATAGCGATGTCGAGGTGATTATCTATCGTGTGATTTGCGAGCTGATTAACAACTCGCTCAAACACTCCGGATGTTCGGCCATCACGCTCTCGTTGCACTTTGTCACCAATCGCCTCCACCTCGAATATACGGACAATGGCAAGGGCTTCAATCCGCAGGCGATGACCGATTGCGGAATGGGTCTGTCGAATATCGCTTCGCGCGTCAATTCGCTCAGCGGTACGCTCGACATTTCGAGCCGACGCGGTGAGGGTATGCGTGCGGTTATAGATATCAATGTGGAGAGTGGCGCAGAACAACCGAAAACAGCAAAGCAATAGAAATGGCACAGGAGGATATAAAGATTGTACTTGTCGATGACCATACGTTGTTCCGCAACGGAATGAAACGATTGATTGATCGCCGTTCGGGCTATCGCGTGACGGGCGAGTATTCGGATGGCGCAGAGTTTGTTGCCAACTTGGAGTCGCTCACGGCCGATGTTGTCTTTATGGATATCTCGATGCCGACGATGAATGGCGACGAAGCGACGCGCATTGCTCTGCAACGGTGTCCCGATATGCGTATCGTCAGTTTGTCGATGTTCGGCGAGGACCAATATTGTGTGCGTATGGCAACGGCGGGTGCGAAGGGTTTCTTGCGCAAGGATTCGGAGATAGACACCGTATTCGAGGCGATAGACCGTGTGATGGCGGGCGAGGAGTATTTCAGCGACGAGATGTTGCGCTCGATTCGTCGTTCGATTCGCGAGGCGGAGGAGAATCCCGATGCGCTCTCGGAGCGTGAGGTGGATGTGCTGCTCGGTATCTGCGAGGGACTTTCGACACAGGAGATTGCCGACCGACTCTACCTCTCGAAACGTACGGTGGATGCCCACCGCGCCAATATCCTCGAAAAGACGGGTTGCAAAAATACGGCGGCACTCGTCGTCTATGCAATCAAGCACGCGCTGGTCGAGATTTAGCGCTCCAAAGTCGAGAATAGAACTCAAATAAATACCTCAATTCGCCTCTCGTGCCATTAGTGCGAGGGCATTATTTGTAGAAAAATATGGATATCGTGGATTTCAGAGAGTACTGCCTCTCGCTACCCAATACGGAGGAGACGCTGCCATTCGACGACAGCACGCTTGTATATAAGGTTGGCGGGCGAATATTTGCCGCAATATTTATCGAGCGTCCCGACCACTTTGTCGTCAAGTGCGACCCCGACCGCGCCGTTCTGTTGCGCGACCGTTATTGGCAGATTCGCCCTGCGTGGCACTTCAACAAACGCCATTGGAACGATGTCTATTTCGAGGGGCTTGCCGACGATTTTCTGCGTTCGCTCGTGCGTCACTCCTACCGCTGTGTTCTGCAAGGCGTCTCGCCCAAGTCGCTCCGCGAGGAGTTGTGTGCCGCAGCCGCAGCCGAGGGTATTGATGATGAGTGGAGCGAGTAGGGGAGGGCGAGAGTGACGGCGCAGCCGTTTGCTCGCTCGGCCGAAAAAATAGGTAACGATGCCAAAAGCCGCTTTTGGCATCATTACCGCTAAAAGATACGGCAAACAAAAACGGGGTTGGTTTTCACCAGCCCCGTTTTTCGTATTAAGTGAGTTACGATTTCCTATTTGTTCGCAATAAGAAACTCGACATCCGCCTTCAAACCAACCGTAAGGTTGTCGTACTCGCGCAGACCCGTACCACCAGGGATGAGGTGACCGCAGATGACGTTCTCCTTCAAGTTCTCCAATGGGTCGGTCTTTGCCTGAATTGCTGCCTCGTTGAGAACCTTGGTGGTCTCCTGGAACGATGCTGCCGAGATGAAGCTCGACGTCTGCAATGCAGCGCGGGTGATACCTTGCAGTACCTGGTTCGATGTTGCAGGAACGATAGGACGCACCTCGACAATCTGCAAATCGCGACGTTTGAGGGCCGAGTTCTCGTCACGCAACTTGCGCACCGAGATAATCTGACCCGGATGTACGTTCTGCGAATCGCCTGCCGACGTTACGACTACCTTGTCGTACAACTCGTCGTTCACGTCCATAAACTCCCACTTATCGACAATCTGGTTCTCGAAGAAGCGCGAATCTCCCGGATCCTCAATCTGAACCTTGTTCATCATCTGACGAACGATTACCTCGAAGTGCTTGTCGTTAATCTTCACACCCTGCATACGGTAAACCTCCTGTACCTCGTTCACGATATACTCCTGAACGCGCGTAGGACCGAGGATGCGCAGAATGTCGCTCGGCGTGATTGCACCATCCGACAACGGCATACCTGCCTTAACGAAGTCGTTCTCCTGAACGATAATCTGGCGCGACAGCGGAACAAGATACTTGTGTACCTCGCCCGACTTCGACGTCACGACGATTTCGCGGTTACCACGCTTGATCTTGCCGAACGTTACCTCACCGTCAATCTCCGAAACGATAGCCGGATTCGATGGGTTACGTGCCTCGAAGAGCTCCGTTACACGTGGCAGACCACCGGTGATATCGCCGCCGCTCTTACCAACGACACGCGGAATCTTGAAGAGGATGTCGCCGATGCGAACCTTCGCATTGTCCTTAACGGCAACGTGTGCCGAAACCGGAAGGTTGTACGCCTTAACCTCCTCGCCCTGCTTGTCGATAATCTTGATGACAGGGTTCTTCGTACGGTCTTTCGACTCGATGATGACGCGCTCCGACATACCGGTCTGCTCGTCACGCTCCTCGCGATAGGTAACGCCCTCGATGACGCTCTCGTACGCTGCCTTACCCTCGTGCTCGGCGATAACGACTGCGTTGTATGGATCCCACTCGCAAATCAAATCGCCCTTCTTGACCATTGCGCCATCCTCCATAAAGAGCGTAGCACCGTATGGCAATGTGTGGGTATAGAGTACGATTTCGGTCTTCGGATCGACGATGCGGAACTCCGACTGGCGCGAGATAACAAGGTTGATTGCCTCGCCCTGCGAGTTCTTGCCCTTAACGGTACGCAACTCGTCAATCTCCAAGCGACCCTCGTATTTCGATACGACGTTGGTCTCGACGGTCGAGCCACCTGCAACACCACCGACGTGGAACGTACGGAGTGTCAGCTGTGTACCCGGCTCACCGATAGACTGTGCTGCGATGACACCGACAACCTCACCCTTCTGTACCATACGTGCGGTAGCGAGGTTACGGCCGTAACACTTCGCACACACACCGCGACGCGACGTACAAGTGAGTACCGAACGGATATCAACCGACTCGATTGGCGACTTCTCGATTGCCGTAGCGATGCTCTCGGTAATCTCCTCGCCTGCCTTGCAGAGTACCTCGCCGGTAAGCGGGTTGATAACGTCGTTGAGTGCCGTACGACCCAAGATGCGGTCGTAGAGCGTCTGTACGACGTCGTCGTTACGCTTGATGGCCGTAGCCGTCAAACCACGCAACGTGCCGCAATCCTCCTCGGTGATGATGACATCCTGTGCAACATCGACCAAACGACGAGTCAAGTAACCTGCGTCGGCGGTCTTCAATGCGGTATCGGCCAAACCCTTACGCGCACCGTGCGTCGAGATGAAGTACTCCAACACCGAAAGACCCTCCTTAAAGTTCGAGAGAATCGGGTTCTCGATAACCTGCTGACCACCTTCAACACCCGACTTCTGCGGCTTCGCCATCAGACCACGCATACCCGAGAGCTGACGAATCTGCTCTCGCGAACCACGCGCACCCGAGTCGAGCATCATATATACAGGGTTGAAACCGTCCTGATCTTTGGTCAGTGTATCAACCACCTGCTTGGTGAGCTTGTTGTTCACGTTTGTCCAGACGTCGATAATCTGGTTGTAACGCTCGTTGTTGGTGATGAGACCCATATTATAGTCGTCCATAATGGCATCGGCCTTCTCGTAACCCTCCTGCACGAGCTCCTTCTTCATATCCGGAATCACGACAGCGTCCAAGTTAAACGACAGACCACCACGGAATGCCATCTGGTAACCCATATTCTTGATATCGTCCAAGAACTTCGCCACCTTGTCGGCACCTGCCTTCTTCATCACCTCGGCGATGATGTCACGCAACGACTTCTTGGTGAGCAGTACGTTGATGTAGCCAACCTCCTCCGGTACGACCTGATTGACTATAATACGGCCGACGGTCGTATCTTTGAGTACCTCTACCGGCTGACCGTTCTCGTCCAAGTCGCGTACCAAGCACTTAACCTGTGCGTGGATATCGACACGACCCTCGTTGTAGGCGATGATTGCCTCCTCCGGACCGTAGAATACCAGACCCTCGCCCTTAACACCCGGACGTGGCTTGGTGATGTAGTACAGACCGAGGACCATATCCTGCGAAGGCACGGTAATAGGCGCACCGTTGGCAGGGTTGAGGACGTTGTGCGAACCGAGCATCAGCAACTGTGCCTCCAAGATTGCGGCGTTGCCGAGTGGCAAGTGTACCGCCATCTGGTCACCGTCGAAGTCGGCGTTGAACGCCGTACAAGCGAGCGGGTGCAACTGCATTGCCTTACCCTCGATGAGTTTCGGCTGGAATGCCTGAATACCCAGACGGTGAAGCGTCGGAGCACGGTTCATCAATACCGGGTGACCCTTTATGACGTTTTCGAGGATGCCCCAGATTACAGGGTCCTTACGGTCGATAATCTTCTTTGCCGACTTAACGGTCTTAACGATGCCGCGCTCGATGAGTTTGCGGATGATGAACGGCTTGTACAACTCGGCCGCCATATCCTTCGGAATACCCATCTCGTGCATCTTCAACTCCGGACCTACGACGATAACCGAACGAGCCGAGTAATCGACACGCTTACCGAGCAAGTTCTGACGGAAACGTCCCTGCTTACCTTTGAGCGAGTCGGAGAGCGACTTCAACGGACGGTTGCTCTCGTTCTTCACAGCGTTGCTCTTACGCGAGTTGTCGAACAGCGAATCGACTGCCTCCTGCAACATACGCTTCTCGTTGCGAAGGATGACCTCCGGTGCCTTGATTTCGATGAGTCGCTTCAAGCGGTTGTTACGAATGATGACGCGACGATACAAATCGTTCAAGTCCGACGTTGCGAAACGACCACCATCCAGCGGCACGAGCGGACGCAACTCCGGCGGAATGACCGGAATGACGTCGAGCACCATCCACTCCGGACGGTTCTTGCCCTGCGATGCGCGGAACGACTCGATGACGTTCAACTGTTTGAGCGTCTCGCTCTTACGCTGCTGCGAAGTCTCGCGCGAAGCGCGGTCGCGCAAATCGTACGACATCTTGTCCAAATCGACATCCTGCAACAGAATCTTGATTGCCTCGGCACCCATCATTGCTACGAACTTGTTCGGGTCGTCGTTCGGGAGTTGCTGGTTGCCCTTCGGGAGTTGATCCAAAACGTCGAGATACTCCTTCTCGGCAAGCGTCTGCAACTTGGTGATGCCTTGTGCTTCGGCAGCACCGGCATTGATAACCACGTAACGCTCGTAGTAGATGATTGCCTCCAACTTCTTCGACGGAATACCGAGCAGGTAACCGATTTTCGAAGGGAGCGACTTGAAATACCAGATGTGTACCACAGGTACGACCAACGAGATGTGGCCCATACGCTCACGACGTACCTTCTTCTCGGTAACCTCCACGCCGCATCGGTCGCAGACGATACCCTTGTAACGGATGCGCTTGTACTTTCCGCAGTGGCACTCGTAGTCCTTCACAGGACCGAAAATGCGCTCGCAGAACAGACCGTCGCGCTCCGGTTTGTAGGTACGATAGTTAATCGTCTCCGGTTTCAGCACCTCGCCACTCGATTGTGCAAGAATCTCCTCAGGAGATGCCAAACTAATCGAAATACGGCTGTAACCGGTTGTATTATCTTTGTTGATTGCCATAATCTTTTACAGTTTTTCTATTTATACCTACATTTATATTATTCGAGTTTTACCGACAATGCCAAACCGCGCAACTCGTGCAACAGCACGTTCATTGCCTCCGGAATGCCCGGCTTCGGAAGGTTGTCACCCTTGACGATTGCCTCGTAAGTCTTGGCACGACCGGTGACGTCATCCGACTTGACGGTAAGAATCTCCTGCAAGATGTTAGCTGCACCGAAGCCCTCGAGTGCCCAAACCTCCATCTCACCGAAACGCTGACCACCAAACTGTGCTTTACCACCGAGTGGCTGCTGCGTGATGAGCGAGTAAGGACCAATCGAACGGGCGTGCATCTTATCGTCGATCATGTGACCGAGTTTGAGCATATAGATAACACCCACGGTTGCCGGCTGGTCGAAACGCTCGCCCGTGCCACCATCGTAGAGGTAGCAACGACCGCTGCGCGGAACGCCTGCCTGTGCCGTGTATTCGTTGATTTGTTCGAGCGACGCACCGTCGAAAATCGGGGTAGCGAACTTCAAACCGAGCTCGCGACCTGCCCAACCGAGTACGGTCTCGTAAATCTGACCGAGGTTCATACGCGAAGGCACACCCAGCGGGTTCAGACAGATATCCACGATGCTACCATCCTCCAAGAACGGCATATCCTCGTCGCGGACAATCTTTGCAACGATACCCTTGTTACCGTGACGACCTGCCATCTTATCACCGACCTTCAACTTACGCTTCTTGCCGATATAAACCTTCGCCATCTGGATAACACCATTCTGCGGAAGCTCGTCACCATTGGTGAGGTTGAACTTCTCGCGCTTGATGCCGGCGTCGGTCTTCTTAACTTCGAGCGTATAGTTGTTGATGGTGGTCTCGATGAGCGAGTTCAGGTGAGCATCGTCCGTCCAGTCGCAAGTGCCGAGGTTGAGGTAACCCAAGTGCAGACCGCTCTTCTCGTCGATGGTCTTGTGGGCAATCTCTTCGAGCAACTTCTGCGTGAACTTCGTTCCCGGAGCGTACAACTCGACACCGAAGTAGTCGCGCAGACCGGTTGTGGTCTTGCCCTGCAACAGCGTCCAGAGTTTCGATACGAGAATCTTCGTCAGCTCGTCAACCTTTGCAGCGAGCTTCTCGTCGAGTTTTTCGAGCTGCAACTTCTCTGCGTTGCGACCCTTCTTATCGACCTTGCCCGCACGGCTGTACAACTTGGTGTCGATAACCACACCGTGCAACGATGGCTGTGCTTTGAGCGAAGCATCCTTCACGTCGCCTGCCTTGTCACCAAAGATGGCGCGCAACAGTTTCTCCTCCGGCGACGGATCGCTCTCGCCCTTCGGCGTAATCTTACCGATGAGGATATCGCCCGGATGTACGTTTGCACCGATACGGATGATACCGTTTGCATCCAAATCCTTGGTTGCATCCTCGCTCACGTTCGGAATATCCGACGTCAGCTCCTCGACACCACGCTTCGTATCGCGCACCTCCATAATATACTCGTCAACGTGTACCGAAGTGAAGAGGTCCTCGCGCTGGATACGCTCCGAGATAACGATAGCATCCTCGAAGTTGTAACCCTTCCAAGGCATAAACGCAACCTTCAAGTTGCGGCCGAGTGCCAACTCGCCTTGCTGTGTCGAGTAACCTTCGGTCAGAATCTGACCCTTCTCCACGCGCTCGCCCGTGAGTACAATCGGTTTGAGCGTGATGGATGTGTTCTGGTTGGTACGACGATAACGTGGAAGTTCGTACGTTGTGATTTCCGGTGCGAACGAGCAGATAATCTCCTCCTCCGTACGGTCGTATTTAATCTGAATCTTGGTTGCATCCGCAAATACAACCTCACCGTTGCCCTCTGCCACAATCTGGATGCGGCTATCCGAAATCATATCCTTCTCGATACCCGTGCCGACGATAGGCGACTCGCACGTTACGAGCGGTACTGCCTGACGCATCATGTTCGAACCCATCAATGCACGGTTCGCGTCGTCGTGTTCGAGGAACGGAATCAAACTTGCCGCAATCGAAGCAATCTGGTTCGGAGCAACGTCCATCAGCGTAACGTCCTTGTCGTGAACAACAGGGAAGTCCGCACCCTCACGTGCCTTGATACGGTCAGGACGCAGGAAGTGGCCGTCGTCCGAGAGTGGCTCGTTCGACTGTGCAACAATCTGTCCCTCCTCCTCTTCGGCCGAGTAGTAGCGGATGTGCGAGTTGTCGAGATCGACAACGCCATCCTTAACCTCACGATAAGGGGTCTCGATGAAGCCCATATCCGAAATCTTCGCATATACGCAGAGTGACGAAATCAGACCGATGTTCGGACCCTCCGGCGACTCGATTGGACACAGACGACCGTAGTGCGTGTAGTGTACGTCTCGAACCTCGAAACCTGCACGGTCACGCGACAGACCGCCCGGACCGAGTGCCGACAAACGACGCTTGTGAGTAACCTCGGCAAGCGGGTTGATTTGGTCCATAAACTGCGACAACTGCGAGGTGCCGAAGAACGAGTTGATAACGCTCGACAACGTCTTTGCGTTGATCAAATCAACCGGCGTAAATACCTCGTTGTCACGAACATTCATTCGCTCACGGATGGTACGTGCCATACGTACGAAACCAACCGAGAACTGATTCGACAACTGCTCGCCGACGGTACGTACGCGACGGTTCGAGAGGTGGTCGATATCGTCCAACTCGGCACGCGAGTTGATGAGCTGAATGAGGTATTTGATAATTGCGATGATGTCCTCGCGGGTCAGCGTGCGGATAGCAGGGTCGATGCCCAGATCCAACTTCTTGTTGATGCGGTAGCGACCCACATCGCCCAAGTCGTAACGCTTGTCCGAGAAGAACAACTTGTCAATCACATCGCGAGCCGTAGCGTCGTCCGGTGCCTCCGAAGCGCGCAACTGACGATAGATGTAACGCACGGCATCAACCTCCGAGTTACAAGTATCCTTCTGCAATGTGTTGTATATAATCGAGAAGTCGATGCCCGACGGATTCTCCTTGTGGAGGATGATGGTCTTGACGCCGCTCTCGATGATTGCGTTGATGTGATCCTCTTCAAGGATGGTCTCGCGATCCACGATGACGTTGTTACGCTCGATGGATACAACCTCGCCGGTATCCTCGTCCACGAAGTCCTCTACCCAAGTCGAGAGAACACGTGCTGCGAGTTTGCGGCCAACTGCCTTTTTGAGGTTCGTTTTGGTGACCTTCACCTCGTCGGCAAGGTCGAATATGTCGAGAATCTGCTGGTCGGTCTCGTAACCGATTGCACGCAGCAGGGTAGTCACAGGCAACTTCTTCTTACGGTCGATGTAAGCGTACATCACGTTGTTGATGTCGGTTGCGAACTCGATCCACGAACCCTTGAACGGGATGATACGTGCCGAGTAGAGCTTCGTACCGTTGGTGTGAATGCTCTGACCGAAGAATACGCCCGGCGAACGGTGCAACTGCGATACGATAACGCGCTCTGCACCATTGATGACGAAGGTGCCTCGCTCCGTCATATAAGGGATAGTTCCGAAGTACACATCCTGAACCACGACGCCGAAATCCTCGTGCTCGTCGTCGGTGCAGTACAATTTTAACTTCGCTTTGAGGGGTACGCTGTACGTGAGACCGCGCTCTAAGCACTCCTCAATGGTGTAGCGTGGAGGATCGATGTAATAATCGAGGAACTCCAATACGAAGTTGTTACGTGTATCGGTGATTGGGAAATTCTCCTGGAATACTTTGTAAAGACCCTCATTCTTGCGGTTTTCCGCAGTGGTGTCCATCTGGAAGAAGTCCCTGAAAGATTTAAGCTGTACCTCTAACAAGTCAGGATAAGGCACTCGGTTCTTGACCGTAGAGAAGCTGATTCGTTGTTGTTGTTTTGTAGTGGACATTTTGATCCGGTTGTTTTTTTGTGAGTACTCAAAAAGGGAAAAAACCACCCTTGAAAACGGTGCTTTTTCACACCGCTAATGCCCCCAACGTGGCACATCGTGCCATTGAGAGCATCCGAGAGACCTTTCTGTGGTAATTCTCCTCCTGCATCCCTCGTATAGGCGAACTGTTTTTCGCTTCAAACGGCGTATCTCTCTTACACCATTTTTCGGCGAGCTGTCTCTTCGCACTATCAAGCGTACAGGATAATTACAAGTCCCATTCTCCATATCGGGCACAGCTCGTGGCACTCCCGATATTTCGATTTTTTGTGTCTTGTTTGGTCTGTCATCATCCGTTTTGCGCAAGAACGGATTTTTAGACCAGAAAAGGCATAGAGCTTACATTGCGATAGTAAGCCCTATACCTGGAATGTTAGGTTTGGTCGTGGTGAGCCAAAAATTATTTGAGCTCAACCTCTGCACCTGCCTCCTCGAGCGATGCTTTGAGGGCCTCTGCCTCCTCCTTCGAAACACCCTCCTTAACTGCCTTAGGAGCAGCATCTACGAGTGCTTTTGCATCACCAAGCGAAAGACCAGCTGCCTCCTTAACGGCCTTGATAACCTGGAGCTTTGCCTGACCTGCGCTCTTCAAGATTACATCGAAAGTGCTCTTCTCAGCAACTGCCTCGCCTGCAGCAGCAGGTGCAGCAGCAACAGCAACAGCTGCAGCAGCCGGCTCAATACCGTACTCCTCTTTGAGGATGGTAGCCAATTCGTTTACTTCTTTAACAGTCAAGTTTACCAACTCTTCTGCCAATACTTTTACATCTGCCATAGTTGTAATTTATTAAATTTTGTTTTTGTTCTTTTTGATTAATTGTTTCTTTCTTCGAGAGTCTTAACCAGACCCGCGATCTTTTGGCCTGCATTTGCCTGCAATGCGGAGATAACGTTCTTCGCAGGCGACTGCAACAGCGATACGATATCGCCAATGAGCTCCTCACGGCTCTTGATGTTACACAGGGTATCCAACTGGTTGTCGCCAATATAGACACAACCCTCTACGCACGCTGCCTTTACGATTGGCTTATCGCTCTTCTTGCGGAACTCTTTGATGAGAACTGCCGGAGCTTTACCCGTATTGGCGAGCATAATCGAAGTAGGACCTGCGAGCACTTTGAGCAAATCAGCATCCGCCTTCTCTACCTTCTCCAACGCCTTGCCGAGCAGGGTGTTCTTAACGACTACCAACTTGATGTCGTTCTCGAAGCACTTGCGACGAAGTGCCGCAGTCTGCTCTGCGTTGAGCGCCTCGATGTCGGTGATGTAGAAGTGAGGATACTCGTTGAGTTGAGCCGCAATATTCTCGATTACGAGTGCTTTTTCTTCTCTTGTCATTGTTTATATCCTCCCTCTTTATTTGGTTTCAACTGATTTTGGCTCTACCTGCAAACCTGGGCTCATTGTCGTCGAGAGATAGATGCTCTGAACATATGTACCCTTGGCAGCAGCCGGTTTGAGCTTGATGATGGTTCCGAGTACCTCCTTTGCATTCTCCTCGATCTGCTGCGGAGTGAACGAAACCTTACCGATAGAAGTGTGGATGATACCGTACTTATCGACTTTGAAATCGATCTTACCTGCCTTAACATCCTGAACGGCCTTGCCAACCTCCATAGTAACCGTACCGGTCTTTGGGTTAGGCATCAAACCACGAGGACCGAGGATACGACCGAGCGCACCCACCTTACCCATCACGTTCGGAGTACAGATGATGACATCGACGTCAGTCCAACCGGACTTAATCTTGTCAACATACTCGTCCAAACCTACGTAATCGGCACCTGCGGCCTGTGCCTCTGCCTCCTTCTCCGGCGTACAGAGTACGAGAACTCGTACCACTTTACCCGTACCGTGAGGAAGAGTTACAACACCACGAACCATCTGGTTAGCTTTACGAGGGTCAACACCCAAGCGCACGTCAATATCAACCGAAGCGTCGAATTTCGTAAAGGTAATTTCCTTCAGAAGAGCTGCGGCCTCACTGAGCTTGTACGCCTTATGTGGCTCAATCTTTGCGTAGGCAATCTTTTGATTTTTTGTCAACTTACTCATCTTTGTAATTACATTTTAGGAAATTCACCAACTACGTTGATACCCATACTGCGCGCAGTACCGGCAATCATACGCATTGCAGCTTCAATAGTGAAGCAGTTCAAGTCAGGCATCTTATCCTTTGCAATCTCTGCAACCTGCTCCCACGTTACCTGACCGACTTTCGAACGGTTTGGCTGTGCGGAACCCGACTTAACCTTGGCTGCTTCTTTGAGCTGAATGGCTACCGGTGGCTGTTTTACGACGAAATCAAACGATTTATCGCTATAAACTGTGATGATGACCGGGAGAACCTTTCCTGCCTTGTCCTGGGTACGTGCGTTGAATTGCTTACAGAAGTCCATAATGTTGACTCCCTTAGAACCCAATGCCGGACCTACCGGAGGCGAAGGGTTGGCAGCACCACCTTTGATCTGCAATTTAATAAATGCAGCAACCTCTTTTGCCATAATTTTCCTTGGTTTATTATTCTTTTTCTACTTGTGTGAAGCTCAACTCCATTGGAGTCTTGCGACCAAATATCTTCACCGAAACAACGAGCTTACGTGCCTCACTGTTGACACTCTCAATAGTACCTTGGAAGCTTGAGAATGGGCCGTCTGTAACCTTTACGACCTCGCCAACAACGAACGGAATCTCCTGTTCCTCCTCCATTGCGTTCAACTCATCGACACGACCGAGAATGCGGGCCACCTCTTGTGGACGCAGTGGCGTTGCTTTCAGTTTGCGACTCTCTTCCTTCGTGTCACCGAGGAAGCCGAGAACGTTAGGAGTATTGCGAATGATATATGGAATTTGTCCTTCTAATACGGCCTCTACCAACACGTAACCCGGATAAGAAACCTTCTCTTTCGAGACCTTCTTTCCGTTGCGAATGGTATAGACCTTTTCCGTAGGGATAAGTATCTGCGATATGCTGTCCTGCAAATTGTGGCGACGAACTTCAATGTCGAGGTACTCCTTGACTTTGTGCTCCTTGCCGCCGATTGCGCGAACTACATACCACTCTTTCTTGCTCTCGCTCATAACCCGTTTACCCGATTATGCGATTAACGACCCAGGTTGCCCAAGAACTTATAGATGCCCTGCATAATCGCCTCGAACGACATATCCATAGCCAGAACTACGATAGCGAAAATCAGCGAAGCGATCATAACAACGAGTGTCGAACTCTGTAATTGTGCGAAAGAAGGCCACGAAACCTTCTCCACAAGCTCTTTATAAGAGTTTTTAATGTATCCCATAGTTTTTACTTTTTTATTTCGAGCAGGAGCAGAGAGATTCGAACTCCCATCAACGGTTTTGGAGACCGCTATTCTACCCTTGAACTATGCTCCTATATCGGGAGGGTTTTTGACGCCCTCCCTTTATTTGGTGTCGCGAACTTATGAGCGTTCGCAACTCGGTTTGTCCTTTTTTCGCGGAGAATTACTCAACGATCGAGAGAACCTGACCTGCACCTACCGTACGACCACCCTCACGGATTGCGAAACGAAGACCCTCGTTCAATGCAACTGGGTAGATCAACTCTACGGTGATGGTTACGTGGTCACCCGGCATAACCATATCTACACCCTGTGGAAGGCTTACCTCACCGGTAACGTCCATCGTACGGAGGTAGAACTGAGGACGATACTTGTTGTGGAATGGAGTGTGACGACCACCCTCTTCCTTCTTCAATACGTAAACCTCAGCGGTGAACTTGGTGTGCGGAGTGATCGAACCCGGCTTCGCAACAACCATACCACGCTTAACCTCTTTCTTGTCGATACCACGGAGCAAGAGACCTACGTTGTCACCTGCCTCACCCTCATCGAGCAACTTACGGAACATCTCAACACCCGTACAAGTCGAGGTGAGAGTCTTCTCGCCGAGACCGATAATCTCAACAGGATCACCAACGTGGATAATACCTGCCTCGATACGACCGGTTACAACGGTACCACGACCGGTAATCGAGAATACGTCCTCAACCGGCATCAAGAATGGCTTCTCGTTCTGACGTGGAGGGATTGGAATATACTCGTCAACCTGCGTCATGAGCTCCATAATCTTCTCCTCCCACTGTGGCTCGCCATTGAGACCACCGAGAGCCGAACCACGAATGATTGGGCACTCCTCATCGAAGTCGTACTTCGCCAAGAGGTCACGAACCTCCATCTCAACGAGGTCGAGCATCTCTGCGTCGTCAACCATATCGCACTTGTTCAAGAATACAACGATACGAGGAACGTTCACCTGCTTTGCGAGGAGCACGTGCTCGTTAGTCTGAGGCATAGGACCGTCAGTAGCAGCAACTACGAGGATAGCACCGTCCATTTGAGCAGCACCGGTAACCATGTTCTTCACATAGTCGGCGTGACCTGGGCAGTCTACGTGAGCGTAGTGGCGGTTTGCAGTCTGGTACTCAACGTGCGAAGTGTTGATCGTGATACCACGCTCTTTCTCCTCCGGTGCGTTGTCGATCGAGTCGAACGAACGGAGCTCCGAAAGACCTGCCTTTGCAAGTACGGTGGTGATAGCTGCGGTAAGGGTAGTCTTACCGTGGTCTACGTGACCGATAGTACCGATGTTTACGTGCGGTTTTGAACGGTCAAATTTTTCTTTTGCCATAGTGTTTAATGTATTAAGTTTTTATAAAAGTTACTTTATATATTTTGTTTTAAGGTTTCCCTTTATACGGATGCAGGCAATGCACGCTTTGAATCCCAAAGGTGCATTGCTTAAAATAAAAAAGAGAGCGGAAGACGAGGCTCAAACTCGCGACCCTTAGCTTGGAAGGCTAATGCTCTATCAACTGAGCTACTTCCGCATAACGCCGCTTGCAAGAAACGCTTCGCTCGGCTTTCTTGTGGGAAGAGATGGATTCGAACCACCGAAGGTAAAAACCAGCAGATTTACAGTCTGCCCCATTTGGCCACTCTGGTATCTTCCCAATTCTATGTCGGTTGGTTTGCTTCAACTCGGTGAGCCGATGGAGGGATTCGAACCCCCGACCAGCTGATTACAAATCAGCTGCTCTGGCCAACTGAGCTACATCGGCGTTAATCACCAACCGGAGTGCAAAGATAAGCGAAAAAATTTAACTTGCAAAATTTCGGCGAAATTTTCTCTCTTTTATCAAAGAACGCATCCACTTTGCGCCACCTTGCTTTCGGCATAAAGCGCAAAATCGAGTGCAAAGATAGAATAGTTTTGCGAAATATGAAAAACTCCGCGAAAAATTTATCAAAAAAGTTGCAGATTTGCCATTTTTGGGGTTATACCTATATATATAATATAGGAATTATGCCCATTTCCGAACGGCGTTCGACGTATGGTTGCGGCTCGAAAACCGGCCGAAAAATTATTTGAAAAAATTTTTGCCCGAGCCAATTTTTGTGTGTGTTTGTTTGTTGATTGTGTCGAGTCGAGGAGTGACGAATGTCTGTGTTGTGCAATAAATTGTCGGGAGTCGAGCCCGACAAGCAGACGGACGGGTAAGTATAATTACCTAATTTTAGCGTGTTGTGCAGCAAAAACGACAGAATTGGTTGCTAATTATTTATTATTTATTATCTTTGCATAGCAAAAATTGCGAAACTTTATAAACTATAAAAATATGGTAGATATTTTTGAACGCCTGGAAAAAAACACCGGCGGACCTATCGGTCAGTACATGCAGAATGTACACGGATACTTTGCTTTCCCGAAACTTGAAGGCGAAATCGGCCCTCATATGCGTTTTCGCGGTAAGATGATGCTCAACTGGTCGCTCAACAACTATCTCGGATTGGCCAACCATCCGGAGGTACGCGAGGCAGATGCTGCGGGTGCTGCGGAGTTTGGTATGGCTGCCCCTATGGGTGCTCGTATGATGAGTGGTCAGACCAAGTATCACGAGCAGTTGGAGCGCGAGTTGGCAGAGTTCGTAGGCAAGGAGGATGCCTTCCTTTTGAACTTCGGTTATCAGGGTATGATTTCGATTATCGACTGCCTGCTCACTCCGCGTGACGTGGTGGTTTACGATGCCGAGGCGCACGCCTGCATCATCGATGGTCTGCGTATGCACAAGGGCAAGCGTTTCGTTTATGCTCACAACAACGAGGAGTCGTTGCGTTTGCAGTTGCGTCACGCTACGGATTTGGCCGAGTCGCAGAATGGTGGTGTGCTGGTTATCACGGAGGGTGTCTTCGGTATGAAGGGTGACCTCGGTTTCCTCGACGTGATTGTTAAGGCAAAGCAGGATTTCAACTTCCGTCTGCTCGTTGACGATGCTCACGGTTTTGGTACAATGGGTCCCGGTGGTCGTGGTACGGCTGCTCACTTCGGTGTAACCGAGGGCGTGGACGTACTCTTCAACACCTTCGCAAAGTCGATGGCCGGTATCGGTGCATTTGTTTCGGGTCCGCGTTGGCTCATCAACCTCTTCCGCTACAATATGCGTTCGCAACTCTACGCAAAGTCGCTTCCGATGCCGATGGTTATCGGTGCGTTGAAGCGTTTGGAGCTTATCCGCAACCATCCGGAGTATCAGGAGAAGTTGTGGGAGATTACCCGCGCTTTGCAGACCGGTTTCAAGGAGAATGGCTTTGAGATTGGTGTAACGCAGTCGCCTGTAACGCCTGTATATATGAAGGGCGGTAACGAGGAGGGTACGAACCTCATCGTCGATTTGCGTGAGAACTATGGCGTCTTCTGTTCGATTGTTATCTATCCGGTGATTCCGAAGGGCGAGATTATCTTGCGTGTTATCCCTACGGCTGCCCACACGATGGAGGATGTCGAATATACGATTAACGCCTTCAAGCAGGTTCGCGACAAGTTCGAGTCGGGTTATTACAGCTCGATGCCGATTCCGATGAAGGCCGACCCGGAGTTTAAGGTTCGCTAATTCGTTGGAGCAACACATATAAACAGAGGAAGCCGTCTAACAAGGTGATTTCTGCGTTACGCTTGCCCTCAAAATGCTCATTTACGCCGAGTAAACTGCGCTTTTTCGGGCTACGCAAGGTTGCGATTAAGGGGAGAGCAAAACAAAATTTGTTTTGCCGAACCGAAGC
>JAFQRH010000009.1 GCA_017410165.1 Alistipes sp. | reverse complement strand
GAATGGTAAAGGCTTTACCCAGGCTCAAGCCGATGCCCTTAATGTCCAGCGTGAGGAGTGGTTGGCTCTTAACGATATTCTCAACCAGCGCAGGCGTTCAGCCGAGGATGCCGCAGCGATGCAGGCTCAATATAACAACTCTCTCAAGCAGACAACAGCGGGTGCAAAGCAGGCAACGGGACTTATTGGGCAGTTGCAGGCGCAGATACGCGCCCTGGAAGAGTCGCTGGGTAACGCCAAGACGGTCGAGGAGATTGCCGCCACAAACGCCCAAATTGCCGAACTACGCGGAGAGCTCTCGCGCCTTCAGGATATCAAACCCGAAGACCTCAAACCTATCGAGAAGTTAGAGCCAATACTCGCCTCCGACTTCGAGATAGAGTTCCCTGCACCGAAACTCAAAATGGATGGCATCAAGCTGGCGGTGTCGGAGTACTCACAGCAGATGAGCGAGATATTCTCCTTCGTGCGCGAGGGTCTCTTCGGCTGGGCAGACAACACAAGCACCTATCTGGCAAAGAATCTCTCGGCAACGGTGGAGATGGTCGAGAACTATACCACCGCCCTGACGAACAAGGGATGGAACTTCACTGCCGCCCTCGATCATGTGTCGCAGACCGTAGCCTCGACAATGCAACGCTTCGACCAGCAGGTGTCGCAGTTCCTCGCGGACTCTATCGTAGCAGCAGCCGATGCCCTCGGTAAGGTTATCGCGGGAGACCTCGGCTTCGGAGGATTGATGAAGGCGATCCTCACGCAGTTCGCCAACTTCCTCAAGAACATCGGTGCGCAGCTCATCGAGTTCGGTATTATGATCATCGCCTTTAAGTCCGCCCTCAAATCAGTGCTGGCAAACCCCTGGGCAGCTATCGGCATCGGTGCTGCGATGGTGGCAGCTGCGGCTATAATGACCGCACTCATCAACAAGAACGCACAAGAGAGCGTTCCTGCCCTGGCAACGGGTGGTCTGGCGTATGGTAAGACTCTCGCCCTCGTTGGCGATAACCCCAACGCCATAGCCGACCCAGAGGTCATCGCTCCACTATCAAAGTTGCAAGCGATGCTGCCGAGTGGCGGTGGTCAAAACATAAAACTAACCCTTGGCGGACAACTTGTCGCCAAGGGTCGTGACCTTGTCTATGTATTAGGTAAGGAGAACTTTAAAACATCAATCTTGGGAGGATAACAATGTCAGAGATACGCATCAAAGAATTAGCATCAGCCGCAGGGCAACTCGACAAGTTCGATGAGTTCGAGTTTATTGTCGATGTCCCCGCTGCCGAAGCCTCTATGAAGATAAAGGGTCGAGAACTCCAGGAGCGTGTCGCTCCGAAGGCTCACACCCACAAGATAGCCGAGGTGCAGGGTCTGCAATCCTCGCTCGACAAGAAGCTCGACAAGACGGGAGGCGTAGTGTCGGGAGATCTCTCGGTCGAGGGTAACACCTATATGCGCAACCTCCGCCTGGAGGAGTTTTTAGAGGTGCCAGAGTTTCACTACAATCGTGTGGAGACCACCGTTGGCGATCAGTGGTCAGCACCTGGTGCGGGCATCATCGAGCTGGTCGATAGAGAGACCTGCCGCCTGGTTATCAAGTTGGAGGTGGGAGAGATAAGCTCCCTCCGCACCAACGACCTCTGCATGGGCATCTTCAAAAACGCGGAGGTTGGCAACTACACCGAGCCGACCATCGACTCGGACGACTCCTTCGGCACTCGCACCTTCGCAGGCTTTACGACTTGCTACTTCAAACTTGTCGAGTGTCTGAACGCCTCGACCTACGGAGAGTGGCGATACGAGCTGCGCGAGGGTTTTCCATACCACCCAGCCGAGGCGATGAACATTGTGGCGTTTGGTAACACAACCGACACAACGCGCCAGACATCGCGTTACTCGACACGCACCTACGAACGCTACCTCGTGGGGATGAACGACTGGCGCATACGCTTACGCAACATTGCCGCGCAGTTTGGAGATTTAAGTAACCTCTCGGCTCATGGACTCAATATGCGAGGGTACTCAGCCTATCTAAAAAACATCTATCTGCAGGGCTACATCTCCGATGCGCTGGGCGACTCCTGGTTTGACTCGGTATCGGGCGATGTACAGCTCTATGACCGCTCAACGGGTTGTGGCATATCGTTCAAAGATGGTGTGCTCCGCTTCGGGCGTATAGACCCCACTAACCCCGAAGAGGGAACAAACCTTGATGTGTTGATTGAGGATGTGGAATCAGCCAAGGAGAGCCTGGCGCAGATGAACTCCGACTCGGTAATCTCGCCCGTAGAGAAGACCTACCTCCGAGAGCGACTCGCTGATATCCGTGCCGAGTACGAAGAGCTCCTTATCGATGCGGAGCGATATCTCGTAGCGGAGTATCTCCGCGTGGCTAACGGAGTGCTCCGAACAGCGGGAGGAAGTGCGCGTAGAGTCTACAAGAAGAACGACAGCTGGGATGCCTATGTCAACGCCTATATTTTGGCTGTGTCGGCTTTGGAGAAGTACACCGCAGCCACGCCCGAATACATCGAGATAGAGGACGACTTCGCCTATATTGGGGCATACTACGAGGCTCGTGCCACCATCACGAAGCTGCTGCGCGATGCTGCCGCAACATCCTCCGACCTGGACTACCTGCGGGATAATTTCCAGAACTCGACAACCGAGCTGGATGGGCAGGCAGGCGTGGTGCTCTCTGGCTTCGTGGGTGTCAAGGATGAGGGCAACGCAAAGGTTGTGGCTGGTATGGCAGGCTGTGCTTTGGCAGGCGCAACAGACCCCAAGCATGGCAAACTGATGTTCTTCGCTGGTGCTGAAGGCATCGAGAGCGCAGCCGAAGCTACCACCCGCATCTACGAGGATGGGCATGTCGAGATGGGAACAGGAGTGTTCGGAGGATATGTCAAAGTCCCATTTAAGGGATTGTACGAGGAGGGAACTGACTATGACGAAACGACACAAGAGTATACGGTTAATAGAAACTTTAACCTCATAACCTCTGGTCGCCCAAAATTTGGTGGATATGAGGTCTGGTTGCGACTCCCGACTTCTGAGGATTATGTGGGCAGTGTATTAACACTCTATGATGTCCCCGTTCGTACGCGCTCCTCGCCATCGCTAATTTTGGCTATTGATGATGAAGATTCGGGTGTGCTTACACCCAAATCACTCGATGATGCAGGGTTGAGCTTCGTCCCCGTTCAACGCCTAATTATGCATGCAGGGTTGTTACAGCTCGTGGCAGTGCCAAGTGTAGAACGAGGCAAATGCTGGTGGGTGGAGTCTTATAACACAATGCTTTACTACGAAAAATACGACTACTAAACTATGGCAGACAACACAACGGGCGTTACCATCGCGGAGCTTACGCCAACCGCAACACTATCCTCCTCGGATCGCTTCGAGGTTGATCGCAACGGAGGAGCCTACTCGATAACCTACGAAGCAATGGTCGAGCAACTCAGAGAATCACTCGGCATCCATGAGTTGATGGATGCCCTAATCGAGATTATTGGCTAATGGGAGACTTTTCAAATATCATCAACCGCCTGGCTGTGGTGCGCGATTACCTTGTGGATGCCATTACAGACCAGGGAGGCACTGCCGACTACACAATGTCGTTTGCCGAACTTGCAAGCCAAGTGTACAAGATACCAACGGGTATGAACGAGGTTAGAAATGCGTATCAACTCTTTAAGGAGAATACAACACTAACCGAGTTGCCCGCCTCGCTCGACTTTCGGCAGTTCGACTCTATGTACCAGATGTGCTACAAGTGTACATCGCTCACGCGTGTTCCGCAACTCGAAACCGCCAATGTTACGAATATGATGTGGGCATTCTATGGATGCTCCGCACTAACGGAGATTGATGGACTCGACACACGAAGCATCACATCTGCCTCGGAGCTATTTCATGGATGTTCATCGCTAACGGCAATATACTCCACGCTGGATTTCTCCAATGTCACGAGCCAGATTGACACCACCTTCACTTCGTGTAAGTCGCTGGTGGAGGTGCGCTTTGCTGGGACGATAAATGTCGATGTGGCGATGAACGGTTGCCCGAAGCTCTCGGTAGATAGTCTATTGTCCCTGCTCAACGCCCTATGCGAGAATGCACAAGACTTGACCTGCAAAATCGGCTCGACCAACCTCGGCAAACTTACAGACGAGCAAAAAGCCATTGCCACCGATAAGGGCTGGGAGCTGGTATAGGTGCGTAAAAAAGCGTATAGGGTGCGTAGCATTTTCGCCTTACGCACCCTATACTAATATATATTATGTACTATGCCAACCCTGCGGCTATGGCAAACTTCTCTATCTCGACCAACTGCTCCTCGATGCGTTTAGACTCGCGCGATAAGGCGATAGGCATATTGTAGAGCTGGCTGATTTTGTCCTCCAGGATAGCCATATCCGAACTAATCTTCTGGTCAGTGATGCGGGCGTAAATCTGCGTTGTACGCACATTGGTATGTCCGAGCATCTTACTGACCGTCTCGATAGGTACGCCATTCTCCAAGGTAATGGTAGTGGCAAAAGTGTGGCGGGCAACATGGAATGTAATCTCCTTGTGAATACCACACACCTCGGCAATCTCTTTGAGGTACTCGTTACACTTCTGATTCGTTGGTACGGGGAGTAGTCGTCTGCCAGTACGACAATGCTCATATTTTTTGATGATTTGTAATGGTATATCCAGCAGGCGTACATTGAATGGCACTTTGGTCTTTTGGCGTTTGAAACAGATCCACATGCTACCATCTGCCCACTCCTTCAAATGTTCCTCTGAAAGATTATAGACATCGATATAAGCAAGTCCAGTGTAGCAGCTGAATAGGAAAATGTCTCTGACACGCTCCAAACGCTGACTATCGAACTCCTTGGTCTGAATGCGAGCGATCTCCTCGGTTGTAAGATAACCCCTATCTACCTTGTCAAGGTGGAGGTTTTGCTGCTTGAAGGGGTCGCCAACAACCCAGCCATTGTCACGCGCCATTTTGTGAATGGAGGAGAAGCGATGCATAAACTTCACTGCCGTATTGTTGTTCAGCTTGCGCTCTGAACGCAACCAAAGGTAAAGTTTGTCGAGAAAGCGTTTGTTTACATCCTGCAATGGAAGGTCGTTCACTTTATAGACATCGAGCATAAACTCCTGGAGTCGCTTGCGGCATACCTTATATCTAAAATATGACTCCTTGCCATAGTCTTGCGATAGCACCAACTTCTCGTACTCCGAGATGTAGAGGTCGCAAAGTGATATTAGCGTCATGCTGCGGTCATCCAGGCATAGCATCGAACTCTTTATCTTGTTTGCGGTAACAACCTCACCTCGGAAGAGCATCTCGTTGTACTTGCGCTTGATGGTAGATTGCAGGTCAAAGAGTGTTTCGTTGATTAGTTTCTCCTCAGAGGTCTTACCAATGGTCTTGTACTCCAACGGTAGCCAACGATCGGGGTGGATGTAAAGTTTGGTGGAGAAATGCACCATCTCACCATTGAGGGTGATTCGTGCTACAATGGGTGCTGTGCCATCGGGACGGCACTTGCCCTTCTGGATTACAAAGATTACGCAGAAGGTGCTTTTTGTGTTTTGTCTTTTCGCTTTCATAACTCTTCAAATATTTAGTGATACAAAGGTAAATATCTCTAACTATTTGAAAGCCAAAAGGGTGTAGTCAAAAGTAGTCGCTTTTTAGACAATAGTAGTCAGGTTACAAGGAATGCAAATCGTGGTTACGAATTGGTTACGACTTGATGTCTAAACCCCTGTTTTTACCCCTCTTATAACCAACACTTTACATCGGGCGAGTAGTCATAATTCGCACCAGAGTAGTCATTGCATCAACCCCTAAATCAGCGAGTTACGGTGGCAACAAAAACAAAATGAGGAAGTTACCTTTTCGTAACTTCCTCATTCTCAGCGGAAAGGAGGGGATTCGAACCCCTGAAACGCTTTTGACGTTTACTCGCTTTCCAGGCGGGCCAGTTCAACCACTCCTGCACCTTTCCTTATAATGCGCTCCTTGCGGATTTTCAGCCGACAAATATAGAGTATTTTTCCGAATATACCAAATTTAACGGGCAACAACCTCGTCCATACGCACGTCGTGTGGCTCGGCGGGTATCTCGTCGAAAATCTGACACGCGTAGCAAACCCCGATTTTGAAGGCGTGAAAATCTGCGCGCGAGAGATATTTGTCGTAGTAGCCACGACCTCTGCCACAACGCACGCCATCGCGCGTAAAGGCCACCCCCGGCACGATAATCACATCAATCTCCGACGGTGCAACACGCACGTTGCCCTGTGGTTCGGCGATGCCGAATGCTCCGCTTGCAAGCCGTCCCGACTCGTCGGCCGACGAGGGTGTGTAGAGGTAGAAATCCATATCCTCGCCATCCACACGCGGCAACACCACGCGTCGCTCGGCTGCCAAACGAGTGATAATCTTCTCGGTTTGTGGCTCGTCCGGAAGCGACGAAAAGAGTGCAACGGTTGTTGCCAAGCGCACCTTGTCGAGCGATGCCACGCATCGGAAGATTGCCTCCGAGGAGGATGCTTTCTGCGTGATACTCAACGCCCGCACCGCCGATTTTGCTGCGGCGCGTATCTTCTGCTTCGATTCTATACTCATTTTTAGGTATAAATTATTTATAATTTAGTTGTTATTTCGCAAACAATTCGTATATTTGTATGTTCTATGTCGGTATAAGAGGAACTTATACGGCAGGATGCGCACAAACAGAGAACAAACTTTTTACAAAAATAACATTAATAAAAACTATTTTCAAATCATTATGGGTTGTTTTTTAACTAATTCGTCTCTTGGAAGAAAACTTGTAATGAGCATCTCGGGTTGTTTCCTCGTGCTCTTCATTCTCATCCATATGGCAATGAATATTGTGGCAGTCATTTCGGGTGACGCTTACAATATGATTTGCGGATTTTTGGGTGCCAACTGGTACGCTTTGGCAGGTACGGCCGTTCTCGCACTTGGTGTCCTCGTACACTTTGTGTATGCGTTCTGGCTCACTTGGCAGAATCGTAAGGCACGCGGTAACGTGCGCTACGCCGTAACCGTAACCGAGAAAGGCGTTGATTGGGAGTCGAAGAATATGCTTCTGCTCGGCGTTATCGTCATCCTCGGTCTGTTGCTCCACCTCTCGCACTTCTGGGCAAAGATGATGCTCGTAGAGTTGATGGGTGCTCACGAGGTTACGATCGGCGATGGTAGCGTTGTAACGCCAACTGATGGTGCTGCAATTATTCAGTACACCTTCTCGCAGTGGTACAACGTAGTTCTCTACCTTGTATGGTTTGCTGCTCTGTGGTTGCACCTCAACCACGGTGTATGGTCGATGTTCCAGACCGCAGGTTGGGCTAACGACACTTGGTATCCGCGTTTGAAGTGCTTGGCGAAGATTGTTTCGACGCTCATCTTCCTCGGATTTGCAGTTGTTGTGGTGGTATTCTACGCTAAATCGCTCTGCGGTTGCTGCTAACAGATAACCCCGTACAAATTTCAGAACAATAAAAAAACGAAACAGATATGGCATTCAAATTAGATTCCAAAATCCCTGCTGGTGAGTTGTCCCAAAAGTGGAGCAACCACAAGGCAGCCATCAAAGTTGTGAGCCCTGCCAACAAGCGTAAGTTGGATATCATCGTCGTAGGTACCGGCCTCGGCGGCGCATCCGCTGCTGCTTCGCTCGGCGAACTCGGCTACAACGTAAAGGTTTTCTGCATCCAGGACTCGCCTCGTCGTGCACACTCGATTGCTGCACAGGGCGGTATCAACGCTGCAAAGAACTATCAGAACGATAACGACTCGGTATATCGTCTCTTCTACGATACCATCAAGGGTGGTGACTACCGTGCTCGTGAGGCAAACGTATATCGTTTGGCAGAGGTGTCGAACCTCATCATCGACCAGTGCGTAGCACAGGGTGTTCCGTTCGCACGTGAGTACGGCGGTCTGTTGGCTAACCGTTCGTTCGGTGGTGCGCAGGTATCGCGTACGTTCTACGCTCGCGGTCAGACGGGTCAGCAGTTGTTGCTCGGTGCTTACGCTGCACTCAACAAGGAGATTCACAACGGTTCGGTTAAGTCGTACACTCGTCACGAGATGCTCGATATCGTTATCGAGGATGGCGAGGCACGCGGTATTATCGCTCGTAACCTCGTAACCGGCGAAATCGAGCGTCACGGTGCGCACGCAGTGGTTATCGCTACGGGTGGTTACGGTAACGTATTCTTCCTCTCGACCAACGCTATGGCATCGAACGGCTCGGCTGCATTCCAGTGCTACCGTAAGGGCGCCGGCTTTGCAAACCCTTGCTTCACGCAGATTCACCCGACCTGTATTCCGATTCACGGTACGCAGCAGTCGAAACTGACGCTGATGTCGGAGTCGTTGCGTAACGATGGTCGTATCTGGGTACCGAAGAAGTTGGAGGATGTTGAGGCAATCCGCAAGGGTACGAAGATGCCTGCCGATATCGCCGAAGAGGATCGCGACTACTACTTGGAGCGTCGTTACCCTGCATTCGGTAACCTCGTACCACGTGACGTGGCTTCGCGCGCTGCAAAGGAGCGTTGCGACGCAGGTTATGGTGTGAACGAGACCGGTTTGGCAGTGTTCCTCGACTTCAAGACCGCTATCGAGCGTCTGGGTAAGGAGGTTATCGAGAAGCGTTACGGTAACTTGTTCGATATGTACAAGGAGATTACCGACGTTAATCCATACGAGCAGCCAATGCAGATCTTCCCTGCTGTTCACTACACAATGGGTGGTATCTGGGTTGACTACAACCTGATGACTACAATCCCTGGTCTGTACGCAATCGGTGAGGCGAACTTCTCTGACCACGGTGCAAACCGCCTCGGTGCTTCGGCGCTGATGCAGGGCTTGGCCGACGGTTACTTTGTATTGCCTTACACCATTGGCGACTACCTCGCAAAGAAGATTCAGGCACCGAAGGTTTCGACCAACACGCCTGCATTTGACGAGGCAGAGAAAGCCGTTCGCGAGAAGATCGAGAAGTTGCTCTCGATTAACGGTACGCAGTCGGTGGATGATATCCACAAGCGTCTGGGTCACATTATGTGGGACAACGTAGGTATGGCTCGTACTAAGGAGTCGTTGGAGAAGGCAATCGTTGAGATTGCAGCTCTGCGCAAGGAGTTCTGGAAGGATGTTAAGGTTGTCGGTACGGCAGATTCGTTCAACGTAGAGTTGGAGAAGGCATTGCGTCTGGCAGACTTCCTCGAACTCGGTGAGTTGATGGCACGCGACGCACTCAACCGTGAGGAGTCTTGCGGTGGTCACTTCCGCGTTGAGCATCAGACCGAGGAGGGCGAGGCAGATCGTGACGACGAGAACTTCGTATATGCAGCCGTTTGGGAGTACAAGGGTATGGACGAAGTGCCGGAGCTCACGAAGGAGCCGCTGTCGTTCGAGTTTGTACACCTCGCAAAACGTAACTACAAAGACTAATTTTTTGACGTTAAACTTTTAATACAGACTTCATTATGAATTTCACATTAAAGATATGGCGTCAGAAAGACGCGAAATCGAAGGGTGCATTCAAGGAGTATCAGGTAAAGGATATCTCGTCCGACACCTCGTTCCTCGAAATGCTCGACATCCTCAATAACGACCTCGTTCACGCAGGCGAGGAGCCGGTAGCGTTCGACCACGACTGCCGCGAGGGTATCTGCGGTATGTGTTCGTTGCACATCGACGGCCACGCTCACGGTCCGTCGCAGGCGGTTACCACCTGCCAGATTTATATGCGCCAGTTCAAAGATGGCCAGACTATTACCATCGAGCCGTGGCGTTCGGCTGCATTCCCTGTTATCAAGGACCTCGTAGTAAATCGTGGTGCTTATGACGAGATTTTGCAGGCAGGCGGTTTTGTATCGGTTCGCACCAACTCGGTGCCTGATGGTAACGCTATTCCGATTCCGCAGGCAGATGCCGAGGAGTCGATGGATGCTGCTGCTTGCGTTGGTTGTGGTGCTTGTGCTGCAACTTGTAAGAACGGCTCGGCAATGCTCTTCGTTGCAGCCCGCGTATCGTCACTCGCAAAGTTGCCTCAGGGCCGCGTAGAGGGCGCACGTCGTGCAAAGGCGATGGTTGCCAAGATGGACGAGCTCGGCTTTGGTAACTGTACCAATACGGGTGCTTGCCAGGCAGAGTGTCCGAAGTCGATTTCGATTGCTCACATCGCTCGCCTGAACCGCGAGTTCTTGTGCGCAAAATTGGAGGACTAAACTGATTGTGTCGGGCTGCATAGCCCGACACAATCACCACAACAGGGGTTGTCCGCTCACTTGGTAGGCAACCCCTCTTTTTTTAGAACGAAACACATACTTCGTTTTTAACTTTTCGACGGTTTGTATATCCTTATTATAAATAGGAGTAACCCAAAACTAACAACAACCTTGCTGGGGGAATGAAACCCAAACGTATCATATACCTTTTGTTGGCGATGCTCACACTCGTCACTCCTCTGTCGGCTCAACAAAGCGGCTCTGTTTCGGGACGCTTGGTGGATTACGACACCAATGACGGAGTGATTGCAGCGGTGATTGAGTTGGTGTCGAAGACCAATCCCGACAAAAGGCGGTACACGACCTCCGAGTACGGCGGAAATTTCCGTTTTCCGTCGGTTGCCGAGGGCGAGTACCGTTGTTTGGCTACGTTTATCGGTTACGAGGATTGCCAGTTCGAGGTCAAGTGCAATGGCTTGCCTGTAAACTTGGGCAATATCATAATGCGCCAAAAGGCAATCGGTATTGATGCCGTTGTCAAGGAGGCCGTATCGACGCGAGCCGTGATGCTTGGCGATACGTTGCGCTATAATGCCGACGCCTTCAAGGTTGCGACCGATGCCGAGGTGGAGACGCTGTTGCGTAAGATGCCGGGAATCACGATTTCGGATGGCAAAATCGAGGCGCAAGGCGAGGAGGTCAAGCAGATATATGTCGATGGCGTCGAGTTCTTTGGTAGCAATATCCAACAGGTGTTGCAGAGTATTCCGGCACAGGCGGTCGAGCATATCGAGATATATAACCGCCTCAGCGAGGCGTCGCAAATCACGGGCGTCGATGATGGTGAGGGTGGCAAGGTGATTAATATCGTCACTCGCCAAAGTATGAAGCAGAGTGCATTCGGTAAGGTGCATATCGGCTACGGCTACGAGCCGGATGCGTCGCCCGATATCACGCTCAAACATAAATATACGGCGGGTGGTTCGGTAAATATTTTCAAGGATGATACGCGCGTGACGGTTATGGCGTTGGCGAATAACCTCAATAAGCAGAACTTGACGGACGACGACGTAGCGGTCAATAACCGCCAAAACAGCACGAACGCATCGCGCCAATTCTCCGTAAATTCGCAGCAAGGTGTCGCCTCGGCCGAGATTTTCGCACTGAACTACTCCGACCGTTGGGGTGCGCGTCGCCGTGCGAAGTTCGAGGGTAGTGTGTTTTTCAACCATATCAACGCCAAAAACGACTTCTTTATCGACCGATGGTATGATGCGGCAGTCGCCAAAAAAGATACGATTCACTACGACCAATTTGCTAATCCGGACAACTATGCGCTGAAACTTCGCGGCCGATTGGATTGGCGTGTGGCTAAACGCCAGAAACTCGTCGTCATCCCGACGCTCAACTACTACAACAACTCGTCGATAAATCGGGTTGATACGACATCGTTGCGTTGGGGCGAATCGGGTTATCGTTGGATGCCGAGCGGAAATGATGGTTGGAGTCGAACGCTGTCGGGTGGCGTATATGCGCAGTATTCGTACAAATTCCTGCGTCAGGGTCGTGTGCTGATGGTTGTGGCAAGCGTAAGTAGTAACCATAACGATAGCGACCGCGACTACTACTCTAACGGTAGCGGTAAGACAAGCAAAAAGAGTCCCGATCAGGCGACTATCAAATATACGTATTCGCGCAAATTGACCGATTCGCGTACGACGACAATCCGCGTGCAACCGACCTTCCGCGAACGATTGGGCCGACATACGACACTCAACATCACGTACCGCTTGCAGGCACAACTGCGCACGCGCGACCTGCTCTCGTATGCAACCGACGCCGATTACGTAATCGACACAGCGCGCCTGAATCGTCGTTCATCATCGTCGTTCGATGGCTCGTTCATATACCATCAGGCGGGTGTTGGTTTTCGTTATGGAAAGAATCGTAATTGGTTTTCAATCAATCTGATGTACCAAAATTCGCGCCTGCTTACCAACAATCTGTGGAACGAGGATGGGCGAAAGTTCAGTTCGTATCACACGCCGATATACAACGCTACGCTGCAATGGTCGTTCAACCAGAGCAACACGTTGCGCGTGAGTGCCAATTCGGAGGTCAAAGCACCGGCGTTGTGGTCGCTCATCGACGTGTACGACGTGAGCAATTCGCAATCGCTCTCGCGCGGAAATCCCGATTTGCGACCTTACACCGAGCATAACTTCTTTGCCCGCTACACCAACACCTCCGTCGTTCGAGGAACTACGCTGATGGTGATGGCAAAGGCGCGCCACATCCAGAACTATATCGGCACCGATATTGTCTATTCGCCCGAGACAATCGAGGTGGATGGCAAGAAGTATAACCCGATACAGATAACGCAGCCGGTGAACCTCGACGGTTATTGGTCGTATGAGGGGCGCGCAAGTATCGGTTTCCCGATAAAGTGGCTCGGCTCGAATCTCAACATATCGCTCGGCGCAACCTACGCGACGATACCGATACGTATGAATAAGGCGGACGATATGATGAACAACCTGACCGCCTATTCGCAATGGACGTTGGGCAGTAACATCTCCGAAAATGTCGATTTTACAATCGATTGGCGCGGCTCGTACTCGACCAATCGCTCGGCGCTCGATGTGCTGAACAACGACTACTTCACGCATCGCGCTTCGGCAAATGTCAAAGCGGTGCTTCCACTCGGATTTACGCTGACGACCTCTGCCGTATTTACGCAGTTCCTCGGTATAACCAACGGCTACAACGACTCGTTCACGTTGTGGAACGCCTCAATCGGTAAGAAGGTGCTTCGCAATTTGGGCGAAATCGAGTTGTGTGTGAATGATATCTTGGGACAGAACACCTCGTTTGCACGCCACGTCTGGGCGGGATATTCGCAGGTGCGCTACAATACGACACTCGGACGTACATTCCTTGTGCGTTTTACCTATAACCTGCGTTCGTTTGCCTCCGCTACGCGCCGTATGAAGATACAACGCGCTTCGGGTGTGGCAATCAATCGTTTCGATGAGATTGAACGCAAACTCGCGGCTCTGAAATTTTAGGATTTTTCCCGTTCGGTTTACTACTCTTTCGACTCCGCCTGCAAGAAGTGGGTGCGGATACGTTCGGCGCGTGCGTGGCCGACAACCTCTGCGAGCTCCTCGACCGATGCTGTGCGAATGGCCTTCATCGTGCGGAAATGGCGCAACAACTGCTCGATGCTCTTCGCTCCTACACCGGCAATCGATTCCAACTCGCTGTGCAGAAATGCGTTGCTTCGCTTCTGGCGATGGAACGTGATACCGAAACGGTGCGCCTCGTCGCGCAGATGGCAGATGACCTTCAACGGCTCGCCCGTACGACTCAAATAGTAAGGCATCGGGTCGTTCGGATAATAGACCTCCTCCAAGCGTTTGGCAAGGCCGACAATCGGAATCTTCTCCTCCAACCCCAATTCGCACAAGACGGCATACGCGCTCGATAACTGCCCCTTTCCGCCATCGACAACCACCAAATCCGGCAACTCGGCACCCTCGGCGACAAGTCGTGTATATCGGCGCGAAATAATCTCGCGCATCGAGGCGAAGTCGTCGGCACCGACAACCGTTTTGATGTTGAAGTGGCGATACTCCTTGCGCGATGGCTTGCCGTCGCGGAATACGACACACGAGGCGACAGGGTTGGTGCCTTGCAGGTTGGAGTTGTCGAAGCACTCTATGTGGCGTGGCTCGCGCTCCAAGCGCAACTCGCGGCGCATTGCCTCCATCAGTCGGTCGGTGTGACGCTCCGGATTGTGTATCTCCATATTTTTCAATCGCTCGGCGCGGAACGTACGTGCGCTACGCTCGGAGAACTCCAACAAGTCGCGTCGCTCGCCACGCTTCGGCACGACGAACTTAACGCCCGGAAATAACTCCTCGTAAGGTAACTCCGGAACGAGGACGTTGCCCGAAAGTTCACCTCCGACACTCTCCATAATGTGTTGAATGCCAAGCGAGAGCATAAGCCGTCGATCGCTCTCGATGCCAGCCGAAACGATAATCGTATGCACGGCCACAACCTGACCTCCGCGAATGCGAACCATATTGCAGTAGCCCTCGTCGCCATCCTCGACAATCGAGAATACGTCCGCCTCCATAATGTTTGCGCTGACAATTACCGAACGCGAGCGATACTTTTCGAGTGCATCCAGACGCGCCTTGAAACGGTGTGCCTGCTCGAAACGCAACTCTGCTGATGCGCGTTGCATCTGCTCTTCGAGATAACTTCGGACGGGGCGTAAATCGCCCTTCAAAACCGATACCGCCATCGCCACCATTGCGGCGTATTCGTCGGCCGACTGCGCACCGATGCAGGGGGCTTTGCAGTTGCCGATATGGTATTGCAGACAGGTGGTGTATCGCCCTTTGTCAATCTGCTCCTGCGCCAGATTCAGACGGCACGTGCGCAACGGAATCACTTCGCGGATAAACTCCAAAACCGCCTTCTGTGCCGCTACCGAGCCATAAGGTCCGAAGTATTGCGAGCCGTCGCGCACCAATCGGCGTGTGGACATAACGCGCGGAAACGGCTCGTTGCAGAGCACAATCCACGGATAGGATTTGTCGTCTTTGAGCAGGATATTGTAGCGCGGTTGAAGGGTCTTGATAAGCGAGTTTTCGAGCAGCAACGCATCGGTTTCGCTATCGACAACAATGTAGCGAAGCGAGGCGATTTGTCGCACCATCACACGCACCTTGGGCGAGTGGTCGCGGCTCTGTACAAAGTAGGACGACACGCGACGGCGCAACGATTTTGCTTTGCCGACATATATCACTTCGCCCTGAGCGTTCGAGAAGAGGTAACAACCGGGCGAAAGCGGCAACTCTGCCACCTGTGCTTTTAGGGATATGTTTTTGGTGTTGTCCACTGTTTTTTTGTCTAAATTGTTGTTTTTCCGTCGAATATTACTACCTTTGTAGTAATTGTATAGTTAAAGAGCGACTCGAAACAACTCTTACGGCAACGAAATTACAAAAATTAACAATAAAACCAAACTATGATGAGAAATTTCCGTTTAATCGGATGTTTTGCTGCATTGCTTATCTCGTGCGTTTGCTCCTCGTGCGTGGACAACGAGTTTGACATAGCGCAAACATCGGGCGAGATTACCCTCGCATCGGGTGAGACCGAATTGCCTCTCGGCTATCTGCCGGACAAAAAGTTGGGCGACCTTCTCACCGTATCGAGCATCGAGAATCTTGTCGTTGCTCCGAATGGCGACTACTCGCTGGCATTTGCCGGAGAGGAGCAGCAGTTCAACAT
This sequence comes from Alistipes sp., assembly GCA_017410165.1. GTDB lineage: Bacteria > Bacteroidota > Bacteroidia > Bacteroidales > Rikenellaceae > Alistipes. Next base: position 72,134 of record JAFQRH010000009.1, on the reverse strand, counting down.
CGACGGTATGCAGACCTCGTTCTCCATTCCGCAGACCACTACCCAGATTTTAATCGACTATCCGGACTTCACCATCACCGAGCAGGAGGCCCTCATTCACGAGGACTTCAACATCGGCGCAATGATGGGTGGCTCGGCGTTGCCAAATATCTCGATTTCGATTCCGGCAGGTCATCAAATCACCGGCAAGAAGGAGGGCGAACTCAATTACGACCTCTCGTTCTCGGTTCCGAAGCAGGTGGAGCGTATTCGCAAAATCTACCTCAAACCCGACAACGCATCGGTTCCGGGCGCATCTATCCGTGTCGTTTTTACGCTCAACTCGCTCGCTTCGGTCAATGGTGGCGGTACGGTGAGCGTACGCCTCGAAGCACCGCAGGGATACGAACTCTATGGCGAGGATTTGAAATTGCTCTCGGGCAACACCTACGAGATAAATAATCGTCCATTTGCAGCGGGCGAGCGCGAAGTAGAGTTCTGTGCATATATTCGCAGCGTCGAAAATACATCCACAATCGAGAATGGCAAACTGACGCTTCCGAGCGCACTCAAATACTCCGTATCCTATACGATGACCACCGCCGCAGGCACCGTTACACTGTCGGCTGCTCCGTCGCTTGTCATTGACTCGCATTTGCGTTACGACGATGCCGAAATCGAGTTGCTTTCGGTGGATTTGAATCAGGTTGGCACGCCAATCGGCAAGACTATCAGCGTTACGAATATCGCCAAGGAGGTTAAATCGGTCAAGGGGGTAAACTTTACCGACGAGACCATATTCTGCGCATTTATCGGTGGTCTGGATTGGTTCCCGAAGAGCGTAACCGATAAGGTGTTTGTCGAGATGGTTATGCCGGAGTATTTCGAGTTTGAGTCTGTTCGCCCGGGTCTCTACGACCCTGCAACCCGCTGCTTGCGTGCAACACTCACCGATTTGCAGAGAACAAGCACCAATAAGGGTGTTGAGTTGCGTCTGCACAGCATTACCTTCGACGGCGTAGGCAAGGTGCCTGAAAACGGCAATCTCGAATTGGGCTTCACGATTGACGCCAAGGCGGGCATCGAGCGTGGCACACGAGTTTTGGTGTCGGAGATTCTCTACAACAAAGATATCCACTTGGAGGCAGGTATTGACCGCACGGAACTCCATATCGAGAGTATTTCGGGTAATATCGACTATACGTATAACGAATCGCTCTCGCTGAATTTGGGCGATTTGTCGGATATCGGTTTGGATATTGCGCGATTGGACGTATCGCCTGTCTTGCGCTTTACGCTCAACAACGAATTTACAATTCCGGTGTGGGCATCGGTGCTCTTGAAGCCGATGACCGGCTCGACCGTGCATACCGAGAAGGTGCTCGAGCTCAAAGATATCGAAATCAAGCAGGGCGTGATGGAGAATGGCGCACCGAAGAGCGTGGCTACGAATATCATCATCGCTCGTCCGGAGCGTGCCGAGGAGTTCTCTTCGCCGGAGATTACCTTCGTTGGCTGCGATTTGAGTCGCATCTTCGACGGTAGTGTTCCGCAGAAGATTGACGTCGAGATGAGCGTTAAGACCAATCCGGAGATGCTCTACACGTTCTATACCGCTCCGAAATTCACCGAGAGTTACTCCTATTCGGTCGATATTCCGCTTACGTTCGGCGAGGAGTTGGATTTGACCTATTCGGACGAGGTGAACGGTCTTAACGAGACATTTGCTGATCTTGCCGAATACAACCTGCGCGTTGGCGAAGTTGAACTTATTGCCGAAATCGGCAACTCGTCGCCGCTGGAATTGTTGCTCGATGCCGAACTCATCGACAAGGATGGTAACCGTACGAAGGATATTCAGTTGGATATTGACCCATCGGCTGCGAAGATTGCCGGCTCGAAGGATGGCAAGACTGCGCAGGTTAGCACCGTTAAGATTGCTATCAAGCGTTCGGGCAACAACACTTCGCTTGCTCCGTTGGCAAAGGTCGATGGCATCCGCTTTACGTTGCACGCAAAGAGCGCAGCGACTTCGGCTGTTGCACTCAACGCCGAGCAGACCATTTCGGCTCGCGTGACGCTCAAAGTCGATGGCGGTGTAGGTGTCGATTTGAAAGATTTTCTGGCAACACAAACGGAAGATGTCGAATAAGAATAACCCAACATAAGCAACAGTTATGAAGAGATATTTAACACTTTTGGTCGCTGCCATCGCTCTGTGTGGCACGACTGCGGCACAGATGCGTACCGCATACTTTATGGAGGGTTCTTACTTCCGTACCGATATGAACCCGGCATTGGCGCCGACTCGCGGTTATATCGCATTGCCGGCACTCGGTGGCGTCGGGCTGAATCTGAACAACAACTTCCTTTCGGTCGATAATATGTTCTACAAGCGAGGCGGCGAGGTTGTTACGTTCCTCAACGAGCAGGTTACGACCGACGAGTTTATGAAGAAGATGCCGAAAATTGGTGCGCTCGGTCTCAATGCCGACGTGAATTTGCTCGGCTTCGGTGCTCATACGAAACGAATGTTCTGGAACGTAAGTATGCGTATGCGTTCGCAAACCGACGTGTCGCTCAATAGCGATATATTCTCGACGTTAAAGTCGCTCGGCAATGGTCGCCACGAATTTGCCGGCACGTCCATCAACTCGCTCAACTTTATGGAGCTGGGCGTCGGTGTTGCAATTCCGATTAAGCAGATTGCAACGGTCGGTGTTCGCGTGAAGGGTCTGCTCGGTTTGGCTCATTTGCAGGCCGATCTCGGCTCGATGTATGCTGACGTTAATTCGCGTGCCGTGACGGGCTCCGTGCGCGGTAATTTGCGCGCAGCTGGCGTGTTGTTCCATTCGGGATACGCTCCGGGCTCAACCGACATTACAGATGCGATGATTAACCTTGAAGGCCCGAGCGTAGGCGAGGTGATGAAGACGGCATTGGGCCAAATGAAGAGTGGTGGTGTGGCAATCGATTTGGGTGCCGAGGTTCGTCTGTTGGATGACCATCTGCGCATCTCGGCTGCCTTGACAGACCTCGGTTTTATCAGTTGGGGCAAAGGCACCATCGTTAAGGGCGAGGCAAATGCCGACTTCTTCTTCGAGGGTATCAACTTCGAGTCGGGCGAAGAAGCTGCCGATGGCTCGGCCGAGTTGCTGCTCACCGATCCGGGTACCAAAGGTTATACGACGCGCCTTAATTGTACGCTTAACGTGGGTGTCGAGTATAATATTCTCAACAACCACATCGCCTTTGGTCTGTTGTCGCACACCGAGTTCCGTCCTTCGACAACGCTGACCGAGCTCACCGCATCGGTGAATTTCCGCATCGGTCGTTGGTTTACGACTACCTTGTCGCATACGTTCCTCAATCGCAACCGTCCGGGAATCTTCGGTTTTGCGCTCAACGTCCATCCGACCGGCGTAAACCTCTTCCTCGGTGCCGATTTCATCGGAACGCAGTTTGCGAAGTACGATACGATTCCTCTGCCGATGTATATGAAGTCGGTGAACGTCTATGCAGGTTTGGGCTTCAACCTCGGCAAGGCAAAGTATATGAAGTGTATGCAGACGCCGTCGAAGCGCGAAAAGAAGAGCAAAAAGTAGGGTAGTGATATAAAGAGTAGAGGCGTATTGCCTCTATGCGATAACGAATCAGGGTGCCACTCTTGCGGAGTCGGCACCCTGATTCGTTTTGTAGTGGCGCGTGTTGCGCCGGCGTGTTATTCGTTTTTCAGCAACTTTGCACGCACGGCCTGCAACATATCCGTTGTCATATTTTCGAGCCCCCACTCCGGCTTCCATCCCCACTCCTCGCGGGCGCACGTATCGTCCAAATAGTTAGGCCAACTGCGCGAAATCTCCTCCTTCACAGGGTCGATGTCGTAATCCATCGTAAACTCCGGAATATGCTTGCGAATCTCGGCTGCAATCATCTCCGGCGTGAAACTCATCGAGGCAAGGTTGAAACTGTTGCGGTGAATCAGACGTGCAGGGTCTGCCTCCATCAACTCGACAATCGCACGCAGAGCATCCGGCATATAAATCATATCCATATATACGTCGTTCGGCACGGCACACGTGTAGTGACCCTCGCGAATTGCCTCGTAGTAAATCTCTACGGCGTAGTCGGTCGTACCGCCACCCGGCAACGTCTTGTTGGATATGATGCCCGGGAAACGAATCGAGCGCGTATCCAAACCGTACTTGCGCGAATAGTAGTTGCTCAGCAACTCGCCCGTAACCTTGCAAATGCCGTAGATGGTCGTCGGTTGCATAATCGTATCCTGCGGTGTTCCGTCCTTTGGCGACGATGGGCCGAATGCGCCAATCGAGCTCGGCGTAAATACCGCGCAGTGGTGCTGACGAGCCACCTCCAATGAGTTGAGCAATGCGCCCATATTCACACCCCATGCCATCTGCGGATTACGCTCGCCGACGGCCGACAATAACGCTACAAGGTTGAATATGGTGTCGATATGATAGCGTGCAACCACCGAAGCCATATTTGTCGGATTGAGTGCATCGAGCACCTCGAACGGGCCATCCTCCGACAGTGATTTGCACTCGCGTACATCCGTTGCAACGACATTCGATGCGCCGTAAATCGAACGCAGGTAGGGCACCAACTCGGAACCAATCTGTCCTCCGGCGCCAACGATAAGTATCTTTTTCATCTGTTATTTTATGTTTTTTAACATCGAAATATAGCACTTTTTTTGCGAACGTATGCCACTCTGCGCAATTTTTCGTCAAAAAATCACAAAATTGCTCGAAAAAGTTTGTGGAATCTAAATTTTGTGTTACTTTTGCAACGCTTTTGCTGTTGTAGCTCAGTGGTAGAGCACTTCCTTGGTAAGGAAGAGGTCACGAGTTCAAGCCTCGTCAACAGCTCAAACAATCAAAGACAAATGCCACCCATCGGGTGGCGTTTGTTGTTTATATGGTGTGAGCGATGCTTGTATCGGTGAACAACATATAAACAACAAACTCAATCGCATAGCGATATTTGTCTTTGATTGTTTGATAGCGCCCCCGCGCCAGCGGAGAGGCACGATAATGCTCTTGCATTATCAAGTCTCGTCCAACACTCCATCACCTATGTTAATTTGTAACGTTTGCAGTTGAGACCCCCCCCCGCGCCAGCGGAGAGGCACGAAGCCGTCTAACAAGGTGATTTCTGCGTTACGCTTGCCCTCAAAATGCTCATTTACGCCGAGTAAACTGCGCTTTTTCGGGCTACGCAGGCCTTGAAATCCCTCTTGTTATACAACTTCTAACAGAGAAGGGCGTGTCTAAAAAAAACTTGTTAGACACGCCAAAGTCTCGTCTAACACCCATCCATCTATTGCTATTGTATGATTTTTTTCGTACATTTGTTGTATAAACCCAGAAAAACAGAGCATATAAACCATAAATCGATTATCTATGAAACTCTTAAAATCAGTTTTTGTCGTGATGTGCGTACTGCTGTCGTATGGCGGAGCAACGGCGCAAGAGGAGGTGATGTACGAATATGCCGGTACGGTAACGGATAAAGAGGGGGATCCTGTGAGCAGAGCTTCAATATATACGGAAGCGGCTATAACGGATGATGAAGGCAAGGTTACGATTCGCGCAAAATACGGACGAGGTTGTATTGTGGATACCGGCAAAGAAGATGGTTATTATGCATTTTCACTCGGTTGCAGCCCGACAATTCGCATCACGTTGGGCAGTTGTGGGTGCTTTACCTACCAACCTGTTCCACGCAAACTCGATATGGATTATAGCAACCCCGTATATATCGTCAATGGTCACTATGAGCCGAGGTTTTTTGCCTATCATTATACCGACGAGCAGATTAAGAGCGTTAAGGTGGCAAAGAAACTGAATAAGTCGCAACGCGCAATACTTAACGCTGCCAACCTGACGCTGTCACACATCAAACTGCGCGGAGTAGTATGCGTTAAGCTCAACGATGATGTGAAGATTGTCAAGAGTGGTACTACATCCGACTACACGCTGATTGTTACGGATGATGACGGTCAGCCGGTGAAAGGAGCGGTCGTTTATCTGAAAAAGACACAAACGGATGATGACGGACAATTCGGCTTCGAGGATGTCAATGGCAAACGAGCGTTCTGTTATAAATCCAAGTCGCATAATGTGATACGATTTACGCTGAAACCATCGCTTATGTTGAATATGCGCATAATGGCGTATAATCAACCTCCGACTTGGAAATATCTCACGCGACCGAGATTCAATGGTGGAGATATTGATGCGTTCAGATTGTGGTGCACACAGAATATGAGCCGCGAATTGGCTACAAAATTGCGCAATTCGAGTGAAGTAATATTCGCCGTAGCCGTTTTTTACGTAAATCGTTTGGGGGTGGTTGATTATGTCTATATCGCGAGTCATAATAACAAGCAGTGGGCAGATCACGTGCAGAGAGTCATATACTGTTCGCCCCGCTGGCAACCGTCAACCCTCAAAAATAACGGCAAGCCCGTTAGCGTGAAATACTCCATTCCTGTTCGTATTCCGGTATTCGACGAATGACCATAACGATACTTTTTTTGTGGAACCTATGTTGTATGATATTCCAATGTGACTAAATAAATATTCACAAAATATTGGTTCTTGGATTATTTATATATACCTTTGTAAATCAGCCGATAGTAGGGGTGCTGATGTGTTATTTGTGTAACTCTTTTTAATAGATTATGAGTATGAAGAGATTGCTATCTATTTTAACGGTTGCAGTTGCTGTGGTGTTGGGCTTTGGCTCTTGCGAAACGTGCCCGTCGGATTACCCTGCAAAAAAGGTGCTTTATGGCAATATCGTTGATGTGCAAGCACGAAAAGTATTCCCGGGAGAGCTGACAATTGACGAGGGTCGGGTGGTCTCCGTGAAAGGGACCTCCGGCGTGTATGATACATATATTTTGCCGGGCTTTGTCGATTCTCACATCCATATCGAGAGTACGCTGATGGTGCCGGAAAATTATGCACGTATGGCTGTGGCAAATGGTGTTGTTGCGGCGGTGTGCGATCCCCACGAGATTGCTAACGTGTTGGGTGTGCCGGGTATCGATTTTATGATTGAGAACGGCAATAATGCACGTTTCTATTTCAATTTTATGGCTCCATCTTGTGTCCCTTCTACAACATTCGAGACTTCGGGCGCAACGCTTGACGCCGAGCAGGTGGCTGGACTGTTGGCGCGTGACGAGATTATGGGTCTTGCAGAGATGATGAACGTGCCGGGTGTCGTGTATGACGATGCGCAGGTGCTGACCAAGTTGCAGGCGGCCATAAATGTCGGAAAGCCAATCGACGGCCACGCTCCGAAGACTTCGGGCGAACAGTTGCAGAAGTATGTTGCGGCGGGTGTCTCGACCGACCACGAATGTACGTCGGTGGATGAGGCGAAAGAGAAGTTGGCGTTGGGTATGAAAATCATAATCAGAGAGGGTAGTGCGGCGTGCGATTTTGAGGCCCTTCATACGCTGATAAAGGAGCACCCGGGGCAGGTTTTGTTCTGCTCGGACGATATGTACCCTGATGATGTCGAGACAATCGGATATATCAACGGCTTGGTACGAAGAGCGGTGGCAAAGGGTATGCCTTTGTGGGAGACGCTTGACGCGGCGTGCGTTACGCCTGTAAAACATTATATGCTGAAAAATGGTCTTCTGGGCGAGGGCGATTCTGCCGATTTTATTGTGGTAAATAACCTTAACGAATTTAAGATTCTCTCAACCTACATACAAGGATATGAGGTGTATAACGCAACCAAAGGCGTAACCGATGCCTTGCGTCGAGCGACTACGACGGTTGATTTGGCGACGTTGAATTACTTCCAAGCCGAGGAGCTTGATGTTGCCGATATCGCGGTGAAGTGCGAGGGTGAGCACCTGAAAGTTATTACGGCCTCCGAGGGCTCGCTGATAACGGGAAAAGAGGTCGTAAAGCCCAAGAGCGATGCCGCCGGAAATGTCGTTACAGATGTCGATTCGGGTATCGCCAAACTTGTAGTGTATAACAGATATGCAGCAGCCGCACCGCAAGTGGCATATATCAAGGGCTTTGGTCTGCGCCGAGGTGCGTTGGCTTCGACCATCGCACACGATAGCCATAATATCATAGCGTTGGGATGTGACGACAAAGATATTGTCACGGTGATTAACCGCCTGATTGCCGAGAAGGGTGGAATTACGGTTTGTGATGGCGAGCAAATCAAATGCCTTCCGTTGCCGATTGCCGGATTGATGACTACGCTCAAAGCGGAGGAGGTTGCCCAAAATCACTTGGCGCTCAAACAGATGGCAAAAGATATGGGTTGCACTATCAATGCACCGTTTATGACAATGGCATTTATGGCGCTGCCGGTCATTCCGGACCTGAAACTTACTGATATGGGGCTGTTTGATGGCATAGCATTCGGCTTTACCTCGTTGTGGGAATAGCGCGAGCAAGGCATTGAGCCGGCTCTGATACATCTTTGCTAATTTTGGAGGGGTACTGATTACCTCAAAAACAACAAACAACTCGTGAGTTACGCTCACGAGTTGTTTGTTTCTTCCACACGGTTATTATAAAAATCGAATGGATATTTTGGTCATAAATTATAAAACCGTTTTAAGCATCATAGCTGCCACGGCGATGAGTGCGAAGACTTTTTTCGTGCTGCTATTTTTTATAAAGTTAGTTCAAATTCCGTAATTTTTTCGGAGAGCTCAAAGTACATGTATGAAGCTTCAAAGGGGATGGATTCGGAGAGGGCGTATTCGGCACTCCGGGTGAGTGCGTAGAGCTGTTCCATCACCTCCTTATGCTGCCTTTTGACGGGGAGTAACTCGGCGCGGCAGCAGTCCATGGCACCGGCCACGGCATCGCGGTACAGGGGAATGTACTCTGCGTAGAATTGGCTCATGTTACTGAACCAAGCGGACTGGGCTGCATTCAGGCGCGCCAGGGCGGCTTTATACGCTGCTTCGCCGATAGCATCTTCCAGTTCCAACGCAGCCCGGTGCATTTCTTCGCTGTGCTGCTCATCCGCCTTCCGGTACTTTCGGTCAAACAAAGCCACGCCTTCCTTCCGGGCCGATTCAATCATCCCGATGGCCTTCTGCTGGAGACTGTGTTCCTTCTGGCCCAAGGAAATCAGTTCCGTAACCAGCTGATACTGCTTTTGAGAGGATGCGCGCCCCTCTTTCTCGGCATTCATCTTGGCGGTTATGGATGCGCCCAGGCCGGATTCCTGCATGAAGGCGGCCCGCTCTTCGTCGGTCATGTGGGACATGGCCTCGATGTCCTTTGCCGTGAGCCCGCCCGTTTGTTTGGCCATCACTTTGCTGGCCATCGCCTTGGCCTCTTCATCCGATAGGTCGCTTCGCTGAAGTTTTGCAAAATCGGCCTGACTGAGTCCCATGCTGGACAGGCGTCCCTGCATGGTGGACATGGCGAGAGCCTTTGCCTCCGCCTCGCTCATATTGGCAACCTCGCCTGCCGTTTTGTTTGTTCCGGCAACTAATCCGGCCATCGCATTTTTCTTCATGCCTGGTGCGAGGGTCTTTTCCTGCATGTCCTGAATCTGGTCATTGGCGGCATTCCAGGCTTCCCTGAACTCGTTCAAGAGGTCTAAATTGGGATATTCATTATGAAACGGGTCGTTACTATTTTTCCAGTAATTGAGGAGGACTGCGGTGGAGGGCAAATCAGGCGTCATGCCCATCACGGCTTCGGGGGTCATCTGGGCCCTGGCGGGAATCATCATCGCCAGGGCGAAAAGGGTAATGATTATCTTTTTCATAATGTTACTTTTTTTACAAACTGTTTCTCAATTCATCGGCGGCGTTCGGCAGAGTCGAAGCAAGTTTCACTCTGCACTCACTTCTTGATGAATTCTACCCTGCGGTTCTTGGCACGGCCTTCGTCCGTGCTGTTGGAGGCGATGGGCTGGTGAGAGCCCTTGCCTACTGGGGTGAGGCGGGCTTCGGCAATCCCCTCTTCTACCAGGGCGGCGACGATGGCTTCGGCCCGCTTCTGGCTCAGCGGGTCATTGACTTTGTCGCTTCCGGTGGCGTCACAATGGCCCTGGACCTCGAACTCCAGGCCAGGGTTCTCCTTCATCAATTTGGCCACACGGTTTATTTCCACCATGGATTCGGGCTTAAGGTCGGCCTTGCCGGTCTCGAAGGTAATGGCGTAAGTGATAATCTTGCCTTCGGACATCAGACGGTCGTAGAGCGGTACGGCGCCCTTGGCCATGCGAATATTCTTCAGGTAGAAGCGGTCCCTCTCCTCGCAGTTCGACACGGAGCGCAGGGCCATCCGGGTGGGACGCATGACGTTGGGGAGGTTGATCATCCGCACGCCGTTCACGTAATACTTGAATGCGCGCTTGTTGAAAGAGACGGCGACGTGCAGCCAGCTGTCGGGCTGGATGAGCGGGGTCAGGGATTCACCCTTGGCCAACCCTTGGCGAGGGTCTCCGGCGGGAGAGCGGAAGGAATAGGAAATATCGCTCTGTCCCCCCTCCGCCGGATTTTCGTTGAATGCCGGGTTCAGATTGACGACTACGAGTTCTTCCGTTTCTGCCGATCCCAGGAGCAGGTCGATGTGGTCATTGTTCGAACTGCCGTACTTGTTGTTGGACCATACATCGAACTCGATGGTGAAATCTTCCGGAAGGTAGTCGGCCTCTTTCATCAGCGGGCTGATGATGCTGTACCAACCGGAGAGTTTGATGACCTGCTCTCCGTTCAGCGTGATGATCTCACATTCCTCTCCGCTGATAAAGTCCCAGCGGGAAGGGAATTCCCCGACCTTCTCGCCCTCGACCGGGTCGTCGAAGAAGATCTCGTCGCCGGGCACAAAGTCGGTCTTGGCATAGGAGGTCTCCACCTGCTTCGGCTGGGCAGGAACTTTTGCGTCAGGCATGGCGACAGCGTCAGGCATGGCGACAGCGTCCTGGCTGACGGGATCGGCCGTCTGTTTATCGGCCGTCTCCTTCTTTTTCTTCTCGCCGATATTTCCGTCTAGGACATCGTTCACGGCCTGTTCCACTTTATCTCCGAGTTTGTTTTCTACGGCATTCTTGGCACGCTGGCCCAGCCGTTCCAGAAAGTTCTGTCCGTTTGCGTCAAAGCAGGACGCTAGCAGCGCAGAAATGATAAAAACTAAAATTCTTCTCATAACTTTATAATATGTTTGAGTTTCGCAAGAAAAAAACATAGCTTTTAGTTCTGTATGTCACAGAAAATAAGTATCTTTAAGTACTACCTTCAAAGAACTCCCACCAAAGCAAGAAGTTAGATAAACGGTAGTCGCACATAGCAACATCATTCCGAAAATCTTTTTCTTAATACTTTGATTTTAAGTTAAACAATAAGTGTCAAGCCATAGATGGCAACCGTTTAACTCAAAAAAGAGAAGCGTGGACTGGACTTACTGCAACGAGGTACGACCAAGCACCTACAAACACATAAGCACAACCCGCGCTATACAGCGAGGGCATTTATCGTGCCTATTGGTGTGTTTGCTCTTAAAATTGGTCGTTTTCGTTGCAAACCAATAGCCTAAATGCCATCAAACAAACTGCGTATTCCGCAATTCTATTACAAATTTAATTATTATATTGCAAATATGAAATTTTTAGCGAAAAATTTTGCTATAATCATAATCTTTTAGGAAAAACAACGCATTTAGGCTAAAACAAAAAACGAGAACCCTTGCGAGTTCTCGTTTTGAAGCAGTGTGTGATGTGTTATCGTCTGCCGTAGACCGCAGGGAAGTCTTCGGCGTTGCGGTGGGCGAATGGAGCAACATAGTTTTTCCCAATGCAGCACGCAGGCCCGATTCTCGGTAAAGCATCTTGCCCGGCAGGGCGACAAACGACACAAGCCCGTCATCTCGATACTGCTGCAATGTGCGTTTAGTAATTCGCAAAGCCTTGCAAACCTCTTCGCCTGACAGGTAGTGTTCTCCATTCAGCACGGGACGGCAGAGCCCTCGAATCTGCTCGATGTCGGCATCAACCTTCGCAATGTCGCCGAGCACCTCCCGTAAATTTTCGTTAAATACCAAGTTCATACTATTTACATTTTATTGTGTTGATTTTAATAAGTTTCTCCACCTCGGCACGGCGATAGTAAATCTTGCGCCCAATTGTCGAGAAGCCCAATACACCTCGCTCACGATAACCTTGTAATTGGCGTTTGGATAACCCAAGTATCTCCGCCAACTCGCTATTCTCCACCCACTCCGAATTGATGCTGCACTCCTCTGCAATGGCACGAATCTCCGTTGCCACCTTCTTGATGGTGCCGAGCAACTGCTCGTACTCACTCTTTTCAATCGCTACATATTCCATAATTCATCGTTTTTAATTTAGAGTAGGTGGCTTTTCTTGGGAAAGTTTACGGATTTTACCGATTTGTTCTGTTTATGCAAAAAATGTGGTCTATAAAGTTTAGCCACATTCCCAATTTACTCTAACATTCTGCAATTTTCCAAAACAAAACACCCCCGATTTTCACATTTTTCCAAAAATATTTGTTGAGGAACTTTTAGTAGCGGCTCTCTCCTCTATGCTAAAAAGTGCTTCAATCGTGCGGAATCTATTAAAAAATCACACATTCCGCACAATTGCGAACATGTTGATTGATACCCAATCCCGATTTCCCGCAAATTTTATACGGAGTTTTTGCGACTTCCAATCAAATTATAGTCTTCCCGAAGCAAGTATTCACGAGCTATACAGCACATTAATTGGGGGGGTAAAACACATCATTTCTTCACAAATCAACACATTTATCAATTTTGCACGCAAAATCGTTTCACTTCTATTTAACTTATTGCACTGATAGAGTGTGTGTTATACACTAATCCGCTGTACACTTTCCAAAGAGGGTAGTCCTTTTTGGGCGACCCTTATTTTTATAAAAGAAGAATCCGAATTGCAGCGATTTGCCTGCAATTGTATATACTAATTTAATTTGTTAATTTTGAGGAGAATTAACATACCTCAAATTTAATACATATTATGGATACTGATAAAGAACAATTAATCGATGTAATACAGCAACAGATAGATGCTACTGAAAGACAAATGGCTGCGATGCTTGGGCAGCAGTTATACAAAAAGGAAGAAGGTTTTAGTCAAGAAGAAATTTATACTTTTTGCGGCAAGGACGATGCGGTTGTTACGATGACACTACGTCCAGATACTAACAGTTCTGCCCAATATGGAACTTGCCTAACAGGTCAGATTGTATACACCATCAAAGAGAGAGCGTTACTTAATGCGAATACGTCTGCTTTAGATACAAAAACAAATGTTAAGGTCAATATATTGATTGATAGTAATGGAAATATACCAAGCCCGAAACTCTTGTGCGAAATTCCAACTCACGATATAATATCATTGTTGGTGGCACCTTCCACTGCCGATGAAAACAAATTCTATAGTGAAGAAAAACGCAAACCAAATGTTTTAGAAATACCTTTCGAAGGCTTAGGGAATGGAGATGATATAGGATGGATGTATGGAGCATTAGTCCGTTTTATGGAACAAGGCATAGCAATAACGCCAGATGAATATACGCAGTATTTAGCATATAAATTAGTATTAGATAGCGAGAATCTATCACCAGTAGAACGAAGCCTTATTTTCAATGATGATGGACAAATAAATAACAATGAAGTCGCTAGAATCTTTCTTGAGTGGAAAAAACAGGCAAATTGTTTAAAGGGGGATGATAGAAAGACTTTATTAAAGCTTAATTTCATTCGTATGCAAGAAAGATTAGCCAAATTAGAGGAACTGCTGAAAGGTATTGGGGGATTAAAAAGATTCTCTGAAAAGCATCCACAAAAAGCAATGCTTATTATAGATAAAACACTAAGGTTTCATCAACATAGATACAATGTTGTAGGAAAACATTTATTGTATTTAGACCTTGATGGATTTCTGCATATTTACTTGAGGCATGTTGAAGAGTTAACCATTGCTGGATATTACTCTGAAAGGACTAAATTTCAGCTTAATGAAAAGGATGTAGAGATAACAATAAAGCATGTTATGACGGCTCTTAATGAAGAGTATCAGGAGTTCAGAGATAAATACCCAGATAAGCAATTTAGGAAATATGAAGATGATGCATATTATTGTAATGGAGATTATTATGCATTAAAGGTTGAACCTGATGGACGATTGATACAATTCTACAAAATTGGGAAAGGAAGATAGGTGTGTCCTACAAAGATTTGCCGATTTTGTACGGTTTATAATGTTTCGTTATCATCATTTATTGTATTCTACTTGCCGATGCAGAAAGTTAAGCGTATCTGAGTATCAATGAGTTACAAATTAGTGGCTCAAATACGGCCCAAATATTTGATAAACAGTGATAAACGATGATAGCTGATGACAAATGCGACTGAATAAGCAAATGTGCGGGTGAATTCGCCCACACGATTTGTGTACATCTATTAGCCTAGACATATTTTGAACAGAAAAAGATGTTGAAATTCTTTTATTATTCAAAATATTACTATATTTGCAATATGAATAAGCTATTAAAGGAAATAGGTGCGACTCCCGTAACGACATCAATAATCGAGTCGTTGTATCCAGAACTCAAGTCGCCAAACAAGAAGGTGGCTTTGCTCGAAAGGCAGGGCTACATCATACGATTGAAGCGTGGGCTTTATGTCGTTAATCCCGAACACTCTGGTAAGACGCTTTCGACCGAGTTGATTGCCAATCATCTCTACGCCCCTTCGTATATCTCGATGTCAACTGCATTGAGATACTACGGGCTAATTCCGGAGGCGGTCTATGTCAATCAGTCGATGACCGTTAAGCACTCTCGGAATTTCGAGACCCCATTAGGCAACTACGACTACAAGTATATCTCGCGAGAGGCATTTTCGGTTGGCGTTAGAAGTCTGCATAAGGGAGAATATGCTTTCTTGATTGCTTCGCCCGAAAAGGCTCTGTGCGACTTGATTGCCAACTCATCAAAGGTCAATCTCCGTTACCTGACAGATGTGGAGCACTATTTAGAGGAGGATATTCGTATGGATATGGAGGAGTTCTACAAGCTCGATGCAACCGTGTTTGAAGATTATATCAAGGTCGGCAAGAAGGCAGACTCCATTGTTACACTACTAAAGTATCTGAAGCGATGAAAAACGAGATATTTGACAATATGTTGTCGCGCTATGAGTTGGCAACTGAACAACAGAAGCGAAACGCCATCTTTGAGGTAAATCAGCAGATAATACTTGCAGGTCTCTATGCAGGTGGTTTCTTTGAGTCTGCGGCATTCTATGGCGGTACTTGTTTGAGAATCTTTCACGGGTTGCAGCGATTCAGCGAGGATATGGATTTTTCGCTAATGGCTCCTGATGAGAACTTCGATTTCTCGAAATACTTTCAGCCTATCATTGATGCGTTTGCGTTGGTCGGTCGAGAGGTGGAGATTACGAAGAAGGATAAGAAGAGTTTTGGCAAGGTAGAATCGGCATTTTTGAAAGATAACACCGATGTTTACGATGTAACATTCCAGACGGAGAAGTCGATAAAGATTGAAGTGGATACTTGCCCTCCGCTAAACTTTACAACCGAGCAAAAGTTGCTGCTTCAGCCTCACTCGTTTATGACTCGTTGCTTCACTTTGCCCGACTTGTTTGCCGGCAAGATGCACGCCTTGGTGTATCGTGCGTGGAAGAATAGAGTTAAGGGGCGTGATTGGTACGACTTTGAGTGGTATGTGCGCAATGGTGTCGCCCTCGATTTTGCTCATTTGGCGGAGCGATGCAAGCAATTTAACGGCGAGGATATTACCCCCGAGTCATTCAAAGATAAACTTATTGAGCGACTTTCGACAGCCGACATTAAGCAGGTAAAAGAGGATGTATTGCCGTTTGTTCGCAATCCGAAAGAGCTCGATATTTGGTCGAACGATTATTTCGTACAATTGGCATCGCTGGTGAAATTTGTATAACATTCATGCTGTATTGATTAAAGCATTATTTTGATTACTAAAAATTAACACAAGAGGACTGAATTTAAGCGAAATAAGTAAGACTCATTTTGAAACTCTTAAAATAACTTACATTATGCAACATCAAGTTTCTGCAAATGGACAAAGTGTTATAAATTCTGGAATTACAGAAGATTATAGACAAGCATTAGTCGAATATATATGGAATGGCTTTGACGCTGGAGCCACAGAGGTAAACATCAGTTATGTTCAAGCAAATGAACTTGGGGCGTTGGAGTCAATTTGCATTTCTGATAACGGAAAAGGCATCAAAAAAGATTTGCTTGAATTTACTTTTGGGGCATTCTTAGACTCTCAAAAGCGTACTACCTTCCAACGAACATCAGAAATAAGAGGAAAGAAAGGTAAAGGACGTTTCTCATTCAAAGCGTTTGCAACTGAGGCGGAATGGACAACTCGTTATCTCAACAAGGATGGGAGATTAATGCAGTATTCGATAAAAATTGACATACGTGATTTATCTAAATACGAGGATTCTGATGAGATCGAATTAGATCAAACGACATATTCTACTGGAACTGATGTAAAATTCTCAAATATAAATAAACTCAGCATCAACAACTTTGAGGATGTATCATTTACAGAATACATAGCTCAACAATATGCTTGGTTTTTGTGTTTGAATAAAAGTTCAGGGTATGCAGTCAAACTCAATGGAGTGGAGTTTGCGTATGATCATTTAATAGCATGTGAAGAGGAAAAGACATTCGATATAACCAATACACAATTCGATGTGACATACATACGATGGAATAAAAGTATTGGCGATAAGTTCTATTTCTATATGATGAACAGTTACTTGCACGAGAATTTCAAGGAACTAACATCATTTAATAATAACACTATTGATTTTTATCATAGTGTTTATGTAAAATCCTCTTATTTCAATGATTTTATTTTTGAGCAAGATCCTTCTCCTCGTCTTGATAATAAACCAAATCAATCTGATAAGGTTTACAAAGTTTTGAAGAGAGAACTAAAGGCATATCTCGAGCAGAAACAAAAAGAATTTGTTTCAGAAGTTGCAGCTGTAGATTTAATAAATAAATATGAAAACTCAGGTATCCTTCCACGTATTAAATCTAACAAATATGAGGAAGCTAGAAGACTGGATTTGATAGAAACTATTAAGCAGATATACATAGTTCAGCCCAAAATATTCAAAGGATTAAAACTTGAGCAGGAAAAGGTTATTGTCGGTTTTCTAAATTTGTTACTGGACACAGATGAAAGAGATAGAATTCTAGAAATCATAGACGGAATCGTATCTCTAACAGAAGAAGAAAGAGTACAATTTGCGAAAACGTTACGCTCGACATCGATGAGTAACATTAATCGTGTTGTAACCATGATGCGCAATAGATTAGAAGTTATTGAATGTTTAAAGACACTTGTGTATGATTTGGAAAAATTCACAAATGAACGTGATCATATTCAGAAGATAATAGAACAGAATTATTGGATATTTGGTGAAAGTTATCATTTAGCTTCAGCTGATGTTACTTTTGAGCGAGCATTGTCTAACTACTTATATTTACTTGACGGTAAATCACAACCTGATAAGACCCCAATTGAAAATCAAGAGGCAAACAGGCGCCCAGACATATTCATGTGTCGAAACCACAAAGTTAATGATGCAAAATCCTCTTCTATGCTGGAAGAAAATATTATTGTGGAATTAAAACGACCTAGTGTAAAGATCGGTATAATACAATACAGACAGATTGAGGATTATCTTCGTCTTATTAAAAATGAACCTAAGTTTAATAGTCAGAGTCGCTTGTGGAAGTTCTATGTAGTAAGTGCGGTCATTGACGATGATATAAAAAGCAAATATGAGACTTTCAGAAACCAAAACAAACGCTATCTAGTCAATTTTGAAGGTAATTATGAAATTTACGCATTATCATGGGATGATGTTTTTCAAGAATTTTACTATAAACATGATTATATGTTGAGTAAATTTAGTTTCTCTCGGGAATCAATAAAAGCAGAAATTGAGAATGTCCGTAAAGATGCAGAAGAATCAAACACATTGACTCAAAGAATATTGTCTTTAGAGACACAATAAATTAAATTTCAACAATAATTATATAAAATCGAGCAGAAGAAGTTGCTCGATTTTTTTGCACCTACGGTCTATTAAGCCATAGCCTTTAATAACAAACTGAATAAATAAATAGCGCAATACAGTACGAAATAAGGCATTGACTTAATTTATTCAATGACCACATATCGACCTTATATATTATTGTCAAACAACTAATTAGGAGATTTTGTTATTTTTACATATTGGTATTGAGATGAGGTTATAGGATTACACATTTGGTATAATCCCAAGTTTGATATTTTCAGGGGAATGATTGTCTGGTTTGAAGGTGAAAAGTTAACAAGATTTGTTCATTTTCATAGTTTATTCCCATTTATGGCAAGCTGTGTAACTATCATATAATAACCCACATACACAGATAATAGCCTTTCTTATCTTTACTTATAAAATCAGTCGACTTTTGCCATAATAAGCAGAGCATAAAGAGATTGTTATTCCCCTCAACCAAAGTGAACAGAGAAGATCTCTATATACTCAAATACCGACTCTTGCCAATTGGTTAATTAATTGCTAATATTCAGACACTTGTGGATTAAGACTCAATGCTATTGTCTTATGCATCTACAGAAGAAAGTGTATAGAGAAATTGTATCTCCGATAATTTGTATTTTTTTGTTCGTTTTATAGCCTTATATAACAATTGTCCCGCAAATCGAAAAAAGTTACAAATAAATTGCCATATAAATCTGCCAAAATGGCATTGTGTTATGCCGACAACTGCCATTTCAAAGTATTATACTTGCACGGCAAATTATTTGTAGTCGTAAGTTTTGCTAACTCGAACTAATATGGCTCAAATAAGAAATAAGAATACAGAATACGAGCAATTCGCCCAAAAGGTTTTTGCTAGACTCTCTTCGCAAAAGAGGGTGAAAACTATAAAATTACAGCACAATGTTAAGCTGTTGGGCAAATCGGATACTCGTCATCAAATTGATGTTTATTGGGAATATGAGAAAGATGGACGGCTTCACAAAGTTGCTATTGAATGTAAGAACTATACCAATAAAGTGTCTATTGGTAAGGTTCGAGATTTCTATGGCGTATTAGACGATATTGAGGGATTGCAAGGCATAATGATAACAAAGGCAGGGTATCAGTCTGGGGCAAAGAAATATGCTTTAAGTAAAGGCATCCATCTTAAGGAACTTAGAGAGCCTGTTGGGGAAGAGAGTTTGGCAGGGCGTGTAATAACAGATTTCCATATATCGATGCGTCGTTGCTTATACCTAGTTGATGAAGACTGGGCAAAACAACATGGATTTGATATTAAACCTTATTTGCGTTGGTTGGATATGATGAGTATCGAACACAAATCCCAATGGGTAAACGCTTCTCACATTCCAATAGAACGCAAAAGTGATGATATATACAACTCCAAGAAGGAGATAATCTCATCACATGAAGAGATAGAAGCTACCATCCCAGACACATTGGAGGAAGACTCTTCTCATACTATCCCATTTGAGGATGCCTATATTGAATCAAAATATTGGGGGTTCGTAAAAATCAAAGAGATTAAATATGAATATACGAATGAAACGCACCGTTCTGTAATGGATATAGATGCAAGGGATTTCATTGAAGCAATTCTAAAAGATGTCGAAAGCGGAGTGATTGAGTATGTGGAAAAGCGCTTTCCTGCTTATTAAGTAATAAAGACCAGCAAATATTGCCGGCCTTTATTGTTATTTTGATGGAAATACCTCGTCTAAAGCTCTATTAATAGCTATTCGAATGTCATCAGCTTCTGTCGCACCTTGACCTTCTGCTGTTGAGATACATACAATTTCGTGTGTTTTAGCAGAAAGAAATTGAAGCGTAACCTCAATTGTGTATCCTAGACCGACATTGCGTCTACCACTTTCTCCGTAATTAATAATTAATGTTTGAGTGGCAATTTCTGGAGTGATATTTGGAACTTGGGTGAAACCTTTCTTTATCATTATTCCTGCAATAATGTCACTCGGGTATATGCTTTTGGTTTGTGTTGACCCATATACGCCGTATGATCCACCATACACACCTCCTGTCGTTGATGTAATGCCTGAGGTCGGGGTAATATAAACATACTTATATTCGCTTAGTCCTGAATTTTTAGTTACTGAGAC
This sequence comes from Alistipes sp., assembly GCA_017410165.1. GTDB lineage: Bacteria > Bacteroidota > Bacteroidia > Bacteroidales > Rikenellaceae > Alistipes. The sequence continues at coordinate 51,871 of JAFQRH010000009.1, read as the reverse complement.
TGGCAGCAATGTTGCTGCGCACCCATTTAGTAGTACTGCGCCACAAAAGGCAAACAAAATTTTAATAATCTTCATAACGCAAAATACTTATTATTAAGTTAATACTGCTCAAAGGTAATTATTTTTACCAAAATGGCATAATGTGCATGCAAAAAATATTAGTAAGAGAACAAATGTTACTAGCGAGGCGGGCAGTCGGCGAGATGGGATTCGAATGGTTGTGTGTCGATGTGGTGGTATATATAGAAATATTATTATTTTTGTTTTTTGATATACTGAGGAAATAGGTCTCCTATATATGTTCCCTTTAATCCCTTCTACTCCCAGCATCTCTTTGTTTTCTAAAAACAGATCAGACGCCGCAGGCGGATGCCCCCAATCCTTTTGTTTCTTTTTTGAATATCTTTTTTCTTTGCTACAAAGAAAAAAGTATTAGTGTATGTATTACTGTCTTATACTATATTATTATACTCATTGTAGATTTCAGCAAATTGATGTACAAGCAATTTGCTGAAAATAACGCATTCTATGCTCATATCAGCGAAGACCAAAATCTTCCATCCCCGGCTCTCTTCAAACCTTTTCTCGAAACACTCACTACTCTTCAAGTGATAATCGATTACAAATCCGGTTGGGCATAACACCCAGCCATAAAAACAAAAAAACATTGATACAAATGCTACGATGATTCCGTTCTACAAAGAGCAAGTAGAGAAAATTGAGAAAGAGATTCTGGCAATTACCAACAATGCAACGGATGTTAATTTCTCCGACGAGAAGGGTGCTTATTTAGTTGCACTTATCAACGAGCGCAAGGATATCTTGGATGTAATGTTTGCCAATGCGGTTAGGGAGGTTGAGTGCATTGAGCAGGTGAATGCGTTGCTGTGTAAGGTTTCGCAGAAGATGTGTGATTGCGTTATTACAACACGCAACAAGGTAAAGAGCAAACTGTCGAAGGGAGAGCCAGGTGAGGGCATCGAGGTTGAGAGAAATATACGCTTTGTAGCGAATGAGGAGGATGCGGTGAGAGCATTACCCGAGGATGAATACTATGGTTCCAGCTTCGCCAAAGTACTTTTAGTGATTCATAGACTGTACGAGCAGGGATATGTACGACCGGACTATATTGACAGCATAAGTTCAAAGGCCTCGATATCTGCTTTGCTCTGCATAGCCTTAGTGCCTACCATCCATACTCAATTCCTGATATCTTGCGAATGCGAAAGTTTGGATTGATGATAAATATCAGACACAAAATGCCGACTATATCGCTGTAGTTGGCGTGGGGATGTTATCCCCAAAGTTATATACTTAAACTTTCGCATTAAAAGCACACGGTTGAGGCAGGAACGCCTCAACCGTGTCTAAAAGAATGAATAACTCGATATTGAACTCTACTCGTCTTTAACTTTTAGACTAGACTTAAAACAATCTCTGAGAGCTTTCCATTCGGCCTCCACCGAATCTGATTGGTGTTTCTTGTCATCTTTGGATAAGCCACTTGCGTATATGCGAGCTTGGTCTCGATAAATTACGCAATCAAAAGCATCATCAAGCGTAGCTTCTGTAATTTCAGTAGGTCTTCGATGACAACCGTCCCATATAAATTGTACAAGATCATTCAATGCTGGCAACTTCATTACATACAAAGTGGTATATTTTGCCACCTCTGCATTATCCTGATTCTCAATCGAATGGAATGTGTATATTCTGTCGTTCATGTCGTCTTATATTTAAGTTCTTATAAACTTGGTAATCACATGCTAGTATCACCAATAGTAAGAATCTATTATCCAAATATAAAGATTGTTAAAACTTGTATGTATAGTAAAAATTATTTAAGCCATGCTTTATATGTAGAATCAACTAAGAATAATTTATCAATTTTATGTTTTATGTCAGCCGAAAGATCTATACGCATATTATTTTTAAACAAATCTCCAATATTATCAGTTATTTCTTTGATAATTGGATGGAATTTTCTCGCTACTTCTGATATGAATTGAGGTTCAAGCGCAATTACTTTATCTCCGAAACCATGCAATTTAGGGACCTTCTGTGCATCGGGAATACTAATAGTGCTTGCAGTGTGAACTATTGAATGTCGCATTTGCCATAAAACAGATAGCGATTCTCTTGTATCAGCAGATATAATATCAATCTGATGGTTATGTGCATCACGTAATCCGAATGCTCTAAAATAAGAATTTACACAATGCGCCGACTGCCAATTCTTAAGATTGTCTGCTAATATAAGTCCAACAGCTGTTTGGTTATCCCTAAAAGCTGCAAATCTTTCTAAATCTATGCTGGCACTAGATCCATTACTAGTATTTATTTTAGTAAAAAATGATTTTAATTCAAATTTTCTTAAGTATATCGAATATTCAAAGACACCTGCAAATAGGTATTTTTGAAAAGTTTCGAAATTTCCCATTATAGTTGCCAACAAGCCGGCATTAATCAATTGAATACTCCTAATTGATGGTTGAGTATATTCTCCCTCCTTATTTTTCTTGAATTGACGCAAGCATGCTACTGATGCATTTTTAGCTTCATTAACACTCTTGAGGAAAGCAGTAGCTGGAGATTCGGTATAATCAAGTAGGGAATTACCTTTTGTAGAGCTTTCAGTTATGTATCCGTAGAATTCTTTTTGAGGTTTAGCCATAGTAATTGTAGTTTTAGTTTTTCAAAGTTAATAATAAAAACCTTTCGTTGTTACAATATAATGCAAAAACGAAAGGTTTTGTTATGACTGATGTTCAATTTATTCTAAAATATCACCAGAAATGCAGTCGCCGTTGTCATTTATTGGAAGATCTCGTCCTTGGCGTATCCTTTTATTGTCTTGCGTTGTTCGATGATATAGAAGATAAAATGAATGAGAAGGCCATCGTCTACTCCGCTCTGTCGACTCGTTCCGTGCCGACACGTATCCCTGCACCGCAGAAAGCCCCGTTCTACCTCTCGGAGTTGGTGGCAGAGTCGCTGTCGCTCATTCCGCACGAGGGTATCGAGGTCGAGACGGGCATCGAGCCCACAGATACGATGCTCTATGCCGACCGTGTGCTGATGTCGCAGGTGATGGTCAATCTCCTGAAAAACGCCACTGAGGCACTCTTGGCGCAGGATTGTGACTGCAAGATAACCATCCGCTCAACGATAGATGCGGAGGAGCGCATTCAAATCGAGATAACCAACAACGGAAAGGCTATCCCTGCCGAGGTTGCCGAAAATATCTTCACCCATTCTTCACCACCAAAACCGACGGCTCAGGCATCGGCCTCGCCGTTTCGCGCCAAATAGTGCGCCTTCACGGTGGCTCCCTCCGCCTTAAGCACAACGAGGAGGGTCGAGTGACTTTCGCTGTTGTGGTGAAGTAATAATTTTTACATTGCCCTTTCAAATCGTCATGTACTATAAATCTACAACCAGTTTCATATTATGAGAAGAATTAAATTGTTTCAGAATGATGATCGTTGGGGATTTTTTTATATCTTTACGACACATTATTGAAATTAATGGGATTTGTGGTCTAATAGTAAAGGCGCGCTCCTTCAAAGCATATTTGTTATGCCTTTAAAGTGCGAGATGTGGGTGCAATTCCCATCAAATCCTCTAATAATATTATGGCAGAGTTATTTCTAAATATTAGTAAATCACGGAGAAAGTTTAAGAGTTTAATGGGCCAAGCAAATCATTTTTTGATTACAGCTCTAATAGGATTAGACTATATTGATAACAATGAAGTTAAATGTCCTTCAAGTTTTTCCACATCTTGGAATCCTAAGGACAAGAAATCATCTGTTGATAGAACTAGACAATATATACTTAATTCCTCACTAGCTTGGGCTATTGATTGCTTAGATTCATATTTTTCAGGATGTAATCAGTCCCCAAAATTGATTGATAATGACAATTTTATTAGAAAATTAGACGATAAAAGAATATCTAGGTTTGTTCACGAGAAACTATTAACATTTACACAATATGTAATACCCATAACACATAAGGTTGAATTCGATATATATACAAGTCCTTGACAGGTCTGGCTATACAGTGGAGGAATAACACAACACACTCAGGAGCGGACAATAAAATTGAAGCTGAACATAAAAAAATATTATTGAGTTATACTGATAAAATCAAAGAATTATTCTGCAATCTAGATATTACACAATCCCTACAAAGCTTTTCGGAGCATAAGAGTCCGACTTTTAAGGAAGTAGCATCTCTCATTCGAGGTATACAAAGATTCGTTGAGACCGTTGATAGGTATTTGATATCAAATATAGATATTGATAAATACGCATGCAATGTTATAAAATGTCATTGCAAACAATACAATATCCCAGATCAAGCAATACTTTCACTACCTACGGATAAACGCAATTCAAAGATATCTAATATACTAAAAAGTTATTCTTTTTCCGAAGTTGCAACAACAAGTAACTCGCCAAAGATAGAAATTGATCACATCGTGGAACTATGGGCAAAACAGTAACTACATACTTAATTGACGGAGATCCCAAAGGAATTCAATATGCATTCATCAGCAATAAGATTTGCCAGATGTTTGTTGTGCCACGCACAAATCTTGCATATCTCAATACGCAGGAGAAGTTGCAGAAGCCTGCATTTTACATTTTGTTGGGCGAGGATGAAGCAACGAAGCCGCAAGCCTATATCGGAGAAACAGAGAATTTCCGCGAGCGAGTAAAGGGTCACGATAGCAAGAAGTCGTTCTGGCAAAAGGCTCTTATATTTGTATCGAAAGATGCCGATATGACCAAAGCCGATGTACAATATCTAGAATATAGGGCAATAGCTGAGGCAAAGAAAGCGAATACTTTTGTATTTAGTGATAATAAGCAGACTCCCAAGGCACCAAACCTGCCCGAATATCAACAAGACTCAATGGATGAATTCTTTGAAGATGTTAAGTTTTTAGCCTCATTTATTGGCTGCAGTATCTTCGAGGTATCACAACCAAAGACGGAGCATATCTTCTATACCAAAGGTCGTGGTTGCGATGCGAGAGGTTTTTATAGCTCTAATGGTTTTACTGTATTGAAGGGCAGTGTGATAGCTAAATCCTCTGTGCCATCTCTTAAATGGTCTGACAAGCGTAATAGCTTAGTCAGTGAGTACGCTGCAGTGGAAGGCGATAAACTTGTTATGACTTCTGATAAGACATTTACAAGTCCAAGTACAGCAGCTGACTTCTGTATTGGCAGCAGTAATAACGGATGGCTCGTGTGGAAAGACAAAGATGGTAATACTTTAGATTCGGTTTATAGAACACAATTAGAGTAATGGACAGATATTTAGCACAATTAGAAATCTGTAAACAGATTATTGATCGTATCCGTTATATGATCAATATGCAACACATTCAAAGCAACAATATTAGTTACACTGAGCTATACAATGAGTTGTATAAATTGATACCTTTGGTTCCAGTAGAACATAAAGTATTTAGTGATAGGCTTAGAGACACAATATTACCTAATCTTAAAATGCCTGATTTTATTTCTGTGAATCAATTTGGGCAACCATTATCTACGCCTCAAAATGGTATTAACCCATATTTGTTTGGTGAAGTTATTGCAACTATTGCCTATCTAAATGGATATAGTAATAATAATTCATCGTCTATATGGGATAATATCCACCCTCAAATCGCATCTGTAGCCAAAGAGCGTTTTGATGTTGGACATTATGCAGATGCTGTTGAAGCTGCATTCAAAGAAATAAATGTGAGAGTCAAAACTATATACAAGGAAAGGGCCCTGGAAGAGAAAGATGGTGCAAGGCTTATGCAGTCTGCTTTCTCACCTAACAACCCTATAATAAAAATTGGAGATATATCTACTGAAACAGGTAGAGATATTCAACAAGGGTATATGGAGATGTTTTCAGGGGCAATGAAAGGTATTAGAAACCCCAAGGCCCACAACAATCAAACTATTTCCAAAGCCGACGCTATTAGAAAGTTGCATTTTGCCAGTATGCTCATGCATAAACTGGACAATGAATTGGCTTAATATACAATAGAGTAATTATGCTATATTTACAATTAGGTAGTTGATAAAGTTTATTATTTGACAGATAAAATCAGTTGGTTAGTCGCACTAACCAACTGATTTTTTATAACCTTGTCATTCCCCTATAATCGCAGCGACTTTGTTCATCTCTTGGGCGAGAGATTCGTTCATAATGTGGGCGTAGTGGAGTGTCATTCGGGTATTCGTATGACCAAGCATCTTCGATACATTCTCCAACTTTACATTATTCGCCAGCGTGATTGTCGTAGCAAATGTATATCGGGCTGTATGCATCGTGAGGTGCTTTTTAATGCCACAAAAGTCCGCAATCTCCTTCAAGTACGAATTCATCTTCTGATTGGCGTACACTGGAAAAACAGTTTTGTTTGCCCAACACATCGGGTGGTTGCGATACTTCTCAATCAGTTGTAGCGGATACTCCAACAGCGGCACAAAGAACTCAACTTCGGTCTTTTGTCGTTGTTTATGAATCCATTTACGACCGTGTGCATCTTCCGTAATATGCTCTGGACGAAGATTATAGACATCGATAAATGTCAGGCCTGTATAGCAGCAAAATATAAAGATATCGCGCACGATATCAAGCCTTTCGATGCCGAACTCCTTGGTGCGCATGGTATTTACCTCCTCAATCGTTAGAAAATCCTTGACGACCTTTTTTCTCCGAGAACTTGATACCCGCAAATGGATTGACCGTTATCCAGCCGTTAGCAATTGCGAGATTTACCACTTTTTCAGGCACTTCATATAACGAATCATAGTATTTTGCGCCACACGCTTCTCAATCTTCAAGAACGCCTCAAAATCACGAATCATCTCACCGTTGAGGTTCTTAATTGGAAAGTCCGCAACTTTGGTCTTGCGGGACATCATCTCCTTGAAATAGCGCAGACAAAGCCTATAACGGCTCAATGTAACCGCATCGAACTCGATACCAACCAACTGTGCCATTCGCTCGTTATGCTCCTCGAATGTGGAGTAAAACATCTTTTGACTGATGTGCTTGCCCTGCAAATACTCCTTGATAGTCAGTGGGTCAGCATAGCCATCGCGCTCAATCAACTCTTTGTGAATCTCGTATGCTCGTGTTCGAAGCGATTCGAGATGGCGGTTAATCTCAATCGGGATAGGACCTTTACCCACAGCACGCTCCTTCTTCTGATCCCAGAGCGACAATGGAACTTTGCGCAAAGTATTCATCTCTGTAAATCTGCCGTTTACAGTAATACGCATAGTGATAGCGGTTTCTCCGCCTTTGCCTTGTCGAGACTTACGAACAAGGAACAAAATTGAAAATGTACTCTTTATCATAACTCTAAATATTAAAAAATGGTGCAATTCGCAACCAGATAAAGAGTAGTGTAAAATATTGAAAATTGGTTAATTAGACGCTAATTCAGGAACACTTTTCGATTTTTCAAAAGTGTTCCTGATTTGCACACTTTCAATTGCTCCAAAACACCTTAAATGGGTATATAGCACAAAAAGAAAAACGCCGCAAATCATTGATTTGCAGCGTTTTGTTGATTTTAACCTTTGGTTCAAGTGGTGCCACCAGGAATCGAACCGGGGACACAAGGATTTTCAGTCCTTTGCTCTACCATCTGAGCTATGGCACCATCATTTGCTCCGGGCTTATTCGCCGTTTGCGAGTGCAAAGATAGATAAAAAAACATAATCTGCAAAGATTTTTGAAAAAATTATAAAAATTCTTCTCTTCGCGGGGGATTTATGCGGTTTTTTGTACAAAAAAATATACCTTTGTAGATTGTGTGCGCTATGTGTGACGTGCGTATTGAGGCATAAATATCGTGGTCGCCCCGAATGTGAGCCCACGGATTACAAGTGCGTATGACAGCATCGAATGTCGGCGAGTGGCTACGGCTAGGCGAAAGCAAATAGTTGCGGCATGGTGAGCAAGCCAATGGCTACGGTTGGACAAGCAAACCGGTGGCCACGGTCGGATGAAAGCAAATGGGTGCGTTCGGGCAAAAGCGAATAGTTGCGGTCGGACGAGCCAACAAGTGGTTTCGCTTGTGCGCATAGCAGTCGGGTGACCGAATGGCGACCGAATGGAGAACATATGGTGCCCAAAACGGCGACCAAATGGTGACTAAATGGCAACCAAACGGCGACCAAATGGCGACCAAAATGGCAAACAGATTGAGATTATAACAATAAAAAAACAATAAATTATGGCTTGGTTATTTTTGGCTATTGGCCTTACGCTACTCACTGTGGGTGCAACGTGGCTCACGAATGGCTCGGTGGCAGTTGCCAAACGCCTTCGTATCTCGGAGTATTTGATTGGTATGACGATTGTCGCGGTCGGAACGTCGCTGCCGGAACTCACCGTGAGTACGGCTTCGACCATCGTGGGTAACGCCGATGTGGCTATTGGTAACGTAGTCGGCTCGAATATCTTCAATGTATTTCTGATTTTGGGCGTATGTTCACTCTTTGCGCCGGTGCTTTTTACGCGCAACAATATCCGTATTGATGCTCCGATGTGCATCGTAACCTCGCTGTTGCTCACTGCACTGTTGTGGAATGGGTCGCTCTCGCGTGTGGAGGGTATCGTGATGTTGTTGCTCTACGTAGGCGTTCTTGTCTTCTCGTATCGTGTAAGCCGACAGGAGGTAAATGCCGAGCCGAATGAGCCGAACGAGCCGAATGAAGAGCCAACGCAGAGCACTGCACCGTTTGTGTGGTGGCGTTCGCTCGGAATGATTGTTTTCGGCCTTGGAGGTCTGATTTACGGTGCAACGCTGACGCTCAACTCAGCAACCGAGATTGCACGTTCGCTTGGCGTGAGCGAGTCGGTTATTGCCATTACGATTTTGGCGGGTGGCACGTCGCTACCGGAGTTGGCGGCAAGTTTGGCTGCGGTGCTCAAAGGCCATACGGCGTTGGCATTGGGTAATGTGCTTGGCTCGAATATCGCCAATATTTTGCTGATTCTCGGCCTCTGTTCGACCATTATGCCGTTGCAGATGAGCGATATTACAATGGTCGATGTTGCCGTTATGGACGCTGCGGCATTGGCTGTGTTGGTGTCGGCATTGGTGGTTGGCCATCGTCGCATTACGTGGGGAGAGGGCTTGGTCTATCTGGCCACCTACGCCGTGTATATTTGGTATCTTGTAAAATAGTTTCGATATGACAACAAAAGAATTTGCCGAGATTACCGACCTTATCACTCGTGAGGTTGTGCCGGCAATCGGATGTACGGAGCCGATTGCGGTCGCTCTGTGCGTGGCAAAGGCGTGCGAGACGCTTGCGTGCCGACCTGATAGGGTAGAGGTGCTGCTCTCGCCCAATATCTACAAAAACGCTATGGGCGTCGGCATTCCGAATACGGGTATGACGGGCCTCCCGATTGCCGTTGCATTGGGTGCGGTCATCGGTCGCTCGGAGTACGCTTTGGAGGTGCTGCGCGATACGACACCTGAGGCGGTCGAGCAGGCAAAGGAGTTCTTGCAGAGTGCGGACGTGCGTATTGATATCGACCGCGAGACTTCGGAGATGCTCTACATCAAGACGACGGTTGCGTGCGGCAACGATTGTGCTACGGCTGTGATTGCCGGCTCGCATACCTGCTTTGTCGAGGTGTCGCATAACGGCGAATTGCTCTGCGCGGCGGAGGGCGCGACGGCGGCGACGGGCGACGAACAGACGGATTCGCTTGCGCTCACGATGCGCCGCGTTTATGACTATGCCGAGAGTGTGCCGTTGGAGCAAATCGAGTTTTTGTGGCAGGCGGCCGAGATGAATATTGCGGCGGCCGAGTTATCGTTCACGGGCTCGTATGGTCACGGCTTGGGTCGTATGTTGCGCGACGAGGCGACGAGCGGAGTCTTTGGCGATACGCTCTTTACGAAGATTCTCTCCTATACGAGTGGCGCGTGCGATGCGCGTATGAGTGGTGCAATGGTGCCCGTTATGAGCAACTCGGGTAGTGGCAATCAGGGCATCTCGGCAACTGTTCCGGTGGTTGTCTTCTCTCGTGCGCATAATGTGTCGCGCGAGGCGTTGTTGCGTGCGCTTGCGCTCAGCCACCTGACCGTCATCTATATCAAACGTAGTTTGGGCCGACTCTCCGCCTTGTGCGGTTGCGTGGTTGCTGCTACGGGTTCGAGTTGCGGTATTACGCGACTTATGGGTGGTGGCTACGAGGAGGTGACCTACGCGGTGAAGAATATGGTTGCCAACCTTACGGGTATGATTTGCGACGGAGCCAAGCCGAGCTGTTCGCTCAAAGTGACCAGCGGTGTGGCTACGGCAGTCCTCTCGGCGGCTCTGGCTATGGACCATCGCCACACGACCTCACTCGAAGGAATTATCGACGACGATGTCGATTGCTGTATTCGCAACCTGACGACCATCGGCCGTACGGGAATGCGCGAGACCGATAAACTGATTCTGAAAATAATGACCGAAAAATAATGAAACGACTCACGCTTTTCGCACTTGCACTCGTTGCTGTGCTCGGCTTGTCGGCTCAAAATGCCGCCGAGACAAAACTCCTCGACCCGTTGTATGGTTTCGAGCTCTATCGTCCCTATCCGGTTGAGAATATCACACCGCAAACTCCTGCGCCAAAGGGCTATAAGCCGTTTTATATCAGCCATCTGTCGCGTCACGGCTCGCGTTGGCACACCTCGTCTGCGTTGTACGACTCGCAACTCGATGTACTGCGCCGTGCTCACGAGGCGGGCGAACTGACCGATATTGGCGAGCGTTACTACGCCGAGTGGAGTCGCGCTGCGAAGGATGCCGAGGGCCGTGGAGGCGAACTCTCGCCACTCGGTGCCGAGCAACATCGCGATATTGCCCGCCGAATGTACCGCAACTATCCCGAGATTTTCTCTACAAAGGGCTCGCGTCGCTGCTTTGTCGATTGCCGCTCGACTATCGTTCCGCGCTGTATCCTCTCGATGTCGGCAGCCGTTACGGAGTTGGTGCGCCTCAATCCGGAACTTGACGTGCGTGTGGAGTCGAGCGCCGCAAATGGCTACCTGAAAGCATACGCCGGACTGAATAGTGTCAAGCAGACCTCCATCCCGTATAGCGACTCGTTGCGTCGCGCCTATATGCCCGATCAGCGTGCATTTATGAAGCGTCTGTTCCGCGAGGGCTCGAAGGTTGCTGCGAGCATAGAGAGTACCAACGACTTTATGTTCGATACATTCCTTGCCAACGCCATCTTTGGCTCGACGCCTCACGTGGGTATCAATCCGCAGCAGTACCTCTTTACCGAGGAGGAACTCGCTGCCGTGTGGCGTGCATCAAATATTCGCCGTTATGCGCTGACCGGCCCATCGAAACCCTTTGCCGATGCTGTTTTGTCGGGCATCAAACCGCTTGTGCGCAATATTGTCGAGACCGCCGACCGCGCTATTGCTACGGGCGACGAGCAGGCAACACTGCGTTTTGCCCACGATGTGACGGTTATTCCGTTGGTGGCCATACTCGGCATACCGTGTGGCAATATCGTTACCGACGATTTTGCCAATGTCGGCCGCTATTGGCAGTGCAACCGCGTTACGCCAATGGCAGCCAATATCCAACTTGTCTTCTATCGTAATAAGCAGGGCGATGTGCTTGTCAAGGTGCTGCATAACGAGTGCGAACAAGTGCTCGATGCATCTGTTGCTACTCCGATGTGCGGTGTCTATTATCGTTGGAGCGACTTGCGCGCCTATCTGCTCTCTCGTCTGTAACCGCGCGGGACGCGTATAAAAAGAGAGGGGTGCATAAAAAAATCCCGACCTGCCGTGCGCGATTTGTGCACCAAGCAGGTCGGGATTGTGAGTGTATGCAAGCGCGCTACTCGAAGGTGTGGTCGGTAGAGTATTCGATTTGCTCGCCCGTGTCGAGTGTCAGCGTTACAAATATTGTATGTGTGCCACCTATCACCGGCAATGATGTGGTAGAGATTGCTGGTATAAATTCATAATTTGTGCAGAGCCATAAATCATCCTCCGCAAGACTGTTCAATGGCTTCTGTACATGTGTTATCCAATTGCCCAAAAACCCCGGTTTTACGCCTGGAAACCCTTGCTTTATCATCGGGTATATTGTTTCATATTCTATCTCGAACAAATCGTTTAGCGAAGCTCCGGCAGGGTGCGCCGAATCCCAATCCGCACTGCTTGTAACGGTTAATGCACAAATCTTTTCGCAAATAACCCAACCATATCTTGCCGGACCGGCAACTTCGCAAACATCTTCAAAAAGCGCATCAGGAGATACGGGAGAGTGGGTTGGTACATATATATTTGATGCATCCGGATTAAAATCACCAAACTCTTCGCGTAATTCGGCATATCGTTCCGCAGTACCTTTCCCTAACGCAAAATCGACAATTGAGGCCTCAATATCCGTTCCCCAGAGAAACATATCTATTTTTAACCCATTATCATCCACAGCGACAACCAATGTGTTGTAGTCTAATGAATAGCTATTTTCTCGGTTTAGATTAAAATAATACTTAACAGTAGCATTTACTTTATATGATGGAAAATCGTTTTCCCATACTTTCAGTCGCCAGCAACTGCACATCATTGCTGCAGCGAGAACAATGACGAATATAGATTTTAGAAGTTTCATAATTTGGTTGTTAATCATTAATCAAAAAACAGCGTTCTAAAACAAGATGACATCGGGGGTCGAGACCCCGAAATTAACCTAATTGCTCTCTGCAAATATAAGTATATTTCATTGAAAAAGCAAATAGTTGGCCATCAAAAAATAAGGTCGGGTAAGGTCGAGTAAGGTCAGGTGATGTCGGGGGGGGCGAGAAATGGCAGGCGTTCGCTTGCGCTCACTGAATGGCAAGGAATGGCACTGAATGGCATTCAATGGCAATCAATGGCATTGAATAGAAAAATCCCGCTCTGCCATTAAGCACTCGCAGAGTGCGCTGTCATTTGTTGTCATTTGTTGCCATTAAGGGCGACAGCCCACTTGCCATTTCAAAAAATAAGGTCGGGGACCACCGACAGTGGCTAAAATATAGTTTTTGTAAAATTTTTAGTACTTTTTATTGCATAGTACTGAATTTTGTCTTATATTTGCGGTGTGAAAATAGTAAACAACAAATAAATTACACAGCAATTATGAAAGAGGTAATAAATGTATCTATTGGTAGTCAGCCGTTTGCGCTTGATGTTGATGCCTATCGCACGCTGTCGGACTATCTCGCAGAGGTGCGTTCGCGTCTTGCGGAGAACTCCGACGAGGTGATGGCGGATATCGAATCGCGCTTTGCCGAGATTTTCCGCGAGGGGCTCTCGTCGTCGCGTATGGTTGTCTCGATTGCGATGGTCGAGGCGGCTATTTCGCGTATGGGTGCGCCGGAGGACTTTGGTCCGAAGCGGACGAGCGCAACCGCCGATGGGGCGAACACCTATTCGCGCCGCGATGTGAACCGCATCCGTCGCTCGCGCACCAACCGCTCGATTGCCGGTGTTTGTGGCGGTCTGGCGGAGTTCTTCCATATTGACGCCACGTTGCTGCGATTGGTGACGCTGTTGCTCATCCTCTTCGGCGGTATGTCGCTCTGGATTTATATCATTTTGTGGATTATCATTCCGGAGGAGTAGGAGCGCACTCCTCGCAGACCGAGTAAATAAAATTAAAACAGATAGGGATATGAAAGACGAAAACGTAAAAGTGCAGATGCGTAAGGGTATTATGGACTATTGCGTGCTTGCCATTCTCGCTTCGGGCGATTCGTATGCGCCGGCAATCATTGCCGAACTGAAACGCGCCGAGATGATAGTGGTCGAGGGTACGCTCTATCCGATTCTTACGCGAATGAAGAATGCGGGCTACCTCACATATCGTTGGGAGGAGTCGCCGCAGGGCCCTCCGCGCAAGTACTATACGCTGACCGATGCCGGCCGTGAATATCTTGCGTCGCTCGACGAGGCGTGGGAGACGCTTGTCGAACAGATTAATGCAATACGTCACAAGGGTTAATATGTTTAAGGTTACAGGGTTATGAAACGAATATTTTTACTGTTTGCGGCGTTGCTTGCTCTTTGGACGGTGCAGGGCTCAACGCTTGACGCTGCTTCGCAGATGGTCGGAGCGGCTAACGAAACGGCTGTGACGGCGGCGATTATGAAGAGTGGCGACGTGTATGTGAATGGTCGCAAGATTACCGATTTGAGCGCGCTCGCCGATTTGAACGAGGCGTCGGCTGCCATCGAACGCGCTACGGCGGATGTCGAGCGTGCCACGGCGGATGTCGAGCGAATGAGAGCCGATGTCGAGTGCGCGACACGCCATCTTGCCGACAAGAATTTGGGCGAGATAGTGATGGAGGCGCGTAGCAGTCGTATGAATTTCGACGAGATTGAGGTCTTTGGCTCGGTCCGCCTCGTTGTCGAGGAGCGCACTGCTGGCAATATCGTTATCCGCGCGCCGAAACGCCTTATGGAGTACGTCATACTCTACGTCAGCGATAATACGTTGCACGCAGGTCTGCGCCTGCCGGGCAACTTCCCGCGTCGCGGCATCCCGTCGTGCGCGGTCGAGATTTATATTCCGAACAATGGCCGCATTGCCGAGATTGTGGCACGTGGCGCATCACGCGTCAAGGTGTTGCCTACGCTTTCGGGCGCAGAGTTGGACGTCGAAGCCAGCGGTGCATCGAGCATCACGCTCGCAACTACGGCTGTGAAGGTCTCGGTCGAGTTGTACGGCGCATCGACGCTCAAAATCGACACACAAAGTCGTGAGGTAGAGGCCGAGGTGAGCGGAGCTTCGACGTTGAAGTGCTTTGGTGCGGCAACGGCTCTTTTCGATGTGGAGGTGAGTGGTGCATCGACGCTCGTGGCGGACGATTTCGTGGCCGAAGGGCTCGAATTGGAGGTCTCGGGTGCATCGAGTGCTACGGCGAAGTGCGCAACGGCTCGCGTGGATGTTGCCGGTGCATCGACTGCCACAATCGAGTGCTCGACATCGCTCGATGCTTCGGCTTCGGCGGCATCGACCGTGCGTTATAAGGGTGATTGCGCAGTCAATCTGCGCAGTGTTACAGGTGCAAGTTCAATCAAAAAATTATAGCATACAATGAACGAAATTAAGAAATGCAGCATATCGGGTATCGCCTTCACCTTCGAAATTGGGGCATATACCCGCCTCGAAGCGTATTTGGCATCGCTCAAAAAGGCGTATGACGGCAATCCTGATTGTGCCGAGATTCTCGCCGATATCGAGGCACGAATTGCCGAACTGATTCTCTCGGCACAGAGTTACTCGACACAGACCGTCGGCCTGCCGCTCGTCGAGAATATCATAGCACAACTCGGCTCGGCAGAGGATATTTCGGGCGAACAATTTGCGCAGGAGCCCCCTGTGGCAGAGTCGCGCATCCCGCGACGTCTGTACCGCGATACGGAGAACGCTAAGCTCGGTGGTGTGTGCGCCGGTTTGGGCCGATACTTCAACATCGACTCGGCTGTTGTGCGTCTGCTCTTCTTTGCTCCGCTGTTGATTGCCTTCTTTGGCAATAATGTCAGCTGGTTGTCGGTTACGGCACAAAACCTCTTCGGCGTATTTATTATGACATACGTGATTATGTGGTTTGTCGTTCCGGCTGCGCAGTCGGCTCGCCAGAAACTCGAAGCGGAGGGCAACCCCGTGACGGCAAAGAGTATCGCCGACCGCCAATCGGTAACCCCCGAACAGCAGGCGCGTTCGAGCGTCGCTTCGGTGGTCACTACGCTCGGTCGCGTGGCGGTAGTACTGCTCAAAGTCTTCGTTGCGGTACTGATATTTCCGCTGGTGATTGTCTGCCTTGCGTTGTTGTTCTGTATGGTGTGCATCCCGTTCGGCGTGCTTACCGACTACGTGCAGTTTGGTAATCTCGGCACGCTGTCGATGCTCATCTCCGACTACGGATACGCATTCCCGTTGCTCGGTATGGGAGTTGCGCTGATTCCGACACTGATACTCATCTACCTGTTTGTTGTACTGTTGCTCGGCCGTCGTCCGCGATGGTGGGTGCTCATCTCGTCGTTCATCGTGTGGTTGCTTCTGATTTTCGGCACAATGTTTGCGGGTGTAAAGTCGATAAGCGTTATGCAGGATAGCGAGATTGACCGCATTATGAAGACCGATTTGGATGATGTCAAGGAGTCGCTCGAGCGTTCGGCTGCTGGGCTTGGCGAGCCAATCGACTCGTTGGAGTACGCCAAACTGCTCCACGCTACGGATGCTGCCAGCATTGATAAATAGAGGATCCCATCATAAGCATTTTTTTAGAAGAGTACCCCTTCGCCAAACGAGTAGGCGAGGGGTGCTCTTTTTGTGTCTGACCCCCCCCGATTATCTCCGATGCGTGCTGTCGGGTCGTTGCTTGCAATCGAAAACTTCTCTTTTTTCGGCTATTTGGGGCGGGTGTAGTTTGAATATCGCGCGAATTTATTTACCTTTGAACGATATTTGTATCTTATTAGTTGTATGGGAACGATTAAATGTATTGGCATACTCACCTCGGGCGGTGATGCTCCGGGTATGAATGCAGCAATTCGTGCCGTGACGCGTACGGCATTCTATAACGGATGGCGCGTGAAGGGCATTATGCGTGGCTATAAAGGGCTTATTACGGGCGAGATTAACGAATTTCGCTCGGAGAGTGTCAGTAATATAATCCAGCGAGGCGGAACCATCCTCAAAACGGCTCGTTGCGCGGAGTTTAAGACGCCGGAGGGGCGTCGTGCAGCGTACGAAAATATGCGTGCGGCAGAGATTGACGCTCTGGTGGTTATCGGTGGTGACGGAACAATTACCGGCGCACGCGCCTTTGCCGAGGAGTTCGATGTGCCGATTGTCGGTCTGCCGGGTACAATCGACAACGATTTGTCGGGTACTGATTCGACTATCGGTTATGATACGGCACTCAACACGATAACCGACGCAGTCGATAAGTTGCGCGATACGGCAACCTCGCACGAGCGATTGTTCTTCGTTGAGGTTATGGGCCATACGGCTGGCTACCTTGCGCTGAACGGAGCGATTGCGACGGGTGCCGAGGCGGCGATAATTCCGGAGGCAGAGACGGGTGACGACCAACTCAAAACACTGATAGATAACGGCTTCCGTAAGAGTAAGAACTCGGCTATCGTCCTTGTGGCGGAGAATCCGGTGACGGGCGGTGCTATGGGTCTGGCGAAGCGTGTCGAGGAGGAGTTTCCGCAATATGACGCTCGTGTGACCATCCTCGGCCATCTGCAACGAGGCGGCTCGCCGACGGCAGCCGACCGTATTCTCGCTTCGCGCCTTGGCGCAGCGGCAATCGAGGCACTCAAAGAGGGGCAACGCAACGTGATGGTCGGCGTGCGCAACGGCGAGACGGTCTATGTTCCGTTTACGCAGGCGTTGAGCCATACGAAGTGCGTTCGTAGTAGTAATATCGAACTTGTGAAGATTCTTTCGATATAATCCGACCGCGCAATGCAGTCGAAAAAGAGTTTCAAAATCGTAAATAAATAAGTAAATAAAATAAAACCCAAACAGATGAAAAAAGTGATTGGTATCGGTAATGCACTGACCGATATGCTCGTAAATCTCAAATCGGATGCCGTACTCGATACGTTCGGCATTGCAAGGGGCTCGATGTCGTTGGTCGATAGTGCATTGCAATCCAAAATATCCAAATCCGTTGCAGGTCTTCCCTATTCGCTTTCGCTTGGTGGCTCGGCCGACAATACGATTCGCGCTATGGCTCGTCTCGGTACGCAGGTCGGCTTTATCGGCAAGGTGGGGCGCGATACGACGGGCGACTTCTTCGAGCAGGCATTGCAGAATCTCGGCATTGCTCCGACGATTTTCCGTGGCGAGCACCGTTCCGGCAAATGTGTGTCGCTTGTCTCGCCCGATGGCGAGCGTACGATGCTGACCCACCTCGGCGCAGCGATGGAGTTGCGAGCGGAGGAGATTTCGGCAGAGATTTTCGACGGCTACGACTGCCTCTATATCGAGGGCTATTTGGTACAGGACCACTCGCTCATCGAGTCGGCTATGCGTATGGCGAAGTCGCGCGGTTTGAAGGTTGCCATCGACCTTGCAAGTTTCAATGTCGTGGAGGAGAATCGCGATTTTCTGCGTCGCATCACCCGCGAGTATGTCGATATCGTTTTTGCCAATGAGGACGAGGCAAAGGTATTCTCCGGCGAGAGCGAACCGATTAATGCCCTGCAACATATCTCCGAGATGTGCGACTTGGCAGTGGTTAAGATTGGCACCAAAGGCGCGCTTATCAAGCACGGCTCGGAGGTTATCCACGTCGGCATTATGGCGGCTGCCAAGCGTGTCGATACGACGGGTGCAGGCGACTTCTACGCTGCCGGTTTTATGCACGGTCTGTGCGAGGGACTCTCGTTGCGCCAATGTGGCACCATCGGAGCCATTACGGCCGGAAAGGTCATCGAGGTTGTCGGTACGACACTCGGCGAGGATGCTTGGAGCGATGTCGAACGACTTATCAAACGTGTGAAAACCGAAAAATACCTCTTCTAATGAAAGCATTACGTAGTGCCATTATAGCGATTTTGTGTTGCTTGGTCGGCTTCGGTGCGACAGTAGCGGCCGAGCGTCGTCTGCTGACGATGGAGGATGCTATACTCAATCGTGACCTTATTCCTCAGAACTACCACGTCGAGTGGTCGGCTGCCTATCCGAACGAATATCTGCATCGAACAGCGACGGGCGAGTGGCAGGCCTTTGATGTGCGAACAGGCAAATCGCGCACCATTGAGCCACCGCAAACCACGCCACGCGGAGCACACGCCGAATTGCGTGCCAATAATATCGTGTGGGTCGAGGCGGATGGCTCGGAGCGCAAGGTAACCTCGTTTGACGATGCTAATATCGTCTGCGGAGCGACCGTGTCGCGTAACGAGTTTGGCATTTCGGGCGGTCTGTTTCCGTCGCCCGATGGTCTGCGGTTGGCTTTCTATAAGAAGGACGAGTCGCGCGTTACGACCTTCCCGCTGCTCGATATCACTTCGCGAACGGGTACGCTCTTCGAGATAAAGTACCCGATGAACGGAATGCCGTCGGAGCGTATCGAGGTCGGGGTGTATGATGTGCAGACCGGCGCAACCGTCTATCTGGATATTACCGATTTTGACGAGGAGCGATATGTGACCAATCTCACGTGGTCGCCCGATTCGCAGCGCATCTACGCACAAGTGGTGGACCGCGCACAGAAGAATGTCCATCTGAACGCCTACGATGCCGCAAGCGGAGCATTTGTGGCGACGTTGCTCACCGAGCACGACGACCGCTATGTCGAGCCGCAACATCCGCTCTATTTCCTTTCGGGCGATTCGTCGAAATTTATCTATACGACCAACAATCGTGACGGCTATCGTAATCTATACCTCTACTCGCTCGCCGATGGAACGCTTCGTCGCCTGACCGCAACGGAGGCCGATGTGGAGTATGTTGGTCAGAGCGACAGGACTATATTCTACTATTCGGCCGAGCAGTCGCCTATCGAACGCCACCTGATGCGCCTCGATTTGCGTACGGGCAAAGTGCTGCAACTCACGCGCGAAGCGGGTTGGCATACCTGTACTCTGTCGGCTGACGGTCGCGCATTCTCGGATAATTACTCTTCGCTTACCGTGCCACGTGTTGTGGCTGTCGGCACTACCGACGGTCGCCTCTATCGCGAACTATTCCGTGCGCCCGACCCATCGGCCGAGTTTAACTATGCGCAAATTGAGTTGGGCTCGGTGCCGAGTGCCGATGGTCGCTACGATAACTACTACCGCTTGATTAAGCCGCTCGATTTCGACCCCGCCAAAAAGTATCCGGTCATTCTGTATGTCTATGGCGGTCCACACTCGCAAATGGTCTGCAATTCGTTTCAGGCGCAGTTGCGTCGTTGGGAGATGTATATGGCGCAGCGTGGTTGGGTGGTCTTCGTGATGGATAATCGCGGTACGGCAAATCGTGGTGCGGAGTACGAGCGCGCTATCCACCGCCGTTGCGGAGCGTGCGAGATGGAAGACCAGATGGCAGGTATGCGTTGGCTGCTGTCGCACGATTGGGCGGATGCCGAGCGTGTGGGCGTTCACGGCTGGTCGTATGGCGGTTTTATGACCATATCGCTGATGGTCAACTATCCGGAGGTGTTCAAAGTTGGTGTGGCAGGTGGTCCGGTGATTGATTGGAAGTGGTACGAGGTGATGTACGGCGAACGATATATGGAGACCGAGGCGACCAACGCCGAGGGTTTTGCTGCGACGTCGCTGCTGCCGCGTGCGAAGGATTTGCGAGGTAAGTTGCTGATTTGTCAGGGTGCTGTCGATGATGTGGTCGTATGGCAACATTCGCTCAATTTTATCGACGAGTGTATCAAGCATAACGTGCCGGTTGATTACTTCCCGTACCCTCGCGCACAACATAACGTACGAGGCAAAGACCGAGTGCATTTGATGCAGAAGGTGACCGACTATTTCGAGGACTATTTGCGGTAGCCGGCCAAGCGTCAAATTATCGTGCAGACGAAGTTGGGATGATTGAAACGAGTTGCACCGTGTGATTGTGCGGGCAACCGATAAGAAAATGTTTTACGGAGTAAAAAAACATTAAGGATTATGGCATTGGATATAAAATCTCGCAAGCCGCTTATCATTGCTGGCCCTTGCAGTGCAGAGACACGTGAGCAAACGCTCTCTACGATGAGGGCATTGGCGGCAACAGGCAGAGTCAATGTGCTTCGTGCCGGAGTGTGGAAGCCGCGTACCAAACCCGGAATGTTCGAGGGTGTGGGCGTTGAGGCGTTGCCGTGGCTCGTTGAGGCACGCGAGCGCACGGGGTTGCCTATTGCCATCGAGGTTGCGAATACGCGCCACGTCGAGAGCGCGTTGGAGTACGGTATAGATATGTTGTGGATTGGTGCGCGTACCACCTCCAACCCGTTCAGCACGCAAGAGGTTGCCGAGGCGTTGCGTGGTACGGATACGCCAGTGTTGGTAAAGAATCCGATGAGTGCCGACCTCGAATTGTGGGTTGGAGCCGTGGAGCGTCTTCAAAAGTGCGACGTGAAGAATTTGGGCTTGATTCATCGCGGTTTTTCGGGTTACGGTTCGAGCGAATACCGCAATATGCCGATGTGGCATATCCCGTTGGAGATTAAGCGTCGTCTGCCGGAGTTGCCGATTCTGTGTGATCCGTCACACATCTGCGGCAATCGCGTGCATCTGTTCGATGTGGCACAACAGGCGGCCGATTTGGACTTTAATGGTGTGATGCTCGAAAGCCATTATTCGCCCGATACGGCGTGGAGCGATGCTGCGCAACAAGTTACACCCGATGCCTTTGCCGAGATTATCGACCGCATACAGTGGCGCGCGTCCGAATCGCAGTCGCTGGCATATCAGAGCTCGATAGACGAGTTGCGCAGTACTATCGACCGTCTGGATAAAGAGATTTTCGACCTGCTTGCCCGTCGTATGGAGGCGGCAGATAGCATTGGTCGCATCAAACGCGATAACAATGTGATGATTTTGCAGTCGGGGCGTTGGAGCGATGTCGTCGAGCGAATGCAGGCACGAGCCACTGCACTCGGCCTCAGCCACGAGTTTGTCAATACGGTGCTTGAAGCCATTCATATCGAGAGTATTACCCACCAGAATCGCATTATGCGCGAGGAGTAGGCCGTGTGATAAAAGCAGAAGAAGCCGTCTAACAAGGTGATTTCTGCGTTACGCTTGCCCTCAAAATGCTCATTTACGCCGAGTGATAAAAGCGTAAGGGGCTGTTCTACGTTTTCGATAGAACAGCCCCTTTGTTTGTGTAGTGATACCTCCGCGCTTTACTTCTGCGGACGATATACGAATTGCATCGTGCCGATATTGTTGTCGGATGGGTCGTGTGGCGAGTGTGAACACTCGTGCCCCGGTCCGTGTGCCGAGCAACTCTCGCCCGAGTCGTCAATCTCTCCCGCAAGATACTTTTCTACAAGCGATTCGACCTCTCCGCTGCATCCGCGTTTGACTGTAATGCCACTCTCGGCGAGTTTGCGCTTTGCTCCGTCGCCCATATTGCCAGCCAACATCACCTCGACACCCATCTCGGCAAGCGTTGTGGCAATGCCCGACTTGCAACCGCAACCTTGCGGTGAGGGGAGGGTAGTGCGCTCCGCGATTGCACCCTGCTCGATTGTGAAAATCGTGTAGTGGTCGCAGTGGCCGAAGTGGTCGTCCACGCGGTTATCTCTGGTTGGAACTGCAATCTTCATATCGCGCACGGTCTACTTTTTTGCCTCCAATATCGGCAGATTTGCCTCGGTCGGGATGTAGATAACCTTCTCCGGAATATTGTTTTGCTGACGTACCCACAGATACTGAATGTAGGTCGAAGTGAGCGAGCCATTCTCGATGCGTATTGCCTCGGCTGCACCCTTCGCACGCTCGATTTCTGCCTGTGCGTTGAGTTTCTCGGCTTCGAGGTTTGCCTTTGCCTCCTCGATTTTGATTTGACGGTTCTGCTCCGCCTTTGCCAACTCGGCACGACCGCTCATCTCCTGCTGCCATACGTTGTACATCGGCAGACCGAACATCAAGCCCAAGATAACTGCTATTGCAATCAATGCGAGAGCGACAAAACCCCATACGGTTGCCGCAGCTGTGTTAGTGTTGTTAGCCATAATTGCTTCGTTTTATAAAGTGTTTTGTTTTGCTGCAAAAAAAGGCGTCTTCCCCTGCTACGAAGAAAACGCCCGTTGTTTTACGCTGCCGAATAATTACTCTGCATCCTCACGGTGCATCTTCTCGACGTAGATTGCGTGTGCCATCTTCTCGCGCTTTGCGATCGACGGTTTAGTGAAGTACTGGCGTGCACGCAACTCCTTCAAAACTCCGGTACGCTCGTATTTACGCTTGAACTTTTTGAGAGCGCGCTCGATGTTTTCGCCCTCTTTAACTGGCATAATAATCATAATATTCTACTTTTTTAATTTGTTATTGTTTTCTGTTGTCTGTTTTTTGTGGTGGAGTTTCCCGATTGATGCCGCTACTCTGCCGGCTCTCCTCGTCGCCGCACTCCCCCGTTGCGGGTACTGTGATTGTTGTGTTATTGCTCCTCGAAACCTTGCGGTATGTCGCCAAAGTGAAGATAGGGCGCGATGGCAGTTGTCTGCTCCGCTCCAAATATTTTATCCTCAATCATCTCTTCGAACGACTTCCAGCCCCCTTTCGATTTGCGTAGTTCAACAATCTGTTTTATTGCGCTTCGAGTCATATACGGATGACGCTCCAACTCGATAGCGGGTGCAAAGTTAATATCAATTTTTGAAATAACACAACTATCGCAACAAATTTGTTTCGATATTCGTGCAAAATTTTCTGCCGTAACGCATTTTAGTTCCGCAATTTGCTTAATTGAGTGGAATCCGCCGAGCAAACGGCGGTACTCCATAATCGCCACGACGCTCTTTGCGCCGATGCCCGCCACCGAACGCAGCGTTGCCGAGTCGGCAGAATTTATCTCTACAAGTCCGCCGTAGGGTTTCGGCTCGGGGAAGATTACATACGCTTCGAGCGAGTCGGCCATCTCTTCACTTACGACGTAGCAGTCGCGCAACTCTGCCATATCGCGTATGCCCTCTGCCGCGCGGTTACGATACTCTATAAGCGAGCGTGCCTGACGTGTTGAGAATCCGATTTGTCGCAGATACTCAACTCCCACCGTGTCGATACGAAACGGCTCGAATGGTCGTGGTGCGAAGCGACGCTCTGTCGCGCGATGCGAGGCGTATAGCGTGTCGCGCTTTGGTCGAGCCGCATACTTGCTGCCGATGCGGATATAGGGTTTGAGCCGTGCGTACATCGAGTCGGTTACACCGTAGCAGAGCGCGAAATCCTCCTTGATAGAGAACACTTTGCCCATCGAACGGTACTTCACGATGCCGACTGCCGTACGCTTGCTGAACCCCATTGCCCGCAACTCTTCGTATGTTACGGTGTTCGGGTCGAAGCAGAATAGCGAGTCGCGTGCCGGCTCTTCGTCGCTATGCGTAGCCGGCATTGCCACCTTGTCGCGTTCGGCGAGATAGTATTTCAGGCGTGGTTTGCCTATGTAGAGCAGGGCAACGATGATGCCGACCATTACAATAATGGTCGCTAAACCTCGTATTTGTTGCCGCGAAAACATACTACCCACTCCTCTCTTTTGTTGCTCCTTACCACTCCGCCTTGTCGGATAATAGCAATTTGCCGTAACGCACTGATGGCGACTCGATTCTCTCGCCCAATCCATACTCTGCCCATCGCGCATCAACCAGCGCAATGGTCTGCTCGTCGGATACCACCACGTTCGGGAATCGCGCAGGATTACCCTCCTTGCCCGGTCGTTTTGGTCGCGCATCGACGATTGCCGTATTCCCATCCGACGATAGGCGTACGTCGCGCGATGGCTCGGTATTGGCGGCTGCCAACCACAACAACTCTTCGCCCGTGAGGTGCTGTGCTCGCTTGTCAAATAGGGCTATGCAGTTACATTGCACACCGTTTGTGCGTGCCAACTGCTCGACATCCACCTCCGCATCATTGTCGGCGAAGAGTATCCACGCGCTCCACTCGTCAAGCAGGGCCGTGCTGTGCTCTACGCCGTCGGGTAGTGCGACCTCCGCCGAGATATGTGGCGTGCGACTGCCCTCCGCGCATACCTCTGTCAAATCGAGAGCAATTTTTCCGCCGTATCCGCACCTCTCGGTTGCGTGGTCAAGTACGTCGTATATGCCTTCGCCACGAATTATGGCACGCTTCGGGTCACAATTTCTAATGAGTCGAGCCACCTGCGCCTTGTCGCGCAGAGCCGTATCGGCAGGTGTGAGAACGAGGTATTTGTTGAACATCATCTGTCCGGCGCTCCACATTCCTTGCGCCACCTTTACCGGCTGACCGGCGTATCGTGTGCCTATCGAGAGCAGAGCGATATTGTGCGACGTTCCGGCGACGGGCATCGTCATATCGACAATCTCGGGCTGCATAACGAGCCGTATCGGTGCAAGGAATATGCGTTCGGTCGCCTGCGAAATGTAGGCATCCTCCTGTGGCGGAATGCCGACTACGGTTGCCGGATATATCGCATCGCGACGGTGTGTGATGGCGGTTACGTGGAAACGAGGGTAGAGGTCTGTCAGCGAGAAGAAACCTGTATGGTCGCCAAAGTCGCCCTCGATGACCGGCTCTTCGTGTGGCTCGACATATCCTTCGATAACAAAGTCGCAATCCTCCGGAACGTATATATCGTTCGTTATGCACTTTACCAATCGTACCGGACGATGGCGCAACATTCCCGCCAACAGATACTCGTCCAGATTGTCGGGCATCGGTGCTGTTGCGCTGTACGCATATACGGGGTCTCCACCGATTGCTACCGCTACCGGCATACGCTCTCCGCGTCGTTTGTAGGCCTCTGCGTGACGTGCGCCGGTCTTATGGCGATGCCAATGCATACCCGTTGTGTGGGCATCCAGCACCTGCATACGATACATTCCCACGTTGCGTACGCCTGTGTCGGGGTCGATAGTGTTGACCATCGGCAGCGTCACAAAACGCCCTCCGTCCAACGCTCGGCTCTGCAATATCGGCAGTCGGTCGAGCGATGCCTCCTCGCCTGTGAGCACCACCTGCTGACACGCTCCGCGACGCTTCAACTTGCGCGGAAACCACTTTGCAACCTCGCCCAGCAGTGGCACCATTCGCAACTTGTCACCGAGCGAATCTTTCGGTGAGGTTGCCTGTCGTACGAGCGACTCGATGAGTTGCGTAATCTCCTCCAAACGCTCGACCCCCAACGCCATAGCCATACGACGCTCGGAGCCCATCATATTGGTTACGACCGGAAAATCGCGGTCTGTATGCTCGAATAGCAAAGCTTTGCCTCCGCCCTCGCTTTTCGCCACGCGGTCGGTGATTTCGGCAATCTCACAGATGCTCGAAACGGGAGTGCCGATGCGAATCAACTCACCGGCACTCTCCAACTTATCTATAAATTCTCTTAATGAACCGTACATATTTTACGTAAGGTGTACTATTTCTGCTCTGCGGCGGCTTTCAGTCGCTCGTCCATCATACGCTTCTCTTTGCCCCACGCAACCATACAGATAACGGCTGCGATGATGCTCGTAGCGAAGAAGCATACAAACGTGAAGTTCCAACCGAGCGAGCTGTTTGCGACGTAACCGAAGGCAATCTTCGACAAGATAGCATCGCCCACCAGATAACCGAGCAGACCCATAAAGCCCGCAGCCGTACCTGCCGCATTCTTCGGAACGATGGCAATCGCCTGAATCGAAATCATCGCAACAGGGCCATAGATTGCTGCACCGATAAGTGCGAGCGAGATATAGACGATATACTTAACGTCCATTGCCAATACGCCTGCCAACGGCAACGCCTGCCAATACATCAGTACGCCGAGTGCAACGATAAGCATATAGATTACGTTCACCGGCGCACAGCGACCTTGGAAGAATTTCGACGAAATCCAACCGCAAAGCACCGTGCCGACGATACCGGCATACTCGCGGATGGTGTATGCAAGCGAACTATCCTCCAACGACATATTGCACACCTCGTTCAAGTAGATAGGCGACCAGTCGGCAATACCGTAGCGGATGAAATATACAAAGATGTTGGCAAAACCGATAAGCCACAGCGTCGGGTTCTTGAAGATGTAGTCGATAAACAGACGCTTGAACGGAATCTTCTGCTCCTCGCCCTTCTTTGCTTTTGCGCCTGTGTGGTCGTTGCGGTACTTCTCGATTGGTGGCAATCCGCACGATTCAGGTGTGTCGCGTATAAACCACCAACACATTGCTGCAAAGAGCATTGCTACGATAGCCGGCACCACGAATGCTGCACGCCACGACTGCTCGACACCCAATCCTCCGAAGAGTGCTACGCCTGCAATGACGAGCAGACCGAGCGAACCGTTACCGATATTGTGTGCCGTGTTCCAAATCGACATCTTGAAACTGCGCTCGTTGGTCGAGAACCACTGCGACATTACGCGGCCGCAAGGAGGCCAACCCATACCCGACAGCCAACCTGCCAAGAGCATAAATACGAACATCAGTCCGACGGTCACCGAGTAGTTACCATCTACGCCCGCAGGGTAAGGTACCACGCCGGCGATAATCATCACCAGAGCCGACAATACGAGGCCGATAGTCATAAACTTACGAGCATCCGAACGGTCGGATAAACTTCCCATCAGGAATTTGCTCACCGCATAGGCAATCGGAATACCCGCCATCGCAATACCTGCACCGGGCTTGTCGATGAGGTTGTCTTCAATCATTCCGCTGGTTGCGAACGACAAATTTTTACGTACCAGATAGTACGCCGCATAGCCGAAGTAGATGCCCAAAAATACTTTCAGTCGCATCGAACGGTACTCGCGGTCAATCTTCTCTGCCGGCAGCAACGGCTTGTGAGCCGGTGGAGCCATAAAATCAAGCAATGCCATTTTATTTAGTTTTTTAGGTTATTTGCGTAGTGTTTTAGGTTTTAATCGTAACCCTACTTACAACTTGATGTCGTAAATCTGGATTACGCCCACCAGTCGCTGCTCGTTGTTTACGACCAGCAGCGAGTTTACCTTGTGGCGAGTCATAAGTTTTTCTGCCTCGATGAGCTTTTCGTCCGGATGAATCGTCTTTGGCGAAGGCGTTGCAATATCCATCGGCTTGATGTTGAAGAACTCCGCACGGCGCGACTCCATCGCACGACGTACATCGCCATCGGTCACAATGCCGAGAATCTTCTCTCCGCGACAAATCACAATCAATCCCAAGCCGCCCTGCGACATTCGCTGAATCATCTCCGTTGCCGAGCACTCCTCGTTGATAATCGGCAAATCGTTGCGACGCATCGCGTTACCGACGGTCATCAGTAGTCGTCGGCCGAGACTTCCGCCCGGGTGCAGACGTGCGTAATCCATCGACGTAAAGTTGCGCAACTTCATCAATGCAACTGCCAATGCATCGCCCATTGCAAGTTGTGCGGTTGTCGAGGTGGTTGGTGCAAGGTGCAGGATGCACGCTTCGTGCTCGACGGCAACGTCGAGGTGTATGTCCGAATTTTTTGCTAGCGACGAGTTTGGATTGCCGGTCATCGAAATCAGTGTATTGCCGTTGTCGTGGATGAATGGAACGATTTTCAGCACTTCGTCCGTCTCGCCCGAGTATGAGAGAGCGATTACGATATCGCAACTCGAAATCATACCCAAATCGCCGTGAAATGCCTCGCCCGGGTGCATATAGAAACTCGGAGTGCCTGTGCTTGCGAGCGTTGCGGCAATCTTCTTGGCAACGAGACCCGATTTTCCCATACCGGTCATAATCACCTTGCCACTGCTGCCCATAATCGACTCGACGGCGCGCACAAACTCGTCGCCCAAATCGTTCTTGATGCGCAGCAACGCATCGGCTTCGGTTTGCAGCGTTTCGCGTGCAACGTCGAGTATCTGTCGTCTGTTATCTTGTGTCATTATACTTTTTATAAGAGAGTTTTTATTACGTTTTCCAAATCGTCGAGTCGCAACATATTCGGACCATCGCTGAGTGCCGCATCCGGATCTGGGTGTACCTCGAAGAAGTAGCCATTCGCGCCGAATGCCTTGGCTGCCAACGCCATCGACGGTACAAATTCGCGATTGCCACCAGTCTTTCCGCCTGCCGCACCCGGTCGTTGTACGGAGTGTGTACAGTCCATTATGACGCGCGGAGCGATGCCGAGCATATCGGGAATATTGCGAAAATCGACCACGAGGTTGTTGTATCCGAACGAATTACCGCGCTCGGTGAGCCACACCTCCGATGCGCCCGATTCGGTCGCCTTCTCGTACGGGTAGCGCATATCGGCTCCCGAGAGGAATTGTGCCTTTTTGATGTTTACCGTGCGACCTGTCTTGGCTGCTGCCACCAACAAGTCGGTTTGGCGACAGAGGAAGGCCGGAATTTGCAACACATCGACAACCTCGCCCGCAGGGGCCGCCTGCCACGCCTCGTGAATGTCGGTGAGCAGACGCAGACCATATTTGCTACGCACATCGGCGAGCATCTGCAAACCACGCTCGATGCCGACACCTCGGTACGAGCCGAGCGATGTGCGATTTGCCTTGTCGAACGACGCCTTGAAGATGATTTCGGTGCCGAGCGATGCGTTGATTTCGACCAAACGCTTCGCTACCGCATCGAGAATCTCGGCCGACTCGATGACGCAAGGTCCTGCTATGAATATTGGCTTCATACTATTTCAAACAATTTATAATCTCTTGATTTACTGCGCGAACACGCTCTTTGTCCATCTTCACTACTTTGCGGTCGTAGGTGAGTATTCCGTTCACCTCGCCCTCGACGTCGGTCGTTTGGGTGTAGATTGCGGCCGACAGACCCTGACGAATCAGCGGTTTCAACTCGTGAGCGTACTTCACATACTCGTCCGTCACCTCGGCTATGCTCGAAAACTTGATATAGCCCCAGTTTCGTTTGTTCCACCACAGATGCTCCTCCATCGGGTAGCCGATGCCGCCATACTCGCCCAATACCACCGAGAATCCGGCGTGATGTACCGGCATTGCAGGGGCAGGGTAGTTGTGCAGGTCGATGATGTCGCCACACTCGCGCAGATTACCTCCACTTGCAGCATTAACCAATCGCGATGGGTCGTATTGCTTGGTCCACGCGGCAATCTGCTCGGTGTCGAATTGACCCCACGCCTCGTTGAACGGCACCCATACACCGATTGACGGGAAGAAGCGCAGAGCATCCATCACCTCGCGCCACTCCTTGCGGAAGTTCTCTTTTGCACGCTCGCTGACCGGCGAATCGGTGCCTGCACCCATATAGTTGCGACCCCACAGACCGCGTCCGCGAACAAAGAACATACTCGGCATATCCTGCCATACAATCACGCCCTCGCGGTCGCAATGATAGTACCAACGTGCCGGCTCGACCTTTACGTGCTTGCGGATGGTGTTGAAGCCAATCGCCTTGGTAAAGGTTACGTCCGAGAGCAATGCCTCGTCGGTCGGTGCGGTGTATAGACCGTCAGGCCACCAACCCTGATCAAGTGGGCCATACATAAATACCGGCTTGCCGTTCAGGCACAGACGCAGGTGTCCGCCTTCGTCGCGCTTGGTCGAGAACTCGCGCATCGCTGCATACGACTCTACGCAATCCACGCTCTTGCCACCCTCCGTGAGCGATACTTTGAGCGTGTAGAGGTGCGGCATATCCGGCGACCACAACTTTGCATTCGGAATGTGCACGATTGCAGGTGTGCCGCATACCGCTTTTGCACTGCCTACAAGCGTGTCGCCATCTTTGACCTCGATGCTGACGAGGCCTTGCGGCTTGTCGCAGTGCGTGTCGATTACGAGGCGACCGTTGCGGATGTCCGATGTCGGCGTAACGGCTACAATGTGGTTTTGCTTTGCTACCGGCTCCAACCATACGGTCTGCCAAATGCCCGAAACCGGCGTGTACCAGATTCCTGTCGGATTGAAACACTGCTTGCCTATCGGGTGTTGCTCCTTGTCGGTCGGATCCCATACGCGCACCGTAAGACGCTGCTCTGCGCCCTTTTTGAGTGCCGATGTGATGTCGAACGAGAATGGTGTGTAGCCGCCCGTGTGACTGCCTACCAATATGTCGTTTACATAGACGTCTGCCTGCCAATCTACTGCGCCAAAGTTGAGCATAACGCGCTGCGAGAGCCACTTCGACGGCACGCTGAACGTGCGCTCATACCACAGAGCATCGCGCTCCGTGAGCGATTTCTGCACTCCCGACAAAGCCGACTCCAACGCAAACGGAACGAGTATCTCGCCCTCGAACGATGTAGGTTGAGCGGCGTCTGCTGCTGTGATGGCATAGTTCCATAGACCGTTCAGATTTTGCCACTCGCCACGTACAAGTTGCGGTCGCGGATACTCCGGAAGAACGCTCTCCGGTGTGACCTGTTCTGCCCAATTCGTGCGAAGACGCTCGCCGGCAATTTTCCACTCGGCGTGTGCCGTTGCCGAGGCAACGAGTCCGATAATCAGTGTGCAAATAAATCTCTTCATTGCTATATCAGTTTTAAGGTTTTCGTCTTGTTGATATCGAAAAATCAATCGTTTCACGATTTAACGCATTCGGCGCAAGAACTCTTCGGCACGGGCCAAATCCTCTGGCGTGTCGATGCCGATGGTCTCCACGTTCGATATGCCGACACCGATTTTGTATCCGTTCTCCAACCAACGCAACTGTTCGAGCGACTCGGCGCATTCGAGTGTCGATTGCGGCAGAGCCGTCACGGCACGCAAAACGTCAGTGCGGAAGCCGTAGATGCCGATATGCTTGTAGAACGTATGCTCCGTAAGCCACTTTTCGCGCTCTATGCCACGAAGATATGGGATAACCGAGCGTGAGAAGTATATGGCACACCCCTCGCTGTCGAGTACCACCTTTGGCGAGTTGGGATTTTCGAGTGCCTCAATGCCGTCGCTCGGCTCGAATGGCTTGACGAGCGTTGCGATGTCTATATTCTCGTTGTCGAAACAGTGCTTTAATGCCTCCAACTGCGACGGCTGAATGAATGGCTCGTCGCCCTGCACATTTACAACAACGTCAAATTCGCCACTCTGCTTGCAGTACGCCTCCCAACAGCGGTCGGTACCGCTGCGATGTGCCGTAGAGGTCATCTCGACCTTGCCGCCGAACGCCCGAACAGCATCGAAGATGCGCTCGTCGTCAGTCGCTACAACGGCATCGTCCAAGACGCCTGCCACCTGCTCATATACGCGCTCGATTACGCGTTTGCCGCCAAGCATCGCAAGCGGTTTTGCCGGGAAGCGGGTGCTGGCGTATCGTGCCGGAATGATTGCTATGAATTTCATAGTGCGTTAGTTTTCAAGTGCAAGTGCGAGTACCTCCTCGTTGGTGCGTACGTAGTGGAACGTAAGACCCTCGACATACTCTGCTTTAATCTCCTCGACATCCTTGCGATTCTCCTCCGGAAGCAGGATTGTGTGAATGCCGGCACGCTTTGCTGCCAACACCTTCTCCTTGACGCCACCGATAGGCGTTACGCGACCGCGCAGAGTGGTTTCGCCCGTCATCGCAATACGCTCACGCACCTTGCGACCTGTGTATGTCGATACGATTGATGTAATCATCGTGATACCTGCCGATGGTCCATCCTTTGGAATGGCACCCTCCGGAACGTGAATGTTGAGGTCGTGCTTTTCAAAGAGCTCCTTGTCGATACCGAGCTGCTCGTGGTGTGCCATAACCCACTCGTGTGCAATGGTTGCCGACTCCTTCATCACATCGCCGAGGTTACCCGTCAGCGAGAGCTTGCCTTTGCCCGGAGTGAGCAACGACTCGATGTAGAGGATGTCGCCACCGACAGCCGTCCACGCCAAACCGGTCACAACGCCGACCATATCCTTGATTTCGTACTCCTCGTTGAGGAATTTCGGCTTGCCGAGAATCTTCTCGATGTCTGCCGCCGAGATTTCGGGCGCATACTCCTCCTCGAATGCTATGTTCTTGGCCCTTGCACGCGCAATTTTCGCAATATGCTTGTCGAGCGAACGAACGCCCGATTCGCGCGTATATTCCGAGATAATTTTTTGCAGCGACTCGGCCGTAAAGACCATATCGCCCTCTTTCAGACCGTGCGCCTCCGATTGTTTCGATACGAGGTGCTTCAAGCCGATTTGTATCTTGTCTTCGAGAATGTATCCCGGGATGTTGATTAACTCCATACGGTCGCGCAACGCAGGGTTGATTGCGCCGATGTCGTTTGCCGTAGCGATGAACAACACCTTCGACAGGTCGTACTCCGTGTCGAGATAGTTGTCGTGGAAGGTGGTGTTCTGCTCCGGATCGAGTACCTCCAATAGAGCCGACGATGGGTCGCCGTGGTTGCTGACCGTGATTTTATCGACCTCGTCGAGGATGATTACCGGATTCGATGAGCCGCATCGCTTGATGGTCTCGATAACGCGACCCGGCATTGCGCCTATATACGTACGGCGATGTCCGCGAATCTCCGCCTCGTCGTGCAGACCGCCGAGCGAGATACGCCCGAACTTGCGACCGAGAGCCGTTGCTACCGACTTGCCGAGCGATGTTTTACCAACTCCCGGAGGACCATACAGACAGAGAATCGGCGATTTGAGGTCGCCCTTCAACTTGATGACTGCCAGGTGCTCCAAAATTCGCTCCTTGACCTCATCCAATCCGAAGTGGTCGGCGTCCAATTGCTCGCGAGCGCACGTGAGGTCGAGATTGTCTTTGGTCACCTCGTCCCACGGCAGGTCGAGCATCAATTGCAGATAGGTCATCTGCACCGAGTACTCGGCAACAGCCGGATTGAGTCGTTCGAGTTTTGCCACCTCCTTTGCAAAGAGTTCGGCTGTCTGCTCGCTCCACTTCTTCTGCTTTGCCGCCTCGCGCAGACGTTCGATGTCGTCATCCTCGCCCTCGCCCAACTCCTGCTGAATGGTGCGCATCTGCTGTTGCAGATAGTAGTCGCGTTGCTGCTTGTCGATTTCGGTCTTGACCTTCTCCTGAATGCTCTGTTTGAGTTCGAGCAACTGCTGGTCGCGAATCAGTATTTCGAGCAACTTGCGCGAACGCGCCAACAGTCCCGGAGCTTCGAGCAACGACTGACGGTCGTCGTCCGAAAATTCGAGATTCGAGCAGATAAAGTTTACGATGCCTCGCTTCGAGTCGATATTCTTGATGGCGAATGTCGCCTCCTTCGGAATCGACGGCGAGATGTTGATTATGTTGAGCGCAACGTCGCGAATCGACTCGACAAGCGCGTCAAACTCTACGTTGTTCTTGTCCGGCGTAGTGTCGAGCAGCGGTGTAACCTTTGCCTTGAAGAATGGCTCGGTCGAGATGTACTCGCCGATTTCAATCTTCTCCAAACCCGACAGAATAACGGTCAGATTGCCGTTCGGCATCTCCAATATTTTGAGGATTCGCGCTGCGGTACCGATGCGGTACATATCGTCCGGCGTCGGCGTCTCAATCTCTGCGTGACGCTGCAAAACCGCACCAAGCAGACCCTGCTCGGCGTTCACGGCACGCACCAAAGCGATGCTCTTTTCGCGACCTACCGTGATAGGCGTGATTGCACCCGGGAAGAGTACCGAACTGCGAAGCGTCAAAATCGGCAGAACGTCCGGAAGCGTTACCTCCTCGATTGTGTCATCGTCGCCCGACGTAACTATCGGAATTGTCTGATACTTACGGTCCATAATCTCCGGCGAGAGTTCTACCACTATATCATCTGTTTCAATCTTTTTCGACATATCTTTTTTCGTCTTTATGTTCTTGTGTGTATATATAACATACAAAGATAGTACAAATAAACGAAAAATGAAAATTTTTGCCCTTCGTTTCGCTCGATTTTCTTTGGCTCGTTTCGCATCGGTGGGCAATTCTCGGCGGGTTTTTGTGTGTTAAATGTGCGCTGATTGGGCTGTTTTGTACGAAGATTGCAAATTTTCGCTATATTTGCATAACCAAACACTCAATGTTATGGAATCATTAAGAGAGTTATACAAGATAGGTTACGGTCCGTCGAGTAGCCATACGATGGGCCCGAAACTCGCTGCCGAACAGTTTGTTAAGCGCGCGCCTAATGCCGAGCGTTACCGCGTGACACTTTACGGTTCACTTGCCGCTACGGGTCGAGGTCACTTGACCGACAAGGCGATTGAATCGGTACTACAACCCGTTGCTCCGCTCGAAATCGTATGGGAGCCGGATACGGTTCTTCCGTTCCATCCAAACGGAATGCGTTTCGAGGCGTTTCGAGGCGAAGAACTCCTCGATGAGTGGGTTATATATAGCGTCGGTGGCGGAGCTTTGGCTAACGAGCAGACGCGCCCGACCGACAAGCAACAGGTATATATGATGAACACCATTCGCGAAATCAAGGATTGGTGCTATCGCGAGGGAAAGACCTATTGGGAGTATGTCGAGGATTGCGAGGGTAAAGAGATTTGGGACTATCTGGATACGGTCTGGACGGTTATGTGCGAGACGATTAAGAGTGGTCTGAATAACGATGGCGTGCTGCCGGGCGGTTTGAAGGTGGCGCGTAAAGCGAGTACATATTTTGTCAAATCGAAGAGCTTTACTGACTCGCTCTCGTCGCGTGCGAAGATCTACGCCTACGCTCTTGCTGTGGCCGAAGAGAATGCTTCGGGCGGCAGGGTAGTGACGGCTCCGACCTGTGGCTCGTGCGGTGTGCTGCCGGCGGTTATCTACCACCTCACCACCTCGCGCGACTTTCTTCGCATCCGTGTCCTGCGAGCATTGGCTACGGCGGGTCTGTTCGGAAATGTCGTGAAGCACAATTCCAGCATTTCGGGTGCTGAAGTTGGCTGTCAGGGCGAAATTGGCGTAGCGTGCGCTATGGCGGCTGCGGCTGCCTGCCAACTCTTTGGCGGAACGCCGGCTCAAATCGAGTATGCTGCCGAGATGGGTCTGGAACACCACCTTGGCC
The DNA here is from genome assembly GCA_017410165.1 of Alistipes sp. Classification (GTDB taxonomy): domain Bacteria; phylum Bacteroidota; class Bacteroidia; order Bacteroidales; family Rikenellaceae; genus Alistipes. The sequence goes on along the minus strand of JAFQRH010000009.1, from coordinate 16,239 downwards.
TCACGTGCGACCCGGTTTGCGGCCTTGTTCAGGTGCCTTGCATCGAGCGTAATGCGATTGCTGCGGCTCGTGCATTCGATGCCAACACCTACGCAACGCTCTCCGATGGTTCGCATTTGGTGTCGTTCGATAAGGTTGTTGAGGTGATGAACGAGACCGGCCACAACCTTCCGTCGCTCTATCGTGAAACATCCGAAGGCGGATTGGCAAAAAAGATGCAGGAGTAGCGATTTTGTTGTTCGTTGCGCTCGCGGGCCGATTATCTTGCTATGCTGTTGTGCGTTATGTGGCGCATAGTGGGCGGAAATCGGTGTCGTGGAGCACTGAAAAGCGAATTTTTTTCAATTTTTTTACGAAATTATTTGGTGGTATCGGAAATTCGCCCTATATTTGCACTCGCATTCAGCAAATGGCTCCGTAGCTCAACTGAATAGAGTACTTGACTACGGATCAAGCGGTTACAGGTTTGAATCCTGTCGGAGTCACAAAATGCTTAAAAATCCGTCCGAATGAGAGTTCGGACGGATTTGTTTTTAGGTGAGGGGGCTTGCAACTTGCATAATATATGATAAATGGTGGTTATCGCGCAGATAACCACCATTTTACGTATGCCGTGGGGTTGCTCGATTATAGTCCGAATTCGGCTTTAATCTGCTCAACGGCATCCAACTTCTCCCATCCGAAGAACTCCACCTCGCGCTCAACCTCCACGCCGTTTTCGATAAACGTCACCGGTTTTACGTACGAACGATTGCCGAAGTGACCATACGAAGCGGTCGGCTCGAAGATAGGGTTATTGAGTCCGAATCGGCGCACGATGCTTGCAGGGCGCAAATCGAACAGATGACCGATGCGCTCGGCAATCTCACCTTCGCTAATCGAGAGGTGGTTTGTGCCGTACGTATCGACATAAATCGAGAGCGGCTGCGCGATACCGATAGCATAACTCAACTGTACGAGTACTTCATCTGCAACGCCTGCCGCAACCATATTCTTTGCGATGTGGCGAGCCGCATACGCTGCCGAACGATCGACCTTCGACGAGTCCTTACCCGAGAAGGCACCGCCGCCGTGTGCGCCACGACCACCATAGGTATCTACGATAATCTTGCGACCCGTCAGACCTGTGTCACCGTGCGGACCTCCGATAACAAACTTGCCGGTAGGGTTTACGTGCAGGATATAGTCGTCGCCAATCAACTCCGCCAACTCGTCGTGTGCGCGCTCCAAGCGTGCCTTTACGCGCGGAATCAGTATCGTGCGAACATCCTCTTTGATTTGTGCGCTATCGACATCCTCGTCGTGCTGTGTCGATACGACGATGGTGTGTACTCGTTGCGGACGACGCTCGTCGTTGTATTCGATTGTCACCTGACTCTTTGCATCCGGACGCAGGTAGCACATAACCTTGCCCTCGCGGCGAATGTCTGCCAACTCTTTGAGGATGACGTGCGAAAGAATAAGCGTTGCCGGCATCAACTCGCGCGACTCGCGTGTTGCATAGCCAAACATAATACCCTGATCGCCTGCGCCTTGCTCCTCTTCGGTTTCGCGCACTACGCCCTGATTGATGTCGGACGATTGCTCGTGAATGGCCGAGAGGATTCCGCACGAAGCGGCGTCGAACTGCAACTCGCTGCGATTGTATCCGATGCGCTCGATGACGCGACGAGCCGTCTGCTGAATATCGACGTATGCGTCCGAGCGAACTTCGCCCGCTACGACCACCAAACCGGTGGTGCAGAGTGTCTCGCAAGCGACCTTCGACGAAGGGTCGCGACGTAAAAATTCGTCAAGAATAGCGTCCGAAATCTGGTCGGAAACTTTATCCGGATGTCCTTCCGATACCGATTCGGATGTAAACAAAAATCCCATAACTTTACCTTTTAACTCTGTTTATAAAATGTACGTATGGGGAGAAAATGCGACTGTACGCAAGAAAATTGCTGTTTTAGCGATTTTTTATTGTGGTTGCAATCAGTCCAAATCCCTCCACAAAAGCGGTGCAAAGATACGTCACGCGTTTGAAAAATGCAAATATCTTGCTTGTTTTGCCCCTTCGCTTACCATACGATTGGTGCTAACCCCTGCGATTGAAGGTATGCGTTGGCCTGCGAAAAGTGGCGCGAGCCGAAGAATCCGCGATAGACCGACAGCGGCGACGGATGCACGGCTTTGAGTATCAGGTTGCGCGTCGGGTCGGCGATTGCACCCTTGCGCTGTGCGTAACTTCCCCACAACATATATACCACGCCCTGCTTGCGCTCGGCAATGGCTCGTACGACGGCATCCGTAAACTGTTCCCATCCGCGACCTGCGTGCGATGCCGCTTCGTGGGCTCGAACGGTCAGCACGGCGTTAAGCAACAGTACGCCCTGCTCTGCCCAACGGTCGAGATTGCCGCTTGCAGGGATTGGCGCACCGGTGTCGCTGCTTACTTCCGTAAAGATGTTTTTGAGCGATGGCGGAAATGCAACACCGTCATTCACCGAGAAGCAGAGTCCGTTTGCCTGTCCTTCGCCGTGATAGGGGTCTTGTCCGATGATGACCACCTTCAACTGCTCGAACGGGCACTTGTCGAAGGCGCGGAAAATGTTGCCTCCGCGCGGAAAAACCTGATGCGAAGCGTACTCCGAGCGAACGAACTCGGTCAGCGTTTCAAAGTATGGTTTGTCGAACTCCGGTTGCAGAATCTGCTTCCAATCTTCGGCTATGCGTACCTCCATAGTGCAGAAATTTTTTAATGATACAGAACAAAGGTAAGAAAAATTCGCAGATTTGTAAAATTTTTATTAGTTTTGTATGTTGCAAAATGTGACGACTTGGCTCACTAACAAAACTTAATGAGTATGAAAGGAACCTTTTGGGCAGCTCTTGCACTGTTGCTTGCAGGGTGCTCGACCACATCTTTTGATGTGGCGTTGATAGAACCGGAGCAGTTTGAGATGGTGGTTGATGGCAAACCGACCTCGCTCTATACGCTTTCGGAGGGTTTGCTGACGATGCAGGTTACCAATTTTGGCGCACGAGTTGTGGCTCTGTGGGCGCCCGACCGTAATGGCGATTTGGCGGATATAGCCATCGGCTACGAGTCGCTCGACCGCTATATCAACAACACGGGCGAGCGTTTTCTGGGTGCGGCGGTAGGTCCCGTAGCCAACCGTATCGCCGACGGACGGATGACGCTCGACGGTGTGGAGTATCGCCTTTCGCGCAACAATAACGGACAGACGCTGCACGGCGGTCTGCTGGGTGTAGATAGAATCGTTTGGGATGTGAAGTCGCATTCGAGCAATAAAATCGTCTTCGAGTGCACATTGCCCGATGGTCAGGATGGTTTTCCGGGTAATCGCCATATCGAGATGACCTACTCCCTTACGCCGCGAAACGAGTTTGTTGTGACCTACGAGGCGCAGACCGATACGACGACCGTGATGAACCTTTCGCATCACTCGTTCTTTAATTTGAGCGGCGAGGGTAGCGGTACGATTCTCGACCACACGCTCACCATTGCCGCGTCGCACATTACGCCGGTCGATAGCCGACTCATCCCGACGGGAGAGATTATGCCGGTCGATGGTACGCCGTTCGATTTCCGTACGCCACACACCATTGGCGAGCGTATAGACAATCCTCACGAGCAGTTGCGAATGGGTGCGGGCTATGACCATAACTGGATTATCGACCGAAAGGACGATGGCGAGGTTGTCAAGTTTGCCGACCTGTACGAGCCGAAGAGTGGTCGCGGAATCGAGGTGTGGAGCGACCAGATTGCTATGCAATTTTATAGCGGCAACTTCTTCGATGGTTCGTATTGCGGTAAATACGAGCGTCCGATTGAGTACCGTGGTGCGGTGGTGTTCGAGACGCAGCGTTATCCGGACGCGCCGAATCATCCGAACTTTCCGTCGGTGGAGTTGCGTGCAGGCGAAACCTATCGTCAGACCTGCATCTATAAATTCTACGTGCGATAGTCGCCGTGCGCAGGGCGAGAATGGACTGCGCAAGCAATATGCGAAAACCGAGCAATATAGAAAACATTATTTAACGAAAAAACAAATAAAACTATGGCAGATATGACACCTACTCCGCATATCGGAGCGAAAGCGGGCGAGATTGCCGACCGCGTGATTATGGCGGGCGATCCGTTGCGTGCAAAATTTATGGCAGAGCGTTATCTCGAAAATCCGGTACTTGTCAATCAGGTGCGCGGAATGTATTGCTATACGGGTACCTACAAGGGTAAACGTGTCTCGGTGATGGGTCACGGTATGGGTATCTCGTCGATTGGTATCTACACCTTCGAGTTGTTCAACTTCTACGGCGTGAAGCGCATCATTCGTACCGGCTCGGCGGGAGCATACCATCCCGACCTGCATATTGGCGACATCGTGATTGCAATGGGCGCGTGCGACAATTCGAACTATGCGGCACAATATCGCTTGCCGGGCGCATTTGCACCGATTGCCGACTACGGTATGCTGCGTGCGGCTGCCGATAAGGCGGAGTCGATGGGTGTGAACTACCGCGTGGGCAATATCCTTGCGAGCGAGATATTCTACAACGACGACCCAGAGGCGTGGAAGCGTTGGCAGCGTATGGGCGTGCTGGCCGTTGAGATGGAGGCATCGGCTCTCTATATGAATGCTGCGCGCAGTGGTAATCAGGCACTCTGCATCTGCACGATTTCCGATTCGCTCGTGACGCACGAGGAGACGACAGCCGAGCAGCGCGAAAAGACCTTTACCGATATGATGGAGATTGCATTCGATATTATATAAATATAATGTAACAAACGAAAGATATTGAAACGTAAAAATATGAAGAGAACATTTCTGGTTTTGATTGTAGCCCTGATGTGCGCGCAAACCGCATTTGGTTGGGGTCGTCGTGGTCACGAGGTGGTTATCGCTGTTGCGGAGCGACACTTGACCGAGAAGACGAAGGCGAATATCGCAAAGTATATCGCCTACGATTTGAAAAAGGATGCCGTTTGGATGGACGAGCATCGTCGCGATGAGGAGATTGCTTACACGTCGGCTTGGCACGTGTATAGTTCGTATGCCGACCATACGTACGATCCGAATCCGCGTCTCTACAAGGGCGATGTTGTACACTCGCTCAACGTCTCGGAGTATAACCTCAGCGATTATGAGCGTCTGACCGATAGTGCGGTGGTGTTCAACCTGCGTATGGTGCTCCACTTTGTTGGCGATATGCACTGCCCGACACACTGCTATCAGCACAATACCAACTACAAGTGGCCTTGCAAGTTTAAGGGTAAGGAGTACAAGACCTTCCACGGTATTTACGACAAGATGCCGCAGTGGATGTGGAAGAAGACCTCCGCAACCGAGATTGCCGAGCAGATTGATAACTGCTCGAAGGGCGAGATTAAGAAGATTCAGCGTGGTACGTTCCACGATTGGGCGCGTGATTGTGGCGAGAAGTGTGCCGTTATCACCGAGTGGAATCCGATTGGCACGGAAGAACTCAATCCGAAGACTATCGAGTTGTCGCGCGACTTGGTTAATATGCAGATGCGCGACGGCGGTTATCGCTTGGCGTACTTGCTCAACAAGTACTTCGGAAAGTAGAACTTTATGCTGCTTATGCCTTCATTCGGGCATACAACTAACTAATAACTAACTAATAACGAAAACGGTTGCCGACTTTCGGGTCGGCAACCGTTTTTCTTGTGCGTCTCCGTATCGGACGCTGTCGCTACTCGTACTTGACGATGCAAGCGCGGTGACCCTTCTTGTCGCCACTCTTGTTGTAAGCCGAGAAACCGATGTATGCCTTGTTGCCTACAACCTTAACGCCGCAAATGTCTGCGTAGTCGGTAGGCGTGATACCCATCAGTTCGAGCAGTACCTGGTCGGCGATAACGCCTACGCGGCGACGTGGCAATGCCACACGACCTGCGTGGTCGAATACGGTGATAAATGCCTTCGACTCGCCGTTACCCTTGAAGTTGCCTTTGTTGTGACGACCCTCGACGAAATAGACATAATCCTTATCAACATCGAAACCACGGAATGTGTAGTAGTTCACATCCTTTGCAGGGTTGCCGGTATCCTTGTCCGGTTTGGCTACGACGAACGAGCTGAGCGGTTCGAGCGTTGTCAAATCCTTGCCTTTGATTGTGCGAACGACGGTCTCTTGCGACTCGCCAATATTCTCGCCTTTCCACTCGGTTTTGATTTTGATATCGGTGTCAGGCAATGTGCGTGCCTCCGAAAGCGAGTAGATAAAGATACTGACTGTACCTGCCTTCTGGGTGGTAATGCCGAGCAAATCGTTCTCTACATCAACCGATGCCCAAACGTAACGCTCGCCACCCATATAGTAGGTCTCGCCTGCGTGACCGGCGTTGATTTCGCCACCCGGCTCGAAGAGGAAGCGCGATACGGCACGGGTGCGAGAGTATGCACCATTCCACTTCGTACCGCAACTACCCATCCATACGTAGTCGCCCTCCGGCGTGCTCTCGATTGCGATGTTGTTGGCGTTACCGAAGTAGCGAACCGTCATCGCCTCGCGCTTACCGTTCTTAACGCGGATGATATAGTTCTCGTGCACCTTCGTCAAACCCGGCTGCGATTTGCCGAACGTACCCGGCTGCGAGAACCAGAGAACGCTCTCGTCCTGGTTTACGTCGAAACCCTGCACGGCGCGGTGAGCCGTTTTGAGAGCCGTACCTCTCGATACGAACTGCGACTCCTTGGTGGTCTTCGGCATCTTCATAATTGTCAGCAAGCGAGGATCGGTAATCTTCTCCTTTGCCTTTTTCTCCTTCGGTTTTGCCGTAACATCTGCGCTGATGCAAAGCGTCATAGCGAGTGCCACAGCAGCAAAACATTTAATAATAGATTGGATTTTCATAATTTTATATGTTGGTTATTTTGTTCCAATAATACAAATATACCTATTTTTTAAGAAAAACAAATATTACGCACAAAAAAATGCAAAATTTCATTTGTGTTCTTTTGTGTCAGATAGTTTTTCTCTGCTCTATTTCGCATTGTCGGCCAGTTCGCGCAAAACACGTCCCGTATGGCTCGTTTCAACGGCAGCCACCTCGCTCGGAGTGCCGACAGCGACAATCTCGCCACCCGCTTCGCCGCCTTCGGGTCCTATGTCAATGATGTGGTCGGCAACCTTGATGACGTCCGTGTTGTGCTCGATAACGATAACCGTGTTTCCCTTATCGACGAGTTTGTTCAGTACGTCGAGCAGTTGTCGTACATCCTCGAAGTGCAGGCCTGTCGTCGGCTCGTCGAGTACGTAGAGCGTGCGACCCGTGTCGCGTTTCGAGAGTTCGGACGATAGTTTTATGCGCTGGCTCTCACCGCCCGAGAGCGTTGTACACGGCTGACCGAGTGTAAGATAGCCAAGTCCGACATCCTGAATTGCCTTCAATTTCTGGTATATATGCGGAATCGACTCGAAGAATTCGACGGCGATATTGACCGTCATATTCAGCACATCGTTTATGTTGCGCCCCTTGTATCGCACCTCCAACGTCTGCTTGTTGTAGCGATTGCCGCCGCACGCCTTACACTTTACATATACGTCGGGCAGGAAGTTCATCTCGATTGCCTGTACGCCCGCACCGCGACACTCCTCGCATCGTCCGCCTTTGACGTTGAACGAGAATCGTCCCGCCTTGAAGCCGCGCATCTGTGCGTCGGGTGTCATCTCGAAGAGTTTTCGGATGTCGGCAAAGACGTTCGAGTATGTTGCCGGATTGCTGCGTGGCGAACGACCGATAGGGGATTGATCGACTACGACGAGTTTGTCCACGTGCTCGATGCCCTCGACGCTGTCGTACTCTAACGGGTGGTCGTACGAACGATACAACGCACGCGAAAGAATCGGCACGAGTGTCTCGTTTATGAGTGACGATTTGCCGGAGCCGCTGACACCTGTCACGCAAATCAGTTTGCCGAGCGGGAAGGCGACATCGACCCCTTTGAGGTTGTTGCCTCGTGCGCCACGCAGCAGAATCTTTTCGCCCGTGCCGGCGCGAAGTTGCGATGGAATCTCTATGCGGCGACGCCCTGCAAGGTAGTCGGCCGTAATGCTTTTCGAGTGCAGGATATCGTCAAACGTACCACTTGCCACGATGTTGCCGCCTCGGCGTCCCGCTTTCGGACCTACGTCAATGATGAAATCGGCAGCACGCATCATCTCCTCGTCGTGCTCGACAACGATTACCGAGTTTCCGGCATCGCGCAACTCTTTGAGCGTGTGGATGAGTCGTCGATTGTCGCGCTGGTGCAGTCCGATGCTCGGCTCGTCGAGAATGTAGAGTACGTTGACGAGTTTCGAGCCGATTTGTGTTGCAAGTCGTATGCGCTGGCTCTCGCCACCTGACAGCGAACGTGTTGCGCGGTCGAGCGAGAGGTATCCCAAGCCGACATCGACCAGAAAACGCAGTCGCTCGCGAATCTCCTTTACAATCTCTTGTGCCACGATTCGTTCACGCGAGTTGAAGTACTCGTCGGTATGTTGCATCCACTCGGCGAGCGATGCGATGGACATTGCCGATAGTTGGGCTATATTCTTGTCGCCAATGCGGAAGTGGAGTGCCTCGGCTTTTAGTCGGCTGCCTCCGCACTGCGAACATTTGCGATAGACAACAAACTGTTCGCGCCACTTCTCGCCGCGACGCGAATCCTCGTCCTCGCCGAAAAGCGTTGCGTTGATATACTCCGCCAAGCCCTCCCACGTGCGCATCTGCATACCGCGCTGATACGAGAAGTCGGCGAGATTGACCGTTACCGGCTCGGGGTCGCCGTACAAAATGGCAGATAGGCCATCTTGCGAGATGGATGCTATCGGGTCGTCGAGTGTGAATCCGTGTCGGCGACCGAGTGCCTCAATGGTGGCAAACAGTGCATTTTCGCGTCCTTTGCCTATCGGTGCAATGCCGCCCTCGCGTATCGAGCGACTCTCGTCGGGTATGATTTTTTCGATATCGAATACCGCCTCTTCGCCCAATCCGTTGCATCGCGGACACGCACCCTTTGGCGAGTTGAACGAGAAGGTGTATGGCTCGGGGTCCTCGAAAGCGATGCCCGTCGTCGGGCACATCAAGTGGCGCGAATAGTAACGCATTTGGCCCGTCGAGTAGTCGTGCAGAGCCATCGTGCCCTTGCCTTGATGCATCGCCTCGGCAATGGATTTTGCCATACGTTCGCGTGCTTCGACTGTGACCGGCATACGGTCTATAACCAACTCGATGGAGTGGGTCTTGTAGCGGTCGAGGCGTTCGCCTGCGCGAAATTCGCGTATCTCGCCGTCGATTCGTGCGTACAGATAGCCACGCTTGGCAAACGACTCGAAGAGTTCGCGGTAGTGACCCTTGCGCTCCTTAACAACGGGGGCAAGCAGGGCGATTTTGCGGTTGGCGTACTCGGCAAAAATCAGGTCGATAATCTGCTCGTCGGTGTAGTGCGTCATCGGCTCGCCCGTAGATGGCGAGTATGCACGCGAGGCACGTGCGTAGAGCAGTCGCAGAAAGTCGTTGATTTCGGTAACGGTGCCGACCGTCGAACGCGGATTTTTGTTGGTTGTCTTCTGCTCGATGGCAACAACGGGGCTCAATCCCGAAATCTTATCCACATCGGGACGCTCCATCGAACCGATAAATTGGCGGGCGTAGGTCGATAGCGTCTCCATATATCGACGCTGACCCTCGGCGTATATTGTGTCGAACGCGAGCGATGATTTGCCGCTACCGGATAGACCCGTAACCACAACGAGTGCACCTCGCGGAATCTCAATATCCACGTTTTTGAGGTTATGCACCCTCGCTCCTTCGATTTTGATGGTGTCGTTCATTGTTGCTCGTTTATTGCTACCCGCCTTGCTGTCTGTTTACAAGCAGACGGTCATCATCGAGTAGAAAATATCGTGCAAAGATACTAAACCTATCAAATCTGCGAAACAAATCAGCACAATAATTAATGTAAATGCCTTGATAAAGCCCTTACCCCAATGCACGGCGTAGTGCGAAGCGAACAGCGAACCGATGATGTTGCCGATGCCGTGCGGAATACCGAACAGATAGTCGATTTGGCCGTTAATCATAAATACGGCAAGCGAGAAGGGTGTTGCGATGAATATAACGAAGCCCTTTATGGCGTTTGCCGTCACGATATCCATCTTCATCGACCATAGCGTGATGGCGAGTATCAGATACCCGATGCCGACGTATATGTATCCGCCGTAGAAACCTATGAGCAGAAACCATAGATAGTGCCACGGACGAATCTCTATGTTGTGTCCCTCTTTGATTTTGATGCGGTTGTCGAAAATCAGGTAGAGAAGAATGATGACGAGTATCACGCCAAAACATATCTTGAATACCTTTTCGTCAATGGTTGTTGCCACGAGCGAGCCCGCAATGTTGCCGATGATGACCGGAATCGACAGCAGAAAACCGTGCCGCAGATTGAACATTCCTTTGCGGATGAAGGTTATGGTCGAGGTGAGGTTTTGGAGAAATACGGCGATGCGGTTTGTTCCGTTGGCGACGGTTATAGGCAGACCGAGTGCCGTGAACATCGTAACGGTCACAATCGAGCCACCGCCGGCCAACGTATTAACAATGCCGACGATAATGCCTGATACTACGAGTATTACAATAATATGCCAATCCATCACTTACCTCCTCGCTCATTTTGAAACTCAAATGTACGAATTATTTCGCGATTTTGCAAGCCGTAGCACCTCCGGTCGGCGAAATTGTGCAAAAAAACGCGAAATCCGAAGATGTGGATTTCGCGCGATTGAACGTTCGGTGTGGCGATAAACTATTCGACGGTAACCGTCAGACGCTTGTATCCGAACTCGTTATTATCGCACGCCGTAAATGTCAGCGCACACAGAAGCATTGCAAAAAATCCTAACTTTTTCATAGAAGTAAAATGTGTTTTGCGTACGAAATCTTTTTCAAAGATATAATGTGTTTATTAAGTAATTATTGTATGTAAGTGTTTTTACATTGTAAATGTATGCATTTTTTTGATAAATACAAAATGATGAGAGATATTAGATACAAATTAGGTGTTTTGATAAGTTTTGCACCTATTTTGGATAATAGTTGTTGAATGTAAATTATAATTGCCCAAAAATTCGTTCGTTCACCACTTTTTTATACCTTTGCCGAATAAATTATAAGGGAACGGATGAAAGTAGGAGAGATTCAAACGCTGACTGTCGGCCGTGTGTCCGACTATGGTCTCTATCTGGTGGACGAGGAGCAGAATGAGGTTCTGTTGCCAAATCGTTTTGTGTCGTTGTCGCAAAAGGTTGGCGACAGCGTTGAAGTGTTCGTCTATCACGATTCGGAGGATCGTATCACGGCAACCACCGATGCACCGCTTATTACGGCGGGCAAGGTTGCGTGGTTGAAGGTGGTCGATAAGAATATTCACGGCGCATTCCTCGATTGGGGTATCTCCGGCAAGGATCTGTTTCTGCCTAACCGCAACCAGCAGGGCGGTATCGTTATCGGAAACTCATACCCGGTATATATGTATGTGGACGACGTGACGGGTCGTTGCGTGGCGACGAACAAGTTGCGTGCGTATGTGAATAACGACGACTTTGTGACTGTCGAGCGTGGTCGAGAGGTCGATGTGCTCGTCGTCTCGGAGAGCCCGATTGGCTATCGCGCGATTGTCGAGAATCGCCATTGGGGTATGCTCTACAAGAACCAGATTTTCCGTCCGTTGTCGCTTGGCGAGCGTTGCCGTGCATTCGTTACGCGCGTGACTGACGACCGTCGTATCGACCTCTCGTTGCAGCGTCAGGGCTACACGCAGGTTAAGGATTCTGCCGAGCAACTCTACGATGCGGTAGTTGCGGCAGGCGGCGTGTTGCCGTTGAGCGATGCGAGCTCGCCGGAGCAGGTGCGCGACGTGCTGGGAATGAGTAAGAAGTTGTTCAAACGCTCGCTCGGCGTGCTGTTGAGCCACAATCGTGTGACGGCAGACGAGTCGGGTATCAAGTGTATAAAGTAGGGGGCAGAGTATGGCAAAGATTACCACAGCCGAACGCGTGTCGCGCGAGGCCTCTGACAACTACGTTTTTCAGCGTTCGTTGCTTGCATATCATCGTGCTGCTGAGATTATCAGTGGCGATGTGTTGGAGATTGGAACGGGTACGGGCTACGGCGTGAAGGTGCTCGCTCCCAAGTGCCGTCGCTATATCACAATCGACAAATTGCAACCGGCGGACCTCTGCCAATACGACAATGTGGAGTACTACGAGATGACCGTTCCTCCGATTGGCTTCGAAGGCGGCTCGTTCGACTATGTCGTATCGTTTCAAGTTATCGAGCATATCGAGCAGGATATCGACTTTGTGCGCGAAGTGGCGCGTCTGTTGCGCCCGGGTGGTAAGTTTATCGTGACGACGCCGAATGCGCCAATGTCGCTTACGCGTAACCCTTGGCACGTACGCGAGTACAATGCCGACGAGTTGCGCAATCTGTTGGAGTGCCACTTTGCATCGGTCGAGGCGTATGGTGTGACGGGCGATGAGAAGGTTATGGAGTACTATCGCAAGAATCGTCGCAGTGTGCGTCGCATCACGCGTTTCGATGTGCTCGACCTGCAACATCGTCTGCCGCGATGGATGTTGCAACTACCGTACGATGTACTGAATCGCTTAAATCGCCGTGCGTTGCTTAAAAAGAATACGGAACTCACCACATCGATTACGATGGACGACTACTCGATTGTCCCTTTGACCGACGAGTGTTTCGACCTATTTTTTGTGGCGCAGAAGTAGCCGACGCGCGAACGAGTAAACACTGCGCTTGCCTAAATAAAACGACAGCCGCCTTCCAATCGGAGAGCGGCTGTCGTATCTCTTTGTCAAATAGTTGCACCGCTACTTCTGCTGGCCCAAAGCGCGTTTCAGTACGCCGGCAAATTTCTGTGGGTCGATATGGTTGCGGATTTGACCATTCTTGACGACCGAAATGCCGCCGCTCTCCTCCGATACGACTACCACTACCGAGTCTGTAATCTCGCTCAAACCGATTGCCGAACGGTGTCGTGTGCCATACTCCTTCGGCACGTTGCTCTGTGTTACGGGCAGGATGCACTTTGCGGCAACGATGCGGTCGCCGTCGATTACCACTGCGCCGTCGTGCAACGGAGCATTCTTGAAAAAGATGTTTTTCAGCAACGAAACTGAAACCTTTGCCTCAATCGAGATTCCGCCCTCGATGATAAATTGCAGGTCGTCCTTCTGCTTGATTACAATCAGCGCACCCGTACGCGATTCGCTCATATCCAGACACGCCGAGACAATGGGCGAGGTGTTGATATCCTCCGCACGACGTGCCGAGGAGAACATACGCGAGATGAAATCGAACTCCTTCTGTCGCATTCCGATAAGTTGCAGGAAGCGACGAATTTCGGGCTGAAAGACGATAATCAGGGCGATAACTCCGACGCTGATGACTTGGCCGAGAATCGTCGAAAGCAACTCCATATTCAGCGCACGCACGGTGACCCATCCGATGCAGATTATGATGATGCCGAAGAAGATATACGGCGCACTCGTTCCTCGTGTGGCGCGATATATACCATATATCAGCAGAGCCACGAGGAAGATGTCGATGAAATCTATCAGCGTAAACGGAATGAAACCCATCTCGAAAAGCGGTTTGTTGCTTGTGTAACTATCTATCCGACTTTATTACTCGGCTTTCGGCGCGCTAGCACCCTCTTTGTCCTGCTTGTAGAGCTCGTTTACCTTTGCCAATACGACAGCGGTGATGTCGAGCGACTCGTCAGCGTCGAGCAGAGCCGAAGCGTTTACAATCATCTTGTATGCGCCATCTGCGTTAATCTCTTGAATTGCGCGGCCGAGCAGGTCGTTCATACGGTTTTGGAAAACGATATTCTCCTCTTCGAGGGTCTTTGCTTCGTTCTGTGCCGAGGTCTGGTAGTTTGCGGCACGACGCTGCAACTCCTGCTCCTTCTCCTGTGCATCACGAGTCGTGATAAGACCCTTTTGATACTTCTCCTGCAACTGTACTATTTCGTTTTGCAGACGCTGCTCCTTCTGTACCCAGCTCTTCTGTGCCTTCTCGGTCTTGTCGCGGAGTGCTACGCCCTCTGTCTTGAAGATTTCGCTCTCGGCCAAAACCTGCTCAACCTGAACATAAGCAACGCCGGTGGCGTTCAATTCGGTTGTCTGCTGATTCTCGTCCGCTACTGCGGCGTTCTCACTGTTTGCATTTTTGCAGCCGACTGCCAATGCGAGAGCCATTGCTGCGAAAAGAATTTTTTTCATTGTTTGTTATCTCTGTTTTTGGTTAAAATCGTATTAACAAGTTACAAAGATAGTAATTTTTTGGAATATACACCTTTTTCCAAAGGAAACATCTGTCATTTATTGCGAGAATTGCCAATATTTCATATATTTGTAGTATGAAAATCAAGGCAAACTGCAAAATAAATATCGGACTTCGCGTCCTGCGTCGTCGCTCGGACGGCTTTCACGATTTGGAGAGTGTGATGATGCCCGTGCGCGAGTTGTACGACGAGGTGGAGGTGACGCGTACCGATGGCGCCGATGTGGAATTTGTTTCGGAGGGGATAGTGGTCGATTGCCCGCCGGAGCGTAATCTGTGCGTCAAGGCGTATCGGCTGATGCGCGACCGCTACGGCATAGGTGGTGCGCGGATTCGTCTCGACAAGCGTGTGCCGTTTGGCGCAGGTCTTGGTGGCGGGTCGAGCGATGCTACGGCCGTGTTGGTGGCTCTCAACGAGGAGTTTGGTCTGTCGCTCTCGGAGCAGGAGATGATTGTGTTGGCCTCCGAGTTGGGTAGCGATACGGCATTCTTTGTCCGCAACGCGCCGCAACTCTGTACGGGACGAGGCGAGATAATGTCGCCCATCGAATTGCCGCTTGCGGGGCTCTATCTGCTTGTTGCCAAGCCGGATGAGGGTGTCTCGACTGCCGAGGCGTATGGCGGCGTGCGCCCGGATGATGCGGGCGAGTCGCTTGCTGTACTGTTGCGCCGTCCGATAGAGGAGTGGCAGAGTGCGGTGAAAAATGACTTCGAGCCACACATCTTCGCTGCACACCCTGCGATTGCCTCCATTAAGGAGACGCTGTTGTCGGCTGGAGCGTTGTACTGCTCGATGTCGGGCTCCGGCTCGGCGGTGTTCGCGCTCTTTGATTCGATGCCGAGCGTAGATTTTGACAAGAATATATTTGTACATACCGAAAAACTATGAAACGAATCTTAATTGTTACATTTGCTCTTACGGCTGTGCTTACTTCGGTGGCGCAGTCGCTCAACGTGGCATCGTACAACGTGCGAATGCACTCGAAGGTCGATTATAAGCGTGGCGACGGTTGGACTTCGCGTCGAGATGTGATGTGCGACCTTATCGCCTATTCGGCTTTTGATATCTTCGGTGCGCAAGAGGTGTGCCACGACCAGTTGGAGGATATGCTCTCGCGCCTGCCCGACTATGCGTATATCGGTGTTGCGCGTGACGACGGAGCGAAGAAGGGCGAATATAGTCCGATTTTCTATCGCAAGGAGCGTTTCGAGGTGTTGCGTAGCGGTACGTTCTGGCTCTCGGAGACGCCCGACAAGGTCTCCTACGGATGGGATGCGGCGTGTCGTCGAGTGTGCAGTTGGGGCTACTTCAAGGACCGTGTGACGAAGAAGAAATTTTGGTTCTTCAATACCCATATGGACCACAAGGGTAAAGTTGCCCGCGCGGAGGGAGCAAAGTTGGTGCTTGCCAAGATTCGTGAGATGTGTGGCGAGAAGGCGAATGTGATTCTTACGGGCGACTTTAATGTGGCGCAGGGTAGTACGGCGTATAAGACCTTTGCCAAGAGCGGACTGTTGCGCGATGCTTACGATGAGGCGCCGATTAAGTTTGCTCCGTCGGGTACGTTCAATAGTTTTAAGGTCGAAAACCATACGCTCCGCCGTATCGACCATATCTTTGTTGCGGGCTTCGATGTCGAGCGTTATGGCGTGCTGACCTACCACTATTGGAGTGATAAGCAGGGCGAAAACTCTACGCTGACCGATGCGCCGAATGAGATTTCGGCCGAGTATCGTGGAGTGCATCTTCCGTCCGACCACTATCCGATTCAGGCGTTTGTGCGCTTTTAATAAGAGGTAAAACAAAAAGTCGCCGTTCTATGCACAGAACGGCGACTTTTTGTTTGTTT
>JAFQRH010000008.1 GCA_017410165.1 Alistipes sp. | reverse complement strand
CATTCCGTGCAGAAGCAATATCGGCGGATTTGCTATGTTTCCAAATTCAGTGAACAGCATATATGACCTTTTGAACACGGCAAAGATACGAAAAGTCCCAGAACAATTCACCTCGTTACAGGACCCACACAAAAACTAATACTCCTCCTCGTTAAAGAAGAAATCCTCTTTTGAAGGGTAGTCGGGCCAAATCTCCTCCATACTCTCGTAGATATCGCCGTCGTCCTCAATCTCCTGCAAGTTCTCCAAAACTTCGAGTGGTGCTCCCGAGCGAATGGCGTAGTCGATCAACTCCTCTTTGGTTGCAGGCCAAGGTGCATCTTCAAGTTTCGATGCAAGTTCCAATGTCCAATACATAACTTGTATATAAATTTAAGTTGTTAATATTCCGTAAATTGTGCAAAAGCAAAGTGTTTCATACTCTTACGGGCTGCAAAAGTATAAAAAAATATATACAAAACAAATATATGTACAGAATTTTTACGGACGCCACTCAACCTCCTCGCAACCAGTAAGGTCGGCGACCACTCGTCCAAGTGCGTAGAAGTAGTCCGAAAGGCGGTTTAGGAACACCAGCGCCGAGGAGTCGGCCCCGCACTCCGAAGAGGCCCGTAATGCGGCACGTTCGGCACGACGACACACGGTTCGGCATACGTGGCAGAGCGATCCGATAGTGCATCCGCCCGGAATGGTGAACGATGTGATGGGTTTTAGTTGCGATTGCAGGGCATCGATGCGCGACTCAATCCACTCGATATACTGTTCGTCCAGTGCCCGCACTTTGTCGCACCCCTCGCCCGCAGCCAGCAGTGCCTCGACGCTCATCAGCACCGAATTGATACGGCGGGTGTCGTCGATATGCTCGGCAAGCAGGTTTGCTTGTCGTTCCGCCATCTGGTCGCCCAACAGCGCAACAAATGCCGTCAGTTCATCGACTGTGCCGTACGCTTCGACGCGCAAATCGTACTTCGGAACACGCTCGCCTCCAATAAGGGAGGTCGTGCCCTTGTCGCCACACTTGGTATATAGTTTCATAGTCTGAAATGTTGTTTCGGTAAATGGTTGTTGAAAAATATGACGTACGCCCGATTATCGACCGTCGTGGATTGATGCTTGTCTATCAGTGAGCGACACTCTGCGCGACGCTCGCGACTCTCGTATGGCGACATCACAACAAGTGTCGTACCACGTTGTGCCGTACTCTCGTACGCCTCGTATATTCGGCTATTCGGCACATCGTCACAAAGCACCGTGAGGTCGGATGCGGATTCGGATGTATTGATGGCAAATGTTTGCGCTTCAATGTAATACATTAAATTTTGCAACTGCGTGGCGCGACGTTTTGCTACGCCTTGCTCAATCAGAGCATCGTATAATGGTGCGTCTTGCTCCGACCATAAATCGCGGCACATAAATACGCGGCGAACGAGCGAGTAAACAAACGGCGAATGGACCCCGTACCCGCGAAAATATTTCACGCGCGACAACCGATTTCGTAGCAGCGAAAGTGCGTACAATCGGCGTTTTATGTTGCGACCGCTCTTCTTCATTATTTTTTGAGCAAACCAGCCAAATGGCCTGTCGAGAAGGCAATTTGCAGGTTGTAACCACCCGTATTTGCATCCACATCGAGCACCTCGCCTGCAAAGTACAATCCGCTGACGAGTTTCGACTCCATTGTGTATTCATTGACCTCCGAACAACGTACTCCGCCCGCCGTGACGACAGCGTAGTCGAACGATGCGTAGTCCGAAATCGGGAACGACCAACTCTTCAAAACCTTTATGAGTCGCTCGAACTCCTTGTCGGAAACCTTGCTTATGTAGAGTCGCGAATGGACATCCAACTCCTTGCAAATTGGCACAACCAACGGCTTTGGCACGAGTCGGCGCACCAACTCGGCAAAGAACTCTTCGGGTTGCATCTCTGCCACTTCGCGCTTGATACGCTCGCGCAGAATCTCCTCCGTAAGGGCCGATTTGAGGTCAAATTCGAGCTTCACGCTGCGCTCCTCCAACAGGGCATCGACCGCATCGCGGCTCAATCGCAGGATTGCTGCGCCCTCTATGCCTCTATCCGAAAAACTTACCTCGCCAAACTCCTCGCGCACGGTCTCGCCGTCAATAACCAGACGCACATTCACGTTGCGAAGCAGTACGTCGCGGATATATTGCGCCTGCGGATGCGACGTCACGAGCGGCGTAAGCGATGGGCGCAAATCCTCAATCGTGTGCCCTACGCCATCGGCAAATACGTAGCCGTCGCCCGTCGAGCCGGTACGCGGATAGGAGACGCCTCCTGTGGCAATGATGACATTCGATGCCTCGATTTTTCGCTCGAAGCCACGTTTGTTGAAATACTTGACGCCGTAAATTTTGTCGCCGACAACCAAAATCTCCGACACGCGCGAATGACATTGAATATCAACGCCGTAATCACGGCAATAGAACTCCAAAGCGTTGGCAATGTCACCCGCCTTGCCACTCTCGGGGAATACGCGGTCGCCACGCTCGGTGCGCAACTTTACGCCCATACGCTCGAAGAATCGCATCGTGGCGCGATTCGAGAACTCGGAGAATGCGACTTTCAGAAAATCGACGTTCGTGCGCACCTGCTCAGCAAACTCTTCGTCGCCACGCGCATTGGTCACATTACAGCGACCCTTGCCCGTGATACGCACTTTGCGAGCCGGTTTCTCCATCTTTTCGAGCAGCAGCACACGCGCTCCGTTCTTTGCAGCCGTACCTGCCGCCATCATTCCTGCGGCACCGCCACCGATAACGATGACATCGTACGAGGTTTCCAAATACTCTTCCATAATAGTGCAAAGATAGCCATTTTAGTTGATATTCGAACGTGATAGAAAATTTATTTCAAATATGGTTACTATGTAAAATAGTTTTTGTATCTTTGCACGATATTTATTTATCGCAAATTTAATAAAAACATACCATAATGAAACACATTTTCTACACTGCACCTTCTGTGCGTAACATCTCACTGAAAGCCGAGCGTGGCTTTGGCGCATCGCTCGAAATTCCGGTTGTTGATCCGGAGCAGGGTTGGACTATGCAGCCACACGAAGATATTGTTGAGGAGTAAATAATCAAAAAAACATAAATCTAATGAAAAAAATTCTACTTTTTACAATGGCGGTGACTCTGTTTGCCGCTTGTTCTGTTGATATGTCGGTCGATGTTGTGACGCAGCCGGTCGATGTTCCGGAGGAGTTGTACGTATCGTTCGATGGGGAGGATACTCGTATTCAACTTGGCGAAGCTGGTGAGCCGGTTTGGACCAAGGGCGACCTTGTATCGGTCTTCTATCGCTCGAATGCAAACAGCAAGTATCAATTTACCGGTGAAACCGGAGATGCTGATGGTTCGATTAAACTCGTTGAGGAGGGAACAGCAACGCAACCAACATCTCAAATCGTTGCCGTATATCCGTATAGCACGGACTATTGGTTTAACTGGAATACGTACAATGTAGAGGCGTTCTTGCCTGCCGAGCAGACATATTGCGAAGATAGTTTTGGTGTCGGCTCGTCGATTATGGTTTCGTCGAGCGAGTACAAGTCGTTGGCATTCAAAAACGTATGCGGTTGGATAAAGTTGCAGTTTACGGGTAACCAAATTGTTGAAACCATCGCATTCAAAGGAAACAATGGCGAGCAGGTTGCCGGTGAGATTTATATTAACACCTCCGATGCATCGTGCGAATTGGCTTCCGGTATGGGTAGCGGAGAAGGTGTTGGCGGATTTATTGAGGAAGAGGGTAATGTTCTGACAGAGGTTACGCTCAACTGTGGCGAATATGGCGTTCAACTCGATAAGAACACTCCGACTGCATTCTATATTGCTTTGCCTCCGCAGACATTCGAGAAGGGTTTCTCTGTGACGCTGACTTGTCAGGATGACACAACAAAAACCATTTCGACATCCAATGCAATCTCTATCGAGCGTAACCATATCCTCCCGATGGGCGCAATCGAAGTGGTAATGGAGGTTCCTAGCGGTACCGCAACATTCGCTGCAAACACTATTACTTGGAACTACACTGACGATGCTGAACAAGATGCCAACTTGTATGATGATAGTGCTGAAACGGTGGCTGTTTATAGCCGTGATATCGAACTTTCTGTTGCCGAGAACAATCTCCCGAACGGTATGACTATCGATGAGTTGATTGCAAATAGTGACGATTTGCTCTCTGTTACCGTTAATGGCGAAGCATCGAAAGGCGTTGCGCTCAGCGTTAATAGCGAAGGCAAATACATCCTGCATATCGATGATTTCGATTGGAATACCACATACGATATCGAGTTTGCTTACGAAAATACATCTGAGTTGAAGGGCGATAAGTATGCTGCAACTTTGAGCACAACCGTTACGACCGTAGGCCGTGAGAATGTTGCTATTACGCTTAACGGCAGCTCCAAGATAGCGTTCGTTGACAATCTATCTTGGGAGGCATTTGCAAGTGGTGCTCCGAAAGTTGATTTGAAGCAGATCTACTCGACCATCAGTGCTGCTTATGATATCAGCAATTTTGCCGATGCGGAGGTATTCCTCGCAGATGTATATAGCACCTATGGTTATCCGCACACTACGTCGGATAAGATCGAGACGTACGATGCTGACAACAAGTTGCTTCAAACAATTACCGACAATGCTGCAATTAGCGCATTGTGGGACGTAAATGATGCTTACGAAACATCTGTCGGATTCTCGCAGGAGGTTATAACA
The DNA here is from genome assembly GCA_017410165.1 of Alistipes sp. Taxonomy (GTDB): domain Bacteria; phylum Bacteroidota; class Bacteroidia; order Bacteroidales; family Rikenellaceae; genus Alistipes. The sequence continues at coordinate 4,421 of JAFQRH010000008.1, read as the reverse complement.
TCTGGTCCGCATAAGGTTGTTTATACAAGAGATATTACATTGTGGTATGGTCAAACAATTCAGATTGTTATGACGGTTGATATTGTATATCCTAATTGGGACTTTGTTCACAACACCGAATATGTTTCATTGTCGAGTGGGGTATATTCATCAACGGTTAAACCGACACGTTATCCATCTGTTACAAGCTCTGCATTGACGGGCTTGGATGTTGCATTGGATTTGACGGCCGCATTCTCGGTTCAGGACGACAGCGGAAATATCCTTACAGCAGAGCAACTCGCCGCTAATGGTCTTGAAGTTGTCTTTGTGGTAGAGGATGACAATACCGGAGTCTTTGTTGACGAGAACAATGTTCTCTACTATTATAGCAACGTCGCACAGGTAAATGTACGTGGTGAGCTCTACAAGGTTAATGCTGATGCAAGCAGCAAAACTCGTATTACCACTACATTTGACAATGGTGGATTGTATTCAAATTATGTGGTTAAGACTACCAAGTTTGTTCCGTTCTCTACACCGACAATTAAGGATTCGACTGCTTGGACAAATGTACAGGTTGGCAAGAAAGATGTATTCCGTATCTATCTGTTGGATTATATCAACTTCTCAGACTACCGAGAGGGAAGCACGGTTTATAGTCTGATTGATCCGGCAACGCACTCGTTGCTTATCGGTAACGGAAGCAATGGCTATGCAAAGGGTGTAAGTGTTGCCGATATGTACAAGATAACCATCAGTGCATCAATATCTGAGAGCAATTCACCGCTCATCAGTTTTGATAATACGGATAATTGCCCGGCGGTTATCCTTGATACTACATCAACAAGCGCAGGTGTGGATGCCGATTACAGATGTACGGCAACCATTAATATTGTGACACCTTGGGGCACATATACTAAAACGTTGAAGGTGCGTTTCTATAAGGTATCCTAATTTACCCGCAAAACGGGCGTTTAATCAATAATCTCACCCTCGTCGGAACGCTATACGACGGGGGTGAATTATTATGTGAGGTTACATCTTTGTTGCCGATTTTGTGTGTAAGACGGTAACTTTTCGTATCTTTGTTGCACGATAAATCATTGCATACGATGAAAGAGTTGAAGACCATAGTTTTTGATTTGGCGGGGGTGGTGTTTGCGCGAAATGTGGAGCGTTGCCCGCAGGAGTTGATGGAGTACTTCTCGTTTATCAATTCGGGCGAGCCGTTGCCACCGTTCTGGAACGACTACGACCGAGGCACACGCCCGTTGGATAGTGTTGCGGAGCATCTGGCTGCGTTTCGTGGCTCGGATGTGCTGACCGCCAAGCGAAATATGTTGCGCGCAATCGAGTATCAGGAGGAGGTCGTGGCGACCAAACGCCTGATTGCCGACCTTAAAGCGGCGGGCTACCTGCTGATTGTGCTGTCGAATATGTCGATTGAGTATATCGAATACTTGCGCAAAAAGGAGGTCTATTCCTACTTTGATGGCGAGGTTATCTCGTGCGAGACGCATACGATTAAGCCGGAGCGCGCAATATACGAGACGTTGCTCTCGCGCTACAATCTCACGCCCTCCGAGACGATGTTTATCGACGATCGCCTCGAAAATGTCGAACAGGCGGCTGCGCTCGGCATCGTGCCGTTCCACTTCGACCGCCTTTCGCCCGAGACGAGTTGCGACCAACTGCGAGCGAAGTTGCTGTAAGGGGAAATAGGGTAATGGTACCCATAAAAATGGTGGGAGAATAGATGTTTGTCTATCCTCCCACTGCTGTTATTCACTTGCGCCCGAGCGGCATAAAACGCGCCCCCGAACGACAAAAAAATCTGCGCCCGAACACACCTGCGCTCGACGCTCTATCGCACGGCAATCTTCTCCAATCGGCGCGAATGGCGACCGCCTGCCTCGAACTCGGTTGCGAGCCACTCGTCGAGAATCGCAATTGCGGTCTCGTTGTCGATGAAACGTGCCGGCAGGACGAGAACATTCGAGTCGTTGTGCTGACGTGTGATGTGCGCAATCTCCGGTGTCCAGCACAAACTTGCGCGAATTGTCTGGTGCTTGTTGAGGGTGATTGCCATACCTTCGCCCGAGCCGCAAATACCTACTCCGCGCTCAAATTCGCCCTGCTCGATTGCCTCGGCGAGCGGATGCGCATAGTCGGCGTAGTCGCAACTCTCCTCCGACGAACATCCGAAGTCGAATACCTCATAACCCTTCGAGCCGAGATAGCCCGTGAGTAACTCTTTCATTTGGTAGCCCGCGTGGTCGGCGGCAATACCTATCTTTTTGCTCATATCGTGTTGGTTTTTGTTTTAACTTCCGTTTTTGGTACTACAAATGTATATAAATTTCTTCATATTTCCTATCTTTGCGCCCGTGAATTTATTTCTTGCCATACTCGGCGGCATTACGCTTGTGTTGGGCGTCATCGGCATCTTTCTGCCGTTGTTGCCGACAACCCCTTTTCTGCTGCTCTCGGCAGCTTTGTGGGTGAATGCGTCGCCTGAGCTCTACCGTTGGCTTATCTGTCATCCTGTGCTTGGCGAGTATATCCGCAATTTCCGCGAACATCGTGCCATCCCGCTGCGCGTGAAAATCTACTCCGTGTCGCTTGTTTGGCTGACTATCGGCTACTGTATTGTTGCTGTTGTCGATGCGTGGTGGTGGGCGCAGTTGTTGATGTTTGCCCTCGCAGTCGGCATCACGTGGCATATCCTCTCGTTCAAAACCCTGCGCAAGTAATACATATATAAATATATAAAAACCGCAGACACCCGTTTGGATGCCTGCGGTTGTGCGTTGCTTGTTTTTTGTGCCGATTTTACCGCTTACTCGGTAAAGGTATATGGATAGATTGCCGAAGCGTAATTGCTCCACTTTGTTTTGTATGCATCCACCGAAGCTGTCGGTACATAAATTTTGCGATCCGAAGCGTTGTTGTTGAATACATCATTACCCAGACTTGGTGGCGTAGTCGGCTTGCAATATACCTCTTTCAGCGAGGTGCAATTACGGAATGCATAATCTCCAATCGTCGTTACGCTGTCGGGAATAGTCGCACTTGTCAATGCTTTGCATTGGCTGAATGCACCACGATCAATCAAAGTCACACTATTTCCGAGTGTAACACTTGTTAACAAGGGACAAAAGCCGAATGCATAAGGTCCAAGTGTTTTGACTCCATTACCCATTGTTACACTATTTAGCATATTGCAATAGCCGAATGAGTGATTTCCAATTGAGGTGACGCTATCCGAAATTGTGACACTTTTTAGTGCATCGCAATAGGCGAAGGCCCTATCTCCAATCATAGTAACTCCATTTGGAATTACCAAATCTTCAATCAACGTTCCATTCAAATATAAATTCCGCGCAAAGTACACAGGATTTGTTTGAGAGTCCTCAAAACTTATTTTACACCACGTTGCCAAATCGGTTATATCAACTTTTTTTAGCGAGGTACAATTGTTGAATGCTCTCTTTCCAATCGTCGTTACGCTATCTCCGATAGTTACACTTGTCAGCGCGTCGCAACCGCTGAATGCATAATCTCCAATCGTCGTTACACTATCTCCGATAGTTACACTTGTCAGCGAGTCGCAACCACCGAATGCTTTCTCTCCAATCGTCGTTACGCTATCTCCGATAGTTACACTTGTCAGCGCGTCGCAATTGTAGAATGCATAATCTCCAATCATAGTAACTCCATTTGGAATTACCAAATCTTCAATCAACGTTCCATTCAAATATAAATTCCGCGCACAGCACACAGGATTTGCTAGAGAGTCCTCAAAACTTATTTTACACCACGTTGCCAAATCGGTTATATCAACTTTTGTCAGCGCGGTGCAACTCAGGAATGCATAATTTCCAATCGTCGTCACGCTATCTGGGATTGTAACACTTGTCAGCGCGGAGCAACCTCTGAATGCATCATCTCCAATCGTCGTCACGCTATCTGGGATTGTAACACTTGTCAGCGCGGAGCAACGGGAGAATGCCCAATCTCCAATCGTCGTCACGCTATCAGGAATTGTAATACTTGTCAGCGCGGAGCAATGGGTGAATGCATGATTTCCAATCGTCGTCACACTATCGGGAATAGTATATTCGGTCAAGCCGGCAGGAGCAAACGAATTAAGTACACCATCCACAATCAAACAACGATTATCTGCCGAAGCATATTTGCCATAAAATGCTTTCAGCGCGTCGCAATTGTTGAATGCCCTCTCTCCAATCGTCGTCACGCTATCCGGAATTGTAACACTTGTCAGCGCGTTGCAATTGTAGAATGCATAACTTCCAATCGTCGTCACGCTATCGGGACTTGTAACACTTGTCAGCGCGTCGCAACTGTTGAATGCCCCCTCTCCAATCGTCGTCACGCTATCGGGAATTGTAACACTTGTCAGCGCGTCGCAACTGTTG
>JAFQRH010000007.1 GCA_017410165.1 Alistipes sp. | reverse complement strand
GTTTGTTTGTTAGTTTGTTTGTTTGTCGTGAAACATCGCGGTCGTTATCTGTTACGGAACTGCGATGCCTTCTTTTGAGTCGAGGACGAACTGCGACTGCTGTTCGTAGGACGCTGCAATGTCTGGCGAGGTCGCTGACTGCTGACACTTGGACGCTGCGCTCCGGTCGAAGGTCTTTGCTGTGAGCCACTGCTTGGACGCTGCACTCCGGTCGAAGGTCTTTGCTGCGAGCCACTGCTTGGACGCTGTACTCCGGTCGAAGGTCTTTGCTGCGAGCCACTGCTTGGACGTTGCACACCGGTCGAAGGTCTTTGCTGTGAGCCACTGCTTGGACGCTGCACCTCTTGTGACGGTCTGTGCTGCGAGCCGTGTTGAGGTGGACGGTGCTCTCCGTGCTGCGGAGGTCGCTGCTTGTGGTGGTCGCAATAGTGCTTATAGTGGGTCTGGTAGTGACGGTCGTAGTGGCCATATACCACGCCGAAGCGATAATATTGCGACTTCTTATATTTTACGGTGTGTCCGTATCGGTCGGTAATCTTGATTGTCAGACGTCCGAAGATGTCGGTCGAATACTTGATGCGCTCGACAACAACGCCGTATGCGTCGCGAATGGTAACGATTGTCGCACCGAAAATATCGGTCTCGTAGGTTATCTTTTCGATGATGCGTCCAAATTGGTCATACACCGTTACAATAGTATTGCCCAAAATGTCGATTTCGACCGATTCGCTACGGACGAGTCGTCCATAGGAGTCGCGGTATTCGGTAATCTCGTTGCCCAAGACATCGGTGTAGGTTGTTGTGCGAAAACTCTGTGCAGAGGCGTACGTGCCGAGCATTACGGCTAATGCTGCCAACATAATCTTTATGGTCTTCATGGCTGTAATGTTTTAAGATTTTTATACTCCGTTTTCATCAATATAACGCTCTGCGAATGTTCAATATTGTGCATTGCGCAATTTTTTTCTTTACACGTGTCTTTACCCGTGACCGATATAGCAGCAAATCAAAAGGGGGCGTCACAACCTCTACGGGTCGGACAATCCCCCTTGTGCGGACGTAATATGTGTGAGCTGTCGGAGTGTTACTCGTCGAGCTTCTCCCAGAACAGACTCTTCGAGAATGGGCCGAGGAAGCCACGCACGCGAAGCGTCTTGTCGTCGTCGAACGTTACGACGGTCTTGTAAACCTTGCCCGATGTCGGGTCGTACACCTGACCGTTCTTCCACTCGCCATCCACATACGAAACCTTGTCGATGAGTACAATTTGGCTCGCAGGTGTCGAGCGTTTTGCGGGGTCGGGATTCTTGACATCTCGGCGGAGCGTGCCGTCAGGATGCTTTTCGTTCTCCAACCAAATGACTTGTGCGCGATAAGAGTTCTCTCCGGTCTTGGTAAAGCGAACCTTCGACACTGCACCATCCTTCACTGCTTTGTAAACACCCAGAATCCGATCGCCCGGATTTCCGGAGGATGCCGAGACCGCAGAGAAAGTACATACTCCGACAATCATAAGCATTAAAAACTTTTTCATAAGTCGTAAAAAAATATTAAATTTGACACTGCAAAGATAAACGATTTTTGAAATGCGCATAGCAAACGCGTAAAAACGGAACGATAATGCCCGACGTCAAACGTTCAAAAGCGATGCCGTATTGTGGCAATTGAACTATGAAAAGCGTTGCTCTGTGTGCGTTTTGTGACCGATAACAATGAAAAGAAAAAATAAGTAAAACTATGAAAAAACTATTGTTGATTATGTCGATTTTTGCAACTCTTTTCGGTTGCTGCAAAAAGCAACCATCCTATCCGCAGGATACGATTACGGCGCGTGACGGCTCCGAGATTACCTTTACCTTCTATGCTCACGCCTCGCTCGGCATCGAGTGGAACGGCCTGCATATCTACGTCGATCCGGTAGGCGATTTCGATTGGGAGAATCAGCCCAAGGCCGATTTGATACTCATTACCCACTCGCACTACGACCACCTCGAAATGGCAACCATCGAGCAACTGCGCAACGCGAAAACCGTCATAATGTGCGATAAGACGTCGGCCGAGGCGTTCGATCACGATTGTATTACAATGCTCCCACGCGCATTCTCTGCGCCGCTTGATGGGGTAGTGGTCAAAGCCGTTCCGGCGTATAATATTTCGGAGGGCCATACCGACTTCCACCCACAGTCGCGCGAGGATTGCGGTTATCTGATTACGTTGGGCGAGACGACCATCTACATCGCAGGCGATACGGAGGATAACGAGGATGTGCTGGCACTGCGCGATATAGATGTTGCTTTCTTGCCGGTAAATCAGCCATATACGATGACAGTCGAGCAGGTGACGCGCGTGGTTGAGGCAATCCGCCCGACAATTTTCTATCCTTACCACTATGGTCAGGTCGAGCAGACAACCGATCTCGATGCCCTCACTTCGGCTGTCGCACCGATTACCGACATTCGTATCTTCCCGATGGAGTAATCACCGACGAATTTGTGTGTAAGGCGTTATTTTTCTTAACTTTGTAAAAAACTTTTACGAAATGAAGAACTCTTTATCTCTTTTGTTTGGCTTTGCGGCGTTGATTCTTTCGTCGTGTGGCGCACGCGAAGCACAGATTATTACGACCGCAACACCGATTGCCGATGGCGAGTGGCAGTGCTTCCGTCGTGAATTTACGTTGCTTTCGCCCGGCTCGGCCGAATTGACCATTGCTGCCGATACGAAGTATTGGTTGTGGGTCAATGGCGAACTCGTTGTGCGCGAGGGTGGCTTGAAACGCGGTCCGACGCCGACGGATAGTTATTGCGACGTGTTGAAGGATGTTCCTAATTTGAAATTTGGCAAAAATACGATTGCTGTGCTTGTGCAGTACTATGGTCGTAACTCGTTCAGCCACCGACCATCGGCTATGCCCGGCCTGTACTTCGATTTGAAGTGCGGCTTGCAACGTCTGGTCAGTGACGAGAAGTGGCGTGCCGAGCGTTACGATGCTATGTGGGCTCCGGCGGACGAGAATCCGGCGGGTCAGAAACAGTATCGTTTGGCGGGCGCAAATGTTGGTTACGATGCTCGTAAGGCGTTGGATTTTGCTGCGGCCGATTTCGACGACGAGGCGTGGGATGCGGCGATTGTCGTTTCGCGCGAGGCGTCGGAGTGGGGCTCGTTTGTCGAGCGTCCGATTCCGATGTGGCGTTGGAGCGAGTTGCGCGACTACGAGAGTGTTACGACGGAGGATGGTGTCCTTACGGGAAAACTTCCGTATAATGCCCACGTTACACCATATATTAAACTGCGTGCCAGGGGCGGCGAGCGTATTGTGATTTGTACGGACGACTATTGGATTGGTCCGGCTCGCTCGTTCTATACAGAGTATATCGCCCGCGAAGGCGAACAGGAGTTCGAGACCCCGATTTGGACCAATGGCCACGATGTGCTATATTTCGTTCCGGAGGGTGTCGAAGTGCTCGAAGTGAAGTATCGCGAGAGTGGTTACGACTCTGATTTCGTCGGTGCTTTTAAGTGCGATAACGACTTTTGTAACAAGTTGTGGCAAAAGGCGCAACGCACACTCTATGTTACGATGCGCGACAACTATATGGATTGTCCGGACCGCGAACGTGCCCAGTGGTGGGGTGATGTGGTGGTTGAACTTGGCGAGGCAGGTTATGTCTTTGACGAGCGCGCACATCTGCTTACCCGCAAGGCGATTCTCGAATTGATGATGCACCAGCAGGAGAATGGCGCAATTGCATCGCCTGTGCCGGGATGGTATCGTTCGGAGTTGCCGTGTCAGATGTTGGCGAGCGTTGGTTATTACGGTTTCTATACCTACTATATGCAGACGGGCGACCTTGCGACGATTGATGCAGTTTATGATCGCGTACATCGCTATCTGTTCCATACGTGGACGCCACAGAACAGCGGTCTTATTACGATGCGTCGTGGTGGTTGGCATTGGGGCGATTGGGGCCGTAATATCGACAAAGAGGCGTTGCAACAGTGTTGGTATGCGGTTGCACTGCGTGGCTTTGCCGAGATGGCTCGTTTGACGGGTCACGGTAGCGACGCTATGATGGCCGAGCAGATATACGACAAGTTGCGTGTGTCGTTCAACGAAAAGTATTGGAACGAGGAGTTGCAACAATACAAGAGTGCGAAGTATAAGGATTCGCCGGACGATCGCGTGCAGGCAATGGCGGTCATCGCGGGTATCGTACCGGAGGAGCGTTACGAGGTGATTCGCGAGTTCCTGCATACGCACTATAACGCAAGCCCGTATATGGAGAAGTACGTCTTGGAGGCGTTGTGTAAGATGGGCTACTACGAGGATGCGTTGGCTCGTATGGAGTTGCGCTTCGGCGAGATGGTTGCTGCGCCTCACTCCACATTGTGGGAGGGCTGGGAGTACACCGGCGGACGAGGTATGCAGTATAAGTCGGGCAATGGTACCTACAACCACGCTTGGAGTGGTGGCGGTCTGACTATTTTGTCCGAATACATTGCCGGTATTGCACCGCTCGAACCGGCATTTCGTCGTTTCTCGGTCGAGCCGAATTTGGCGACGCTCAATTGTGTGCATAGCGTTGTTCCGACGCGCTTTGGCGAGATTGTGATGCTAGCCGAGAAGCGTGATGGAGAACTTGTAGTGGAACTCACCGTGCCTGCCGATACACAGGCGGAGGTGCGTTTACCGCAGGGATATGCGCAGTTGCAGTCGGGTGAGCAGTCGGGTGAGCGATTGACGCTTTCGGCAGGCGAGCATACGATTATTGCCAAGTAGGCGACGTTCGATGTAGCGATAAAATAGCCCGGCCACCGCAGAAAGTGGTCGGGCTATTTGTTGTTTTGGGAATCTTCCGCAACTGCTTATTTGCGATTGAGGCCGACGCACTCCATCAACATCGGTTTGAGGATGGCGGTCCAACGGCTATAACCCTCGCGGTTGATGTGCAGATGGTCGTCGAGGAAGAGCGTGTCATCCACGATACCATCGGCGTTGAGCAGCGGAGAACAGGTATCGACAAACGTCAGATTCTCGGTGCCGGCGGCATAGTCGCTCATCAAGTCGTTGAACAGACGCTGCTTGTCGCGGGCTTTCAGACGGTGCAACGAGTGCTTCATTGCCAGAACAAATACCGGCGTGTCGGGGTAATCCTTTGCCAGACGGGCGAGCAGCACGCGATAGTGGTCGAAGAGTTCGCCGATGAGCAAATCTCCCGCCTTGCCTTTCAAATCGTTGTCGCAATAGATAACAAACGCCTTCGGGCGATACGTGTCCATTACGGTAGGGTAGTTGTAGTGCAGGTCGCGCAGAGTTGCTCCTCCGTATCCGCGATTGACCACTTTCAGTGGAGCCATATCCTCTTCGAGCGTCTCCCACAATCGGATGGACGAACTGCCGAAGAACATCACGTCGCACTCCTTCTCTTGGCTTTGGGCGCGCTCTTTGAGGGCGGCGATGTCGGTCTTCTCGTAGCGTTGTATCCACTCCATTTCGGAGCTGCAATCAACTGCTACCGCCTCGTGAATCTCGTACGTGGCGGATGGCTCTGTTGCGGGAGCGGTTGCGGGCGTAGAGGTACAGCCGACTGCGGCAGCACACAGCATAATCCAAATCAGATGTTTCATAGGTTTTCGTTTTTTGTGTTGTTAAATTAGACAAATGTAGTGAAAAAATCTGATAATGCGCCACCCCATAAACGTATTTGTCTGAATCTGAACAGTGGCGATGGCGCACAAAGTGCGTGTCGAAAAAATGTTGATAATTACGGGTGCCGAAAAGCGAAGATTTGCGACGAATGGCATAATTTTACACCTGCTAAAAACAAACTCAACTTATACGATGAAAAAAGTAGATGTGGTACTCGGTTTGCAATGGGGCGACGAGGGTAAAGGTAAAGTGGTGGATGTCTTGACACCCAACTATAATGTAATAGCCCGCTTCCAAGGCGGTCCGAACGCTGGACACTCGCTGCATTTTGGCGGTGATAAATTTGTGTTGCACACTGTTCCGTCGGGTATTTTCCGCGATGGAGCTGTGAATATCATAGGTAACGGAGTGGTTATCGACCCTGTAATTTTGGCGGACGAAATCGCTCAAATCGAGGCAAAGGGTGTCGATGTTGTGTCGCGCCTCACTATCTCGAAGCGTGCGCACCTGATTCTGCCTACGCACCGCGTGTTGGATGCGGCAAGCGAGGCGGCAAAGGGCAAGACCAAAATCGGCTCGACGTTGAAGGGTATCGGCCCTGCATATATGGATAAGACGGGTCGTAATGGTCTGCGTGTAGGCGATATTCTGTTGCCTGATTTTATGGAGCGTTACGAGCAACTCAAAACCAAGCACCTCTTCCAACTCCGTCAGTATGATTATGTGTACGATATTGACAACTACGAGAAGGAGTGGTTTGCCGGAATCGAGCAGTTGCGCCGTTTCCGCTTTGTCGATAGCGAAATGGTCGTAAATGGCTACATTGCCGACGATGTTTCGATATTGGCAGAGGGCGCGCAGGGTTCGTTGCTCGATATCGATTTCGGTACCTATCCGTACGTAACCTCGTCGAATACGTTGTGTGCAGGTGTCTGCACCGGTCTGGGTGTTGCTCCGACACGTATCGGTAACGTCTATGGTATCTTCAAAGCGTATTGTACGCGTGTCGGCAGTGGTCCGTTCCCGACCGAGTTGTTCGATTCGACGGGCGAGTGCCTGCGTCAGGTGGGTAACGAGTTCGGTGCTACGACGGGTCGTCCGCGCCGTTGCGGTTGGCTCGACTTGGTTGCGCTCAAATATGCTGTGACGATGAACGGTGTGACTGACTTGATTATGATGAAGTCGGACGTGCTGAACGATTTCGATACCATTAAGGTCGCTGTCGGCTACGAAGTGAACGGTGAGCGTATCGACTACTTCCCTTATGAGAGCGATGCGGATATTACGCCGATTTATCGCGAGTTCGAGGGTTGGAATTGCGATATCTGCAACGTCCGCAATTATGACGATTTCCCACAGCAGTTTAAGGACTACGTGGCGTTTATCGAGCAGGAGACCGGTGTGTCGGTGAAGATTATCTCGGTAGGTCCGGATCGTGAAGAGACTATCGTTCGATAGAGCGTCAGGCGGATATATACAACAAAACAGGGTGTCGGCTCGAAAGAGCGACACCCTGTTTCGTTGTTGTGCTTTGGTCGGCCCTACGCCGTCTGCTCGTCGTAGCCATCGCGCTTTGCGCCCCACATCAGCAGGAATACACCCATACCGACTACGGCCATTGCAATCATACCGACAAATACGTAATTCCATCCGAAGTGATCGACCAATACGCCGACGCCAAGACCCGATACGAATACGCTCAAATAGCCGAATATGCCGGTCAAACCGTTTGCCGTAGCGGCCGCCTTCTTGGTCGCCTGATTTGCAGCGGCAATACCGATGAGTGCTTGTGGACCGTAGATGAAGAAGCCCGCCATTGCCAATACGCAGATTAGCACGAGCGGATGTACGTCACCCGGTAATAGGTAGAATATGGTCATAAACAGTGCCGTTCCGAGCATACAGAATACACAAGTGCGGTGCGCACGGCCACCAAACCACTTGTCCGTCGCCCAGCCGGCTGCAAGCATTCCGATAATGCCGAAAATCTCGAAGATTGCTACCGTCCATCCTGCGTACGCATAGGACATATCGCGTGCTTCGGTGAGGAATTTTGGACCCCAATCGAGTACCGAGAAACGAACGACATAGACGAAGAAGTTGGCAAAGGCCAAAATCCATATCAGTTTATTGCCATATACCTTCTTGCGTACAAATCGGCGATACTCCTCCGGATTGGTGTCGTCGGCAAGAGCCGAGGTCTTGTTTTCGAGCTCCGGCAGACCGACCGATTTAGGCGTGTCGCGCAGGAATACGAATATACCTAACGCGCCAATCAGCGCAATGATGCCCGGCAACCAGAAACACCATCTCCACGCACCTGCATTCGACGAGAGCGAAACGATGCTCTGCAATGCCTTTGCTTGTGGTGCAGGCAGACCCGTGTCGGAGGCAATCTCCTCGGTCGTAATCTTGGCATTCTCTGCGATGAGCGACTTTACATCCGTATAGTCCTCGTGCGTAAAGATATATGCCTCGCTCACGCGACGACCATCCTCGTAGTTTGGTTTGTAGGTATATACCACCTGTGCCACCGTAGCGTCGTTTGCCTCCGAGACGCTGACGCTGTTTACCTTTGCGATGCGGATATCCGACTTCTTGACATCGTCCTTGAAGTTGGTTGTTATGTAGTTGCGCGTCATACGCTCGACATCCTCGGCGTTGCTGCTCAAATCGGAGCCCATATGTCCCATAATGAAACCGCAGAGGATTGCGAGCAGACCTGCACCGATGGAGTGCGATGTGTTCCAAATCGACATCTTCGTAGCCAACTCCTGCGGTGGAATCCAGTGCGAGAGCAGGCGTGCGCAAGGCGGGAATCCGCTGCCTTGGAAGATGTTGTTGAGAACCAACAGCACACCGAACGCAACGACGAGCGAGTGCGGTGCTACGCCAATCTCAATGCCGAGCAGTGCCGGTGCAAAGCCAAATGCGAGCGATGCTGCCGCGCAGAGCAACAGACCGAGCGACATATGGTAGCGTGCGTTCATTCTATCGGCGAGCAGGCCATTTGCGAAACGCGACAGACCATATACCAAGCCGACAATGGCGAGGATGATACCGAAACTCGTATTCGAGATAGCGTATTCGGCAGCCAAACCCGGCATTGCGAACGAAAAGTTTTTGCGCACGAAGTAGAACAACGCATACCCGAGCATTGTCGTAATGATTGTGCGCCATTGCCAATATTTGAAAGATTTATTCATCTTCATCTCCCTTGTGTGAATGTGCTACGTGAAGCTTCTGTGATTACTCTTTGTGGCTCTCGGCGATGAGTTCTCCGAGTACCTCGATGCTGTCGCAAATCAGGTGCGGCTGTTTCGGTGCAGCGTCTGCCACTTCGAGTGTTGTTTCGCCCGAGAGTACCAATACGCCGAACGCACCGGCGTTGTGTGCCATCTCGATATCGGTGTAGATGCGGTCGCCAACCATCGCAACCTCGTCCGCCTCGTAACCGTAGCGCGACAAGATGCCTGATAACATATTAGGGTCCGGCTTGCCGAGCGTGATATCCGGCGTGCGACCCGTAGCGTGTGTCAGACAAGCGCAAATCGAACCGCAATCGACCAATACGGTTGGCTGGTCGGTAGGGCATACGCGGTCAGGATTGGTTGCAATGTAAGGTACGCCCTGCGAAATCCACCACGCAGCGCGACACAGGCGGTCGTATGCAAGCGTCTTGTCGAATGCTACGACCAATACATCGGGACGATCCTCCGCCGAATCGGCTGCCGACTCGAAGCCCGCCTTCTCGAACTCGGTAATCATCGATGGTGTTCCGAGCATAAAGAGTCGTTTTGCTTGCGGATAGTGCGTCTTGATGTAGTCGATGGTAGCCAACGCCGTGGTGTACATCTCCTCCTCGGTTGCCTCGACGCCCAGACGTGCGAGTTTTGCCAGATAGTCGGCAATCGACGCCGAAGGGTTGTTTGTAAGGAATGAGTGACGAACACCCATATCCTTCAAGCCGGCGAGGAACGGTTTGGTGTATGGGAACAGGGTTGTGCCCATATAAATCGTGCCGTCCATATCGAGGGCAACGTGTTTCAGACAACGCAGACGCGCCATAAGTTCATCGTGCGAATATATCGAACGATATCGGTTGAATTGTGTCATATTAGATTTTGTTTTTAGTTTGTTCGTAGTTTACATTGCCCCGCTTCGGGCATAATTCGTGTAAAAGTACGCAATTTTTTTTGTTTTGCCAAATCTTTTATCCGCTCGGACTACGACTCTTGCGCCTGATGCATTGTCCCAATGCGTAACGATAAGATGCGAAGACGGCTGCCCGATTCGATTCGGACAGCCGTCTTTGTCAGCGTGCGCTCGGCACCCTTATTTTGCGGGACGCATTACGATATACGCCATATTGCCGTCAGCGAGAATCTTCGCAGCAAGTGCTTTAATCTGCTCGCCATTCATCTCCTTTGCGACGCGCTCGAAGTCGCCGATGAAGTTCATATCGGCTCCATACTGATCGTACAGCAAGATGTAGTTAAGCCATACGTTGTTCTTTTGCAGACGGTTGCCCCAATCTTTGATAAAGAACTCGCGAGTCTTCTCGACATCCTCCGTGAGAGGGCCCTGCTCGGCAATCTTCTTCAACTCTGCAACGACGATTTCGCTCAACTCGTCAGCCATCTGCTCGTTGGTATCGAACGCGATCTGCAACTCGTAGGTCTGCAAGCCATCCGAATTGTCAAGCGAACCGCCAACCTGAACGCCATACGTGCCGCCCTTCTCCTCGCGAATCGAAACGAGGTAGCGCGAACGAAGTGCCTCCTGCAAGAACGACATCGTTATACTGTTTTCGAGCGTGTAGTCGATGTTACCCGTGTAGATGCGGTTTACATTAACCTTTGGCTGCTGCATCTCGGTCTTAAAGTCGTTTACAACCTCGCCCTTTGCATAGCGTACGCCATCATCCACGCGCTTGGTCTGCTTCTTCTTTGCCGGAAGCGAACCAATGTACTTCTCTACGAGTGGTTTGAGTGTGTTCAAATCGACATTACCAACGATATATACCGTAAAGTCGCCTGCGTTCGAGAGCAACTTCTTGTAAATCGGCTCCAAGCGGTCGAAGTGGATATCGCGCAAAATGTCGGCGGAAATCTGCTGACGACGCGGGTGGTTGTTGTAGAGCGTCTTCTGCTGCTGCTCGCCTGCCTTGAAATCAGGGTTGCTCTTCAAGTTCTCAACGTAGCTGATATATTGGTTGAGAATTGCCTTGAAGTCATCCTCATTGAAACGAGGGTCGGTGAATTTCAGGTAGATGAGTTGGAGAATGGTCTCCAAATCCTTTGGCGAACCGTTGGCGATTACTCTCGTGTTGTATGCGCCCGGAGCAACGGTTACGTTAGCCGATTTGCCGGAGAGTTGCTTGCGAAGGTCGGTAGCCGAGAACTTCGATACACCCTGCTGCGACATTACGAGCGTGAGATACTCGGCCGTGTGGTAATCCTCGTCGGCAACGCACGAATAACCCGAGCGCGATGTCATCTGAATCTGAACCTCGTCTGCCTTGAAAGTTGTCGGCTTAACGATAACCTTGATGCCGTTTTTGAGTGTCCACTCGGTCGTGCCGTAGAGCTCGTTGATTGCGCTCTTCTTCACCGGCGAGCCCTTCAATGCTGCCTCGTTGGCGATGAGCGGCTCTTTTACGGTGTTGTCCTGATAAGGAGCGATCTCTGCCTGCTTAACCTTGGCGATAATCGCCTTGACATCCTCTGTTGTAGGGTTTACAACGCCCTCTTTTTTAGGTGCATTTACGATTACGACCTGGTTGTGGTCGGTGATATACTGTGCAAATACCTGATTGATTGCAACGAGTGGCAACTCGGCGATAATCGTGCTGTCCATCTTCCACTCCAACTCTGCCTCCGGCATCGGGGAGTTCTTACGGAAGTTTGCGATGTAGCGACGTACGTAGTCGCCGTTCATACGGTCGTTGCGGTTCATATACGCCTGCTCCTCGCGACGGAGTACCTGCTTCTTTGCACGCTCCAACTCGCCCTCCGTAAAGCCGTGACGACGGATGCGCTCCAACTCGGTGTAAGCCGCCTCGATACCGCCCTTCAAGGCGTTGTCTTTGGTGGTTACGCTAACCGACAGACCATCCAGAGTAGGGCAGATGCCCACGCCGCCATTCGAGAGACCTGCCTGCGTGAATGGTGCATCCGGCTTCATCGCCATCTCTGCAAAACGGGCGTTTGCCATCGCGCTACCCAGAGCGTTGATGAGCGAGAACTGCTCGGCGATAATCGTATTGTTCATATGCTTTGGCATTGCTGCGCGCTTGATGAAGATACCTGCATCGCTTTCGAGCATTTCAGGGTCCTCGAAAATCGAGATAATCGGCTCTGCGTTGTCCGGAACGATAATCTCCTCCTTGACTGCCGCATCAGCTGCCGGAGCAGGGATGTCGGACATAAGCGACTTGATTTGCGCCTCAATCTTATCAACGTCAATGTCGCCGACAACCACTACTGCCTGATAGTCCGGACGATACCACTTCTTGTAGAATGCTTCGAGTGCGCTGTGGTCGAACGATTTCAGACCGTCGAGGTGGCCGATAAGGTTACGATGCTCGTATTTGGTACCCTTCAAGAGGTTCTTGACGAGGTTGATGGTCGAACGCCAACTTGCACCGTCGCGTGTACGCAACTCCTCCATAATCACACCGCGCTCCGAGTCAATCTCCTTCGGCTGCAATGCGATGAAGTGCGACCAGTCGTGCAGAACGAGCAACGCAGTGTCGATTACGCCCTGACGCGATACGGGTACGTCGCGCATAAGATATTGGGTGTAGTCCCACGAAGTACCTGCATTGAGGTTCAAACCGAACTTGATACCCACCTTTTCGAGGTATTCGATCATCATCTTGCCCGGCAAGTTGTGTGTGCCGTTGAAAGCCATATGTTCAAGGAAGTGGGCCAAACCCTGCTGGTCGTCCTCCTCCTGAATCGCGCCGACGTCGTGTATGATGTAGAAGTCTGCCAATGCCTTCTGCTTGGCATTGTGGCGAATGTAGTAACTCATTCCGTTCTCCAACTTACCGGTTCTTACGGCCGGGTCGTTCGGAATAACCGGAATTGCCGGTTGATTGCTCGGTTGAGCAATCGCAACGAATGCTGCAAGAGCCGCAATCGTCATTGTTAATAATCTTTTCATTGCTTTAATCTGGTTTAATAATTACTTTCGATTGATATTATCGCTCATTAACTGTTTTTTCTATACTTATCTCATCACTATATTTTGTCTCTCTACGAACTTCTTCTATACCATCTATCCCCGCTTCTCATTCCTCACTCCTCAATACTCACTAATCGCTCCTCACTCCTGACTTCTCACTTCTCTTTGCCTGCCTTCCGCTAACATTGCTGCTCTACGGAAGATTGTCGCTGCAAATATACCCCCCCCCGTGAATTTTCCAAATTTTGGGGCGTGTTTTTGCTTTCGACCTGCAATTATTTATCCTCGTATTCGAGAATATCGCCCGGCTGACACCTCAATTCGTGGCAAATGGCTTCGAGTGTCGAGAAGCGTATCGCTTTCGCTTTGCCCGTTTTGAGAATCGACAGATTCGCCGGCGTGATATTGATGCGTTCAGCCAATTCACCGAGCGTTATTTTGCGCTTTGCCATTACGGTTGCCAACTTGACGACTATTCCCATATTATATCCTTATATTATTTTACCCCTCCCCGTCCGATGCGCGCTCATTCACGAAAGAACTTGCGAAAGCGCACCATTTTCACCGATACAAATATACGAAATTATATTTATATATGGTATCGCTGTTTGCATAAATATTGTTTGGCGATGTCGGAATTATGCTTTGTAACGTCCGAAAAGGGCTAAAAATTGTGTTTCTATCGATAAAACTCTATCTTTGCACCACTAAAAACAGTAAAACACGATGGCAGAAAAGTCAATTTTCAAATTTCGTATCGAGCCACAGGATGTGGATTTTACCTTCCACGCCCGCCTCGATTCGCTGTGTAGCATAATGCTCCATATGGCAGGAGCCGATGCTCAGAATCGTGGTTTCGGCGTCGATGCAATTATGGTGAAGAAACGTGCGTGGGTACTCTCGCGTATGTCGGTCGAAATTGACCGCTTTCCAAAGCAGTACGAGGAGATGGAGTTGCGCACGTGGGTCAGCGAAAATCGGCTGTTGCTCTCGACCCGAAATTTCGAGATGGTGGATGCTGCCGGAGAGGTCGTGTGCCGAGCCGTGTCGCAGTGGTGCCTGATTGATTACGAACGCCGTGTGCCGGTCTCGCTCGAAGAGTGCGACACCTTTACGCCCGATAAATTGTGCAGCGCACCGTCGCCTTGCACACCACCTCGCAAATTGCGCGGAATCGAGCCGACGGAGAGCACTTCGCGCCGTGTTGTGTATAGCGATATAGATTTCAACCACCACGTCAATACGATGCGCTACCTTGCGATGATGCTCGACGTGTTGCCTATTGATATGCTCTCGTCGAATCGTCCGCTTCGTCTGGATGTGCATTTTATGCACGAGTGCCGTCTGGGTCAAACTATCTCGGTGGGCTATTGCCAGCAGGGCGAGGAGTCGATGTTCGAGATTATCTCCGACGAGGCGACCGTTGCTTGTCGTGCCGTCATCGAGTGGCGATAGGGTAGCCGCACTGGCTGTGCGTGCAAACCCTTGCGCATACCTTCACACCTTAAAATCGTCAACTGCCGTGCGGAATTTGACGATTTTTTTGTATCTTTACCCATCGAACAATAGAGCCGATTATGAAAATCGTAATTTTAGGGCCGGCACACCCGTATCGCGGTGGCTTGGCTTCGATTATGGAGACGATGGCGCGCGAATATATGCGACGCGGCGACGAGGTGCGCATCTACACCTTTTCGTTGCAGTATCCGTCGTTGCTTTTTCCGGGCAAGAGCCAGACGGTCGATACGCCTGCACCGACGGATTTGCATATCGAGCGCGTGATGAATACCTGCAACCCGCTGAATTGGATTCGGTTGGGTTTGCGCCTGCGTCGCGAGCGACCCGATATGGTGCTGATGAAGTATTGGACACCGTTTATGGCTCCGTGCTTTGGTACGATTGCCCGCATCGCTCGCGGTAACGGTCATACGAAATTCATCTGCCAGATTGATAATGTCGAGCCGCACGAGCGCCATATCATCGACCGCCCATTCAACCGATACTATCTGCGCGCGGTCGATGGCTTTGTGTATATGTCCGAACAGGTGCACGGCGAACTGCGCGAATATACCTCCGTACCGGCACTCTTCTCGCCACATCCGATGTTCTCGAACTTTGGCGAGCGCGTCGAGCGCGCCGAGGCGTGCCGCGCATTGGGGCTGGATGCCAACTTGCAGTATCTGTTGTTCTTTGGCTTGATTCGCGAGTATAAGGGCCTTGATATACTGCTCGAAGCGTGGTCGCGCGTGCGACGCGATGGACAGAAACTGATTGTCGCAGGCGAATTTTACGACGATAAGGAGCGTTACGCTCCGCTGTTTGCACGACTCGGAGCGAGTGTCGTGTTGCACGACCGCTTTATTGCCGATGCCGATGTGAAGTACTACTTCTCGGTGGCGGATGCGCTTGTGTTGCCGTATCGTACGGCGACGCAGAGCGGAGTGACGCAAATTGCCTACAATTTCCACCTGCCGATGATTGTTACCGATGTCGGTGGTCTGCCCGAAATTGTGCCCGACGATAAGGTCGGCTATGTCTGCCCTCCGACGGTCGAGGGCGTGATGGATGCCATCGAGCAACTCTATAAGGAGGGTAATCTCGACCGTTTCCGTCGCAATATCGCCCACGAGCGCAAACGCTTCTCGTGGCCGGCAATGTGTAACAAAATCGTCGAGGTCTTCCACCAAACAAAACCGGAGTAGCGCAAGCCACTCCGGTTTTGTTTGAAGTGAATCCGATTGCCTACTTCTTCGCCTTAATCTCTACGTTTGGATGGTTCTTTTCGCCACACCACATATTCATAACCTTGGCAGTCAGTGGTTTGCCCTTCTCGATGGTGAAGATAATCGTTTGGAAAGGGGTAAGGTCGTGAGTGATGCCTCTGCCGCGACGCAACTTGTAGTTGAGCGACGACATATTGGTTACGGCAATGGTCTGATTCTTCTTGTCGGTGCTGATAACCTGCGCCTTAATCGAACTGTCGAAGAGTGCTTTGAGCAACGACTCCTCGCCGATTACCTGACCGCCCGAGTAGCATATCGTGCGACGTGCCTCCAACGCTTCGCGAATCGATTTGAGCGACTTGTCCTTTGCAAGGATGAAGGTCATATTGCGGAAGTCGCCCTTCATACGATAGTGCTCGGCAGTCGTAGGGTGGATATCCGTATTGGATGCCATAAAAAGGTTTTCGGTAACGGCGCGGTCGATGATTTTCGGATAGAACTGCACGCCGTTCACAACCTCGATACCATCGATAAGACCCTCGCTGTATGCCTGCAACTCGAACTCGGTCTTGGCAACGCTCTTGCGCTTCCAACCCGGGTGGTTGTGCATAATGAGTGCGCCCTGCTTGCGAGCGTTGCGCATCGACTGCAACGGGTCCGGATCGTAAATCTTGTTGTTGTCGGTGGTAAAGAGTACGTTGTAGTGGCCGATATTGACCGGCTCGCGGGTAATCTCTGCCGCCGGAATTACGAGCATATCGTACTTCTCGGCTGCCTTCACGGCCTCTTTGACGCCATAATTCAAATCGACGAGAATGCCCTCCTCGGTCGCCGGCGTTTTGATTACGTTGCGGTTGCGTGCCTTGATTGCTTCGCCACCGGTGTATCCCTTCAAGAACTCCAACCAGCGTGGCTCGTGACGACGATACTCGATATGGTCGGTGATGGCGATAATATCCAGACCGTCATTCCACGCCTCGCGTACGCGATAGGTCGGCGTGCAGTCGCCATCCGAGTAGATGGTGTGGATGTGAAGGTCGGCCTTGTAGAGCGTGTAGCCGTTTACCTCGGGGAGGATAATCTCTGTGCGCAGAGGCGCCTTCGAGATGTCGGTGTAGATAATGTCCGGATTGTACTGCGCTGTTGCTACCAATGGTGTGATGGCAAGCAGCAAAGCAAAAAGTTTTTTCATAGATTTGTGTTATTTTGATTTTTTAGGTTTTTCGTCACCAAATAGCGTATTGAGTGCCTTTGCCAAGCGGTAGCCCGACTCTTTGAGCAACTGCTCGCCGAAAGGCAATACCTCCTGTACCCACTCTTCGCCCAACGTGTCGCCCGCCTTTACCGAGTGAATGGTTGGTCGCACCTGTTGCGCTGCACGCTCGAACCAATCCTGCGCATCGCCTTTGGTTGCGCGTGCAATCTGCTTCTTCGTGTAGGTGTCGAGCACGTCGGCATACTTCTTATAATCCTTAATCTTGCGACCTCGCGTAATGACGCCCGAGTCCCACACCTTGTGGTACTGCACACGTTTGTTGTAGAATATCACGTCAAAACCGCCATTATTTTTATAGTCGGTAAAGCGAACGTGTGCCGGACAGTGGTAGTCGGGGATGATATGCACGATGCACTTGATGGCCGCCAGCACTACCGAGTCGCTCAACTGCTCACGGTTGCGCAACTCCTCGGCAAAGTACTCCATTGCCGTCACGCCGTCACGACTTTTGCGATACTCTGCGCGTACCTCGGGTGTCGATTTGCACTTTGTGTCTGCAATCGAGGCGTGCCAACCGTGCAAAAGTTTCTTGTATGGCTGTACTTTTGCCACTTGGTCCATCCAAACCGAGTACTCGGCGAGTGGCGTACCGTTCGTGTAGCGTTCGATGTTACGTTTTGCCTCCGGCGTTAGGTGGCGTTCTGCTATCTCGGCTGCCGTGTAGTGGCCCAAACGTCCCCAACCAAGCGCGTCGTGCGCAATCAGAGCGAGGAGCGCAAATGTAAGTAATACGATTCGTTTCATTGTGTTATGATTTGATTATTTCCCGAATACTTCGTTTATCACCTTTGCCAGGCGCAAACCCGCCTTGACAATCTGTCGGTCGGCAAGCAGACCCATCTCTTGCAACTGTACGATATTGATGCGCGAGAGTTCGGCTTTCGGAGTGCCCTTCGGCTTCTTTGGAACCATATCGTAGATCCACAAACTCTCGTTGCAGGTCTCGCACAACCAATCGTAGAGATTGCCGGCCGTCACGTGGTCGATATAATCCTGCGAGAGGTTATTGTCGAGCGAGTGGGCAAAGTCCATATATCCGAATGTCGAGTGGAAGTGGCGAATTACGTGCAAATCCCATACTGTGTGGAATCTGGTTACTTTGCCGTCGTGTCCCACTACGTCGTAGTGCGTATTGACCTTGGTCTTGCCATCTGCGCTCAACAGGTAGGTGTGACCCGGGCAGTGGAAGTCGCCCATTGCGTGTACCAGATGGTAGATATGCTCTTTGCGCTTACGCTCCGAGAGCGACTTGTAGTCGCGCAACTTCTCGATAGTCGTATTCAACTCGGTATATGCCGTACCGGTTGGTTTGTGTGTAATTGGGTCGTAGTATACCGAGTGACGCCATTGGCGCACCTCTTCGCCGTGGTTGTCCATCCACGATGCGTAATATACAATCGAACGTCCGTCGATTTGTGCCTCGATATTTTGCTTTGCCTCCGGCGTAAGGTGTCGTTCGGCGATGTAGGCGATGGTTGCGTGTGCATCACGACCCCAACCCCACGCGGTGCTCGCCGCAAATACGGAGAGGGCGATTGTCAGTATGGTGAGTTTTGTCTTCATTGTGTCTTGGTTTTGAAGGTTATTTTATGCTCTTTTTTGGCTCCGACTCATCAAACAGACCGTTGAGCAGTGCCGCCAAACGATAGCCGGCAACGCCGATTTGGTCGGTCGCCATTTCGTAGAAGTTGTTCAACCAAATGCGGTATTGTTTCTTGTCGAAGTGTTGGTTAGGTGTCAAATGCGAGTATATCTGACGATAGGTCTTGGCATTGCCTTTCACCCAATCGCTGACACTGCCTTCGGTCAGGCGGGCAATCTGCTCCGGCGAGAGACGGTTGAGTTGGTGCACAAACTCGCTTGGTCGCCACGAGAAGGTCGAAGTGATGGCCTCGCTCTCCCAAAAACGCATAAACGAACGCGGCTTTTTCTCTTTGTGATAGAAATATTTGAGTGCGCGCTGCTCCAACATATCCGTAAAGACGTAGTGCGACGGACAGTGCAAGTCGCCTACGATGTAGATGACGTAGCGGATGTTGTCCTTCAACTCCTCGGCGGATATTGCGTCGCGATTCTCGATTGCGGCAATGGCGCGAGCCAAACCATCCATAGCCAACGCCTTGCTGATTGTGCCGTTCTTCGATTTGGCGGCCTTCTTTGCAGGGATGATTTTGTTTTTAGCCGTCAGTGGTACGTTGTGCCACTTGCTCACGTGCTTGTAGCCCTCGGTCTTTGCTACGTCGTCCATCCAGTGGGCGTAATATACAATGCCGTGGTTGCCCAATGCGGCTTCGATGTTCTTGCGCGCCTCCGGTGTGAGGTTTACGTTGGCGATTTCGGCAACGGCGGCGTGCAACGGGCCATTCCACGCCTTTGCCATCGGCGAAAGTGCGAGAAGGGCGATGATTGATATAAGTAATCTCTTCATATTCAGGTCGTTTTTATTTGTCGAAAATGGTGTTGAAAATCAGTGCGAGTCGATAGCCGGCGGCAACAAGCAGATGCTCTGCGAGTGGTGCAACCTCACTCAAATACTTGTCTGTGATGACCTTATCTTCGGGCAGCAACTCGTAACTTTTGGTCGAGTAGCGGAGTGTCTCCTCGTGCCAATCGTCGGGCGTTCCTGCCTGCAACTCTGCACGGCGGGCATCATCCACACGGTCGAGCTCGTCGGCAAGCGCGAGAGGCGAAGCGTTCTTGTGTTTGAGGGCGATGATGTAGCCGTCGTAGAACTTGTGATACTTTATCTGCTCCTTGCCCCACTTGATTTTCAACGGACGATACTTTGCAAAATTGACGTGTACCGGACAGTGCATATCGCCGACCAGATGAACAAGATACTTGATGTTGATATTGACTACCGAGTCGGGCATCGAACGGAAGTCGCTCATCTCTCTCATAATGCGCTTGATGTTATCGACCGACTGCGGTGGCAGAGGATTACCCTCGGCATCCGTACGCTGTGCGTCGGTCCAATAATCGACGTGCCAATCGTGCGTTACGTCATAAGGCGGGAATGTACGATTGTAGTCCATCCACGATGCGTAATATACGACGCTGTGACCGTCGATATATCGTTCGATGTTTGCTTTTGCGCGCGGAGTCAGGTGCTTTTCGGCAATACGGGCAATGGTCGAGTGGCTACGGTTGTCCCACGCCATTGCGTTGCCCGCTATCAGCAGCGCGACAATTGTGGTTAAAAAGGTTCGTTTCATTGTTTTATAGGTTGATTTGTATAAAATTTTATACAAAGATAGCAAAAAAGAGTGGAAAATATCTACGTAAATTGTCATTATTTTTGGGTAAAATGGCAAAATAGTGCATATATCCATCCCTGTTTATCTCTTTGGACAAACCAAACAAAAAGGGCTGCCGACCTTCTCCGATCGTACAGCCCTTGTCTGCTGGCTATGTGCCGCCTATTCGTAGCGACCCGACTTGATACGGTTTACCTCGTCGTTTGTGAGGAATCGCCAAGCACCTCGTTTGAGGTTTTTCTTCGTAAGTCCGGCGTAATATACACGGTCGAGCTTCGTTACCTGATAGCCAAGATGCTCGAACATACGGCGCACGATGCGGTTGCGACCCGAGTGAATCTCCACGCCGACCGACTTTTTGTCATCTTTGAGCCACGAAATCTCGTCGAAAAACGCCTCGCCATCCTCCAACGTCACGCCCTCGGCCAACTGGTCGAAATCGGCACGTGTGAGTGGCTTGTCGAGCGACACCTCGTAAATCTTCTTCTTGCGCAGCGACGGATGCGTGAGGTTGCGTGTTACGTCGCCATCGTTGGTGAACAGCAACAGTCCGAGCGAGTTCTTGTCCAGTCGGCCGACCGGATAGATGCGCTCCGTGCAAGCATCTTTGACCAACTCCATTACGGTCTTCTCGGCGTGGTCGTCCTCCAACGTCGTAACATACCCCTTTGGCTTGTTAAGTACCAGATATACATTCTTTTCGCCCTGAATACGCTCGTCGTTGAAACGCACCTCGTCCGTCGGTTTTACCTTCGTGCCGAGCTCCGTAACGATAATGCCGTTCACGCTGACCAGACCTGCCGTGATAAAGTCGTCTGCCTCGCGACGCGAGCAGAGGCCCGACTGTGCAACAAAGCGGTTCAGACGAATCTCGCCCGTTACCTTGTTCGGATTGTATTTAGGATACGATTTCGGACGCTCGTCGCGCTGCTTGCCGTACGATTTGCTGCCGAATTTCTTCTCGCCGCCGAACGGCTTTCCACCCTCCGACTTGCGACCACCGAATGGCTTGATGCCGAACGACTTTCCGCCGAACTTCTTGCCACCCTGCGGGCGCTCGCCACGCTCGAATGTGCGCTCGCCGCCGAACGCCTTTCCCTCGCCGAAACGCTTGCCCGTCGAACGCTCGCCCTCGCTGTGGTACGGCTTCGAGAATTTGCCGCCCTGCGAACGGCCTTCGTTGCGCTCGCTGCGATAGCCCTCTTTGAGGCGGTTGTCCGATGTGAAATTAGGGTTGTACGAGGTGCGCTTTGTTGCGCCAAAACCTCCCGAACGGCTGCTTTTTTGCTCCGTTCGCTCGACACGCTCGGTGCGAGCCGTGCGCAGACGTTTGTCCTTTGCAAAACGCGATACGGCATTGCTCGAATCGCTGTTAAAATCTTTCATCTCTCTGTTGTGTTTGTCTTTTAATACTTAAAGTCTCACGACTTCGCCGGCAAAGGTACACAATTTTTGATAATAGTGAAGCGCCGCCACCCGAAAGCGACAGAAAAAAGCCCGTTCTTTTTCGGAACGGGCTCTTTGGTCGTAGTTATGCGCGTGGAAAACTACTCCATTTTTGCGGTTTGGTTGATGGTTATTACCACCGATTTGGTGAAGCTGCTGGCGGTGACGTACGCCGTGCGCTCTGCTGCTACTTCGTTCGGTTTGATTTCGATTTGCAGCCCCGACAGCCACGCCGGCAAATCTCGCGTTACTTGGTAGTCGTTGATGACTTTCACTACTTTGCACCAACCCTCCTTCGGTGTCATATCGCCGTTCTCGTCGGTCTCCCACTCGTCGCTGTGCCACTTGTACGAAATCCTCACATCGTCGATGCCGGTCGAGTACACGGGGATAATCATCGTGCCACCCGTCGATGATACGCTGTATTCGGATTGCTCTACGCTGATCTCCGGCACATCCTGCACTTTGGTCTCGCAAGACGCCAACGTAAGTGCCGCTGCAAGAATTACAAACAATCTCTTCATAACGCTTATGTTTTTAGTGTGTTTATCTCTCTTTGGCTCTGAAAACTACCGCAAATTTACCCCCCCCCAATCGAATTTTGCAAATTTTTCGACAAAAAAATCAATATATTTGCAAAGTTTTTTGAGCAAACGATTGAACGATGACACATAACGCAACACAACTCAATATGAATCGCGAGATATTTCGTCTTGCATTGCCGAACGTGATTTCGAGTATCACCGTTCCGTTGATGGGTATCTTTTCGACTGCGATTGCGGGCCATTGGGGCGACTCGGCGCATACCATCGGAGCGTTGGCTATCGGAGTGTCGATATTCAACTTCATATATTGGAACTGCTCCTTTGTGCGTATGGGTACGAGTGGCTTTACGGCGCAGGCGTTCGGTGCGGGCAACTTCGAGGAGACGACCGCAATGCTCTTGCGTGCAGTGGTGGTTGCGGCGGCGTTGGGTGTGTTGATGCTCGTCCTGCAATATCCGCTCGGCGAGTTCTCTCTATGGCTGATGAATGGTGACGATATGGTTGCCGACTACTTCTACGCCCGCATCTGGGCTGTGCCTGCGGGTATTATGCTCTTCGGTCTGAATGGTTGGTTTACAGGTATGCAGAATGCCGTAATTCCGATGTGTACGTCGATTGTGGTGAATGTGCTGCACGTGTTGTGCAGTTTGTGGTTCGTCTTTGGCTTCGATATGGGTATCGCCGGCATCGCCTACGCCTCGGTGGTGGCGCAATGGTGCGGAATGTTGCTCTCGGTGGTGCTGCTCTTGGTCTGCTTCCGCAAAACTTTCCGACGAATCGATTGGCGACGTGCGCTCGATATGGCACCGATGCGCGAGTTTTTCCGTGTCAATACCGATATTATAATACGTACGTTCTGCATCTGTTCGGTCTATACCTTCTTTACGGCGGCATCGGCGCGAATGGAGAGTGCAACGATTTTGGCCGTGAATACGATTCTGATGGAACTATTCACGCTCTTCTCCTATATGAACGACGGCTTTGCCTATGCCGCCGAAGCACTCACCGGCCGATTTGTCGGTGCGCGCAGCGAGGCGTCTTTGCGCCACGCATTGCGTCTTATCCTCTTTTGGGGTGTCGGTACAGCCCTCTTCTGTATCGCGATATATGTCGGATGGTGGGAGGATATCCTGTCGCTCTTCCTGCGTGACGGAACAGCCGAGGCGTCGTCGATTATCGAAGTTGCTCGCCGATATGTCGGATGGGTTATTGCCATTCCGTTGGCGGCCTGCACACCGTTCCTTATGGATGGCATTATGGTCGGTGCAACGCTGACGCGCGTTCTGCGCAATTCGATGCTCGTATCGACTGCGGCGTATTTCCTGCTCTACTACGCGTTGCATCCGCTGCTTGGTAACGATGCTTTGTGGTTGGCATTCACGGCGTATATGTTCTTCCGAGGCGTGGTGCAGTTCTTTATGTCGGAGCGATTGCAAATGGTCTATCGCAAAGCACGATAGCGTAACCTGCAATACAAAGATATCCCCGCAACACGAAGGAGTCGGTTGCGGGGATATTTCGTCTCGCGTAGCGCATTTGGCGCGTTTAGTGTGTCGCCTTGTACCACGCCGTTTCGTGCCATTCGTCGATATATGCCGAGGAGTCGTTACTCTCTATTGGCGCGCTTGTCGTGATGCCCGAATAGTAGTTTATTGGGTTGTCCATACCGTTGTACACCGAGAAGAATGTCGGCGTGTGGTAGCGTGACGTGACGGTTTTGCTCAACTGCTCGACGAATGCCGATGCTGCCTGCTCGTCGGCGCACGAACGCAGCACGAAATCCTCCAAGTCGAAGAATATGTGTGTCGGGTTATTGGTGACGTGCACTCCGTCGTACGGCTGAATCTCTGCCGCCGAGTATGACTTTTGCGGTGCATTGTTTACGCGCTTCATCGCCTCTGCCAACGACTCCAATTGTTCGCAGTCGGTAACGGCCGCGCAAGCCGACGCACGCGAAATGGCATTCCCGCTCAGGTAGAAATCGACGAAACTACGTGCCGCGCCATCCAAATCGTACTGCTTGCCCACGAGCAAAGGCAGAATCTCATCGTACGGAAAACCTGCCGCCATCACTTCGCAAGGCGAAGCGAGGATGTAGCGTGCCGCTGCCCGCATATCGTATAGTGCCTCGACGCTCGACATATAACAGCAATCGAAGAGTATAAACTCAAACTTCAAACCCGCCGCCGTAATCGCCTCGGCAAACTCGTCGGTGTCGATTTGGGTGGTACTGCTGTCGCCTACGTGGCGCACATCCGGCATACCCGGCAGTGGGGTCCAGATGCGTTCGATGCGGTTGCGACCTGCACGCAACATCGAAGCCGAGGTGTCCTTCGGAAGCCAACCTTTGGCGTGCGAGCCGAACAGCAGCGAGTAGTTGTGTGCCGGAGCCGCCTTTGCCATCTTACTCAATATGTCGGCCATCATCTCGCCGTTGTAGCGCACCGGCAAATCGACCGTGCATATCTCGTGTAGAGTCGCTTTGCCCGTCCGTGTATCGTACTGTGGCTCGTATATCGCGCCTGTTTGTGTTGTGCTTTGGGTGAATATGACGATGCGCGACTCGCCGAGAATATCCGCCTCGACCGCCTTCAAAATCATATTTACGTTGCTCTTAAAGTAGGATTTTAGTGCCGTGCCGAGCATATACACCATCAATGTTGTCGGTGCTTTTGCCGGACGTTGCCATACCTCCAACGCAACGCTGCACCTATCGTCCTCTTTGAGCGCGATGACTACATCGCCAATCTTTACCACCTCTTCGCCCGTGTTCTCGGCAAGTGCCGTTATGGTGACGTCGGCTCCCGAGCAGTCGAGCGACAACGCCTTCGATGTGGAGATAGCGTTGAACTCGAATGGGGTCTCGACCGTAAGCGTGTAGGTCGAGCCACGCAAACCATTAACCTTGATGTGCTGTTCGGTGGTGCGGATTGCCTTGTATTGGCGCACCTCGATTGTGCCCGCTTGACGAACACCATTTACCTCGAAGCCAATTTGACCGACGAGCGCATCCTTCATCGTGCGGTTGTCTGCCGTTGCTGCGACACTCACGCGAAAACGCTTCCTTATTGCGTCGAGGTTTGTCGTCTTGCATTCGACGTCACCCGTGGCAACAGCTTCGATATCGAGAGACGAGCAGGTGATGTCGAACGTGTTGCTTTCGCCTGCTG
Source organism: Alistipes sp. (assembly GCA_017410165.1). Classification (GTDB taxonomy): domain Bacteria; phylum Bacteroidota; class Bacteroidia; order Bacteroidales; family Rikenellaceae; genus Alistipes. The sequence continues at coordinate 46,431 of JAFQRH010000007.1, read as the reverse complement.
CCGCACCGACCCATATCGTACGCTCCGCATCGCTCTCTAACTCGATTTGCGGCAACTGAAAGGCCTCGATGCCGACAAAGCGCGTACTCTCGACAATGAAGGTAACCTCTCCCAAGCGCACCTCGTCCAACGAGTTGTTCGCTTGCAGCGCGGTTGCGGTGATTGTGATATTCTCTCCTGCTTCGCCCGACGATGGCTCGAAATGTACGCCTTCGCACGGAGCGACCTCCCAAGCGAAAGCCGATGTGATGGCAAATCGTGTCGATGCGCCCTCTGCACCCTCCAACTCCAAACGATTGCCGACAATGCCGCTATTCACGACAAACGAGCCGGCGGGTAGCGGATGTGGCTCACAGCCGACCGAGAGCAGTAGTGCGCCGAGCGCAATGGCGAGTGCCGATATGTTGAAAAATCTCTTCATTTGTTTTCGGTGTATATTCTGTGGCGTCCGCTTGCGTGCGATTGTGCGCCACCTCTGTTTAATAGTCGCTCTTGCGCAAACTCTTGTATTCGCGCGGTTTGAGGTTGTTGAACTGCCAAGTGCGTTCGCGCTTGAAGGTGTAGTTGTCAGGTTTGTTCCAATATATGCGGCTATAATCGAAATAGTAGCCCTTGACCTTGTTGTGTGGTCGCTCGAATGGCACAAATTCGACCGTTCGGCTCACGATACGGCCTTTCAGGTAGTTCCAATCTTTGGCTGCTATGTAGTCCAAACCGTGCGAGAACATAATTATATGCATCGGCTCTTTCTCTTTCAGTCCCGAGCCCGAACGCTCGATGCAGTGCAGTATGCCGTTCAGATGGTTGAAGTATTGCTTTTCGCGCACCTTGTCGCCCGATGTGCCGTATGCGTATGCCAGAATGTTGAGCAGTTTCGGCGAGAATGGGTCTCGCTCCATCGCCTCGGTGCAGGCAGCAATCAACTCGTCAATGTCGGCAACCGACGGCGTGTCGATAGCCAAACGGGCCATAATTGCCTGTACGCGATCCATTCCCGGGTTGGTCTCCAACGGCTTGTATTGCGGCTGGAAGGCAAAACCGTAGTAGAGGAAATGGTACTCGTGGTCGGTGAGCGTGTCACCCGCCTCGTAACGCATCATCAAGTTGGGGTAGTAGTACTGCGATGCGTTGTTGTTTATCTCGGCAAAGAGCAGGTCGTTGTCCGGCGTCTGTGCTTGCGCAACGCCAAATGCGAGCAGTGCTGCGATTGCCGTAAAAATCTTCTTTAACATAACCAATACCGTTTTTTGTCTATAACGCACTATTTGGCTGTTTCGTATTCGGCAATGAGACGAATCTGCTTCTCGCGCAGCGCCTCGCTGCCATCGGCAAGTGGCAGACGTACCGTTGCTCCGCAGATGCCCTTCGTCGAGAGTGCAGTTTTGACGCCGACCGGATTGCCCTCCTCGAAGAGCGAGTTGGTTACCGGCATAAGTGCTTCGAGCAACTGCTCTGCCTCCTCATATCGCCCCTCGTTTGCCTTATCGGTCAAACGCTTCACTTGGGCAGGGTAGAGGTGGGCCAATACCGAGAGAACGCCAACTCCGCCACGACGCACCGCCTCGACGGTCAGTCCGTCGTCGCCACTCGTAAGGAAGAACTCTCTGCCTACGCTTTGGCAGATGCGCTCCATCTGCTCGACGTTGCCCGATGCCTCCTTGATGCCGATAAATCGGTCGCTTGCTGCCACAAGGCGTGCAACGGTCTCGGGTGTCATATTTACTCCCGTGCGTCCCGGAATATTGTACAGAACGATTGGCAGAGGCGATGCCTCGGCAATGGCCATAAAGTGGCGGTAGAGCCCCTCCTGATTTGGTTTGTTGTAGTATGGATTGACGCTGAGTATGGCGTCGTAGCCCGTGAAATCCCAACTGCGCAGGGTGTTCACCACGCTTTGCGTGCAGTTGCCACCGACCCCGACCATCAACGCCGTGCGACCTGCCACGCGCTCGCGGATAAACTTCATTACGGCTACACGCTCGTCGGCCGAGAGCGTAGGATTTTCGGATGTCGTACCGAGCGCAAGCAGATAATCGACTCCGCCCTCAATGACGCGCTCGATGACGCGTGCGAGTGCTGCAAAATCTATGCTGCCATTCGGTTGCATAGGCGTTATGAGTGCGACGCCTACGCCTTTGAATTTATCGGTAATCTTCATTGTGTTGCTCATTATATTCAATATTCCTTTCTTTTCAACTCTCCGTTTGCTCTAAAACAGCGTGCCTTGTACGGGCTGCTGTGTTGTTTGCGCCGGCTCTTTTTGTGTCGGCTGCGGCTCGTTTCGCGATTCGTTTTGCGGTTCGTTTTTCGCGTTCTCCGCCACCGACTCGGAGTCGCTCTCTTCGGCAATGAGTGCTACAAACTCCGCCTCGGAGAGGATGCTGATGCCGAGTTTCTGCGCCTTTTGCAACTTCGCAGGTCCCATATTTTCGCCTGCCACGATGAAATCGGTATTGGCTCCGACTCCCGACTGATTCTTTCCGCCGTGCAACTCTATCAACTCTTTCAGTTCGTCGCGCGTATGGTCGATGAATTTGCCCGAGATGACGACATTCTTACCGGCGAGCAGCGACGAGTGTAGTGCGCGTTGCTCTGCCTCGAATTGCAATCCTGCCGTACGCAGACGCTCGATAATCGTGCAGTTCGCCTCGTCGGCAAAGTACTCGATAATCGAGTCGGCAATCTTCTCGCCAACCTCCTCCGACTGCATCAACTCTTCGCGTTGGGCGACCATCAGGGCGTCGATGTTGCGGAAGAATCCTGCCAAATGCTTGGCTGTTGTCTCGCCTACAAAGCGGATGCCCAGACCGAACAATACGCGGTTGAACGGCACTTCGCGCGAGCGGTTAATGCTGCGAATTATATTGTCGGCAGATTTGTCGCCAAGACGTGGCAGCGATGCCAAATCCACCGCCCGCAAGTCGTACAAGTCGGCAACGTCGCGAATAAGTCCGCTCTCGAAGAGCAGTTCGACGGTCTCCGCACCCAACCCATCAATATCCAACGCCTTGCGACGTATGAAGTGTATGATGCGCCCCAAAATTTGTGGTCGGCAACCGCTCTGATTCGGACAGTAGTGTTTCGCTTCACCCTCGTAACGCACGAGCGGTGTTCCGCACTCCGGACACTCGGCTATCATCTCGAATGGTCGGGAATCGGCACTGCGTTCTGCCGGCTCACTACCCGTAATCTTCGGGATGATTTCGCCGCCCTTCTCGACATAGACCATATCGCCGACACGCAGGTCGAGTGCCGCAATCTGCTCGGCGTTGTGCAACGTGGCACGCTTTACGGTCGTGCCGGCTAATTGTACGGGCGCGAGGTTGGCAACAGGGGTTATTGCACCCGTTCTGCCAACTTGGAACGATATGCTCTCCAAGCGTGTCAATGCCTGCTCGGCTTTGAATTTGTATGCCACAGCCCAGCGAGGCGATTTGGCGGTAAAGCCCAATGCGCGACGCAGAGCAAAGTCGTTTACCTTGATTACCACACCGTCGGTCGGGAATGGTAACGCTTTGCGCTCGGCATCCCAATATGCTATGTAGTCAAAGACCTCCTTTGCCGAGTGGCAAATCTGCATCTTGTCCGAAATCTTGAAGCCCCAACGACGGGCCGCCTGTAAATTTTCCCAATGGTTGGCAAACGGCAGCGCATCGCCCGCAATCTGGTATAACACGCAATCCAAACCGCGCTTTGCTACGATGGCCGATTGTTGCTGTTTGAGCGTTCCGGCTGCGGCGTTTCTCGGGTTGGCAAACAGTTGCTCGCCTGCCGCTTCACGCTCGGCATTTATGCGGTCGAACGATGAGTAAGGCATCAATATCTCGCCGCGAATCTCGAAATATGCGGGGTAGTCGTCGCCCGAGAGTACCAACGGCACAGAGCGTATCGTGCGTACGTTTGCAGTCACATCATCGCCCTGCACGCCATCTCCTCGCGTAACGGCTCGCAGTAGTCGGCCGTTCTCGTAGGTGAGCGATATGGCGGTGCCGTCGAACTTCAATTCGCAGACAAACTCTACGTCAGCCGCCTCACGTTCGATACGTTCTATGAATTCGCCCAACTCCTCGATGGAGTAGGTGTTCGATAGCGACAGCATCGGATAGCGGTGCTCGACGGATTGAAATTCCGAGCATCGGTCGCTACCTACACGCACCGACGGCGAATTTGGGTCGGCATACTCGGGGTGCGCCGCCTCCAAATCCTGCAAAAGACGCATCTTTGCGTCAAAATCGAAGTCGGAAATCTCCGGCGCATTCTCGACGTAGTATTTGTGATTGTGGTAGTTGAGCTCTCGGCGCAACCCCTCTATCTGCTCTTTAATTGCGTTCTGTGATACCATATTTACATTTGTGTCGCGCATAAAGGTACATATTTTGTTTTGAAAAGGACAATATTTTCAAAAAAAATCAAAAAAAAATCGCAGAAATGCCGACTTACACTTTTTTTGCTTATACTTGCGGAAAATTTTGAACAGAATAACTCAACGTATATGATTACACCCAACAACAAAAAGAGATTGGTAGTTAGTTTTAACAACCTTCCGCTCGAATTGCAGGAGGAGGTAAAACAGTTCTATCCGGCAGGATATTTTGATGCAATGATTCGTATCGACAAACCAAACGGCGACTTCTTCTACGCTGTGCCGTTCGAGACCGAGGAGATTAGTTACTTGGTGAAGATTGATGTGAAGATTGACGATTTGTCGGACGAAGACGATGATAAGGAGTACTACGACGAGGATATCAAGGGCGCAGACGAGATTCAGGACGATGGCTCGGACGATGAGCCGATGGACGATGGCGGTGCCGACTTCGACGGAGCAATCTAATTGGCTTCAATCTTGAAATAATGTGCATCTGTTCCGCAAGAGGGTGGGTGGATGCCGAAAAATATAAATTATGACTTACAATCTGTTAAAAGGCAAGAAAGGAATTATTTTCGGTGCCCTGAACGAGCAATCCATTGCTTGGAAGGTCGCCGAGCGTGCGGTTGAAGAGGGGGCCGAGATTGTATTGACCAATACGGCGATGTCGATTCGTCTGGGCTCGATTGACGAGTTGGCTGCCAAGTGTAACGCTCCGATAATCGAGGCAGATGCTACGTCGGTCGAGGATTTGGAGAGGTTGGTCGATAAAACAATGGAGCATTTTGGCGGTCAGTTTGACTTTGTTTTACACTCAATCGGTATGTCGCCAAACGTCCGTAAAGGGCGTCCGTACCAAGATTTGAATTACGATTTTCTCTCAAAGACGCTCGATATTTCGGCTGTCTCGTTCCATAAACTCCTGCAAGTGCTCTACGCAAAGAATGCCGTGAAAGAGTGGGGGTCGGTGGTTGCACTGACCTATATGGCGGCACAGCGTACGTTTGTCGGCTATGGTGATATGGCAGATGCAAAGGCATTGTTGGAGTCGATTGCGCGCAGTTTCGGAGCCATCTATGGCCGCGACCATAAGGTGCGTATCAATACCGTTTCGCAGTCGCCGACCGAAACCACTGCCGGCAAGGGCGTGAAGGGTATGGGCGGAATGCTCGAATTTGCCGATAGTATGTCGCCGCTCGGTAACGCGTTGGCAGAGGATTGTGCCAACTACGTCGTGACACTCTTCTCGGACTTGACGCGTAAGGTTACGATGCAGAATCTCTACCACGATGGCGGCTTTTCGAGTATGGGTTTGAGCGAGAGCGTCTATCACGCCTTCTTGAACGGCAGCAATAGCGACGAGTAGTAGAAATATGTCGAACGTGAAAACAGATGGAAGCCGTCTAACAAGGTGATTTCTGCGTTACGCTTGCGCTCGAAATCCTCACATACGCCAAGTATGCTGCGGTTTCTCACGCTTCGCAAGCCTTGAAATCCCTCTTGTTATACAACTTCTAACAAAAAGGAAGGACGTGTCTAAAAAAACTTGTTAGACACGCCCTTTCTGTTTTTTTTACTGTTGCTTCTCCCAATGGAACGGCGCAAAATCGGCATCTGCATCCGTGCTCTTCCACGACGGTTTGCGCATTGCGTAGATGATAAACGGAATGACGATGACCACAAGACATCCGACGACGAGTATCGTTACCCACGTGCGCGGGCTTCCGGTCGAAATCTGTGCCGGCGGAATGAAGTTCAGCACGAAGGCGAGCAGCGAGCCGCAGAAACCGACTCCGGCGATGAGCCACAACACTCCGTTGCTACCCAATCGGAACGGGCGCTCGGCGTTGCGCAATCGATAGCGGAGTGTGATTGCGGCGGCAAACATCATCATATACATAATCAGGTATAGCGAGGCGGTCATCTGCGACAAAATCTGGTAGAACGACTGCACGGATGGCATTACGACAAAGAGCAACGACAACAGCGTCACGATGCCGCCCTGAATGAGCAGAATATTGCGCTGTACACCGTTCGAGTTGGTCTTTTGCAACCATTGTGGCAGATAGCCCGCTTTGCCGACCGAGAATATACCCTTCGATGGACCTGCGACCCACGTCAGTACGCCGGCCAGCACGCCGAACATCAACGCAATGGCGATGATTGGCGACGCCCACGAGAGGTGCAGATAACTGAAATAGCGGTCGAAACCGATGAGCAGCGACTGCGTGAGCGAAACATCTTTTGCCGGAATGATAAATCCGAGCGAGAATGTGCCGAGGATGAATGTTGCGACCGTGATGAGCGAGCCGATAATGATTGCCTTCGGGTAGTTACGCGCCGGATCTTTCACCTCCATTACGTGAATACCCATCATCTCCATACCGGCATAGAAGAGAAAGATTCCGCTGGCGAGCACCAAGTTGTCGAATTTGCTCAAATCGGGGAAGAAACCGATCGACATATCCATATTGTTGTGTCCGCCCGAGGCGAGGTACGTAATGCCGAGCACGATGAGCAACGCGGCGGGTATGATAGTGCCGATTATACCGCCCCATTTACTGATTTTACCCACCCAGCCGAGACCTTTGAGCGATATGAAGGTCGCAATCCAATAGATAGCCAGCACGACGGCGAGCGTAAAGCCCTTGTTCGATGCCAACGCCATATCGTGCGTCTGGTCCATACCGATAAACGCAATCGAAACTGCACCGAAGGTCAGCACGGTCGGATACCAAATGGTCGATTGTATCCATTGCAGCCAGATTGCTAAAAATCCCGCCTTTGCACCGAATGCTTCGCCGACCCAGCGAAAAACACCGCCCTGCTTGTCGGAGAACATTGCAGCCAACTCGGCGGCCACGAGCGCCGTAGGTATCAGGAATACGATGGCGGCAAACAGATAGTAGAACGCCGACGAAGGGCCGTACACCGATTCGGCAGCCAGTCCGCGCAGACTGACGACGGCAGTCACGTTCATAATGGCAAGCGTCATCACGCTCAACCGGAATGTTGTACTTTTTTTAATCTCCATAATTCGATTTTTTTGGTTTGTTGATTGTTTTACGTAAGGGTGGCGGTCGCAATAACTGCGCCAAACGCATAAAAACGTGCGTGGAGACGGTTGTCGAGTGGTCGGGCAGCGGATTATAGCGACGGCGAGCGTGCGCTATTGTAAAACTTTTCGTATCTTTGCGCCCCGATGAAGTGGTTTAATCGTTACGCGTCACACTATAAAGCCAATCTGCGTCTGGCTATGCCGGTTGCCTTGTCGCAACTCGGCTATATCGTCGTGCAGTTTGCCGACAACGCTATGGTCGGGGCTTATGGTGCGGATGACCCGTTGCCGCTGTCGGCCGTGTCGTTTGGCGTGATGATGAGCTTCGTGATGTTCAGTTTGACGCTTGGCGTTACGCTCGGCATTACACCGCTTATCGGCGAACACTTCGCGCGTGGCGAGTATCGTCGCACGGCACACTATCTGCAATCGTCGCTTGTTATGTGCGCGGTGCTGGGCGTCTGCTTTATGATGCTGCAAATATGGATGGAACCGTTGCTCTATCGGCTTGGGCAGCCCGTTGAGGTGGTCGATATGGCAATGCCTTACTATCGCCTGATGGCCTACTCCCTGCCGGCGGTTATGCTCTACGGCTGTTTCAAACAGTTTCTCGAAGGTGTCGGCAATACGGTCGCCCCGATGCTCATCGCTCTGGCGACCAACCTTGTGAATATTCTCCTTAATTGGGTGTTTATTTTCGGACATTGCGGCTCGGAGCCAATGGGCGTCTATGGTGCAGGTTTGGCTACGCTTGTGGCGCGCTACTTGTCGCCCGTTGTGGCGCTCGGCTACTTCTATTTCAAGCGCGAGTACCGCGACTATCTGCAACTCTTCTCGCGCGGCATCAACTACCTCTCGTATATCGTTCGCCTGCTTGGAATCGGTGTGCCGGTTGCCGGTCAGATGTTCTTGGAGGGTATCGCCTTCGTCGTGACGAGTATTATGATGGGTTGGTTTGGTGCGGAGGCAATCGCAGCCAACCAGATTGGCGGAACGTACGGCAACGCGGCATTTATGATGACCGTCGCTATCGGTAGCGCGACAACCATCCGCACGTCGCACGCCTTCGGTGTCCGCGATGCACGCACGCTGCGCGATGTGGTGCTCTCGTCGGTGCATATTGGTGCGCTGTGGGGTGCGCTGGTGCTCGTGTCGTTTATTGCGTTTAGTGGTGTGATGCCGATGGCGTTTACCACCAACGAGCAGGTTATCGCGCTCGGCTCGCGTCTTATAGTGCTTGTTGCACTCTATCAGGTCTCGGATGCCATACAGGGGACGATGGTCGGCGTGCTGCGCGGTATGCAGGACGTGCGCATTATCGCTACGCTGTCGTTCGTCGCCTACGTGCTGTTGAATATTCCGGTCGGCTATCTTTTTGCCTTCACTCTCGGTATGGGTGCCGAGGGTCTGATGATTGGCTATATTGTCGGACTCACAACCGCAGCCATCTGCTACTCGGTACGTGTCGGCGGTCATCTGCGCCGTCTGCAAAAATCGCTGTAAATCTCCCCTCCCCGATTTTTCTCAACCACAACTCCTGCGAGCAATATTTCTGTTGCTCTTTTTTTTGTGCTTTTCAAAATAAGTCGCTATATTTGTGACTGAATTGCGGAATACGCAATTTGTTTTGATGGCATTTAGGGCTATTGTTGTTGATAAGTAAAACGACCAAATTATTACTACGAACACACAATAGACACAAAATGCCTGCGCTGTTTGGCGTGGGTTGTGTTTATGTTCGTATAGGTGCTTGGTCGTACCTTCTTATCAGTAAACATACCCACGTTTCTATTTTTTAGTTAAACGGTTGTCATCTGTTGGCAACGATACAAATTATGTTTAACTAAAAACTCAAATTACTATGAAGACACGTATTTTTCTTTTGATTGCACTTTTTGCAATGATTTCGACATCGACCGTATCGGCTCAATTCTACAAGCGTAAGAAGGTGGCTGTCACGGAGGTAGTTGATCCAAGTGGTAAGGTTGCAGAGAGCACAAAAGCTTACATTCGCAACAGAATGAGCGAAGCGGTAACCAACTCGGAGGATTATGAGGCCTATGTTTCGATTAGTTTCCTGTCGCTCGAAGCGAATTTCGACAGAAATGGCAATATTTCCGAGGCGACATTCTCTTATGTTAAGAAGCAGCAAATGGATTATGTGCTGAAAACTGCAATCAACATTACGAGCAAAAACACTGCGCAGTTAATCGCTTATATCTATAACTCCTCGACGGGCCTTGTTGTTGCGATGAAGACCATTGACGTATATACAGATTTGGATAGTCTTCGTATCGCTTGTACAAAACTGACATACGAGTTGGTTGGCGCAATCTAAGAGTAACCGTATTAGATATTTCGAGTAACAATGTATAGAAAATTATCTATCATATTGCTTTTGTGCGTGGCGATGCTTGCTCCGAGCATCGTCACAGCGCAATCTTTCTTTGCCAAACAGAGAGTTGCGGTTTGGGAGATATTTGACCGAAATAACGATGTAAAACTTGCAACTTCGACCAAAACAACAATTCGTGCAAATATAGAAGAGGCATTCACCAACTCTAAACACTATGAGTACTACTCATATTCCATATCGGAGGTGAAAGCTGCATTGGCGCAACAGGGAATAACGCGACCAACGCCTTTTGATATTGCCAAAAAGATAAGGGAGATGTCTGTGTCAAAAGGAGCGGAGGTTGATTATGTGATTTTTTCGGTTGTCAAGGTTAAGATGCACTCTAACTCTTACGACGAATTTGTTGTGAACTTGTCGTCCGAATTGTTCAGTACGACCACCTATAAGTGTGAAAAGATGGCAGACGTGGATATGTTGAGCAATCCAAATGCAATACCTGCTGCCTGTTCCGAACTTTTGAGCGCACTGCTGGGCGAACGACTATATGTTACGACTACGGACCAACCATCGTATCAGCAACCGAATTATGGCTCTTCCAATTCGTCGTCCTATGGCTCGCAATTGAACTATGGTTCTTCTAATTATGGACAATCCTCCTACTCTCGCACACCGCAGGATTATACCGAACAGGCAAACTGTGGGTTGGGGATGAAGATGATCTATGTCGAGGGCGGCACATTCCAAATGGGCGCGACCACAGAGCAGGGCAGCGAAGCCGATAGCGACGAGTCACCGGTGCACTCTGTTATAGTTGGCTCTTTCTATATGGCTGAATGTGAGGTTACGCAGGCGCAGTGGCAAAAGATAATGGGTGCAACTATTTATCAGCAACGAGATAAGGCAAATTCGAGTTGGTCAATGTATGGAGTTGGGGACACATATCCGATGTATTATGTCAATTGGGAAGAGGCCAATCAATTTTGTCAGGAGTTGAGTGCGATGACAGGCCGGCGATACCGTCTTCCGACCGAAGCGGAGTGGGAGTATGCCGCACGCGGAGGTAACAGAAAAGTTGGAACAAAATATAGCGGAGGCGGTGTCATGGATGCTGTTGGTTGGTACGATGGCAACAGTGGCAATGCAACTCATCCGGTCAAGCAGAAGCGTGCTAATGCTCTCGGATTATATGATATGAGCGGCAATGTATGGGAGTGGTGTAGCGATTGGTATGGCGATTACTCGTCATCGTCACAGAACAACCCTACGGGCCCCAGCTCGGGCCAATACAGGGTGCTTCGTGGGGGCAGTTGGTACGCTAGTGCTCGCAACTGCCGTGTTTCTGACCGTAACGACACGTCGCCATCTTACCGGTACGACACTGGCGGCTTTCGGGTTGTTTGCCTTCCTTAGAGTTCAATGGAAATTTATCCGACTTAAAAATATCTCGGTTGGATAGACGAGCAGGACAAAGAAAAAGTCCTGCGAGAATAGACAACCGAGATTTCGCTCAAATACTATTGTGAATTTCAAAGAAAATATATGCAGGTAAAGATTTTTGATATATCGTCGCGTGGATGCGAAGAGGAACAGGATATAATGAACAAGTTTCTGCGAGGACACAAGGTGTTGGATATTGACAGACAGTTTTATGTCTCGTCGGATAATATTGGGCATTGGTCGGTATTGGTGACATATTTGCCGTCGGCATATTCTGGCTCTCCGCAGGATAGAAAAGAGAAAATCGATTATAAAGAGTCGCTCAATCGGGAGGATTTCGAGAAGTTTACCAAATTGAGAGCTATTAGAAAGCGACTTGCTGCGGATGATGCTGTACCTGCGTATGCCGTATTTACCGATGCGGAACTTGCTCAAATAGCACAATTGCCGATAGTCGAGTCGTCGGCTATGACGCAAATTTCCGGAATCGGAGATAAACGAGTTGAAAAGTATGGTCGCATATTGTGTGAATTGTTTGCTGAGGAGTCGCAATGAAACGTGTTGCTAATCTAATGCCTCGGATTCTCGCATTGGAAAATCTTTTGGCGGCCTATTATGATGCGCGACGAGGTAAACAACACAAAGAGCCGGTAATACAATTTACGAAGAATCTCTACAATAATATTTTGGAGTTACGGGATGGAGTACTCAATGGTACTTTCAAAATCGGTCGGTATCACTATTTTAACATATACGATCCGAAACAGCGTGTGATATGTGCCGCATCGTTTGAGGAGCGGGTATTGCATCATGCCATAATCAATGTCTGTAAATCGCGCTTCGAACAACACTTTATTTCCGATACGTATGCATCACGCGAAGGAAAAGGTGTGTATGCTGCGATTGATCGTGCTCGACAGGGTATGAGCCAGTGTCGTTATGTTGCCAAATTAGATGTGAGAAAATATTTTGACTCGGTATCGCACGTTGTGTTGAAACAGCAGTTGCGGCGAGTTTTTAAAGATTGTCAACTGTTGAATCTGTTTGATAAGATTATTGATTCTTACGCTGTTACGCCGCAGCGAGGTATTCCGATTGGCAATCTTACGAGTCAGTACTTTGCAAATTTCTATCTTTCATTCCTCGATCACTATATAAAGGAGGCATTACGTGTGCCGGTGTATGTACGGTATATGGATGATATGTTGTTATTCGGACATAGTAAGGAGGATTTGAAAGAATATGTTAATCGAGTATCCGATTTTGTCTCTAAACAACTGTCGCTTACCTTAAAATGTCCGCAATTGGAGACTGCAACAAGAGGTGTGGCATTTTTGGGGTACAGAATATCGTGCGACAAAATCGTACTTAACAGAAGAAGCAAAATAAGGTTCAAAAGAAAGATATACAAATATACACACCTACTTGCAAACGGAGTGTGGGACGATGAACAATATGTAGAGCATATAATTCCGTTGCTGGCATTTGTGCGCAGAGCGTACACCAAGTGCTTACGACGTTCGGTGTGTGAAAAATTACAGTTAATGGTCATTAGGTAGGTGCTTCGTGGGGGCAGTTGGTACAATAATGCTCGCAACTGCCGTGTTTCTAACCGTAACAACAACTCGCCATCTAACCGTAACAACAATAACGGCTTTCGGGTTGTTTGCCTTTACCTTGAATTTAAGTCGGATGGATTTCCTTGTTGAACAGACCATTATCTGACCTTCTGCTGATGAAGGTAAAATGAAGAGTTTTTTTCTTGATAGGGTGGAGTTAGTAGATGATAATCGAATGCCCCACCCTTGTTTCGTCTGTGTCGTGGCTAATTGTGGTAAGAAACAGTTTTTGCTACGCAAAACATGCGGTAATTGAAAAATTTTTCCTACCTTTACCCGAAATATACAAACTTTTGGGAAATTATGGACTACACTAAATACACCAAACCCGAAATTGGTCGCGGATGTTGCTTTGGCGAAAACGAGTTCGGCGAGCCGTTTGCCGTCTATGCCGATGGCTGTTTCAAACTGCACGAAACCCCTTGGCAGCGCGAATATCCGAATAATGTGCCGACCGACATATTTGAGGTGCGTTTCAAGAATACGCGTCGCTCGTTCTACCAGAATGTCAATAATCTGCCACTCGAAGTGGGCGATATTGTGGCTGTCGAGGCGTCGCCGGGCCACGATGTGGGCATCATCTCGCTGACGGGCGATATGGTCGCAAAGCAGATGCGCCGCATAGGTTTCAACCCCTACAATGGCGAGTTCAAGAAGATTTACCGCAAGGCAAAGCCGTACGATATCGAGCGTTGGCAGGAGGCGATTGCCTTGGAGCACGAGACGATGATTCGCTCGCGCCAGATTGCTGCCGATATGGGGCTCGATATGAAGATTGGCGACGTGGAGTATCAGGGCGACAAGATTAAGGCGATATTCTACTACATTGCCGACGGCCGTGTCGATTTCCGCGAACTTATCAAGGTCTTTGCCGAGCAGTTCCATATCCGTATCGAGATGAAGCAGATTGGCGCACGTCAGGAGGCGGGCCGCATCGGCGGTATCGGTGCTTGTGGTCGTGAGTTGTGCTGTGCGTCGTGGATTTCGAGCTTTTCGAGCGTCACAACCTCCGCAGCGCGCGTGCAGGATTTGTCGCTCAATCCGCAGAAGTTGGCGGGTCAGTGCTCAAAGTTGAAGTGCTGCCTGATGTACGAATACGATGTCTATGCCGATGCACGTCGCTCGATTCCGCGTCTGCGCGAGCCGTTGCAGGCGATGGATGGCGAGTACTATCCGGTCAAGACCGATATCCTCGCCCGCACGATGTCGTTCAGCACGAGCAAGGAGGCAATGGCCAACGTGGTGACGATTCCGATTTGGCGCGTGAAGGAGATTTTGGCACTTAACCGCGACGGCAAGAAGGTCGAGAGCATCTTGGGCGATACGGCACCTGCCAAGACCGAGGAGCCGACATTCCGCACCGAGGAGGATAGCATCACTCGTTTCGATAAGGCAAAGAAGCGCAAGAAGCGCAACAATCGCAATTCGCGTGGCGACAATCGTCAGGAGCAACGCGCCGAGCGCAGAGAGCACACCGACGCGCACGACAAGCAGGAGCATAAACCGGCACAAAACGCCTCTTCGGAGCCGACAGACGATGCACAGCCGACGGCTGCACCGAAGGCGGAGGGTGAACGTCGCGCAAACCACTCGCACAATCGTAACAACCGTTCTCGCGGTGGAGCACATCGTGGCGGCAGAAATCGCCATAATAACGCACCGCGCGAGGAGCGTCAAGGTGGTGCAAGCGAAGAGTAACGGCAGAGGAGAGGTCGGATATGCAGTGGTTGCGTAGCGTAGTGTTGGCGACGGTAGCGGTCGTGGCGGCAGTGGGGTGTCTTGCTCCGCAGAGGGTGGAGATGTCGGCCGTCAATCCGCGAGAGTGGCGCGAGCCGGAGAGTGTTCTTTTCGAGAACGACGATACGCTCTCGTTGCGCCGTTTGTCGATTGCTTTGCGCTACAATCATAATTTCAAGCAGGATACACTTTCGGTGCAGGTGAATGTCTCGCTGCCCGATGCTCGTCAGTTCTCCGAATGTGTGACGTTGCGAATAGATGGCAACGGGCGCGCATCGTCGCCGTTTGCGATGTCGGAGAGCGTGGCGTATAGAGAACACTCGCTACTCTCACAACGAGGTAGTTATATATTTACAATCTCGCCTCTGTATGCCGTGCGCGGTATCGAGGCGGTAGGAATAGAGGTGGAGACCGAAACAGATGGGAAAAGATAAACTTAAACGATTTGCGGAGAATCTGACCTTCGAGTGCTTCGTACAGCCGGCATTCGAGCAGATGTTCCGTTGCGACCACCCGTTGAAGGGTAATTGGCATCGCGATTTTTTCAAGAACGACCGCCCGATAGTGCTGGAACTCGGTTGTGGCAAGGGCGAATATACGGTTGCTCTGGCGGAGCGCAATCCCGATAAAAACTTTATCGGCGTCGATATTAAGGGTGCCCGTATGTGGCGCGGCGCAAAGAGTGCAACCGAGGCGAAGATGCAAAATGTCGGTTTCCTTCGCGCGCGTATCGAGTTCATTACGTCGCTCTTTGCGAAGGGCGAGGTTGCCGAGATATGGATTACATTCCCCGATCCGCAACTCAAAACGCGTCGAGCAAAGAAACGTCTGACGTCGCCCGTCTTTTTGAACTACTATGCCCAAATCTTGGAGGATGATGGTTGGATTAACCTGAAAACCGACTCGCAACACCTGTTTAACTATACGGCAGAGGTCGTGCGCCGATTCGATTTGCCGTGCGAGGTTGCCAATAACGATATCTACGGCAGTGGCTATGCCGATGAGGTGCTGTCGGTCAAGACGGCCTACGAGCAGGTCTATCTGCGTCGTGGTCTGCCGATAACCTATACGCGCTTCTCGCTTGGTGCGCGTCGTGATTTCCCGATGTTCGAGTGGGAGGGCGACGATGTGCTGGAAAAGGATGCGGAGGAGAATCGCTTGTAGCATCGCTTAAAAATGGAAAGTGTGCAAAAAGCAAAGTAGAAAAGTAAGAAAAGGAAAGAAAAACATCGATTGGTGATAGTTTTTCTTGCTTTTTTGATACCGTGTAGTTATTTTTGTGGTTGAAAAGGATAACTTTTGAAATACCGACACTGACAAACTAACTAAATAATCAATCTGTAAAACACGTATAGCAATGCTTGAAGAGTTGAAACGTGAGGTGCTGGATGCCAATCTTGAATTGGTGCGCCGCAATTTGGTGATACTCACTTGGGGTAACGTCTCCGCAATCGACCGTAAGACGGGTTTGGTCGTTATCAAGCCGAGTGGTGTCGAGTACGATAATATGACGGCAGACGATATGGTCGTTGTCGATTTGGATGGTAATGTGGTCGATGGCACGCTCCGTCCGTCGTCCGATACGCCGACACATCTTGCCATCTATCGTCGCTTTGCGGATGTTGGCGGTGTCGTGCATACCCACTCGACCTACGCAACGGCTTGGGCACAGGCGGGTCGCGCAATTCCGAATATCGGAACGACACACGCCGATACGTTCTATTGCGACATTCCGTGTACGGAGGAGATGACGCGCGAGCAGATTGAATCGGCATACGAGGCGGCGACCGGTGATGTGATTGCCGATGCCTTCGAGGGTATGAATCCGATGCATACGCCGGCGGTCCTCGTCAAGCATCACGGTCCATTCACGTGGGGTAAGAGTGCGCACGATGCGGTGCATAACGCTGTGATTTTGGAGGAGGTTGCCCGAATGGCATCTATCACGGTGGCGCTGAATCCGTCGGTCGAGATGAATCCCGACCTTGTCGAGAAGCACTACGAGCGCAAGCACGGTGCAAATGCCTACTATGGCCAAAAGAAGTAGATGATGTAAAACTAAAACACAATAGAGAAAATGAACAAAGTAGAGAGTGCTCTTCAACGCACAACAGACACAAAAGACCTTATTATTGGTGCCGGTGTGGTATCGCGTACGGCAGAGATGTTCGCCAAACTCTTCCCGCAGCAGACGGCAATCATCATTGCCGACCTCAATACGTGGGAGGTAGCCGGCAAGGCGGTATTTGCTTCGCTCGAAGCGGCAGGTATTCCGCAGGAGAAGCCGTTTATCTTTACCGACAAGGAACTCTACGCCGAGTGGCAGCACGTCGAGAAGATTCACGAGCATCTGAAAAATCTGGACGCAATCGCTATCGCTGTCGGTTCGGGTGTGATGAACGATATGACCAAGTATGCTTCGCATCTGCTCGGTCGCAAATATATGTGTGTAGGTACGGCTGCTTCGATGGATGGCTACACGGCTTACGGCGCGTCGATTACCAAGGATGGCAACAAGCAGACGTTCGATTGTCCGGCTCCATACGGTTTTGTGATGGACCCTGTTATTGCGGCTGATGCTCCGAAGGAGTTGGCTGCGTCGGGTTATGCCGATTTGATTGCGAAGATTCCTGCTGCGGCAGATTGGTTGCTGGCTGACGTTACGGGTAACGAGCCGGTAGATAAGTTTGCGTGGGATTTGGTGCAGGATGGTCTGCGTGAGTCGTTGTCGGCTCCGGCTGCTGTGCACGAGGGCGACTTGAAGATGACCGAGGCACTCGCCGAGGGTCTGCTTATGAGTGGCTTTGCTATGCAGGCAATCCAGTCGAGCCGTCCGGCGTCGGGTACCGAGCACCAGTTCTCGCACTGCTGGGATATGGAGGATTTGTGCTTCGAGGGTAAGCACGTGTCGCACGGCTTCAAGGTCGGTATCGGCACGTTGGCTTCGACCGCATCGTTGGAGTTCTTGTTGGAGAAGGATATTGCTAATCTGGACGTTGATAAGTGCGTCGAGCAGTGGAAGTCGTGGGAAGAGCAGGAGCAGGAGATTCGTGAGGTATTCGCAGGAATGCCTGGTCACCTTGCTCGTGGTTTGAAGGAGACCTACGGTAAATATACCGATAAAGAGGGCTTGCGCAAGCAGTTGGAGGCACTCAAAGCCGCTTGGCCTACGCTCAAAGAGCAGATTCGTGAGCAGATTATTCCGTTTGCCGAGGTGCGCGAAAACCTCCGTTTGGTAGGCGCTCCTTATGAGCCGGAGCATATCGGCGTGACACGCGAGCGTATGCGTAAGACCTTCTCGTATATTCCGTATATGCGTAGCCGCTTTACGAATATCGATATCGTCTATCGTTGCGGATTTATGGCCGAACTTACCGAGCGTCTCTTTGGCAAGGGTGGTATCTGGGAGGTTGAGTAATCTCGCAACCGCATCTACCAAACAAAAAACCTTAAAAACCTAAAACTTAATTAGATAAAATGGCTGAAAAAACCAAACACTCGTTTCAGTATTGGCAGTGGCGGACCATCATCGTTACGATGGTGGGCTACGCGTTCTTCTACTTCGTGCGTAAAAACTTTTCGGTTGCAATGCCGGGTTTGACGGCTGAGTTCGGTATCTCGAAGGTGTCGCTCGGTTTGTTCCTTACGTTGCACGGCATTATCTACGGTCTGTCGCGTTTCGTGAACGGTATTATTTCGGACCGCAACAGCGCGCGTATTGTTGTTTCGATTGGCTTGATGCTGTGTGCATTGGCTAACTTCTTGTTCGGTTGTAGCGATACCATCGCCGGATGGATTGTTGCGTTGGCGAATAATGCAGGTGTCGAGATTGCCTTTTCGAGCGTGTTACTCTACTTTATGGGCATCGTGTGGGTGATTAATGGCTACTTGCAGGGTATGGGCGTGCCGCCTATCACCAAGACCATCACGCAGTGGGTTCATCCGAAGGAACTCGCTACGAAACTCTCCATCTGGAATATGTCCCACTCGATTGGTGCAGGTCTTGTATTCGGCTTGTGCGGCTGGTATATTATGCCTCATCTGGGTGTCGATATGTCGGCAAATGCCGAGGCGGTAGCCACTATCGCATCGAATCTCGGCTTGGAGGTCACCGACCCGAAGGTGCTCACCTTTGCAGCACACTTCTATGCTTGGCGTTGGTGCTTCATCATTCCGGCTATATTTGCCACGATTGGTGCCATCGGATTGTTCACACTGCTTAAAGACTCTCCGTCGGATGTCGGTCTTCCGGAGGTTGTGGGCAAGAAGAAGGCAATCGTGCGTACGCCGGAGGAGAAGGCAGAGTACAAAGCATTTGTTCGCCGCAAGGTGTTTGGCAATCGTCTGATTTGGACGTTGGCGCTGACCAACTTCTTTGTCTATGTCGTTCGTTTTGCTGCGCTCGACTGGGGCCCGACGTTGCTCATCGAGTCGAAGGGCTTGTCGTTGGCTATGGCTACAACGCTCTGTATCGTATTCGAGTTCATCGGCGGTAATATCGGTATGGTCGTTGCAGGTTGGGTTACGGACCACGTGTTCAAGAATAAGGCACACCACACGTGCGTATTCTGTATGATAGGTGCAGCGTTGTCGATTGCCCTCTTTTGGGTTATTCCGACGGGTTCGCCTTGGTGGTTGATGATGATTCCATTTACATTTATCGGCTTCTTTATCTATGGTCCGCAGGCGTTGCTGGGTGTTGCTGCCGCTAATCAGGCAACTAACCGCGCAGCTGCTACGGCAAACGGTATTCTTGGTATCTTTGGTTATGCAAGTACGCTCATCTCGGGTGTTGGCTTCGGTTTCGTAGCACAGCACTATGGTTGGAATGCAGCGTATATAACCATTTTGATTATGGCTATGCTCGGCGTGGTGTCGTTGCTCACGATGTGGAGTGCCAAAGCCGATGGCTACGAGGAGCAACAGGCGTAGCGTATAGCCCCGCGTAGGGTATAATATGGGTGGGTATTCGAGATGTTTCTCGGATACCCACCTATCTTTTTGTCGATTGGGGCATTGGATTTGTAGCGTATCGTCGTACGAACTAAATTTTGTTGCTTTTATGAGAAAGGTGTTGTCATACGTTGTGCCTATACTGCTGTGCTTCGGAGTTGGTGTCATTGGCTCGATGCTCCAAACCTCGGCACTCGAAGAGTGGTATCCGACATTGGTGCGTTCGCCGCTAACGCCTCCGAATATCGTCTTCCCGAT
Source organism: Alistipes sp. (assembly GCA_017410165.1). Lineage (GTDB taxonomy): Bacteria > Bacteroidota > Bacteroidia > Bacteroidales > Rikenellaceae > Alistipes. The sequence goes on along the minus strand of JAFQRH010000007.1, from coordinate 26,647 downwards.
TGCGTGGAGCGTGCTCTATCTGCTTATGGGCGTGAGTATCGGAGTGCTTGTTTCGCGAGGGGATATGAGTGTCGTGCGCCTGTGGTTGCTACAACTGCTGGTCAATTTTCTGTGGAGCGTAGTATTCTTTGCATTGCGTTCGCCTCTTGCGGGACTCATAACGATTCTTCTGCTCGATGTGTTGGTCTTTACCTATATAATATATGCCGCCTCGCGTCGTCTGTTGGCCGCGTGGCTTATGGTGCCATACCTGCTGTGGCTATTCTTCGCTACCTATCTCAACGGATATATCTACCTACATAACCGATTGCGGGCGGGGGATGTTGTAAAGGTGGTCGTTGCTCAACCGAACGTAACCAAAACCGATAAAATTATGAATTACACAATGCCTTCACTGCCATACTCGGCAGACGCTTTGGCTCCGCTGATGAGCCGCGAAACCATCGACTACCACTACGGCAAACACCTGCAAACGTATGTCGATAATCTGAATCGCTTGGCGGTCGGCTCGCCCTGCGAAGGGATGACGCTCGACTCGCTTGTCGTTCACGCCGACGGTGCGCTGTTTAATAATGCTGCGCAGGTTTGGAACCATACGCTCTTTTTCAATACGCTCACCCCGACGCAAACCGATATGCCTGCCGAGTTGCGTAGAGCCATCGAACGCGATTTCGGTGGGGTAGATGCCTTCAAAGAGCAGTTCACAAAGGCGGCAACCTCACTATTTGGTTCGGGTTGGGTATGGCTCGTCGAGGATAAGGATGGTCGGCTGTCGATTGTCTCGACATCGAATGCGGGTAATCCGTTGCGTTCGGGGCTGAACCCGTTACTGACGCTTGATGTGTGGGAACACGCCTACTATATCGACCATCGTAATCGTCGAGCCGATTTCGTACGCGATTGGTGGCGATTGCTCGACTGGAAGAGGGTCACCTCGCGTATAAAACACAAGCAGCCGGCAATGGCACAATAGAAGAAAACCCTCCGACGAGAATAAAGTGAGCGTCGGAGGATTCTCTTTTTTGAGTACTATTCTTGAACTCTGCGAACAATCTTTGGTGGCAGAATGTGAATCGCTGCCGAGCGTATAAATGCGCTAAATCCGTTGTCGCAGTATGCTAAACGCTGCTTCCAACGGTTTGCATATCGGCGTTTGATTCGATAAATCCAACCGCGTAGGAAGTTCTTGGGTATATCACGCACCTTGTACTCCATCGAGTCCGCCCACATTCGCTCGATTGTCTGTTCGTCATCCGAGAGTGACGGTGCGAGCGAAGCATCCATTCCGAGGTATCGCACACAGGCACCATTCATCACATCGAGGAATGGTCGGAATCCCAACTCGTTGCTCAACTGCATAATCTCCTGCCAATCGACCTGCTTGCTGTACGCGTTGAGGAAGAATGCCCAATCGCATAGGTGGCGTATAGAGATATTTTCGGCGGCGAAATGCGCTGCGGAGTGTAGCGTGAGAAATAACGCATTCATCGTGGGCGAAGGTGTCAGGTAGGTCACGCCGTCGATGTCGGCTTCGAGCGGTTGTTCGTTGGCAACCAACTCTTTAAGTCGCTGTTCTGCCCTCTGCGACGATGCGCGACTATGCGCCTCGATAAAGTCGTAGTGGTTCTCTATGAGTATGTTTTTGATGCGAAAAACCGTGTGGTGATGGCGTCCTTTGTCGATAGAGATGCCGTATAGTTTGTGTAGCAGTTCATCACCACGTTGCTGGTCGCCACAGAGATATATGTCGATATCGCTGCTTGGGCGATGGTGCGCAACGGGGTAGAGCATCGAAATACCGATACCTTTGAGTATCATCATCCGAATATCTTCGCCGGCATACACCTCGGCGAGTTTTCGTGCGATGCGACGCTTCTTGGCATACTCCTTCTCGATATGGTCGGTCGAGGATATGAATCGCATCTTTACGTGGTGCGGAATCGTAACGCCCGCACTCATCAATCCATCGAAGAGCAGAGCAACAACACCCTGTCGCACAGCGAGTGCGTGCAACCGAAACCACTCGCTCTCGTCGAGGTCTGCTGCGGCTGTTGTTATTGCGTCGGCGGCATTTGGGGCTACTTCCCAAATCGTCTGACGCAGTATCTCTGAAATTATCAGGTCGATGCTCAATGTTGTAGTGCTTATTTTGTCGTTCGTCCCGGATACGCCTCGATTGCCTTGGCAAGTACGCGTATCGCTTTTTTGAGCTCCTCTTTGCCGAGTACGTAGGCGATACGCACCTCGTCGTTGCCCAGATTCGGCTCCGAATAGAAGCCCGATGCCGGCGCAAGCATCACCGTCGCACCTTCCCACTCGAACTCTTTCAAACACCACTCGCAGAAGCGGTCGCTGTCGTCAATCGGCAGACGCGCCACCGTGTAGAATGCACCCATCGGAATTGGCGAATAGACGCCCGGAATCTTGTTCAGTTCGTCGATGAGGCAGTTGCGACGCTCGATATACTCCTCGTACGTGTGAATTGCATACGAGCGTGGGCTGTCGAGCGATGCTTCGGCTACGATTTGTCCCAACAACGGAGGGCTTAATCGCGCCTGGCAGAACTTCATCACAGCATCGCGCAATACCTTGTTTTTGGTAATGAGCGCACCGATGCGGATGCCACACTCCGAGTAACGCTTCGAGACCGAGTCGATGAGAACGACATTCTGTTCGATACCCTCCAAATGGCACGCCGAGATATATGGCGAGCCGGTATAGATAAACTCTCGATAGACCTCGTCCGAGAAGAGGAACAGGTCGTATTTCTTGACCAAGTCGCGGATGCGGTTCATCTCCTTGCGGGTATAGAGGTAGCCGGTCGGGTTGTTCGGGTTGCAGATGAGTATGCCTCGTGTGCGCTCGTTAATCAACTCCTCGAAACGCTCGATTGCAGGCAGTGCAAATCCATCTTCGATGGTCGATGTGATGGGGCGAATGACTGCGCCAGCCGAGATTGCAAATGCCATATAGTTGGCATACGCCGGCTCCGGCACGATAATCTCGTCACCCGGATTCAGGCACGACATAAACGCGAAGAGCACCGCCTCCGAACCGCCCGCCGTGATGATGATATCATCGGCCGATAGTTTGATTTGGTATTGGTCGTAGTATCCGACCAACTTCTCGCGCAACGATGCAAAACCGTCACTCGGACTATATTCGAGAATCTTGCGGTCTATCTGGCGCAGGGCGTTCAGGCCCTCGACCGGCGATTCGATGTCCGGCTGACCGATATTTAGATGATATACCTTTGTGCCGCGTTTTTTTGCTTGCTCTGCCAGCGGTGCAAGTCGCCTGATGGGCGATGACGGCATAAGTACAGCTCTTTCCGAAATTTTAGGCATAACTAACCAACCTTTTTTGTTATCATTTCTGCGTCCAGCTCTTCAAAGCGCGAATTTTGGCTCTTGAACTCCGGAACCACATCTTTCATCTTTCTGACCGCATCCATAATCTGCACCTGCTCGGCCAACACGCCCAACTCCTCGACAGCTTTGAGTGCCTCGTTGTAGTCGTATTCGCGTACGGTTGCAATACGAATCTTCTCGTGATTGGTTGCGGTCGTATTCTCTGCATTCGACAGCACCTCTTCGTAGAGTTTCTCGCCCGGACGCAGACCTGTGAACTTTATCGAAATCTCCTTACCTACGGTAAAGCCCGCCAGCTCGATCATTCGCTCGGCAAGCGTAACGATCTTTACGGATTTACCCATATCGAAGACGAAAATCTGGTTTCCGCAACTCATTGTCGCGGCCTCCATCACCAGGCGGCACGCCTCCGGAATGGTCATAAAGAAACGTGTAATGTCAGGGTGGGTCACCGTCACAGGGCCACCTTTGAGAATCTGTTCGCGGAAGCGCGGAATGACCGAACCGTTGCTGCCAAGCACGTTGCCGAAACGCGTTGTGACGAACTTCGTTTTGCCACCGCCGGCAAATGTGCCCCTCTCAATGCTCCGTCCGAGCGACTGCACGTATATCTCGGCAAGACGCTTCGAGCAGCCCATTACGTTGGTCGGATTTACCGCCTTGTCGGTCGAAATCATAACCATCATCTCGACTCCGTTGCTAACGCACAAATCGGCCACATTGCGCGTACCGACGACGTTCACCAAAATCGCTTCGCACGGATTCTCCTCCATCAGCGGCACGTGTTTGTATGCAGCGGCGTGGAATACGATTTGTGGCGCAAATTTCGAGAAGATATACTCCAAGCGTTGGCGTTGGCGCACATCGCCTACAATCGGAACGATATCCAGATGCGGGAACTTCTCCTCCAACTCCAAACGGATGTTGTGCATCGGCGTCTCGGCATTGTCGAACATTATGAGTTGGCGGATGCCGAACGATGCCAACTGGCGGCACAACTCCGAGCCGATTGAGCCGGCTGCTCCCGTAACGAGAATAGATGTGTTGTTGAACTTCTCGATAATCTCCTTCATCGAGATTTTTATCTCGTCACGACCGAGCAAATCTTCGATTTTAATCTCTCGGATTGAGTTTTGCGGCATCTTTCCATCGACAATCTCGCCAATAGGCGGAACAACCAACACCTTGATTTTATTCGATGTACAGAATGCAATGAGTTGGTCGCGCTCCTCGCTGAGCGAATCGTAGTTCGGGAACAAAACTGCCTGAATCATATGCGAGTCGAACAACTCCTTCATTTGCGCTTTGTCCATTCCGTTCATCGAAAAGACGCGCACGCCCAACAGGCGATTGTTCGCCTCGTGGTTGTTGTCGATAAATCCGACCACCTTATAGTGTGGCGAGTTTTGCAGACGAACTTTCAGACCGGTCGCCTTGCTGCTTGTGCTGTATATGAGTGTGTTGATACGGCTGTTGTCGGTAATCAGACGCTGTTTGAGCGTATCGTAAACCACAACCATCGCAATACGTATGCCGACAAATCCACAGAAGAGTGCCATCGAATCGAGAATGATAAACGATGCGAACAACGTGCCTCTAATGTTGCAAATAAAGTAGAGCCCGATGCCGAACATCACCTCTTTGATTATGGTTGCAGCGGCAAATTTCCAGATATCGGTCAGTGTGCTATGGCGAATGATGATGTGGTGGGTCTTCATCGTAAAGATTGCCACCATCGAGGCGATTGTCGATATAATGATGACAAACACACCTCCCTTAAACGAGAAGAGGTAACTTGGCAAAACCATATTGACGCAAACCAATACGATTGCTGCGACGAATATTGACAAAATGATATCGATGAGAGCGATTACTCCCGAATGCAGATACTTCTCGAATGCGTATTTTCTGATAAGTGCGCGAATGTCGTTCATTATCTTTCCTCGTTTGTTTTTCATACTCGGTATTTGTTTATTAAACAAAATACCGATGCAAAAATTTTTCCAACACCCAAAGATATAAAATTATTCGCAAAAAAAACTCTTCAGAGTGCCGAAATGTCGTTTTTTGATAGTTTTTATTCGACTTTTTGCTGCATTGCTTCGACTTCGTGTGTTATATTGCTCAAAAAACAACCGCCAACCCTCACGTGAAGGTCGGCGGTTTGTCCGCTTTAACGCAAATTCCTTATTAGAGGTTCTCGTTAATCGAGTGCCACTCCTCGATAGCCGGAATAACGCCCATTGCGATAACCTCGTCGCGGAGGTTGCAGAGGTGCTTGTAGCTATCAACCAAAGCAGCGTGCTCCTCCTCGTTACCCTGAACAGGAATGTACTGTACGCCATCCTTGGTAATCGAGGTCTCCATAGCCATCATAATATTCTTGAACTCGTCAGTGTTTACGTAAACACCGGCAGGCCAACGGAATGGCTCGCCACCCATAGCGGCAGCAATCATCTGAATCGAAACGAGAGCAGGGCTCTGGAACGACGAACGGCCACGGAGGTCGATGATGTTCTTACCACCCTGGATTACGCGCTGACGAAGAGCATCCCAATCTGCGAGTGGCATACGCTCGGTGCCGATGATGTCGGTGAGTGGCGTACCCTGAACCTTAACGGTCGATGCGAATACGGCCATCTGCTCGCCGTGACCACCATACGTGCGTGGGTTGGTAATCTCGTCTGCCGGTACGTGGAGGTACTTCGCCAACTCGCTGCGGAGACGGGTCGAATCCAAACCTGCGAGGGTAGTAACCTGCGACGGCTTAACGCCCGAGTAGATGAGCGTGATGAGACCGGTGATATCAGCCGGGTTGAAGATTACAACGATGTGCTTAACGTCAGGGCAGTACTGCTTGATGTTCTTACCGAACTCGGCAGCAATCTCTGCGTTACCTTTGAGCAAATCCTCGCGAGTCATACCTGCTTTACGAGCAGCGCCACCCGACGATACAACGTACTTTGCATCGGTCAATGCCTCTTTGATGTCCGAGGTGAAGGTGAGGTTGATACCGTCGAAACCGCAGTGGAACAACTCCTCTGCTACGCCCTCCAATGCAGGAGCAAATGGGTCATAAAGGCAGATGTTCGACGAAAGCTTCATCATCATAGCGCACTGCGCCATGTTCGAACCGATCATACCGGCTGCGCCGACGATGGTCAGTTTTTCGTTAGTAAGGAAACTCATAACTGTTTGTGTTTTAATGTAAGTGATTAAAAATTATTGTTTGATGTTTATGCTTCAATATCTATATATACGCACTCGATACCGACCCTTTGCAATAGTTGCAAACCCTCGTTCGAGCGATACTCCTCGCAATATACCACGCGTTTGATACCCGCTTGAATAATCAGTTTGGCGCACTCGATGCAAGGCGATGCGGTGATGTAGAGCGTCGCACCGTCGCAGTTGTTTGCGCTCTTGGCAACCTTCGTAATGGCGTTTGCCTCAGCGTGCAGTACGTATGGTTTGGTCTGCCCCATATCGTCCTCGCAGATGTTCTCGAAGCCCGACGGCGTACCGTTATATCCGTCCGAGATAATCATCTTATCCTTGACGATAAGCGCACCCACTTGACGACGCACACAATATGAGTTTCCTGCCCATATTCGCGCCATCTTCAAGTAGCGGATGTCTAATTGACGCTGTTTCTCTGCTGCGTATGCTCCCATATCTCCGGTCGGTTATTTGCCGTGACAATGTTTGTACTTCTTGCCACTGCCACACGGACAAGGGTCGTTGCGGCCTACCTTTTTCTCGACGTGTATCGGTGCCGGTTTGCTCTTTTCGCCCTGACCTGCTGCCGCAGCCGCTGCCATACGCGATGCCTGCAACTTGTTTACATCGACCTTCGCACGCTGCTGACGGGTGTTCTGAATCGCCTCCGGATTCTGCTGCTGTACAGGGATGTACGACTTGTTGAGAATCGATAGCACGTCGCGGTTAATCTTCTCCAACATCTTCGAGAAGAGGCCGAACGACTCGAACTTGTAGATAAGCAGCGGGTCTTTCTGCTCGTAGGATGCATTCTGCACGCTCTGGCGCAAATCGTCCATCTCGCGCAGGTGCTCGCGCCAAGCATCGTCAATCGTGGTGAAGAGCACCACCTTCGAGAATACTTTGTATATCTCCGCACCGTCCGAATCTTTGCACTTCTGCAAATTGACCGGTACGTTGTAGCCCAAGTGACCATTTGTGAGCGGGAAGCGGATGATGCCGTCGAGGTGATCTTTCTGCTCCTCGTAGATTTTCGTCATCACCGGACGAACGGTGTCTGCTACCGCCTTTGCGCGACGATTGTAGAGTGCCTGCAAATCTGCGACAATCATCTCTACGAGCTCGCCACGTTTTGCCTTATCGTACTCTTCGAGCGTGAATGTCGGTTGCAAACCAACCTCACGGATAAGCTCGAAACTGAACGACTCGAAGTCGTCGCCCTCGTGTTCGTTGAGGAATGCCTCTGCGTAGTCGTACATCAGGTTGTTGAGGTCGATTTCGATACGCTCGCCATAGAGTGCGTGGCGACGGCGCGTGTAGATAACCTCACGCTGCGAGTTCATCACATCGTCATATTCGAGCAGTCGCTTACGAATACCGAAGTTGTTCTCCTCGACCTTCTTCTGTGCTCGCTCTACGGCCTTCGACATCATTCCCGATTCGATACGCTCGCCCTCTTCGATGCCCATTCGGTCCATCATTGCGGCGATTCTCTCCGAACCGAACAGACGCATCAAGTCGTCCTCGAACGATACGAAGAACATCGAAGAGCCGGGGTCTCCCTGACGACCGCTTCGACCGCGCAACTGACGATCGACACGGCGGCTCTCGTGACGCTCCGTACCGATGATCGCCAAACCTCCGGCGGCTTTAACCTCCTCGGTCAGTTTGATATCGGTACCACGACCTGCCATATTGGTAGCGATGGTAATCTGTCCCGGACGACCTGCCTCGGCGACGATTTGTGCCTCCAATTGGTGCTGCTTCGCGTTGAGTACGTTGTGCTTCAAGCCACGAATTTTGAGCATACGGCTGAGCAACTCCGAAATCTCGACCGATGTCGTACCGACCAATACCGGACGACCCTCTTTTACGAGTCGCTCCACTTCGGCGATTACGGCGTTATACTTTTCGCGCTTGGTTTTGTAGATGACGTCGTTCTGGTCATCGCGGATAACCGGACGGTTGGTCGGGATGATTACGACGTCCAACTTGTAGATGTTCCAGAACTCCGATGCCTCGGTCTCTGCCGTACCGGTCATACCGCCCAACTTGTGGTACATACGGAAGTAGTTCTGCAACGTGATTGTTGCGAAGGTCTGCGTTGCTGCCTCGACCTTCACGTGCTCCTTTGCCTCGATTGCCTGGTGCAGACCATCCGAGTAGCGACGACCGTCCAAAATACGACCCGTCTGCTCATCGACAATCTTCACTTTGTTGTCCATAACGACATACTCCACATCCTTCTCGAACATCGAGTATGCTTTGAGCAACTGATTGACCGTGTGTACACGCTCCGACTTTATCGAGTAATCCTTGATGAGTTCATCTTTGCGTTGCGCCTTCTCTTCGAGCGTGAGCTCCTGCTGTTCCAACTCGGCAATCTCGGCACCGATATCAGGCAAAACGAAGAAGCCGTCCTCCTTGAAGTAGCGCGACAGTACCTCGTGACCCTTGTCGGTCAGCTCGACCGAGTTGAGCTTCTCGTCAATGACGAAGAACAACTCGTCGGTAATCTCCGGCATACGGCGGTTGTTGTCCGCCATATAGATATTCTCGGTCTTCTGCATCTGAACCTTGATGCCCTGCTCCGAGAGGAACTTGATGAGCGGCTTGTATTTCGGCAGACCCTTATATGCGCGGTACATCAAAATACCCGCCTCGTCCATCTTGCCGTCGGCTGCCAATTTGCGCGATTCGGCAACGAGCGACGTCACGAAGTCGCGCTGCAAACCGTACAGGTGTTGAATGGCAGGGCAGTATTGCTCGAACATCTGGTCGTCGCCCTTCGGAACGGGACCCGAAATGATGAGCGGCGTACGTGCATCGTCGATGAGCACCGAGTCCACCTCATCGACAATGGCGAAGTGGTGCTTGCGCTGTACCAGATCGGATGGCGACGATGCCATATTGTCGCGCAGGTAGTCGAAGCCGTACTCGTTGTTCGTACCGAATGTGATATCCGCAAGGTATGCCTTGCGACGTGCCTCCGAGTTTGGCTGGTGCGAGTCGATACAATCGACTGACAGACCGTGGAATTGGTACATCGGACCCATCCACTCGGCATCACGGCGTGCCAGATAGTCATTGACCGTCACCATATGCACACCCTTGCCTGCAAGGGCGTTGAGGAATACCGGCAGGGTTGCTACGAGCGTTTTACCCTCACCGGTTGCCATCTCGGCAATCTTGCCTTTGTGCAAAACGACACCGCCGAACAACTGAACGTCGTAGTGAACCATATCCCACTTGATGTCGTTTCCGCCGGCAGTCCAACGTGTCGAGTAGATTGCCTTGTCGCCTTCGACGGTGATGAAATCCTTGACTGCTGCCAAATCGCGGTCGAAATCGTTGGCGGTAACCTCGACGGTCTCGTTCTCTGCGAAACGGCGAGCCGTATCCTTCATAATGGCGAACGCCTCCGGCAGAATCTCGTCGAGAATCTTCTCGATTTTGTCGTCTATGCGCTTGACCGTCGTATCGATATCCTTTGAAATCTTCTCCTTCTCGGCGAGCGAAATCGAGGAGTCCTCCAAGCGACCTTTCTGCTCGGTGATGTGTGCCTCGTCCTCGGCAATGAAGTCGGCAATGCGCTTACGCAACGCTGCGCTTCGTGCACGCAACTCGTCATTGCTCAACTGTTGAATTGACGGATATATGGCTTTGATTTTTACCAAATATGGCTCGACCTCTTTGCGGTCTTTGTCGGCTTTGCTGCCGAAAATGAGTTTGATTAAACTTGATAGTATGTCCATAGTAAATCTCTGTTTTCTTGATAATACGCGCAAAGATAATACAAAGAGCGAGCAGTTGCAAATAAATTTGCACCGTTTTTGGTCTGCTTCTCGCCTAAAAGAGCGTAAAAATAACAAATTGGGCTAAAAAAGATGGCAAATCAGCGAACTATTCGTTGCGTCGCGCCTTCTCGATGATGTTTGCACCGACCGGACACTCCTCGCAACGCTCCGCGCGACAATACTCCGTTGCCAACTGCAAAAGTGCCTGACTCTCGAACGCATTGCCCGCCTTGACGCCGTAACTCGCCCAACGTCGCAGGAATTGGTTGTTTTCGGCAGGGAGCTTTTCCAATAACGATATGGCCCGCTCGCGCAACATCTCGCTGCCGATATAACTGCCGTAGGCGTATTGCAACTGCACGACCAAATTTATGCCTATCAAATAACACTTCTCGCGACCGAGGCGTTTGGGTATGTCGGCTGTGAGTTCGGATGGTATGAAATGCGACGTCCAATATCGGGATGCCTCGACGCCGAACAATCTCTCGACATCCTGCGGCGTCTGGCAGTCGATAATGGCATTTACCGCAAAATCTTTCTGCGAGAGAAATGCCGCAATTTGAGCCAATCGCAACACGGGGTGGTTGTACGGACGAACGCCCGCCAATCGCCACTCTTTGAATCGCATCGGCGAGAGGTCGTATTTGCGTGCAAGGTAGAAGTATTCGCTTTTGAGCGACAACGTATATTCGTCATCGCGGTATGCCGTCAGCAGTCCGGAGGTGCCGAGCAGCAGTGCCTCGACCGATTTCTGGGTGTGTTGCTCGCGTTGTATGATGCGGTATGGAACGATTCGCGCGAGTTGTTCGTATGCGGCGCGGTTGCCCGACGAATCCATCGTGCGGAACATCATCTCGTAGAAGGTTTGATTCCAATCTTTGTGCGTCCTCTCGTATATCTCCTCAATCTTCTTGTATTTGCGCATCAGACGGTCGTAGCCGGCATCAATGAGTATCTCGTGGCGATGCAGCGTGTCGAGCGAATGCAGATAACCGCCACAAGCGAGCGATGCAGCACCCGTTTTCAGATTCTTTATGATGCGTTCGATATCAGCCATCAATACCCCTCCCTCTGCTGTTTCGAGATGATTTGTCGAGATGTGATGTCGCTACAAGAGGTTGAGTTCGAGCAGTGCCTCCTCCGACATCATACTCTTGTCCCAAGCCGGCTCGAAAACGAGTATTACGTTTACCTTTTCGACCCCCTTGACCTTCGCCACCTGCACATTCACATCCTCGACCAATATATCTGCCATCGGACAGTTCGGAGCCGTCAGAGTCATCTGTATCGTGACCTCGCCCGACGGGTCGAAATCGACGTTGTATATCAACCCCAAATCGTAGATGTTTACGGGGATTTCAGGGTCGTATATATTTTTGAGTGTTAGGACAATATCCTTTTCAGTCTGTAAAATCTCTTCCGGTGTCATTGCCGCTCTTGTTTTATTGTTTGGCCGAGAAGGCGAGTGCGTAGAGACGCATCTGTTTGATGGTTGCCAAGACGCCATTGCCTCGCGTTGGCGATAGGTTCTCCTTCAAGCCGATACGTTCGATGAAATAGAGGTCGGTGTCGAGTATCTCTTGTGGCGTACGTCCTTCGAGCGAGCGTATCAGCAGGGCGACTATGCCCTTGACGATTATAGCGTCGCTGTCGGCGCTGTAATAGATCTTTCCATCCTCCAATCGGGCATCTACCCAAACGCGGGACTGACACCCTTCGATGATATATTGTTCGTTTTTGTGCGACGGGTCGATAAGCGGTAACGATTCGCTCAAACCGATCAGGTAGTCGTACTTGTCCAACCAGTCGTCAAACATCGAAAACTCTTCGATAATCTCCTCCTGCACTTTATCTGCCATATCTCTTACTTGTGTTTTATTTCGGTGAGTGGTTCGGTATCTGCGCAATCCGGGCGACTGATGCCCAAAAGCGATGCCAAAGTCGGCGCGAGCGACGTAACGCATACGCGTCGCGCAGAGTGATGTGCGGCAATGCCTCCGCCGTATATGATGAGTGGTACGTGGCGGTCGTAGTTATACGGTGAGCCGCTGTCGGCCATCTTTCCGCTCTGCTCTTCGATGCGTTGAGGGGTGAGCCACAGGACGATATCGCCCGAACGTCGCGGATAGAAACTATTCTGCATCAGATGTTGTGCGCCCTTCGTGAAGGTTGTGCGCTGCAAGTCGGTAGCACTCACGGCGTTGGCTACGCCTCGGAACTGCTGAACGAAGGTGGTCGCCTCGGCTTGAATTGCCGCTACGGTCAGTTTGCGCTCGTAGATAAGGTCGTGGTTGAGGTAAATCGACCCGTCGGCATATCCCAATACCCACTTGCCTTGTCCGTGACGCGCACTTAAAAATGCGTTGAGTATAACCTCTGCTTGTCGGGCGTTGAAACGCTCCTTCTCGCCCTTCTCGTCTTTGTACGACGGGCTTGTGCCGTGGTCGGCGCAGAGTGTTACGATAAGCTCATCGTGACTCTTCGATTGAGCGAAGATGTGCGTCAGAAACTCGCCAATCGAGGCGTCGAGACGATAGAGCATATCTTCATACTCGATTGACTCCGTACCGTATCTCTGTGCGATGTTTCGCGGAATATCGAGACAGATGTTAAGCACCTTCTTCTCGCCCTGATACTCTTTGTCGGTCAGTAGTGCATTGGCTGCTTTTTTCGCAAACTCCAATATTGCGGCATTTCCCGCAGGTGTTGTCTGCAACTCCTTGACCCAATCGACCGGAACGGCATTGGTTACGGTCTTCTGCTTGGATGAGAAATCGTATAATTTGATATCCGAACGGCGCGAATTGACGTATTGTGATTGGGTGAATTTGCCAAACCACGCACCGAGTACAAATACCTTATTGTATGTGAGTGAGTTGTGCAGTGCAACCCAACTTGGAAGCGATGTCGTGTAGCAGTCGGCCGATGCCCATCCGCCCTTCTCGTCCAGCCAATAACATTCGCCACTGTGACCCGCCAGCATCATTGCCGATAGTGGCTCGTGTGCGATGGTTATGGCGTGTGCGCTATCTGTCGATGCAATGAGCGCATCGGTGAGTGTCTGGGCTGTCAAGTGCGCTGTTGTGTATGCCGTGCTGATGCCCACGGTCGGCTTTGCGGTGGCACTTTCCGGCTTTTTGTGGCAGAGCGCAACGGGTGTGTTGTTGCTTGTGCGATCGTACCAACCATCGGCCGATATGCCGTGCGACGATGGGGTAGTGCCGGTGGCTATGCTCGCAAGCGAAGCGCAGGTCGTCGTCGGCGTGTAGTCGAGGTAGCACTCCGTAAATACGGCACCCCCGCCGAGCAGTCGGCGAAAACCATCCGTCGAAAAGTTTTTGTCGTATCGTTGCAGGTCGTCGGCCCGCAGACCGCCGATAATGATATTTACCGCCATTTTCGGCTGCTGGGCATAGCCCGCAACTGCCAAAAATGCCAGCAACATAAGCGTTATGTATCTTCTCGTTTTCATCGTACGTGTAAAATCCTACAAAGATACTAACTTTTGTTGATATATTGCTCAAAAAATGCCGTTTCTTCGCTAAAATCGACCATCGGCAACTGTCCGATTGCCTCAATGTTGCGTCGGCAGAAGTTGGCGTACTCCGTCGAATGAGGATTTTGCGGGCGGTGTTCGGCGGCGGCGACAATGCGCATAACGCGTGCCATCTGCTCCCGTGTCTGTGCCGATAGGGCGGCTGTCGAAAACTTCTCCCAGATATACTCTACGGCGGCTTTTGACGGATGAACGAGGTCATCGGCATAGAAACGATAGTCGCGCAAATCGTCGTTCAGGAGTTCGTACGCCGGAAAATATCGTACGTTGTCAAACTGTTCACATAGCGCATCGGCTGCCAAGCGTAGCGTTGCCTTGCTTACAGCATTCTGCTCGGCACCGTCGCCGAGGTGGCGTACAGGACTGACGGTCAGTATAATCTGCTTTCCGCGCAGAGCGCCTTCGATTAGCGGACGATACATCGCCGTAATCTCCTCGACGGATAGCCGCCTGCGAGAGAATTGCGATTGGGCTACTTTGTGGCAGTTGGCAACCACCTTGCCGGTAGCATTGAGCGTGTACACCCACGCAGTGCCGAATGTGATGATGAGCGTGTCGGCACGCATCATCGCCTCGTATCCACGCTGTATGGCATCGTTAAACGCCTCGATTGCCTGCTCTTTTGTCGGTCGGTCGAGTGCCGAGTGTGCATCGAACGAGAACCACGACTCGTCGCGTGCGAAAATCTCCTCTGCGCTCACCGTGCGACACTCTGCAAAGTGGTTCAACGCATCGGCAATCGATGCCGGATTGAAGAGAATGCCTACGGGCGAGGTGGTGACGCGAAACTTTGCGCGGCGTAGTCGCGCAGCGATTTCGTCGGCAAAGCAAGAGCCGATAGATAGGATTTCGGACGAGTATTCGAGCGGTTTTGCAAATGGCTCTATATGAACTTCGGTGCGAAATTTCATTGCGAAAAAGAGTTAAATTATTTGGCAAAGGTATTAAAAATCCTTATTTTTGTACAAATAATTTGTGCGGAGAGATATATAACCAACTTAATAGATTCATAAAATGAAAAGATTTTTTATGTTGCTGTTGTCGGCTGCGCTCGTGTCGGGTGTTGCCGCAGCGCAAACGGATGCGCCTGCATTTGATGTGTCGGGCGTGATTTCGACCGTCAATGGTACGCCGATTGAAAACGTGGTGGTTTCGGACGGATATACCGTTGTCGTGACCGATGCGAAGGGTGCCTATCGCTTCAACCGCCATCCGGAAGCGGCGTATGTCTATTATTCGATTCCTGCCGAGTATGAGGTGCCGTTGCGTCAGGGTCACCCTTGCTTCTACAAGAAACTGACCGACGACAAGCGTTACGATTTCGTGCTTCGTCCGTTGAAGGGTGGTGTGGAGAAGAATTTTCATCTTATCTGCGTTGCCGATCCTCAGTGTCAGAATCTGCGCCACGTAAATCGTTTTCGTACGGAGACTGCTCCCGATTTGAAGAGTACGGCCAAGAAGTGCAAATATCCGTGCTATGCCGTTTCGCTCGGCGATATTGTCTATTCGGAGGGTCCGCGCAATGCCAACTATCTGATGCCGATGATCAAGCACGAGATGATGGCAGAGAAGATCGGTATGCCGATGTTCCAGACCATCGGTAACCACGACTGCGACTACGAGCCGATTGCGCTCAATGCCCGCAATACGGAGACCACGATACGTATGCAGCGTATGTTCGAAGCGACTTTTGGCCCGATTGACTACTCGTGGAATCGAGGCGATGCGCATATCGTGTCGATGAACGATATCGTCTATGACGACATCACCAACTTTAAGAAATATCACGGCGATTTTACCGATAAGCAGGTCGAGTGGTTGCGTAACGATTTGAAATACGTGCCAAAGGACAAGCTGCTTATCTTCTGTGTACATATTCCGGTTGAGCATTTCCGCAAGACGGCGAACAATAAGAAGGTGCTCGCGATGTTGGCCGAGTATCCTAACTGCCGCATTATGTCGGGTCACACCCACTATATGCGCCACTATCACCACGCAAACGGCATCCACGAGCATATTCTCGCTGCGGCATCGGGTTGCTGGTGGTGGTCGTGCAACAATGGCGACGGCTCGCCAAATGGTTACGCGATTTTCGATATCAAGGGTAACAAGGTGACGGATGATGTGTATAAAAGCGTAGGTCGCGATTTGAAATATCAGTTGCGCCTCTATCGCGGTGATGCTGCCTTCGGTGGCTCGTTCGAGCAGCCGACATTGCCATTCGGCGCCGACAAGTTGTTGGCAAACGTATGGTATGCCGATAAGGATTGGAAGGTCGAGGTCTATGAGGATGGTAAATACTCTGGCGAAATGCAGTTGATGAAGGCGTCTCCGTTCCGTGGCGATGAGCATCCTTCGCTCACATCGAGCAAGGATTGGTGGGCTATCGGCTACCACGTAGGCGTTGTTGGTCGTGGTCACCGTAAGGGTAGCACACGTCGCAACTACTGCTCGCCTTGCCACCATATGTACATCTACACGCTGAAAAATCCGTCGGCAGAGATTAAGGTTGTTGCTACGGATGGTAAGGGCCGTAAATATACTTGCGATGAGGTGATTTCGGGTCAAGATTACGAGTTGGCCGCACCGCCTGTATATACGGTGGGCGAGGTGTGGTAGTGCGTCGCCCGACTCCTTAATTTATATATGTATGCCGGATGCGAAGAGTGTCCGGCATATTTTTTTGCGTGAAAGTGCATTTTTTTTGAAAAAATATTTGGAAGATTGACTGTTTTGTGTATATCTTTGTGATATCAAAATGATATTACTTTAAGAACCTTAAAAACAGTTAGTGTTATGAAGACAAACAATTACAACTATTCGGGTTGGAAACTCAATGGTTTTCTGGCTTTGGTTTTGAATCTGGCAATCGTGGCAGGCAGCGTATGGCTGTTTGTTGAACTATTCAAGCACGATGATTTTTGCGCGCTTTTGTTCGTCGGCTCGGTGGTGTTGCTCATCGCGGCGATTATTATGGCGTGCGGTTATTTGATGTTGGAGCCGAACGAGGCGCGCGTGCTGCTCTTCTTCGGTAACTATCGCGGTACGTTCTACGATACGGGCTTCTGGTGGATTAATCCGTTTATGAGCGCCAAGAAACTCTCGATGCGTGCACGTAACCTTAATGTCGATCCGATTAAGGTGAACGACAAGGCGGGTAATCCGATTCTTATCGGTTTGGTGCTTGTTTGGAAGATTAAGACCGATGGCGCGTATAAAGCGGTGTTCGAGATTGATGCACCGGTTGACGCTGGCACGCTTACGACAAGTTCGACAACACGTATGAACATCCTCGAAAACTTTGTCGCAGTGCAGTCCGACTCGGCTCTGCGTCAGGTTGCGGGTATGTACGCCTATGACGAGAACTCGAATAATACGGATGGCGAGATTACGTTGCGTTCGGGTGGCGACGAGATTAACGATCGCCTGACCGACGAGCTCAACGAGCGTCTTGCGATGGCGGGCATCGAGGTTATGGAGGCGCGTTTGAACTATTTGGCATACGCTCCGGAGATTGCGGCTGCAATGTTGCGCCGTCAGCAGGCGGATGCTATCATCTCGGCTCGCGAGAAGATTGTCGAGGGTGCTGTTTCGATGGTTAAGATTGCTTTGGAGCGTCTTTCGACCGAGGGTGTTGTCGAGCTCGACGAGGAGCGCAAGGCGGCTATGGTCAGCAATCTGCTGGTTGTATTGTGCGCCGACGAGGCGGCCCAGCCGGTTGTAAATACGGGTACGTTGCACCATTAAAATAGAGTCCCGATTATGGCAGCAAAGGAGAGTAATACTCGCAGTTTTGTGTTGCGAATCGACGCCGAGACGATGGATGCCATCGAGCAGTGGGCGGCGGACGAATTTCGCAGCACCAACGGTCAGCTGCAATGGATAATTGCCGAGGCACTGCGTCGTAGCGGACGCAGACCTCGCGCAAAGCGTAAAACTTCAAATTTGACGACAAATGAAACCAAGGATTAACTTTGCGCGCTTCCGCCCATTCCTGCGTCGTGGTAATGGAGCAAAGCATCGGATTCCGACTCCGGATGACGGGAAGTTATCGTGGGGCGATTTGGCAATAATGACGGCTCTGATATTGCGGCTTGAACCGTGCAATATCTTCGATTATATCCCTGCTCCGTATGGCGAATTGTTGAGCGATTTTGCGTTCTTGATTTGTGCCGTCATTATGCTTGTTGGTATATATCTCTATTTCCACGACCTCTGTCCTCGCTCGCGTTGGGGTAGGGCGATGTGGTCGGTCGGGTTGCTGGCACTCACTTGGAGCGTATTGCCGTTTGTGCTATATTGGATTGGCAAGCATCCCGATTTTGGCGAGATGTGCCGAATTAGTTTGTGGTCAATCTCGATGTGGGTGGTATGGCTCGTGTGCGTATATAAGTATTGGCGCGTACGTGTGCGCTCGAAACAGGAGATTGAGCGTATCGAACTGCGTTACCGCCGTCAGCGTCGCCAACGTGATTATGTGTAACTTTTTTTGATAATGTAAGGGTATGAAATACGAAAAATTTGAGCGAGTAAAGTTGGGCGTTTTTGTCGCTGTGATGCTTGTCGTTGCAACGGTGCAGCTTGTGTTGATGTTCGGCAGCGAACAACAATCCGACTCGACCGAGTGGCGACCTATCGCAACTTTTGTGGTAGTTATTGTGGCTCTGATATATGGTGTGATAAAATTGGTTAGGGTGCTAAAAGGGGAGTAATCCCGTTTTTTTGCGTGTAGTTCGACAAGGCGTTTCGTGGAGAATGCCTTGTCGAATTTTTTTTGCGAGGGCTGCTCGTGCACACTTGAAATGATGGCTGCTGATTGATTTTTATGCAATTAGTTTTGTATTATCGCTAAATTTATTAACTTTGAATTAAAACTCTAACCATACAAAATTATGAATTACAAATTTTTCACTCTCTGTATTGCGGCTGCCTTGATGCTTTCGTGTGGCGGAGACAGTCATCGACAGCACCAACCGACAACTGCTACAAATGACTGCGTAAAGTGCTTTACGCTCTCGAATGAGGCAATGAGCATAACTATTGGCGAGGATGGCCTGCTCTATTCGTTGCGTAACGAGCAGACGGGACACGAGTATTCCGCCGGTGGCGATTATATGTGGCGATTGTACTACGATACGCCCGACGAGAAGGAGATTCAGGTGCTTGGCGATGCGCAAGATGTGGTGGTCGTGCAAGAGGGTAACACCATAACTCTCCGATATCCACGATTGCTCGCTCGTGGAGATACGGTCGAGATGCAGGTGACACTCTGCGTTAAGTTGGAGGAGGATAAGGTGCGCTTTGCGTGCGATATTCAGAATAATGAACCACACTCTGTTGTGCGAGAGATGCAGTATCCGCTCATTCGCAATATTGATGCTCCGGCGGACCATAAACTCTACACCTCGGAGGCGGGTGGTCGTCTCTACGATAAACCGATACAGAAGATTAATCGCATATCGTCGGCTCCATATAAAAAGCCGGAACAGATATTCCGACAGCACGATGTAAAGTATGGTTATAAGGTCTTTATGAACTGTTTTGCGTTGCTTGGCAAGGCGCAGGGTCTCTACTTCGGCAGCCACGACAATACTTTTCAGGATACGTGGCACGGTTTGCGCACGTATAAAGGTGCGGATGGCGAGTTTGATCGGTTGGAACTCGGTTTCTTCAAGTATCCGCATTGTTTCTGTGGCGAGACGTGGAGTTGTGCGGCGAATGTCGTTGCTCCATATACGGGCACGTGGCATACGGCGGCCAACATATATCGACGTTGGGTGGATACGTGGTGGGAGTACCGCGAGGCGCCGGAGTGGGTGCGCAAATTACGAAGCTGGCAGCGTGTGATATTCAAACACCAATACGGAGAGTACTTCTTCAAATATCCCGATCTTTACGGCCGATTGAAAGAGGTAGATAAGAGCGTTAATTCAAATGCAGTGTTCCTATTTGGTTGGTGGGCAGAAGGAATGGATCACGGCAACCCCGACTATTCGCCTGACGAGTCGCAGGGTGGCGACGAGGCGTTGAAGAGGGCAATCGCCGAGTATCAAGCCGATGGCAGCCACTTGTTGCTCTATTTCAACGGCAAACTTATCGACCGCGAGAGTCGCTACTACCGCAGCGGTATGGGTCCGAAGGTGTGCCGTCACGATAATACCGGCTCCGAGATATTGGAGCGTTACAAATTTACGGGTCAGGGAACGTGGCTTGGCGAGTACGATCAGCGCACGTTTGCCATCGCAACAATGATGCATCCCGATTGGAATCGGGTTCTTTTTGCGCTTCAAGATCGCGCATTTGCGCTCGGCGCACATAGCGTCTTTTTCGATCAACTCGGTTATATCGAGAAAGAGAGCACAAATTGGGATACTAGTCGCGAGTTTACAGTGCCCGATGTCTTTGGCATACAGAAACGTATGGAGTGTTTGAAACTGCTGCGCGAACGCTGCAAACAGATGGCTCCTGACTTTGCACTCGGTGCCGAGGGTACGGTAGATGCATTAGCGCAATATTGCGACTATACGCACGGCTATCCGGCAAACGATGAACCGACACGTTGGATGAATTTCTTCAAGTTTACCTTCCCGGAGTTGGTGTTTACCGACCGAGGACAACGTGATGATAACGACGTATATTGGCACGTAAATAATACGATACTCGATGGTCAGCGTATTGATATCGAGATTTTCCGTTGCCGCGACCTGATTGACACTTGTCCGATATACCAGTCGTATCTCGCCGAGGTTAATGCACTCAAAGAGCACTACGAAACGACGCTGCTGTGTGGCAAATATATGGATACGCTCGGTTTTGAATGCTCGAACGAAAAGGTCGATGCGCGTGCCTATGTTGCGGGTGAGCAGATGGCTGTCGTGGTCGCTAATCAGCAACGCACCCCGGAGACACTGACTGCCAAAATCCGCGTGCCCGGCTATCGCTTTGTCGAGCATACGGCATTGCGTGGCGCATCGGTCAAGAGGGGAGGCACAAAGGTCGTATTGCAGCAATACGATTTGGCTGTGCTGCTTTTCGAGAAGGAGTAGTACAGTTTTAACAATGTAAATACCTAAAATAATAGAGAAGGAGGATAGTATGGACAAAATTTTTAATCCGTTCCGACACATTACCGGAACAAAGGCCCTTGTAATGGGTTTGATTTTCATTGTCGCTACGTCGCTCATCGAGTGGAGCAATGGCTTGGCGCAGGATAGTTATATTCACTACACGTATAGCAACGCTACACTGTGGCGCGTGGTGGCTCTCGATCTCTTTTATTGGCTGTTGCCGACGTTGCTGCTATATGTTTGTGGACTTATTCTCTCACGCTCGCAGATTCGCCTTGTAGATGTGTTTGGTACAGCGGCATTTGCAAAATTGTTGCTTCTGCCGATGCTTGCCCTGCAACTTCTGCCGTGCGTTCAGACGCAGATGAAGGGTGTCGTTGATGCAATTATGTCGGGCGCGCAACCTACGGGCGTACAACTGACTGTAACGACACTCTATGGCATCTGGGCGTTGGCGTGGTTGATACTCTACTATGTGTGGGCGTATAACGGTTATGCTACGTCGTGTAACGTACGCGGCTGGCGAGCAATATTGCTCTTTGTGCTCGTACAAATCGTCGTAACAATCGCAAGTACCCTCTGGGGCAGTTACCTGCTCTGATGCGGCAGGTTTTCGTTGCAAAAAAATATTTTACATATTACGTGGCTGTTTCAATAAAGACTATCGAAGCAGCCACATTTTGTTTTAAGTCTAGGTAATTGATGATGCATAAAAAGTAGCGGAGCGAAAGACAGCTTTCGCTCCGCTGATACTACATTTGGGTCTGTTATTTCTCGAATGTTACGGTTATGCCGGAAATATCCGAAACTGTACCGCTTGCCTTAACCATAAAGTAACCACCCTCGCCCGCTGTCGTTGGCTGCGCAGTAGTGCCAATAGTCGTTGTAAGCTTTGTCGATGTACTCGCTATTGAAACATCTGTTACAGAGCCCAAATCGGATGTGTTGTAGATCTTACTTCCGTTTTGCGTAGAAATATATCCGCTGGTACTCATATTCGTCGATGTAGAAGTCCACGATACCACCATTCTTGCACCCGAGCCATCGGTAGCCGTTGCTATCGACGTCTTATTATTTGTCGTCTTCGACGAAGGGAAGTCTGTCGGCAAAATGGTGAAGGTGTACTCAACACCCGTTGTAGGATTTGCGCCAATCTCTACCGTTGTGGTTGCTACCGCCGAAGAGCAATATTCGGTACTGCCCGCAACCGGATTTGCCACAACTGAAACATTCGAAGTTGACAAATAAGGCACATTCGCAAACGAAGCCGATGTGCCGGTTACGGTCTGCACCTCATCGCCACAAGTTACTGTGTAGTTTGCTGCATTTGCTACCTCCGACCACGAAACATTAACGGTGCTACCCTCTACCGTCGTGTTTATAGTCGGCTGCGCAAGCGGAGTATAATTCCAAACAACTTGAATCTCGTCGATATACATAACATTGTTATTCGTACTCAAACCAATATACTTATAGCTGCCATTAATTACAAATGCTGTCGATGTACCATAAACAATAGAGCCGAGGAGAGTACCGCAATCGCTACTACTATACAAATCCTTAGATGCTGCATAAGGTGTATTCTTGCCGTAAATCTGCAACGCCTTGCCGTTAGCAGTCTTCGGATTCCAAGTAACGACAATCATCGTCACCTTACCGACTGACGAAGTTGTTACGATAGCACCCTTCGTCGAAGACGTAGAGCCGGTGTTAAAATACATCGCACCAGCGGCATTCGAAGTTTTTGCGGAGCAACCTGCATACTCAACCGTCGAAGCGGCAACATTTGTCCACGCCACGTTCGAGGTAGTAGTTCTACCCGTAAAGTCGAGGTTGATAATATCGATTGCACCCTGACCTGCATTCGGATTTTCGCCGGTTGTAGCAGTAATGGTAGCTGCCACCGAGGCAGAGTAGTTCGAATCACCATCTGCCGGATTTGCAGCAACCGAGATTTCGTATGTAGTCAAGAACGACAAATCCTCGAATGTTGCAGAGGTTGTGGTAACGGTCTGGCGCAATGCATCACCACAAGTTACAGTATAACTACCCGCATTTGCGACCTCCGGCCACGAAACGGTAATCGTATTGGCATTAACCGTAGCGGTTGGAACAGGCACATCGAGCGGAGTCAGCATCTCGTCGTTACCCGTACCATCCAATTTATAGAGTTGGATTGGCTGATGGTCGGTGAACGATGTCGATGGATAGTAGCTGAAACGCATACTTGTAGAGGCTTTGTTGAATCGCAGATATGCGCCACCAGAACTTACGATATCCATTTCGTTGCCATTGAACGAGATGGTATTTGCGTATTTTGTTGTCGTGCTTGTGTTGAGTGTGGTTGTATTTGATGTTGCACCAATATACTTACCACTTGCGCTCTTAATAGCATAACCCGAAGTAACCTTCTCGATAGTGAAGTAGATGTCGTTATTTGCGGCAGCGAGTGCAATTTCGCCATTGCGAACAGAAACGATGAAATTATTTTCAGCAGCATTCAATGTCGAAAGCGAACCATCGAATGCAAGATTCTCACCTTCGCAAACAATCAGATACTGACCACCGGAGAAGTCCTTCAATGTACCAGAAACTTTCTTGTAGATAAACATACCGATCTCCTGCAAAACTGCCACCTCAACTTGGAGCGTCGCCTTCGAGCCCGATGCCGTAATGGTAATCTTACCCGAACGCTCGGCTGTATTAGGATTCTTCGAAGCGCTAACACTGACGGTTGTACCGCTTACCGAAGTGGTAAATGCAGCGTTATCCGACTCGGCGGTAATCGACAGATTGCTACCAAGATTCTTCGTCGCGACCTCGATTTGTTTTGTACCACCTGCACCCTCGAAGAGCAACTCTGTCGGCTCGATGGTCAAGGTTGGCGTCAAGCCAAGAACGGTAACAGTAACAGGCTCGGAGGTTATCGGGGTATAGCTGTCGGCATGAGCCGTAACGGTGATGCTCCACTCGCCGGCAGCAAGATTATCGACAACAAACTCCGTCTCGGTAATGCTGCTATACACAACATCCTCCTCGCCCTCCTTCAAGCAAGTAACGGTATAATAGAGACCTGTAAGAGTCATGCCCGTCAATTCGTGAGTCCACTCCACATTTACGATATTGCTCTCTGTCTCCTCGGCGGTTGCAATCACCGGAGCGGCCGACATCTGCGACATAAGCGGCGTTGTCGAAGGCACATTGTGGTAGAGAGCGATATCTTTATTAGTTCCGCTATAAGTACGGAAAATTTTGCTACTGCTATTGTAGCGAATCTTATTAGACGTAGATGACTTTGCAGAGATGGTTGCAACACCGGTATCAGCGACCTCAACAACCCAGTTACAACTATTACTAAGAGTTTTTGTCGACTTCAATGTTCCGCTCGATTGGTAAATGTAGCCATAGTCACTCTCATAAAAAGCCCAAGTACCGTCAACAGTTCCTTCTTGAAGTTCGAAAACCTCTACGGTGCTATCAATGGAAATCAAATTGCCGTCCTTTATAATAGATGATTCTTTACGATCGTTAGATCCTTTCGATGTACTCATTGCAACATCATAATCTTTTGCTGCAATAACCACCTTCTTGCCTACGGCCAAAACCGAAGCATCGGTTACAAGCTCAAACATATCGACCATTGTACGGGCCGTACGCTCAGCACCGGACATATTGATACCGAGCAAGCTGCGAGTATTCACCTTGAAGGTCTTATTTGCCGAAGCAAACGTGCGAGTGTAGATAGCTCTATTGGTAGCAAGTGTCACGGTAATCGACTCAGTCGTAAACGGAGCCGATGCAAACCATACAACGAAATTACCGTCGCCATCGAGCGTGTTATGCTCCTCATTGTCGGCATAGGTCAAACGAATCTTATTTTTGGCAGCGGTCGGCGTGATTGCCTGAGCCGCAAGGTCGAGCGAGAAATCACCAGCCAAAGCAACCGAAGGATCAACCTCAAACTCGACATACTCGATTGTCTCATCATCCATGTAACCCTCAACCGCCGAAAGTCCTTTGAGCGTCAGCATACCGTGAGCAACCAAACGGGTCCAATACATCGAAATGTGGTCTTCATAACTCGGAAATTGGTCATACGTATCGCGCGAACGCGCCACCAAAAGGTCGGCCATACCGTCAAACGACGTTGCCGATGGCGACTGGATTTGCGGAATCGAAACATTGACGAGACCAGCCTCGCTATCAGCGAAGTCAGGCTTGTTACCCTTGGTTGCCTCCGACGGATAGAGACCGTAGAAAACAAGTTCGCTCTCCGTACCCGGGTCGTTGAAGAGTTGGGTTACGCGGAATACCGAAAACTCGGAATCCGTGCTCTGCTCGTCCGAAGCATAGAGCTTTGCCACCTCCTCTGCACCCGCTTCGCGACCCTCTGCATTCTGCCATACGCCGCCCTTGGTGTAGCATATGCGAATGCGGTCACCCTTCGACCAAACAATCGTCTCGCCATTGTGATGGGTACGCGACGCGTCGTTATCGTTCTCGGCAGAAAATGTGAGCTGACGATATATATCCGTATTTGGAGCCGTAGTCGCTGTGTTGTCTATATCGCTTTCGGCGTTGGTGCAACCGACGAATGCTGTTGCAGCTATAGCAACAAATGTTAAAATTATATTGTAAAATTTCTTCATATTCTTACTGCTATTTATTCTAGTTCGTTCAAATTGTTGCCAAGTTCGCCGTGGTTTGTATCACCATAGCCACTATTTGCTACACCTGTAATAAAGAAGCCCTGCTCGGTGTACACTTCATAAATATTAAATTCCGGTGATGTGTAAAAACGCCGTTCCATAGGCCTCTGGGTAGGAAATGATGTCTGCTTCATAATCTTTAATGCTTTGTGTGTTTAGTGTTTTGTTTGTCAGTTTGATACCCTTTTCTGCACAATAGTTGTTATGGTTGTTTATATCCGGCGTAAAGGTATAAAAATTAATTAAATAATGTGTAAAAAGGCGTGATAAATATGAGTTTTGTTGCAAAGAAGCAGAAATGATATTCAATAAAAAACGATAGGAATAGGCACGAAAAACCTATTCCTATCGTTGTATAGCGACGCTTTTGCGCCGATAGATTGTTTGATGTTTAATACTCCTCCTCGTCAAAGTCATCTTGTGTCTTCACAGACCTTTGATTGACAAATGAATATAATTAGTTATGCCACTGGGGCAGTGTTCGGGTAGTCTCTCGCCCATCACTTACTACTCTTAATTTTAGGAGGATTTGGTGATATTTTCAGGGTAGTATTCGGGTAGTTTTGCTCAATTTCGGGCAGTTTTTGACAAAAAAAGACCGATGGGACAACCTCACCAAGCTCTTTGGGTGTAACTATCTCTATCTTGCGTATAAGTGTTGCAATAGACTCTATTGTAAACTAATTTTACACAAAGGTCGTATTATTTAGTTGAGTGACAAAATCCTAATTCCGCAATTCGCTCTTTTCAGAAACGTTTGTCTGTGTAAGTGTAGAATGGATTTTCTCGCAGCAGTCTTCAGAATGCTTGGTCAGGAACTCTCCATGACCCAGTCCTTCCATGATTTCTTCTCTATAGTTCTTGAGGTATTTCTTGAGGATCTTATGTGATTTGATGGCATATGGCTCCTTGCTGCCACACCACATAT
>JAFQRH010000001.1 GCA_017410165.1 Alistipes sp. | reverse complement strand
GTCGTTGCGCGATGAGGGGGGGGGTGAAGGCCCTCTTACGAAAAAAGCGGTTACAAGAGATTGTGACCGCTTTTTTTGGGTGAATGGGAGGGGTGAAAGGGGGGTAGATGGTAAGTGAGTGGTTGAAAGGGGTTTAGGGAATTTAGGGAATTTAGAGAGTTTAGGGATGGTAGAGGTATAAACCGCTAAATTCCTTAAATTCCCTAAACTCCTTAACGACCTTAACGCCCCTCTCGAAAATCTCCCTTAACGCCCCTATCGAAAAACCACCCCCAAACTCCCTAAACCCCCTAAAAAAACCAAAACCCAAAAATCGCAGAAATATTTAACCTTTTTTGCATATTTATATCATAATAGGGAATGCTTTTGTATATTTGTGCATAAAAGATTGTCTATGAAACGATTTGGTGCATTGCTCATCGCGCTGGCGGTGCTCGTCGGCGAGGCGTTGGCGCAACCAACGACGCAGATTATCGAGATTATATCGGATGGCGTGGTGCGTCGTGCGATGGTCGTCCATTCGGAGTTTGGCACCCGCAGCCGCAACGAGAGCCCTCGCCCGCTGGTATTTGTCTTTCACGGTCGCACGGGGTCAATGGAGGGTATTGCCAAACGAATGGCGATTCACGAGCATTGGCACGAGGCGATTGTGGTCTATCCGCAAGGGTTGTGGGTCGAGGGTGGCCTGTTCGATGGTAACGGATGGGTGCTGCCGACGGCGAGCGACGAGGGGCGCGACATACGCTTTTTCGATGCTCTGCTGCGCGAGATTCGCAAGCGATACCGTGTGGACGAGGAGCGAATATACGCCACGGGCCACTCCAACGGTTCGGGCTTCACACACTCGCTGTGGGCACTGCGTGGCGAACTTTTTGCCGCCTTTGCGCCATCGGCTTCGGGTGCGGCACGCTTGGGCGACCTTGTCAATCGCCAACCCGTCAAGCCGGCGATATTTATCGCTGCCGAGAACGACGAATTGATACCTATCGCCGCCGTCCGCCGCTGCATCGAGCGCACGGTTGCACGCAATGGCTGTGGCGAGCCGCAACACAAAGCCAAATACCTGACACTCTACCCGTCAGCAAGTGGTTGCGACGTGGAGACCTATATCCACAACTACGGCCACCGCTTCTCGCCAACCGCCCTGCCACATATTGTGCGATTCTTCCAGCGCCACACCAAAACCGCCAAATAAAGGCGGTTTTTTTTTGGGGGGGGTGAAAGGGGTTTAGAGAATTTAGAGAGTTTAGAGAATTTAGGGATGGTAGAGGTATAAACCGCTAAATTCCCTAAACTCCCTAAACTCCTTAACGACCCTACTTGACCTTAAAGCCGCCGAAGGCGCGTGACCTTATTCGACCTTATTTTGAAAAGGCGTTAGCGGCAGTAAACACCGCATACCTTGATTACCTCTTAAATTGATTTTAGGCGAGGGTTTACAACGCTCTTGGTTTCGTGCCGGAGGGAGCATACTTTGTGTATGTGACCTTCGGCGCGGAAACAAGGAAGGAAGAAAACACCGCATAAAATCGATTTTAATAAAATTGTATTTTGAGGAGGCAAATGCCCAGCCGCCGAGTTTTGGGCGGAGGGAGCATACTTTGTGTATGTGACCTTCGCACAAAACGAAGGCAATACAGCAGTTGCCCCTCAAAATCAATTTTAACGTTAAGAAATCGTTAAGAATTCCCCCCTTTCGAACAACAATAGGAAAATAAACATACCTTTGTAGGAGAAAAATTATTCAATTTATCAGTTATGATTGAAGTCTATATTGCAGTGGTGGCGATTCTCGCCATACTTGCTGTCTCGGGACTCTATGTCGGAGTTACGAACGACGCCGTGAACTTTCTGAACTCGGCAATAGGCAGTAAAGCAGCCAAAATGCGTACAATCCTTATCGTTGCTTCGGTCGGCATCATCATCGGTGCGCTCACTTCGAGCGGTATGATGGAGGTGGCACGTCACGGTATGTTCAACCCTGCGCTGTTCACCTTCAAGGAGGTGATGTTGCTGTACGTGGGTGTGATGATTGCGAACGTGGTGCTGCTCGACCTCTACAACTCGCTCGGTCTGCCGACATCGACCACCGTGTCGCTCATCTTCTGTTTGCTCGGTTCGGCGGTGGCAGTATCGCTCTTCAAGATTGCGACCGACGAAGCGGTAACATTCTCGATGCTTGGCGAATACATCAACACGGCACGTGCGATGGGTATTGTTTCGGCAATCCTTTTGTCGGTGGTGTTGGCGTTCGTGTGCGGTACGATTTTGATGTACATTTCGCGCGTCATCTTCTCGTTCCGATATATGAAGGTGTTCAGCCGTCTGGGTGCTGTTTGGTGTGGTGCTTCGCTCACGTCGATTGTCTATTTCGCACTGTTCAAGGGTCTGAAAAACATCCTCGCCGGTAGCACATTTATCGGTTGGATTAACGACCATATGCTCATCGCCCTGCTCATCTGCTGGGTGGTGTGTTCGGCAGTGTTGTTCTTCCTGCAAATCTTCAAAATCAATATTCTGCGCATCAATATCCTCGCCGGTACGTTCGCACTCGCACTCGCCTTTGCGGGTAACGACCTTGTGAACTTTATCGGTGTGCCGATTGCGGGCTTCGACGCATTCTCGTACGCAAAGACCGCAACGGGTATGGATGAGGGTATGCTGATGGAGCAACTCAACCATCCGGAGACGGCAAACCTGCTCTACATCCTCGCCGCAGGTGTGATTATGGTCGTAACGCTCTGGACATCGAGCAAGGCGATGCACGTCTCGGAGACCGAGATTTCGCTCTCGGCACAGGGCGATGACGTACAGCCGAACAGCTCCTCGTCGCTCTTCTCGCGTACGCTCGTTCGCGGAACGATTAACGTCGTGCGTTTCTTCGACCGCGTCACTCCGCAGCGTGTGAAGACCTTTATCGAGAAGCGTTTCGAGTGGGCGGATGTCGAGCATACGGGCGCACCGTACGATATGATTCGTGCGACGGTGAACCTCACAACCGCATCGTTGCTCATCGCACTCGGTACGTCGCTCAAATTGCCACTCTCGACCACGTACGTCTGCTTTATGGTGGCGATGGGTTCGTCGCTCGCCGACCGCGCGTGGGGCCGTGAGAGTGCTGTATATCGTATCTCGGGTGTGATGACCGTCATTATGGGTTGGTTTGTGACGGCTATCGGTGGCTTCCTTATCGCTCTGGTGGTCGGCGCGTTGCTGATGTGGGGCGGATGGATTGCATTCGGTCTGCTCTCGGCTCTCTGCCTCTATATGCTCATCCACAGCAACGTGGTAGCGGCTCGCAAGAAGAAGGAGGAGGGCGCAAAGGAGGAGACGACTGTGAAGCTCTCGGCCGAGGACAACGTGGCAGACAACGTACTCTCGCTGGTCAATTCGACCGTCAAGAGCTCGATTCGCATCTACAACCGCACGCTTATCGGACTGATGAAGGAGAACCGCAAGGCACTCAAAGAGCTCACCGCCGAGGCGGATAAGATGTACGAGCAGATTCACGCACTCAAATACTCCATCGCTTCGACGTTGCGCCGCACGTACGACAGCGATATCAACCTCTCGCTCTACTACGTACAGGTGGTCGATTACCTGAACGAGATGACCAAGTCGCTGGTGCACATCACCCGTCCGGCATACGAGCATATCGACAATAACCACGAGGGTTTGAGCCGCATCCAGACCGAGGATTTGATGTCGGTCAATAGCGATGCGGATGTCATCTACTCGCGCATCCTCTATATGATTTCGAGCGGCGATTACAGCGATATCGACAACGTACTCGACCTGCGCGACCAGCTCTTCGAGCGTCTGTCGCGCCTGACCGAGGGTGAGTTGAAGCGAATCAACGCCGGCGAGTCGAACTCCAAGTCGGGAATGTTGTACCTCGACATCCTCGCCGAGACCAAGACGATGGTTCTCCAATCGCGCAACCTGCTCAAATCGCAGCGTCACTATATGGAGCAGGCAGGTCTGCCGATGCGTCGCCCGATAGCGAGAATGTAGTCGAAAAAGGGCGAAAAAATCGAGGGGGTGTCCGACACGAATGTTGCGACACCCTCTTTTTTTGCCCGTAACGTATATACGTTACGCTAAAAATTGCTATCTTTGCCCCAACTATATACTTTTGCAAACGATGAAAAGCGATTTTTTGGTTATCGGTTCCGGCTCGGCAGGTTTAAGTTTCGCACTCAAAGCCGCAGAGGTCGGTCACGTCACCCTCGTCACCAAGGGCGAATTGGCAGAGTGTAACACAAACTACGCACAGGGCGGAATCTGTTCGGTCACCTATGCACCGGACACCTTCGAGAAACATATCGAGGATACGCTCGTCTGCGGCGCAGGCAAATGCGACCGCGAAGCGGTGGAGTTGGTCATCCGTAGCGCACCCGACGCCGCAAAAGACCTCATCGAATGGGGTACGCGCTTCGACCGCACGGAGGACGGACGTTTCGATTTGCACCGCGAGGGCGGCCACTCGGAGCACCGCATACTTCACTATCAGGACTTGACGGGTGCCGAAATCGAACGCGCACTCATCGAGCAGGCGCGTCGCCATCCGAACATCACCATCCTCGAACACCACTTCGCCATCGACCTGCTCACGCAGCACCATTTGGGCGAAATCGTGACGCGCCACACGCGCGGATTGGCCTGCTTCGGAGCGTACGTGCTCAACACCGAGACGGACGAGATTCTGACCATCCTCGCCAAGTTTACGGTCGTGGCGGCAGGCGGCTGCGGCAACATCTACAACACGACAACCAACCCGACCGTAGCAACGGGCGACGGTATTGCGATGTGCCACCGCGCCAAGGCGTTCACCAAGAATATGCAGTACATCCAATTCCATCCGACGGCACTCTACCACCCGGGCGAGCGTCCGTCGTTCCTCATCACCGAGGCGATGCGCGGCTACGGAGCCATCCTGCGCCTGCAAAACGGTCGTGAGTTTATGGACAAGTACCACCCGATGCGTTCGCTCGCACCGCGCGATGTCGTGGCTCGCTCGATAGACCACGAGTTGAAGATTCGCGGCGAGGAGTTCGTCTATCTCGACGTGACGCATATGCCCGCCGAAGAGACGCGCCACCACTTCCCGAACATCTACGAAAAGTGCCTCTCGATAGGCATCGACATCACCAAAGATATGATTCCGGTATGTCCGGCAGCGCACTACTGCTGTGGCGGTGTGACGGTGGACAGCAATGGCGAGAGTTCGATTCGCCGCCTCTATGTGCTGGGCGAGAGTTCGTGTACGGGTCTGCACGGCGCAAACCGTCTGGCATCCAACTCGCTCACCGAGGCCATCGTCTATGCCGACCGCGCAGCACGCCACACGGCATCGCTCTTGGGCAAGGTCGATTTCCAGGATGGTATTCCGGATTGGGACTTCGAGGGTACGGCCGAGGCGGAGGAGATGGTGCTCGTGTTGCAAAACCGCAAGGAGTTGCAGGCCATAATGTCGAACTACGTCGGCATCGTCCGCTCGAATCTGCGCTTGGAGCGCGCAATGAAACGACTTGCCATCATTTGGCAGGAGACCGAGGAGTTGTACAACCGCACCCGCCCGTGTCAGGAGTTGTGCGAGTTGCGCAATATGACGGTCGTCGCATACCTGACCATCAAGCAGGCACGCGAGTGCCGCGAGTCGGTCGGTCTGCACTATACTATTGATTATCCACCAGTAAAAAAAGCAGAATAACAGAGAGATATGACACTTCGCGAGGAGATCGAAAGAAGACGAACATTTGCAATCATCGCCCACCCGGACGCCGGAAAGACAACGCTCACCGAGAAGTTGTTGCTCTTCGGTGGCGCAATCCACGTCGCGGGCGCAGTGAAGAGTAACAAAATCAAGCGCGGAGCAACCTCCGACTTTATGGAGATTGAGCGACAGCGCGGTATCTCGGTCGCAACGTCGGTTATGGGCTTCGAGTACGAGGGTGTGAAGATTAACATCCTCGACACGCCGGGCCACGAGGACTTCGCCGAAGATACGTACCGCACACTGACGGCGGTCGATTCGGTTATCATCGTCATCGACGGTGCGAAGGGTGTCGAGACGCAGACCCGCCGACTGATGAACGTCTGCCGTATGCGCAACACGCCGGTCATCGTCTTTATCAACAAACTCGACCGCCCGAGCAAGGACCCGTTCGATCTACTCGACGAGGTGGAGCGCGAGTTGCAAATCAAGGTGCGCCCGTTGGCGTTCCCGATTTCGAGCGGTCCGACCTTCAAGGGTGTCTATAACCTCTACGAGCATAATATCTCGCTCTTTACCACCGACGAGCGACTCACCTCCAACGCGCAGACCGCCGACTTCGAGGATATCTCGTCGCCGGAGTTGGATGCGCTCATCGGCGAGCGTTACGCGGCGCAGTTGCGTAGCGATGTCGAGTTGGTCGAGGGTGTCTATGAGGAGTTCGACCGCGAGGCATACCTTGCGGGACAGTTGGCTCCGGTGTTCTTCGGCTCGGCAGTCAATAACTTCGGTGTGCGCGAGTTGTTGGAGTGCTTCGTGCGCATCGCACCGTCGCCTCGCCGTTCGACCACCGAAACCCGCACCATCGAGCCCGACGAGCAGAAACTCACCGGCTTCATCTTCAAGATACACGCCAATATGGACCCGAATCACCGCGACCGTCTGGCGTTTATGAAGATATGTTCGGGCATCTTCGAGCGTGGCAAGAACTATCTGCACGTGCCGAGTGGCAAGCAACTCAAATTCTCGTCGCCAACGGCATTTATGGCCGAGAAGAAGTCGATAATCGACTTCGCCTATCCGGGCGATATCGTCGGCCTGCACGATACGGGCAACTTCCGCATCGGCGACACCTTCACCGAGGGCGAAAAGTTGCGCTTCACGGGCATCCCGTCATTCTCGCCGGAGTGGTTCCGATATATCGAGAATGCCGACCCGATGAAGTTCAAACAACTCGCCAAGGGCATCGACCAACTGATGGACGAGGGTGTGGCACAGCTCTTCACCTCGTCGCTCAACGGTCGCAAGATTATCGGCACGGTGGGTCAGTTGCAGTTCGAGGTCATCGAGTATCGTTTGGAGCACGAGTACGGTGCAAAGTGCCGTTGGGAGCCGATTTCAATCCACAAAGCGTGCTGGATCGAGAGCGACGACGAGGCGGAGTTGGCAGACTTCAAGCGTCGCAAGCATACCAATATGGCGGTCGATAAGCACGGGCGCGACGTATTCCTCGCCGATACGAGCTATGCGTTGGCACTCGCACAGGAGAAGTTCCCGAAGATTCGCTTCCACTTCACATCGGAGTGGTAGCCGAAGGAGGGGGCAAGCAGGGGTGCAAGGCGAGCAGAGGTGCAAGGCAAGCAGGAGTGCAAAGCGAGCAGGGGCGTTAAGGTCGTTAGGGGATAAAACCCTAAACTCCTTAAAAAGGAAAGGTCAAGTAAGGTCGCGCAATCTTCGATTGCTTTAAGGTCGAGTAAGGTTAGCTCCCTAAACTCCTTAAACTCCTTAAACTCCTTAAACTCCCTAAATTCCCTTAAAAAGGAAAAAATTAACAAAAAACTAAAATATATGCAGGAAAAAATCAACGATTTGCTCCGTCGAGTTGAGGAGTTCGCACCGAAAGCGGCTGCCGAAATCGAGGAGTTCCGTATCAAAATGATGGGCAAGAAGGGCGAAATCACCGCCCTGATGGAGGAGTTCAAGAGCGTTGCGCCCGAACTCAAACGCGAATATGGCCAGCGCATCAACGCCCTAAAACAGACCACGCTCGCCAAAATCAACGCACTCAAAGAGGAGGCGGCAGCAAAGGTCGAGGAGGAGGTTAAAATCGAGGATATGTCGCGTCCGGGCTCTGCCGAGCAACTCGGCTCGCGCCACCCGATTTCGATTGTGAAGAACGAGATTTGCGAGATTTTCTCGCGCTTGGGCTACACGATTGCCGATGGTCCCGAAATCGAGGACGACCGCCACGTATTCTCGTCGCTCAACTTCCCGCCTGAACACCCGGCACGCGATATGCAGGACACGTTCTTCATCGAGAAAATCTCGAACGAGCCGAACGTGAACGACATTCTGCTGCGCACGCACACCTCATCGATTCAGGTGCGCACGATGGAGC
Organism: Alistipes sp.; assembly: GCA_017410165.1. Taxonomy (GTDB): domain Bacteria; phylum Bacteroidota; class Bacteroidia; order Bacteroidales; family Rikenellaceae; genus Alistipes. Next base: position 60,556 of record JAFQRH010000001.1, on the reverse strand, counting down.
ATCAGAAGCCGCCGATTCGCGTAATCTGTCCGGGTCGCGTATTCCGCAACGAGGCGATTTCGTATCGCGCACACTGCATCTTCCACCAGATTGAGGGTCTCTATATCGACCGCAATGTGTCGTTTGCCGACCTGAAACAGTCGCTGTTGTACTTCGCCAAGGAGCTCTTCGGCGAAAAGACGCAGATTCGTATGCGTCCGTCGTACTTCCCGTTCACCGAGCCATCCGCCGAGGTGGACGTGTCGTGCAACCTGTGCGGTGGCAAGGGCTGTCCGGTCTGCAAGGGCACGGGATGGTTGGAGATTCTCGGCTGCGGTATGGTCGATCCAAACGTGCTTACCGCCAACGGCATCGACCCGAACGAGTATTCGGGCTTCGCCTTTGGTATGGGAGTTGAGCGTATTGCGATGTTGAAGTTCGGTGTGAAGGACTTGCGCCTCTACTTCGAGAACGACGTTCGCTTCCTGCACCAATTCGACAGCGTACTCTAATAACGGCTAACATTTCGGGGGGGGTGAAGATATGAGATTGAAGGGTTTGCTTGGTGGCATTTCGGCGCTTGCGCTCTTCTGCGGGGTGACATACGCTCCGCAGCGCACGTGTCGTGCCGAGCAGCGAGTGGTCGATTCCACCGACCGCTTCACGCTCTACACCGAGGCATTCAAAGAGCTCAATCTCCACGCCGACAACCAACGCGCACGCCACTATGCCGAGCGTGCGTTGGCCATCGACTCGACATACGCTCCTGCTCTGCATCTGCTCTCGCGCATCGAAACCGACGCCTCGCGTGCGGCGGAGTATGCCCGACGCGCCTACGAGGCCGAGCCGGAGAATAAGTACTATCTCGAAGCACTCGGCTCGTCGCTCGTCTCGGCACAGCGTTACGAGGAGGCGGTGGGCTACTACTCGCGGCTCACGGAGAAGAGCACCGACCCCGACCATTTTCGGATGCTCGCGCTGCTCTACGACCGCAACAAACAGCCATTTTCGGCTATTGCCGTAATCGACTCGGCGGAGAATCGTTTCGGACGACTCGAACCGCTCGTTCGCTTCCGCCAACGGCTCTATCTGCAAACGCAGCAATACGAGCGTGCGGAGAGCGAGGCGAAGCGGATGATTGCCGAGACGCCATACATCGCGGATAGTTACCTGATGCTTGCCGACGTCTATGCCGCCACGCAGCGCGATTCGTTGGCGAAGGCGGTCTATCGGCAGGCGATACAGGTCGATACGACCGACATAAATCCGTGGTTGTCGCTCGGCGAGTACTACTATTCGCGCCGCGAATATCCCGCCTATTTGAGCGTTGTGGCACACCTGTTCGACAGCGACCAAATCGAGTTGCAGAACAAAATCGGGCAGTTCAAGGCACTCACCGCCAACACGCGATTCTACCGCGACTACTTTCCGCAAATCAACGTCCTCGCCGGTCGGCTTGCCATACGCTATCCCGACAGCCGCGAGGTGAGCGACCTCTACGCCCAGCATCTGATTGCGGGTGGCAATATCGACGAGGCACTCGCCATCTTCAAACGACGTGTGGAGCAGTCGGAACGGCCGGAAAAGGAGGATTTCGCACGTATCATCGAGATTGAGGAGTACCTCGCGCACAACGACTCGGTGGCAACGTATATCGACCGCGCAATTACTCACTATCCCGACGATGTGGGTTTTCGCTCGCTGCGGGCGCACACGCTCGCCATAGCCGGCAAGCACGAGCAGGCAATCGACGGCTATAAGGAGGCGATGCGATATGCCCAAACCGACTCGCTACGCGGTCATCTGTGGGGTTTCATCGGCGACACGGAGCACAGCCGCAACGAGCAGAAGCGGGCTTACAAGGCCTACGACCGCTCGCTCGCGCTCTACGCCGACAACGCCTCGGTGCTCAACAACTACGCATATTTTCTCGCGCTCGATGGGCGCAACTTGGAGCGTGCACTGACGATGGCGACCCGCGCAACGGCTCTCTCGCCGAACAACGCCACGTTCCTCGACACGCTTGCGTGGGTGCTGTACCGTATGGGGCGTTATGAGGAGGCGAAGCGATATATGCAACAGGCACTCTCGCTCGACCGTCGCTCGTCGGCAGATATGGCACTGCACTATGGCGACATTCTCGATGCGCTCGGCGAGGAGTTTATGGCGCAAACCTATTGGAAAAAAGCCCTCGAACGCGGCTATGATGCCGACGAGATAACACTTCGCATCGAACGCCAAAAGGCGCGCAGCGAAACACCCGAAAAACGATGAAAAAACCACAGCGGAAAAGCAGTAACAATATGCGTGAGATTATAAAATGGATAGCCATAGGCGCGTGGATGATGCTCGTAGCGGGCATCGCGCCGGCTCACGCCCAGACAAGCAAGGCGGAGGAGCAGCGACGCATCATCGCCCGCCTCGAAGCGAGCATCGCCAAGGAGGAGAAGGAGCTCGCACGCCTGAAAAAGAGCCGCGCATCGCAACAGAAACTCGTCAATTCGCTCATTCGCCAAATCGAGAAGCGAAACGCTCTGATAAATGCTACCGACCGCCAAATCAAGGAGTTGAACAAGGAAATCAACACCTCGACGGCTCGCATCGCCGAGCTCACGGGTCAGCACTCGACGCTCGACGCAAGTTGCCGCGAGATGGCTCGCACGGCATATCGCAACTACCGCTTCAATACGCCACTCTCGTATCTGCTCTCGGCGGGTTCTGCCACCGAATTTGCACGCCGCTTGGCGTCGCTTCGCTCGGCTACGGAGTATCGCCACAGTCAGATGCAGCGCGTGGTGTCGGTGCGCAACGAGGTGCAACGCGAACGTGAGGCACTCGACGCCAAACGCACCGAGGCGGCAGCCGCAAAGAAGCGTCTCGACCGCGAACGCGAACGCCTGCGCCGCGACCGTAACGAGGCAAAACGCGTGCGTGACAATATGTCCCGTAAGGAGAAGAGCGTGATGCAGTCGGTCGCCGAGCAGGAGCGCAAACTCGATGCCGCCATTCGCGAACTGCGCGCACTGACCAAGGGCAACAAGTCGGGTTCGACATTCTCGACCACCACGTCGGGTCTGCGCCTGCCGGTTGCGGGAGGTCGCGTGGTGCGCTACAACGGCAATATGATGGAGGTCGTCGGCGAGAAGGGTGCCGCCGTAACCTCGATTTTCGAGGGCAAGGTGATGAAGATTTCACGCAACAAGATAAACAACAAATACGATGTCTATGTGGCTCACGGCGAGTACATTTCGTCGTACGCCAACCTCTCGTCGGTCAGCGTCAAGCAGAACCAGCAGGTCGCGCGTAACCAGCGCATCGGCACGGTGGCAAGTATGGTCGATCCGACGACGATGGACGTGCAGTACAAGATTGTCTTCGGCATCTACGCACCGTCGCCATCAATCAAAATGAAGGCATCGTCACTTTTCAAATAACCACGCCACGCACAATGGATATACTCTATTTCAACGACGGGAGCAACTATCGGTTGCGAGATAAACGACTCATACGCAAGTGGTTGCGCGAGATTGCACGCGCCGAGGGCGACTACCGCATCGAGCAGGTAAACTACATCTTCTGCTCATCCGAGCGACATCGCGCGATGAACATCGAGTTCCTCGGCCACGACTACTTCACCGACATTATCACCTTCGACGACAGCCGCCTGAAAGAGGGGTGGATTGCCGGCGACATCTTCATCGACGTTGAGACCGTTGCGGACAATGCGCGCATATATGGCACAACGGCGCGCCGCGAGATGTTGCGCGTCGTTGCACACGGCGTGTTGCACCTCTGCGGCCAGAAGGATAAAACACCGCGCACCGAGCGACAGATGCACGCCAAGGAGGATCGCTATCTGGCACTGCTCGATCGGATGATGGCCGAGCGTGAACAACTAACACAGAGTAAGTTATGATGAAGTACGACGTTATTGTTGTCGGTGCGGGACACGCCGGATGCGAAGCGGCCTCGGCGGCGGCCCGACTCGGCTCGCGCACGTTGCTCGTCACGATGGATATGACCAAGATGGCGTCGATGTCGTGCAACCCCGCAATCGGAGGCGTAGCGAAGGGTCAAATCGTCCGCGAGATTGATGCGCTGGGCGGCAAGACGGGCGAAATCACCGACCGCACAACCATACAGTTCCGAATGCTCAACCGCTCGAAGGGGGCGGCGATGTGGAGTCCGCGTGCGCAGTGCGACAAAGCGCGTTTCTCGGCGGAGTGGCGACGCACGTTGGAGAACACGCAGGGGCTCTATATTTGGCAGGATACGGCCGTTGAGTTGCTCTACGACACCTCGGGCGAACGTCCGCGCGTACGTGGCTTAAAGACGCAGATGGGCGTCGAATTTGAGGCGCAGACCATCATCCTCACCGCCGGCACATTCCTCTCGGGATTGATGCACTGCGGACGGCAGTCGGCATCGGGAGGCAGAGCGGGCGACGCGGCGGCCATTGGCATCACCGAGTCGCTGCGAGAGATGGGTGTCGAGGTGGGTCGAATGAAGACCGGCACTCCGGCGCGACTCGATGCGCGAACTATCAATTTCGAGGCACTCGAACCACAATGGGGCGACGAGCGTCCGTCGAAATTCTCGTTCTCGGACGAAACGCAACCCGTTGAGTATCAAATGCCTTGCTTCTTGGTCTATACCTCGAAGGAGGTGCACGACACACTGCGCAAGGGATTCGACGATTCGCCACTGTTCAACGGTACGATTCGCGGCATCGGCCCACGCTACTGCCCGAGCATCGAGGACAAACTGCGCACCTTCGCCGACAAGGAGCAGCACCAACTCTTCCTCGAACCCGAGGGCGAGGGCACAAACGAGTACTACTTGAACGGCTTCTCGTCGTCGCTACCGTACGACGTGCAGCTCGAAGCACTGCACAAGATTGTCGGCTTGGAGGATGTGCATATCTACCGTCCGGGCTATGCCATCGAGTACGACTACTTCCCACCGACGCAGTTGTGGCACTCGTTAGAGAGCAAACTCATTGATAATCTGTACTTTGCAGGACAAGTGAACGGCACAACCGGCTACGAGGAGGCGGCGGCGCAGGGTCTGATGGCGGGCATCAACGCCCACCGACGCACGCGAGGCGAGGAGCCAATCGTTCTGCACCGCGACGATGCATATATCGGTGTGCTGATTGACGACCTTGTGACGAAGGGTGTCGATGAGCCATATCGTATGTTCACGTCGCGTGCCGAGTATCGCATCCTGCTTCGTCAGGACAATGCCGACCAACGACTCACGCCACTCGGCCACCAACTCGGACTTATATCGAAGCGCAGATACGAAAATTTCGTCGAAAAAAAATCGCTTTTAGAATCGCTCATAGCGTACACTCGTTCGCAGAGCGTAAAAATATCGGAAATTCAGGATTATTTAATTTCGCTCGGTTTGCCACCCGCATCGCAGGGTCGCAAGGTCTTCGACTTCGCACTTCGCAACGAAATTACGCTTGCGGGCTTGGTCGGCGTGCTGCCAAAGTTGCGCCGATTTGTCGAGGAGAACGACATCACGGATGAGATTATCGAGTTGGCGGACATCGAAATTAAGTATAGCGGATACATCGAACGCGAGCGCAGCGTTGCCGAGAAGTTGCACCGCTTGGAGGGAATCGCCATCCCTGCTGACTTCGACTATATGTCGATGCAGTCGCTAACCATCGAGGCACGTCAGAAGTTGCAGCGCATTCGTCCGACGACCATCGGCCAAGCGTCGCGCATTCCGGGCGTATCGCCGGCAGATATCAACGTGTTGCTGATTCGTTTCGGGCGATAACAGGTCGGGGATTGCGCGCAGGGTTGCCAAATGTTCCACGTGGAACAAATGACACAGCCGCCCCAACACAACAGGTGTTCCACGTGGAACATTTGCAAAAAACAGAGAAAAAGAAAACCCCACAAATCGTTGATTTTGTGGGGTTTTCTTTGCTTTGTGACTCCGTTCTCTTTCTTTCTTGCGAGAGCGTTTAAGGAGATATGAATGAGGGCAAAAACTATTCAACAATGATACACCAACCGTATTTATCCTCCGCACGACCATACTGAATATCCTGCAACGAGTGATAGAGGTCGAGCAACACCGGACCGACGTCGTCGCCGTAGTGAATCGTCTTGCCCATATCGGGGTCATAAACATTGCCGAGTGGCGTGATGATGGCGCCCGTACCACACGCTCCGCACTCGTCAAACGAGTCGAGTTCGGCAACATCGACCTGACGCTCCTCGACCGTAAATCCCTTATCCATAGCGATTTGGCGCAACGAAGCGTTGGTAATCGACGGTAGTATCGACGGCGATTTCGGCGTGATGTATCGCTTGCCGCGAATGGCAATAAAGTTTGCCGCGCCACACTCCTCGATGTAGCGATGCTCGATAGACTCGGTATATAACACCGCCTTGAAGCCCTGCGCGTGTGCCTCCTCGCACGAGAGCATACTCGATGCATAGTTGCCACCCACCTTCACGTCGCCCGTACCGAGCGGTGCCGAGCGGTCCTGATTGCGATTGACAATGGCGTTAATCGGGTGGATACCCTCCTTGAAGTATGGCCCTACCGGAGTGGCAAAGACACAAAATCCCGCCTCGTTTGAGCCACGAACGGTCAGGCACGGCTTTGTACCGAATAGCACCGGACGCACGTAGAGCGCAGCACGCGACTCGTATGGTGGCAGAAAAGCGAGGTTGCGACGCACGATATCGACGCACGCATCGACAAACATCTGCTCGGAAGGCATTGGCAGACAGAGTTTTCGCGCACCCGCCGCCATTCGCGCATAGTGAGCGTGCGGACGGAACAGGCGCACCCGACCATCCACGCCACGAAACGCTTTCAGACCCTCGAACGCCTGCAAACCGTAGTTCAGACACGCGGCGCACATATGCACGGGGATATACTCCGAGGTGGTGTATTCGGCATCGCTCCACGCACCATCGCGGAAGTAGTAGCGGAGATTCTCGCCACCCGTAGCGTTAAAATCGAAATTCAATTCGTCCCAATTTGGTTCCATCTTCTCATTCAATTTGTGTGCGGGGTAAGTTGCTGACAATCGAGCAATTACCTCCGCACCAAAAATTTGTTCCACGTGGAACTATTATCCGACCATCGAGCCCGCTTTAACCGGCTCGGATGGCTGCACGAGGCGCAATTTGCCCGTCGCATCCTCCGCCATCAGAATCATACCCTGCGAAAGGATACCCTTCAATTCGCGTGGCGCGAGATTAACCAACACAAGCACCTGTTTGCCAACAAGTTCCTCCGGCGTGAAGTGCTCGGCGATACCCGAAACAATCGTGCGCGTGTCGATACCCGTATCGATGGTCAGTTTCAACAATTTCTTCGTCTTGGCAACCTTCTCCGCCGCAACAATGGTCGATACGCGGATATCCATCTTCTGGAAGTCGTCGAACGTACACTCATCCTTCTGCGGCTCGGCCTTCACCTCGGCTGCGAGGTTTGCCTCCTTGATTGCTGCCAACTTATCTATCTGACGCTGAATAACTTCGTCCTCAATCTTCTCGAAGAGCAACTCCGGCTCGCCAATCGTATGGCCCGCCTCGATGAGCGACATATCGCCCAGACGCTCCCAACCGAAATGCTCGACAGCGAGCATTCGCAAAATCTTCGCCGCCGAGAACGGCATAAACGGCTCGATGGCGATGGCGATGTTGGCCGTAATCTGCAAAGCGACGTTGAGAATCGTCTTAACTCGCTCTGCATCAGTCTTTATCACCTTCCACGGCTCGGAGTCGGCGAGGTACTTGTTACCGATGCGCGCATAGTTCATCGCATCCTTCAACGCCTCGCGGAAGCGGTAGTTCTCGATGTTCGATTCGAGCGACTGCTTGATTTGCGACAACTCCTCGATGGTCGCGCGGTCGTACTCCGTAAGTTCGCCCGCAGCAGGCACAACGCCGTCGTAGTACTTCTTCGTGAGCACCAACGCACGATTGACAAAGTTGCCCAGCACGGCAACCAACTCGTTGTTGTTACGTGCCTGATAGTCCTTCCACGTGAAGTCGTTATCCTTCGTCTCGGGGGCATTGGCGCAGAGCACGTAGCGCAGAACATCCTCCTTGCCCGGCATCTCCTCCAAATACTCGTGCAACCACACCGCCCAGTTACGCGACGTGGATATTTTGTCGCCCTCCAAGTTCAGGAACTCGTTCGACGGCACATTCTCCGGCAGGATATAGTCGCCGTGCGCACGGAGCATCGACGGGAAGACGATGCAGTGGAAGACGATGTTGTCCTTGCCGATGAAGTGGACGAGTTTGGTCTCCTCGTCCTTCCAATACTTCTCCCAATCGGGCGTAAGTTCCTTTGTAGCAGAGATATAGCCAATCGGTGCATCGAACCACACGTACAACACCTTGCCCTCGGCACCCTCGACCGGAACCGGAATACCCCAATCCAAATCGCGGCTTACGGCACGCGGTTGCAGACCGCCGTCGAGCCAGCTCTTGCACTGGCCATAGACATTCGACTTCCACTCCTTGTGGCCCTCCAAAATCCACTCGCGGAGCATCTGCTCGTAGTCGTTGAGCGGCAGATACCAATGGGTGGTCTGCTTCTTCACCGGCACGCTGCCCGAGAGGGTCGAATGCGGCTCGATGAGCTCATCGGGCGAGAGTGTCGAACCACACGCCTCGCACTGGTCGCCGTACGCACGCTCGTTGCCGCACTTCGGGCAGGTACCCATAATGTAGCGGTCGGCGAGGAACATCTTTGCCTCCTCGTCGTAGTACTGCTCGGAGGTCTGCTCGACAAACTTGCCATCGTCGTACAACTTGCGGAAGAATGCCGATGCCGTGCGCGTATGCTCGTCGGACGAGGTGCGCGAGTAGATGTCGAAGGCGATTCCCAGCCCCTCGAACGACTTTTTGATGATTGCGTGGTAGCGGTCAACGACCTGCTGCGGGGTGATTCCCTCGCGTTTTGCCTTGATGGTAATCGGCACACCGTGCTCGTCGCTGCCGCAAATCGACAGCACATCACAACCGCGCAGACGCAAGTAGCGCGTATAGATGTCTGACGGCACATAAACGCCCGCCAAGTGGCCGATATGCACCGGACCGTTGGCATACGGCAGAGCCGACGTTACCAAATATCTCTTGAAATTTTTAGCCATTTTTCTGTTAAAATTTCGTTATACCTCTAATATATTAGGTGCAAAGTTATCGTCTTTTCCCGTAAAATAAAATCTTACGGCACTTTTTTTGTGCCCTCTTGCGGCGATTCAGCCCCATTTCGGGCGACTGTCGCGCCTTTTTCTGTTATATATCCGACCATTTAGAAACGATAGACGGCACGCACATAGTTGCGAACCCATTTGCCCTCCGCGCTCGAATAGTTGCCCGTATTGGCGTTAATATAGACGCTGAACGCCTTGCGTGCCGAGTCCTCGCTCGACGACCAATAGCCCCTATTGTGCAGCGGCCGACCGCCATTCTGCTCCAATGCGGTATTGACCGTGTGAAGCAACGCAGCATTGTTCGAGAAGAGTTCCAACTCCTCGATTGACGGCATATACCAACCACCACCTCGGCGCGTCATACACCAGACGAATGCCGGATAGCGCGAGCCGTATTGCGGCTGTATCATCACCTGTCGTTGGTTGGATGCGCCGTTGCTGCGGCTCGATGCCTCAATCAGCATAAGTGGCTCGTCGTCAGTCATTTTGCACCACTCCATCTTGTCGTCCGAATCGCGCATATCGACAATCGTACCGTGCTCGCCCGTCGCATCCACACGGAAGACAATGCCCTTGCGACCCGCCTCGTCTTGGTAGAGGTCGCCCACCTTGTATCTCTTGCGTGCCGCCTGTGCCGCCTGCTCTCGCTCGGCTGCTTCACGCTCGGCTTGCTCCTTTTCGGCTTTCTCCTTCTCGGCTGCTTCTCGTTCGGCTTTCTCCTTTTCGGCTTTTTCACGCGCCAAACGCTCCTGCTCCTCGCGCTCGCGCTCTGCCTTTTCTGCCGCTTCGCGTTCTGCCTTTTCGCGTGCCAGACGCTCGGCGGTCTGCTGTGCTATGCGCTCTGCTTCGAGGCGTACCTGCTCCAAACTATCCAACTCACGCTCAATGCGCTCGCGCTCGGCTGCCGCACGCTCTCTATCCTGCAAAACACGTTGCAACGAATCGCGTTCTCGCGCAGCACGCTCCTCTGCCTGCTTCGCCTTACGGATGCGCTCCTCCTCTGCCCGTTCGGCCCGCTCCGCCGCCTCGCGCTTCTGACGACGCTCCGCTTCGAGTGCCGCCTCGGCGCGAGCCAACGAGTCGCTCTGCGAGTGCGCCAACTGTAAAGAATCGACCACCTCGGCACTCGCCTCCTCCGGCTCGCCCCCCTCGCCACGCGACGAGAGCCAAAAACCGCCCTGCATCAACCCCACAACCACAACTATCACCGCCGCAATCCACAATCGACGACGCAATACCGCTCGTCGCCTTGTCGCGCCATCTGCTTGTGGCGCAGGCGCGGTTGGAGTGGTCTGTGCGGTTTGTGCGGTGGGCGAAACTATCGGATTGGTGTTGTTGCTCAAACTCGTTGCGCCCGCCGTATTGAGCAGTCGCAAAACGGTCGCCGCCAACTCTTTGCAATCGGGGTCAGCGTGCACGTCAAGCCAATGCATCTGATTGAGAATCAAACGCATCGCGCCCGTCAGCGGAGCATCGTCCAGACGATAAGGCACAATCGGTTTGTTCTCCGTAAAGGCAAGATTCACCTCGCCACGCACCCACTGCGAGACGTTCGAATGCGCAGAAAACAACAGCACAAACACTCCACAGCCGATAATCGCCTTGTCGATTACGTCGCCATAGTCCGCACCGCCCGGGATATCGCGTGGAGCCATCCAGCAGGCAATGCCCGCCGCCTCCAACTCGCGACAAACCGCTACGGCGGCCGCCGCATCGTGCGAAGAATAACTCAAAAATACTTTTCGTTGCATATCTGTCTCTTGTGGCGGAGAGTCGCGCTCCGCCGTCTATCATTTTTGGTTGTTTTTATCTATGTTTCAGGGCTATACATCTTGCAAAGGAGCCGCCCGCTGCCCCTCTCAAATCGCTCTCCTACGAAAAGAGTCGCTCGATGTGCTCGACATTGCCGACCACCGCGCGGTCCTTCGCCCGCTCCTCGTCCGAGAGTTGTGCGTACGGCACAATCATATCGTGCACGCGGAAGGTGTTGTCGCGCCCCTCGCCCTCGCGTGCTGCCCTCCAACCAGCCACCGTGCGCTCGGCAACCCAACGGCGATGCTCCGCCTCAGCGAGTGCCTCGTAGAGTGGTTCGGGAATCTGCGCTGTGGCAATACCGCACGTCGAGCGATAGTGTTGCAGGGCTCGCTTATAGCCACCGAAGGCGTCCGTTTGATAGCGGTTTGCCCAGCGTGCGCTCTCGGAGAGTGCAATCCAACTCTCGTGCGCCTTGCGTCGCTCGTCGTCGCTCGCGTACGGCGTCGATGCGGCATCGAAACCGTCCAGACGGCACATTTTCTCGTAGTTATGGTTGATGAATATCGGTCGCTCATCATCGAGCAATCCGCCCGAAACGCCCGCCGTGAGCATTCCGAAGACCTTCACGTTGCGATGGCGTGCCGTATCGCGGTCGAGCACCTCGCCCAAACCGCGCTGCAACTCCTGACGCACCAACACCTTCGACTCGCTGCGATAGACCGCCTCGGGCAGGTTGAGTGCCGTGGCTAGCGACGTGTCGGGGTCGTGCAACGCAACGGCAACCGTCAGCAACTCGTTCTCGTCGCGTGCCGCCTCGTCGAGCATCGCGCGCACCCGCTCATCGTCGGCATCCGCTGCAACAAACTCTACCTGAACGTCCTCAATCTGCTCATCAATATACGGATATCGCGCACGGAACGACGGCAGAAGTTCCGCCATCTGCCGATCGACAACCGTTATGCGTGTTCGGGTCTCGGGCGTGCCGTCGTAGTTGGTGTAGTGGCACAAGCGCAGCGATTCGAGCAGCAGGGCAAGACCCATACGGTTGAAGCCGATAATGAACAGATGCACGTGTCGCGCACCGACCATCGGGCAGAAATCGAGAGGCGCATAGCCCTCCATCGCATAGTCACTCCACAGCAGTCGCGCCCAATTCTCGTAGAAGTTGAACGGTCGGAAATAGAGGTTGTGACACCTCTCGCCCGGATATGAGAGGTATTCGTGCGGAATGGCGAGCATCTGAATATTCGAGTAGGACGGCATACGGTCGAACTGCACATTCACGCGCAGCACATCCCCCTCTTTACGGCGAGCCATCGCTCCGCGCAACACCGCCAGCGAGGCGAGCGAAGCGAGGTTTTTCGAGTCGCGCCCATACTGCTCGACATCGCCCAGCACGAACACTTCGCGTGCCGTATGGATATTGAGCCGTTCGAGGTGCTCCATCGACTCGATGTTTCCCGAATAGATAAATATACGTCTCTCGACAAAGAGTGGAGTGTGGGAGTATATCTCCGAGCGCACCTTCGCCACGTCGCTGCCCGTCATAATCACAATCTTCGGCAGGTGGCGCACCGAGTGGCGACCATCGTTCTCGCGGTAGTGGGCATCGTAACGACTAAAAATATCGTCTATCAGACATATTGCCGTACGGCTGTAACCGATGATGACGTAGTGGTCGGCAAGCGCACGGTAGCGCACACGGCCCTCGTTGATATCCGCCACGCGGCGCGAAACGATGTTCGAGATGGTCGTAATCAGCATACCATTGAGCAGAACCATACCCACGAAGGTAACCGCAATCGTAAAGAGCTTGATGCCTGCGCCCGACTGTCGCATATAGAGGTCCTCCAAATCGAAGAGGTGGTAGATGACGCCCTGCATCCTGCTCCACACATCCTCGTCCGCCGACGAGCCGAATATCGAAAAGTCGAATAGCAGCGATATGCCCAAAAACATCACGGCCGAAAGTGCAACCGCCACCGCTAACCATACAATCAAAACGCCCGTGCTGCCCGCGATTGCCGCATCGAATCGTTCGGGCAACGACTTAAAAAATCTCTTCATCCGCAAACTCGAAAAATTTGGGTTATTCGTTGTAAAAAAGCATTTTACGCTTCAAAATTAACGTTTTTTCGGCGATTCGTCAAGTTTTTCACACACTTTATTACGCGCTTCACTGCGCACGCGCTCCGTCGGTACGCATTACGCACCCAAAATGGTGGCGTGAGAGCGATTGTCCGCCACGCGAAAGCGCAGTTGTGGGGCGTCGGGTGCGGTTTATGGGCGAGAAATTTGTTTGTGCAACGATTTTATATTATCTTCGCTATGTAAAATTCTGTCTAAATTAGGTTATGGAATATAGAGTAAGAGATATACTTCGCGGGGTGGTGCATCCCGAATCGGAGGAGAATCTGGTCGATGGCGGTATGGTCGAAAGCATCGCTGCCGACGAGCAGAAGATAACCGTTGCGTTGCGTTTTCGCAAGGCGCGCGACCCGTTTGCACTCAAAATCAAGGCGCGTGTCGAGCAGCTGCTCAAAGAGGAGTTTTCGACACACAACGTAGTGGTTTTTGTAAAGGAGGTGACCGACTCGCAACAGAAGCGCAAAGAGCAGATTGACGCCCTGCATCGCAACTCGACAACCTCGCAAATCGGCAACGTCATCGCCATCGCCTCGGGCAAAGGCGGCGTCGGCAAATCGACCATCACAGCAAACCTCGCCTTTGCGCTCCGCAATGCGGGCTATCGTGTCGGTGTGCTCGATGCCGATATCTACGGTCCGTCGCAGGCGAAGATGTTCGGCGTGGAGGATTATCTGCCCGATGCCGTACAGGTCGATGGTGCGGACTTCATCGTGCCAGCCGAGCGTTGGGGCATAAAGCTCATCTCGATAGCGATGTTCATACGTCCGACCGATGCTCTGCTGTGGCGCGGCTCGATGGCTACGTCGGCTCTGCGACAGCTCATTCACCAGACGCAGTGGGGCGAATTGGACTTCCTGCTGCTCGATCTTCCGCCGGGAACGGGCGACATACACTTATCAACAATTTCTGAAATACATATCGACGGAGCCATCATAGTCTCTACTCCTCAACAAGTTGCTGTTGCGGACGTGGTGCGCGGCGTGGAGATGTTCCGCAATCCGAATGTCGGGATTCCGGTGCTGGGCGTCGTCGAGAATATGGCGTGGTTCACGCCTGCCGAGTTGCCCGAGAATCGCTACTACCTGTTCGGTCGTGGCGGTGCCGAGCGATATGCGGCAGAGGCGGGCATCGATTTGTTGGGGCAAATTCCTATAATTCAAAGCGTTATGCAGGGTTGTGAGGATGGTTTGCCGGCAGCCGGAACCGATACCGCCATCGAGCAATACTATCGACAAGTGGCAGATAAAGTTGTTGAAAAGTTGGCGAAATAGTGTTGATAATTGTTAGATAAGTTTTAATAAGTCGGCAAAAAATCGGGGGTTGTTCATAAAGTGGCGAGTTGTCAAAATTTATCATCCGATTTATGACACTTTTTGAGGGGTCGAATGTTCAAACAAAGGTGTGTCGAAATGTGGAAATCGGTTTTCGACATCTGTTGAAAAGATGGGTAAAAGCGACGTCATCGCACCTCTTACAGCGAGTTACGAAAAGGGAGAATCAACAACCGACGAGCATAACTATTTTTAGAAAAAGTTACTGACAGTTTCAACAGCATTTATTATTATAGTTATATTTTTAATTTAATTAAATAAGTATATAAAATTATAAAAAATATGGTTGATAACTCTGCTGCGCTTATCGCCCGCATCGAGCAGTTGAAGCGCGAAAAGGGAGCCGTCATTCTGGCTCATTATTATACGCCGGCCGAAGTTCAGCAGGTGGCAGATTTTCTCGGCGACTCGCTCGCTCTGTCGGTCAAGGCACGCGATATCGAGGCACCCGTAATCCTCTTTGCCGGTGTGAACTTTATGGCCGAGACTGCCAAGGTGCTCTCGCCCGACAAGCGGGTGCTTATTCCGGTACCCGAGGCGGGATGTTCGCTTGCCGAGTCGTGCCCGGCAGAGGCGTTTGCCGCCTTCAAGGCGAAGTATCCCGACCATAAGGTGGTCTCGTACGTGAATACCACCGTCGGTGTCAAGGCGCTGACCGATATATGCTGCACCTCGTCGAACGCATTGCAGGTGGTCGAGAGCATTCCGCGCGAGCAACCGATAATCTTTGCGCCGGATCGTAACCTCGGCAGCCATATCGCCCGCCTTACGGGGCGCGACAATATTGTGCTGTGGGATGGTGCGTGTCTGGTGCACGAGGAGTTTTCGCTCCCGAAAATTCTGCAACTCAAAGAGCAGTACCCCGAGGCAAAGGTGGTCGTACACCCCGAATGTCCGCGCGAAATCGTAGATGTGGCAGATTATGCCGGCTCGACTGCCGGAATCCTTAAATATTGCGGAGAGTGCCCTTCACGTGAGTTTATCGTGGTGACCGAGGCGGGTATCCTAGCCGAGATGCGCAAACGCTACCCGCAGAAGCACTTTATACCGGCTCCGCCAAAGGGCTCGGACGGGTGCAACGAGTGCCGCGATATGAAGCTTATCACGCTCGAAAGCATCGTGCGCTGTCTGGAAAACGAGTCGCCGGAGGTTACGATGGACGAGCAGGTACGCCTCGCCGCCGAACGCTCAATACTGAATATGGTGGCTGTTAAAGGGTGATTTTTAGGGGGAGTAGAGAGTTTAGGGAGTTTAAGGAATTTAGAGAATTTAATGAATTTAGCGGTTTATACCCTAACATCCCTAAACTCCTTAAATTCCCTAAATTCCCTAATCTCCCTAACGCCCCAACCTACCCACAAGTAACCCCATAAAAAATTCCCCCGAGGTTACCCCCGAGGGAAAAGTTCGCAAATTCCGTCAAAGTAAGCCCCCTTTACAGAAAGGGGGTTTGGGGGATAGGTAACACGCATCTCGGCTTACGGAATATTCAACAGTCTTTCATCCCAAAAAGAAAAAATCCCCTGATTGCATAAATCAGGGGAAAAGTTTGCAAATTCCGTAAGCCGAGTTCTGTTTTAGTTCATCATTTATCTAGGACGACAGTCTCCTGCCGCCTCAAGCGGTTTACCCCTCGACATCGGGCGAGCAACCCTTAATTGTCGATATACATAACCTTGCAACCCGCAAGACGTACTGCCGAACGACATTGCTGCCTTCGCGGTGGGCTCTTACCCCGCCTTTTCACCCTTACCACGAGCCGATAACTCGTGGCGGTTATTCTCTGTTACGCTACTATGACCTCTCGACCATCAAGCCGTTAACTTGTGCGGTGCTCTGTGTTGCTCGGACTTTCCTCTCCCCCGTAGGGCAGCGATGAACCGAATCTGCGTGGCAAAGATACAAAAAAAATTCTTTCTCTCGCACCCCCACCTATGGCTATTCGGCATTGGCGGGGAGGATGGGCACGGCACTACACGCGCGTATGCCATACGATGCTGCTCTCGGCATCCCACTCGGGCAGCGGTTTCGGCTCGAAATCCGAGTAGCCGAGCGCGATGGCGCACTCTATCGCCCAATCTGCCGGCACGCCGACCACGTTGCGTACAAAATCCTCTGCCTGCGCACCTTGTGGCTCGTCTTTCAGGCGCGGACGGCCTCCGACGTGTACCCAGCACGATGCCAAGCCCGCATCGACGATGGCGAGTTGGAGGATGGTTGCCGAGATGGCGCAGTTCTCGCGCCAGAGGTCGGTCTTTGTGGTGTCGCCTGCGATGAGAATCACGGCCGGCGCATCCTTCATAAACGACGAGCCGTAGTCGCGCATCTCGGCGAGGCGGTCGATGGTCGCGCGGTCGTCGATGACGATGAAGCGCGTGGTGCGCTGGTTGCGCGACGAAGGCGCGGTGAGTGCCTGGCGGATAATCTCGTGCAGCACTTCGCGCGAGACGGCAGTCGGCGAGAATTTACGCACACTGCGACGTTTTTCGAGAATCGTTTTCAGTTCCATATCTGTACTTGTTTTTTGGTTATCGGTTTGCGTCGAGTGCAAAAATAGTGAAAAAGCGCGAAGAAAAGCCACGAATGATGCCCGATATACGCTTTTTCTTGGGTAAAAATTTGCGCTTTCTGCCCGAAAATTACTAACTTTGAGACCAAATATCTTTATAAAAATGGGCGAAAACAGTAAAAACCTCTTTACGATAGCGTTGATTTACGACTTCGACGGTACGCTCGCTGCCGGCAATATGCAGGAGTACAACTTCATACCGGCGGTCGGCAAGTCGAATATGGAGTTTTGGAGCGAGTCGAATCGTCTGGCAGAGGAGCAGGATGCCGACCAGATTCTGACCTATATGGCGCTGATGTTGCGCGAGGCACAGGCGAAGGGCATCTCGTTGCGCCGCGAGGCGTTTCAGGAGTCGGGTCGCAACATCCCGTTCTACCCGGGTGTCGAGCAGTGGTTCGACCGCATCAACTCGTATGGTGCCGAGCGCGGTGTGCGCATTCTGCACTACATCAACTCGTCGGGCTTAAAGGAGATTATCGAGGGTACGTCGATTGCCGACCGCTTCAATAAAATCTATGCCTGCTCGTTCCTCTACAACGTCGATGGCATTGCCTATTGGCCGGCGGTGGCGGTAAACTACACCAACAAGACGCAGTTCATATTCAAAATCAACAAGGGCGTCGAGTCGGTCTATGACACCAAGCAGGTGAACAAATATATGGAGGAGCGTTCGCGTCCGGTGCCATTCTCGCGTATGATTTACGTCGGCGACGGCACGACCGACATCCCGTGTATGCGTCTGGTCAAGAACTTCGGCGGCCACTCGGTGGCGGTCTATAATCCGAAGGACAAGCAGAAGCGCAAGGAGATGAATACGCTCATCCGCGACAACCGTGTCAATCACGTCTGTCCTGCCGACTACACCGACGGCTCCGAGATTGACTCTGTTGTGAAGGCGATAATTGATAAATGTGTGGCGGATTATAAGGTGGAGCAACTTGAAATAGCAAAGTAAAATCGATTTTATGCGGTGTTTACTTCCTTGTCAGCAAATTTTGTGACAGTCACATACGCCAAGTATGCTCCTGCCACAAAATCCTTGACAGCGTTGTAAACCCCTGCCTAAAATCAATTTAAGGGGGTGGCGAGTTGGACGGCAGGGATTAAGGTCGTTAGAGTCGTTAAGGATATAAATCCTTAAATTCCCTAAATTCTCTAAACTCCCTTAAAAAAAAGTAAGGTTTAGTAAGAGGTTGCCAAGTGGGGCCGCACCCATAACAACCCTAAACCCCTGAAAACACATAAAAAACAACAAACATATGAAAACAGTAAGACGACTAATGACCCTTGCGCTGGCGATAGCGGTTGCGGGGGTTGGCTCGGCACAGGTGGTCGAGAGGCGTATCGAGAAGTACGAGGATAGGAAGGTTATAAAGACCTTCACGCAGCGGGAGGGCGAGCAGGTTCTCTTGAAGGAGATTGTTCTGCCCAAGCGTATCAACAAACACGAAGTTCGCATAGGTGTCGGCTCGCTTGGGTTGTCTCAAACGTGGTTTTTGGATGAAAGTTGGTACGACTACGATATTCGCGACTACGATCTTCGCCAGAATAACAATTTTAACGACAAAATCAACAACGCCGACACATATACTACGCCGCGTTGGTTTGTGGGTAACTACACGCTCAGTTATCTCTACCACGACCGTCGTTGGTTGCAGTATGGCGGTATGGTCACCTTTGGTGCGTCGGTCGAACGAACTCGCCACTCGATAACCGGAGAGACGTTAGAAGTCAATAATCTGTATATGATAGGCGTGATGCCGACGGTGCGTTTCGTATGGTATTGGCGCGAGAAGGTGCAACTCTACTCGTCGATTTCGTTTGGTGTTATGACCGATCTTTACGATATTTTGCCGTGGGGCGATGTGACATTGGTAGGATGCACGTTTGGTCGCAAACTCTTCGGTTTTGCCGAGATTGGTGGCGGAATGTCGGGTATGTTCCGTATAGGTATGGGCTATCGTTTTGATGCCGCAAAGAAGAATAAAAAATAGAGGAGGGAAGCATTATGAAAAAGTATATATTTGCAACGATTATAGCACTGACGACACTCACCTCGTGCCGTCTTTCGGAGGGCGATTTTCGCAATGAGACCAAAGTTCCGAATATTTTGTACGACAAGATGCGCAGCTTGGCATTCGTGCAACAAGTGCCATTTCTCGACTATGCGGTATTTACCGAGATGTTGATGACGGGCGACGAGCAGACAGCCGAGCGCATCAAAAATCAGTATTTTCCGGAGGGTCAAATCACCACCGACGACGGGGTTTACTACTTTACGCAGAAGGCGTCGTATAACCATATATTATATGTTGCCACCGATGGAAAGACGCTCGCCGAGGGCGGACAATGGAAGGCGGGATATGTGTACGAAATCGACAACCCATCCCACAAGAAAGAGTTGGTCTCCATTTGGGGCAATGCCGACGAGGAGTGTTGTTTTACAATCTCTTGTACGAAAGACGAATTTGTCGGTTACGAGGATGAACTCTCGAGGGTTAATTTGGAGGCGATATACACCAACCGCTACGAGTTGATTACTCGTGGAAATACCTATATGTTGAAACACCTGTTCGACACGACGGCAACCTACACCAACGATAGTTCGTGGGGTACCAAAAAGGATAATCACCGCATCGAGTGGCGTTCGTTGGAGCCGGTATGCATCGTAAACAGCGCCCTTCAAACAATGTCGGTCGATATTATCTACGAAAACCTTGACGATGGTACCGGTCACCACGTGGCGGTGTACGTAGATGGATGGAGGATAGATTACGAGCGATTCCCCTACACAGTAGCAATTCCGAAGCGATGAAACAGATAATTTTTGCAACGAATAATGCCCATAAATTGGGCGAGGTACAAGCGGTGCTGGGCGACGAGTTTCGCTTGGTGACGCTCGCCGAGTGCGGCATCACGGAGGATATTCCCGAGACGGCGGCGACGCTCGAAGGCAACGCTCTGCAAAAGGCACGATATGTCCACGAGCGTACGGGGCGCGACTGCTTTGCCGACGATACGGGCTTGGAGGTCGATGCGCTGGGTGGCGAGCCCGGGGTGCATTCGGCACGCTACGCAACCGATGGGCACGACTTTGCGGCGAACAATGCATTGCTGTTGCGCAATTTGGCGGATAAAAGCGACCGTCGAGCACATTTTCGTACGGTTATTGCCCTGATTTTGGACGGCGAGGAGCACCTGTTCGAGGGTCGTGTCGATGGTGTGATAGCCGAGCAGATGTCGGGCGCAGGCGGCTTTGGGTACGATCCGCTGTTTGTGCCGGAGGGCCACACGGAGAGCTTTGCCGAGATGAGTGCCGAGGCGAAGAACGCAATCTCGCACCGAGGTCGAGCCGTAGCACGTTTGGTCGAATTTTTACGCAAAACAGACAAATAAAATATCAGAAGCAGTTTCAAATTTATTTACCTAATTCTTTTATGGCAAATTACAAACGCGAGGACAACTACGACCTCGAACGCATTGAACAACTCAAATATCACTACCGCGAGGTGTTGCGCCTGCTCGGCGAGGATGTCGAGCGCGAGGGGCTGATTAAGACCCCCGAACGCGTGGCAAAGGCGTGGTCGTTCCTGACCAAGGGCTACGACGAGGACCCGATTGCCATCCTGCAATCGGCGATGTTCCGCGAGGAGTACAAACAGATGGTCGTCGTCAAGGATATCGAGCTCTTCTCGGTCTGCGAGCACCATATGTTGCCGTTTGTCGGCCGTGCGCACGTGGCGTATATCCCGAACGGTAAGATTACCGGATTGTCGAAGATTGCCCGCGTTGTAGAGTGCTTTGCACGCCGCTTGCAGGTGCAGGAGCGACTGACGGTGCAGATTCGCGACTCGATTCAGGAGGCACTCGACCCGATGGGCGTTGCGGTGGTCATCGAGGCGTCGCATATGTGTATGCAGATGCGCGGTGTCGAGAAGCAGGATTCGGCAACCACAACGTCGGCATTCACGGGCATATTCCTCTCTGACCCGCGTACGCGCGAGGAGTTTATGTCGCTCATTTCGAGCCGATTGCGATAGTCCACACGAGAAGGAACAAAGAGTTGAAAATCAACATAGTATAAAACAATAAACAAAAAACAGAATCAGATGAAAAAGGTTAGTTTCTTTATGACGCTGTTGGCAGCCGTTGCGCTGTTGGCAGTCGGTTGTGAGACGCCGGAGCCGCTGCCGGGCGAAGGCGATGGTACGGAGCAGACACCGGAGGGTGATAACCAGAATCCGGATGGCGACGAAGGCAAGGAAGATGGCAAGGAAGACGGCAAGGAGGATGGCGACGACCCTGTGCAGCCACAGGCGAATTTTGCTATCTCGGTAGGCGAGATTACCGGCTCGTGTGCCACTGTGTCGGTCGAGCCGAAGGATGGTTCGATGGCGTACTACTACGACGTTATCGAGCGCACGGAGTACGAGAAATATAGCGACCCGAAACAACTCATCGAGGAGATTGTTGCCGACATCAAATCGTATATCGAGATAATGAAGGAGTACGGCGAGACGCTCACCTTCAACGACTTCCTCTCGGTGGGCAAATCGACTTGGTACTACACCTGCGACCTTGTGCCGCAGACCGACTACTATGTGTATGCTGCGGGCATTTCGGCTTCGGGCGAGATTACGACCGACGTTGAGGTGTTGCCGTTCTCGACCATCGAGGCGAAGATGTCGTCGAACACCTTCACGGTGAGCCACGAGGGCGAGATTATCACCGTTACGCCGTCGATTGAAAACGAGTACTACCTGCTGAACCTCTACTATACGGAGGACCTTGCGGGTGCTACCGATAGCGAGATTATCGCTGCCGTGCTCGAAGAGGCAGCCGAGTGGGGAATGTCGTACTATGTCGGTGGCTACGGACTCAACGAGTTCGACTATACGGGTATGCTCGAAAATGGCGACGATCTTACGGTGTGCGTCTTTGGTTACGACGGCATCGTAACGACTCCGCTCACGAAGTACCGCTTCGTCTATGAGACGAGTGGCGGCTCGACCGACTTGGGTTTGGTCGAGGGCGACACGTCGCTCACCAAGAGCGTCACGATGGCGGCAACCGAGTGCTACGCTGTCGATTTCGATGACTATTATCAAACAGGTACGCGCAACCTCTACGTCGAGATGTACAAGGGCGAGAGCGAGGTTGTCTTCTTCGATATGTTTGTGCCGATGAGCCAGACCACCTTCCCGGCGGGCGAGTTCCCGATTTCGACTATCAGCGAAACGGGTAAGGAGAACAGCGTGATGCCGGGTTGTATAGATGCCGAGGGCTACGTATATGGTACGTGGTGGGGAACGCTCGATGCCGAGGGTTACTTCGTCGATTACGCAGCCGCAGTGTCGGGTGCGCTCGCTTCGGAGCAGAGTGCCGCAGGCCACAAGGTGACGCTTACGTTCAAGGACGTGGCGGGCAATACAGTGACTGCAACCTACGATGGCGAGGTGCAGCTCTTCAAGGAGTCCGACTTGCAGTCGCTCTCGACCGGCGCACGTCTCTATCGTTCGCACTCGGGCAAGAAGATTCTCTCCAAGAGCATCGCGGCAACCAAGCAGCCACGCGCAAAGTTGATGCCTATCAACCGCACTGCAAGCCGCAAGGTAACGCTTCGATAAGGAGTTGCTTAACAGAAAAGAAGCCGTCTAACAAGGTGATTTCTGCGTTACGCTTGCCCTCAAAATGCTCATTTACGCCGAGTAAACTGCGCTTTTTCGGGCTACGCAAGCCTTGAAATCCCTCTTGTTATACAACTTCTAACAAAAATAGTGTGTCCAAAAACTTTTGGACACACTATTTTTGTTGGGGGGGGTAGGGAGTTTAGGGAATTTAGGGAATTTAAGGAATTTAAGGAATTTAAGGAGTTTAAGGTCGAGTAAGGTCAAATAAGGTCGAGTTAGGTCGCGCAATCTTCGATTGCTTTAAGGTCGGGTAAGGTCAGGTAAAGTCAATTAAGGTCCTCCCTAAATTCTCTAAATTCTCTAAATTCCCTAAACTCCCTAACGCCCTTAACGCCCCTAAACTCCCTAACGCTCTTAACGCCTCTACCCGCGACGACGGAACTCGGCACAGACAACCGCTGTTGCGATGGCTACGTTGAGCGACTCCGAGCCGTTTCGCTCGGCAGGATATGGCGGAACGAAGAGTCGTTGCGACACCTGCTCGGCGACCGCCGGCGATATGCCCTGACCCTCGTTGCCCATCACAATCACGCCACACGTCGAGAGCCCTCGCTCGTAGATGTTCTCGCCATCGAGCATCGTGCCATAGACCTCTGCGCCCGCTTTGCGTTGCGAGGCAAGCCACGCCGTAAGGTCGGTGTAGTGGACTCTCACGCGGATAATCGCCCCCATTGTCGCCTGTACGACCTTCGGGTTGAAGCAGTCGGCACAATCCTCCGAACAGACGATGTCGCTGATGCCGAACCAGTCGGCAAGGCGGATGATGGTGCCGAGATTGCCCGGATTCTGCACACGGTCGAGTGCCAAAACAAGCCCTTCGGCAGGGTTGGCAAGGCGCAGGTCGTAGTCGGGAATATCGACAATGGCGAGTGCGCGATTGGCGGTTTTGAGTTGCGATATGCGCTCCATCTCCTTCGTCGAAACTATCTCCGCATCGCTCCAAATCGGCTCGGTTGCCAGCGTGCGACGAACGCGCAACGAGGAGTGGCGCAGCTCATCGACAAGTTTCTCGCCCTCGGCAACGAATGCTCGCTGCTCGATGCGACCGCGTTTGTCGGCGAGTGAGCGTATGGCTTGTATTTCCGCGCGTGTAATCATTTGTATCTTAACTTTTTACTTCAAAACGTATGTTTCGCCCTCGGTGGCAATATCGCTCTGCGGGAAGATGGTGCGTGCCTCGTCGAGCAGCACATCTGCGCTCTTGTAGCGCGACGAAAAGTGACCGATGAGCAGACGACCGGCCTCGGCTGCAAGTGCTGTGCGTGCGGCATCGGCGGCAGTTGAGTGGCCTCGCGCCTTGGCTTCGCGGCTCTGGTCGGAGGTGTAGGTTGCCTCGTGGTAGAGCAAATCGACACCCTTCACGCGGCGTGCTGCGATGGCCGAGCGTGCCGTATCCGAGAGGTAGGCGTACGAGCGTGGCGTGTGGGCGTAGTATGTGAGTTGCTCGTTGGGGAGCGTTGTGCCGTCCTCCAAAGTGACATCCTCGCCACGCTTGGCAGCCACGATTTGCGCTATCGAGAGCCCGTAACGCTCGATGCACCACTTATCGACATTCTTCTCGCCCTGCTTCTCGCGGAAGAGGAAGCCGGCACACGGCACGCGGTGGCGAAGCGGAATGCTCCACACTTCGAGCGTGCGATTTTCAAAGATGATGCGGTGCTTGGTCGTATCGACCTCGACCCACTGCACCTCGTACGGGAGTTGCGAGTCGAAAAAGCGCAGATGCGCCTCCAAAATCTCGCCAAACGGGCGCGGCGCATAGACCGTGAGCGGCGTCTGACGACCGTAGAGGCCGAGTGTCGAGAGCAGCGGAAAGAGTCCGAAGACGTGGTCGCCGTGCAGATGCGAGATAAAGACACCGCGCAGTCGCAACGGATTGATTCCGGCGCGGAACATACGCTGCTGAACGCCCTCGCCCGCATCGACCAGATAGTACTGCTCATTGACACACACTATCTGCGACGAGGGGTGGCGATTCACGGTCGGCTTTGCCGACGCATTGCCCAGAATGGTGACCTTTATCATTTTTCGGCTCGTTTATACGCTGTTTGGTCCTCGTTTATACGCTATTCGGTCCGTTTATGCTATACCGGTGACCGTTTAGAGCATCTATTTGTTGGCTGCGAGGAATCGCTCGGCATCGAGAGCCGCAATGCAACCCGAACCGGCAGCCACAATCGCCTGACGATAGTGTGGGTCGCAGACGTCGCCCGCCGCAAAGATACCCTCACACGAGGTGCGCGACGTGCCGGCAACGGTCACGATGTAGCCCTGCTCGTCGAGGGCGAGTTTGCCTGCCACGAGCTCGGTGTTCGGATGGTGGCCGATGGCAAGGAAGAAGCCCGAAATCGGAATCTCGTACTCCTCGCCGTCGTTCTTGCGCACGCGAACGCCCGTTACGCCGTCGTCGTCGCCCAGCACCTCGGCGGTGTTGTGCTCGAAGAGGACCTTGATGTTCGGCGTGTTGAATACGCGCTCCTGCATCGCCTTCGATGCGCGAAGGAACGGTTTGCGCACGATGAGATAGACCTGACGGCAGAGCGAAGCCAAGTAGGTCGCCTCCTCGCACGCCGTATCGCCACCGCCCACGACAGCCACATCCTGCTTGCGGTAGAAGAAGCCGTCGCACGTTGCACACGCACTCACGCCCATACCGCGGAAACGCAGCTCGGATGGCAGACCCAGATACTTTGCCGATGCGCCCGTAGCGATGATGATGCTCTCGGCGAGAATCTCGTCGCCGCCGTCGATGGCGACGCGGAACGGACGCTGCGTGGTGTCAATCGACGCGACAATACCCGTGCGAACATCCGTGCCAAAGCGTTTTGCCTGACGGCGCAGGTCGTCCATCATTGCGTTGCCCGAGATGCCCTCCGGATAGCCCGGGAAGTTCTCGATTTCGGTTGTTGTGGTCAGCTGACCACCCGGCTCGATACCCTCGTAGAGCACCGGCGAGAGCGACGCACGCGCCGCATAGATGGCAGCAGTGAAACCCGCAGGACCGCTACCGATTATCAAACATTTTACCTGTTCCATATCTTTTTGTTTTTGTGTTTTTTCTTGGTTTTTTCTTGGTTTTTCGCCCCCTCCGTTGAGTTGGATTCCTCTATCACGCCCCCTTCGTTGAGCCCCTTTCCATTGAGCCCCCTCCGTTGAGTCCCTTGCCAGAGGAGTTGGCTAAACGTCACAAATATACAAAGATTTTTTGTTCTGCTCGCCTCTTTGTTTCAGGTTTTGGTGGTGGGGTCTATTTCGCGGGGTTGTCTATCGGCTCGCCGGCATAGCCGAACAAGAGCCGTTGCTCGTCGAGCCGCGCCTCGAAACACCCCGCCGAGACATCGTAGCGCACATCGTCGAACACGGCGGGCAGAATCTCGCACCCGCGCTTGTCGATTACGCCCACACCCTGCTCGGTCTCAACCACGGCACGCCCCTCACGAAAGTCGTCTGCCCACAGATATACGAACGGAATCGCTACGTGCAATCCCTCCGCTCGCGCCCCAAAGCCATAATCTGTTACGCCAACACCATCGTCGGTTGCGCCGAAGCGGTTATCGGTCGCTCTATCCTCCACAGCGAAAAATCCGTAACGCCCACCGCGACGAGCGCGTGCAAACCCCTCGTGCGGAGCAAAGATTTCGTCCGCCGAGTAGTTGGTGGCTGGGGTGGCCGTTACCCGATATGCAGGCGACGGCGCATCGCTTGCAAGCATATTTTGCTTTTGTTCCTCGTTTGCGACCGTGTCGTAGCGTGTCACCACATCGCTCCTCTCGCCATTTTCGCCTCTGTTTTCGCAATTTTTACCCTTGTTTTCGCTCCTCTCGCCATTTTCGCTCCTCTCTGCGCGCTCCAATGAGGCAACAAGGTCGAATAGCGGCCCGAAGTCGTCGTACGCTCCACCGAAACGACCATAGTGCAGACGAATCGGGTGCAGACGTCCGTCGTCGCCGACAATGATATTTTCGGCTCGTAAGTTGTTGTGCGTGAAACTGATATGTTGAAGATGCTCGCGCAGACGCACCAGCCCCTCGCCTAATGCGTGGCTCGATTGCGACGAGCCAAACCCGAACGGCTCGCCCGCAGGGAGCTCTTCGATGATGATGTCGCCCGTGTGGCTCTCGCCGAGCGAGTTGGTAAAGAGCAGTTCGTCACGCAGTATGCGATATTCGCCCAAGTGTGGCGAGCGGATGGCGCACACACGCTCGGCGGTGCGCTCTACGTCGGCTATGGCTCGCGCGGAGAGTGGCGAGTAGATGATAATCTGCCGACCGCCGGCAGTCGTCCCTATCGCCTCGGCAAAGCGCGATGTGCGTCGCACCAGAGGCACACCATCCACCATTTGCGGTATTATGGCGTGCAACGTCCGAAAGTGTGTAGCGGGCGAGGCGAGTGCTCGTCGAAAGGCGGTCATCGAGGCAATCATACGCAGAGTGTTTGGGTGAGTTTATTGCAGATTTGTGACGCTGTACGAGCCGATGTTGAGCATCGAAAAGCCATCGACGATGCTGGCGTTGTAACTCATCGCAACGAATGGCGGAGTGGCGTGGTCGCCACGCAGGTCGAGTATGGGTTGGTTGAACGGCTCGGGCATAACGCTTGAAATGTCGGCCAACAGACGGGCGTATTCGCCCGCAGAGATAACCTCCTCCGCACGCGGAAAGACGAGTTGGCTCTTCGCCTCGGCTGACAGGTGGATATTTACGAGCAGGGTCTCTCCGTCGGCGGTCGATGCACTTCGCAGACGCGATGCAGCACTGCGCAGCGAGTTGTAGTCGCAATCGGTCGGCTCGCCATCCGTAATGTTGAAGACCATCGGCGGAAACGATTCGTGATTTTGTGGCTCACGACACCACCCTTCGACCATCTCGGCTACGGTATCCAGCATCTCGTACATCGGGGTCGAGCCGGCAGCCGAGGGGTGAACCCACTGCGGAATACGCTCGGTGACGCGTACGGTTTCGCCCGACGGCAATGTGTGCTCGGCTTGCCACTCCGCGTACTCCACCGGCTTTTGCGCCAAAGAGGTGATTGGCAGAAAACCCTCCTCGCCCTCGATGAGCGAATATACGCGCTCGTCGGCGTAGCCGATAACCGCTACGTCGTAATAGTTTCGCAGACCGCTGCTGTGACTTGCACGCAGAAGCAACTCCTCCAAAATGGAGTTAGTGATAAGTGCTACCGCCTCCGCCTTGCTCATTCGCCGACCATCGACCGTGGTCTCGCCCTGCATCGAGCTCGATTGATCGACAGCAATGACAAACGCCGTGCGATGGCATCGCGTAATCACTTGCGAATACATATAATATCTGTTTTTTATTGTTATACTTAAAAAATTTTTCTTTCTCTTTTGCTGCTCCCTTCGCGGTCCCTCCTTCGTAGCCCCCTCTTTTCGTGGCCCTTCGGTTATACTCCTCGGACGGTGCGGAAGTCGGATGCGCAATCGTCGGTCGAGTCACTATCCGTGCCGTAGCCCACCTGCATAAGCCCCGAGCAGTCGGCTTCGCAGTCGGCTTCGGCGTAGCGGCGCAGTGTGGCGTGTGCCTCCTTGCCGCGAGCGATTGCCTGCTTGCGCTCCTCGTCCGATGGCGCGTGTCCGAGTTGGCGGTGGAGCATATCCTCTGCCCAGCCGCGAGCGAGCGATGCGTAGCGCGAGTGCTGTTCGGCAAACGCTTCGGCGCACTTTTCGGCCGAGAGCCGTCCCTCCTCAATGGCGTTGATGATGCGCTCGACGACTATCTGTGGCAGGTACTGCCCACCACAATCGACCCACGCACCTACGCCCGACGCTATCGGCTCGACTGCGCTGTCGAGCATTGCTCCGACGGCCGCCTCGGCGTAGAGCGAGTATAGTTTTATGCCCGAGTCGAGCATCGACGGCTTGATGAGGCAGTTGTTGTACGAGTAGCGATTGGCCTCCGGGTCGCTTGCCTTCATTTGGCGCAGCAACTCCGCCGCGCGGTATGTTTGCGAGGCGAGCATCGGGTTGTACTCGTCGAACGAAATCGGTTCACGACGCACCGTGCGACGGTCGCGTTGCGGCCACTTCTGCACATCGCGCAGCGTGCCGTAGTTGCGCAGTGCAAATCCGGGCAGAAGAGTCGATGTGCCACCCTCCTCGATGAGGTATGACAGTGGCAATGCGCTGGTGTCGTGGTGGTGCGTATGGCGACCGATGACGGTCGTAAATGCCCCCTCGGCAGCCGGAGCCATCACGTAGGCGTTGCTTCCGAAGCGGCAACCTCTGCGATGCACCGCCTGATGCACCGCGCCACTCTTGAAGAGGTGGTTGCTCTGGTTGGTACCGCTGCCGCCGTTGAAGAACGAGAAGATGCCGGCGATGAGCAGCGACGATTTGTGGTGCGAGACCGTGTACGGGCCCGCAAATATGGAGCAGCACTCGCCCCTCTCGCAGTGCGAGTTGGCAAAGAAGAGCGAATCGACAGCCGAAATCGAGTCGGCAAGCACCACACGCTCGCCAACAAAGCAACGCTCGAGAGTTGCACCCGTATCTATGTGCGAATGTTCGACGGCAATCGTGTCGCGCATCTTGACATCGACACCCACGTAGCACTCGTCGAGCAGCGTCGCGTTCTCCACCATCGAAGCCCCCTCGATGGTCACTCGCTCGCCGATGCGCACCTCGCGGATGAACTTTGCACCCACGATGCGGCTCTCGCAGCCGACGCAACCCAACTCCGAGCGAACCTGCTCGGCGCGCTTCGTCGCCCACTCTGTGATGCGTTGCACGAGTTGCGGACGGTGGCGATACATCGCCGACATATATGCGATTTGGGCGGTGAGCTCGTCGAAAATCGTCACCGCGCGTCCACCGTTTTCGTTCACGGCAGCCACCTCCACACCGCATCCGAACGACGAGGCGTGGCGACACTCCAACGCTACGACCGAACGCACCTCGGCACGCTCGCCGATGCGATAGTTGGCGATGCGCGAGTCGGCAAGCACCGCTCCGCTGCCAATCTCCACGCACCCCTCGAAGCGGCACGCGCTCACCTGCGATGGGTTGAAGTCGGTGGCGACTCTCACCTTCGACCAATCTTCGGCACGCGAGCCCGTACGCTCCAACGCAGCGCACTCGTCAGCCGTCAAATTACGTGTAACAAACTCTTTCATATTGCGTTTTTCTCGAATATTTTCTTGGTTTTTCTCAATTTTTCCTCGCTTGTTTTCTCACTCTCAACTCCCAACACCTATCTCCTCACGCCTCACACCTAACTTCTCACACCTCGCTTCTCACTTCTCTTCCGTTCTCTTGGCACTCTCTGTTTCCTGCTCTCGGCTCTCTCCTTTTCTCACTCCTCTCTCCTCGCTTCTCTCTCCTCACTTCTCGCCCCCTTACTCCGAAAATCCTCCGCGCAGAAGCAGAGCATCGGCATCGCGCACCGAGTCGGCCATCCAACGGTAGAGCAGTCGAGTGCGCTCGTCGTCCGAGAGTCGCCACTCATCCACCTCGCGGCGCATACGCTCCGAGAGCATATAGACGATGATGGCGGCACACGCCGATACGTTCAAACTCTCGACCATTCCGCACATCGGAATCTTCAAAAATTCGTCCGCCTCGGCAAACACCTCGTCCGATATGCCGGTCTTTTCGGTGCCCATCACAATCGCAAACTTGCCACGTCGCACATCGAATGTCTCCGGCGTGCAACTCTCGTGGTGGGGCGAGGTTGCCACTATGCGGTAGCCGTCGGCACGCAGTGCGCGCAGTGCATCGGCAGTCGATGCGTGGCGGTGAATATCGACCCACTTGTCGGTACCGCGCACGATATTGAGGTTGGGGTTGAAACGGCAGAGCGTCTCAACGGTGTGGATATTCTGCACGCCGAACGCCTCGCAATGGCGCACGAGTGCGCTGGCATTCTGCGGATGAAACATATTCTCGGCGAGCAGCGTCATATAGTTGGTGCGTTGGCCCACGGCGCGCTCCAACGTGGCGAATCGCTCGGGGAGGATAAACTCCGCGAGGTAGGCAATGCGCTCGGCACACTGCTCGACGGTGAGGTTATTTACGGTATTTGTCGTCATCATCCAAAATTTTCAGGTAACTCTCATATCTCGAAAATGCGATGCGCCCCTCCTTGACCGCCTCGCAGACGGCACAACCCGGCTCGTGGGTGTGGGTGCAGTTGTAGAAGCGGCACTCGCCGGCGCACGAAATCATCTCCGGAAAGTAGTGCCACAATTCGCGTTCGTCGATATCTATCAGACCGAAGCCCTTGATGCCCGGCGTGTCGATTATGTAGCCGCCACCCTCCATCGGATACATCGTCGAGAAGGTGGTCGTATGCTTGCCCTTGTGAAAACTCTCGGAGATCTCGCCCGTGCGGATGTCGAGCGAGGGGTCGATGCGGCTCACGAGCGTCGATTTGCCGACACCCGAGTTGCCCGATAGCAACGTCACCTTGCCGGCGAGCATCTCGCGCACACGCTCTACGCCTATGCCCTCGGTTGCCGATATGTCGATGACCTCGTAGCCCGCCGCCTCGTACGTGTGGTGGAACTCGGCGACCGCCTCCGCTGCGTCGGCGAGCAGGTCGATTTTTGCCAACAGGATGGTGACCGGCACCTTGTATGCCTCGCACGTCACCAGAAAACGATCGACAAATTCGAGTGCCGTCACCGGCTCAACCAACGTTACGACGACCATCGCGCGGTCGATATTGGCGGCGATGATGTGCGACTCCTTCGAGAGGTTCGAGGCACGACGGATGACGTAGTTGCGGCGCGGTGCGATGTCGCAGATGGTCCACTCGTCCTGCTCGCCGCGCTCGCAATGCACCGTGTCGCCCACGACGACCGGATTTGTCGAACGCACTCCGCGCAGGCGCAATCGTCCGCGGATGCGGCAACGCAGACGCTCGCCGTCCGTGCCGATGACTTCGTACCAACTGCCTGTGGCTCTGATTACAAGACCTTCAACTGCCATACGCCTACTCCTCTTTGCTTAAATTGTCGAGCCACGCGCCTACGCTCCGCGCGATGCCGCTGATTGGGCGGAATGTTTTCGAGGTGTCGAAGTGGCGACGCTCTACGATCTCGACCTTGCGGTTGAGCGACTCGATGGTGGTGAACAGAACGCTCAACACGAGCGCGAACTTCGCCACCGAGAGTGCGATGCCGAGAATGGTGTCCATCTGCCCGATGCCTACCAGCGAGAAGAGTGCGCGCAGGAGTTTCGATGCGATGGCGGCTACAATCAGCACACCGATAAAGGTGGCTATGAAGCCGACGATGGCGGCAAACTTCTCCTCCACGCCGAGCATCGCTCCGACGCGCCCGCCGAAGTAGTAGCCGAGCACCAAGCCGGCGATGACGCCTGCGATGGAAAAGAGTTGCGACACCAATCCGTTTCGCCAGCCGTTTACTACGGCCCAGACGAGTGCGATGGCTGCGAGTATGTCAAAAATGTTCATTTTCTATCAATAAAACGGTGATTCTCCGCACGAAGTTAGTATTTTTTTCGACAAATTCCTATATTTGTACCTATAATAGTGCGACTATGAAACGATATATCCTTATATTACTGACGATTATCTCCATCTGCGGCGAAGCGATGGCACGCGATGTTTACTCGCTCAACAACAATTGGCGATTCTTTTTCAAGGAGGAGAATTCGAGCGACGATGCACGTTACGTGCGTCTGCCCCATACGTGGAATCTCGATGCGCTGTCGGGCGGCGGGGCGTATCGTCAGACGGTCGGCAACTACGAGCATTCGCTCTTTGTGCCTGCCGAGTGGCAAGGCAAGCGACTCTTCCTGCGATTTGGCGGCGTGCAGAGCGTGGCGGATGTCTTTGTGAACGGCTCCCACGTGGGCGAACATCGTGGCGGATGGACGGCATTCACCTTCGAGATTACGGATAAGGTGCTCTTCGGGTCGAGCAACACGCTGCTTGTGGCGGTGAGCAACGCCTTTCATAACGATGTGCTGCCAACCTCGACCGAGGACAACCTCTACGGAGGCATATATCGTGATGTGGAACTTATCGTGACCGGCCAGACCGCCATATCGCCGTTATACTACGGCACGGAGGGCGTTATGGTACATCCGTCGAAGGTCTCGTCGGAGCGTGCCGAAGGTCGCGTGGATGTGATGCTTATGGGCAAGAAGGATGGCGTGTGCAACGTCTCGCTCGACGTTGTTTCGCCCGATGGATATGTCGCAATGTCGCGCACCGTGAAGGCGAAAATCGACGGCAAACTGCTCTCTGTTCCGTTCGCGGTCGAGAATCCGGAACTATGGTCGCCGGCGATGCCTCGCCTCTATAAGGTGGTGGTCGCAGCGGCAGGCGATACGGTGAGCGTCACGACAGGTTTTCGCCACGTGGAGGTGACTCCCGAAGGACTGTTTACGCTCAATGGCAAGCGTGTGCCGGTGCGCGGTGTCACGTTGCACCACGACCGCGCCTCGTCGGGCAGCGCACTCAAAGAGCGTCACTACGACTCCGATTTGCGAATGATACGCTCGATGGGCGCAAATGCGTTGCGTTCGGTCACAGGTCCGCACGCACAGTCGCTCTACGAGCGATGCGACCGCAATGGTACGCTTGTGTGGATTGATGTGCCATTCACGCAGTCGCCGTTTTTGAGCGATATCGCCTACTACCAGACCGCACGCTTCGAGCAGAATGGCCGCGAGCAGTTGCGCGAAATCGTCTTGCAGAACTGCAACCACCCATCGGTGGTGATGTGGGGCATATTCTCGCTGCTGCGTGGCTCGTCGAAGGAGTTGCTCGACTACGTGCGTTCGCTCAACGATATGGCAAAGTCGCTCGACGCTTCGCGCCCGACGGTGGCGTGCAGCAACCGCGACGGCGAGATAAACTTCATCACGGACCTCATCGTTTGGCAGCAGAGCATCGGCTGGGAGAGTGGTTCGGTCGAGGATTTGACGGTGTGGCAGCAGCAGTTGCGCGACGGATGGTCGCACCTGCGTCAGGCGGTATGTTATGGCGAGGGTGGCACCATTGGACAGAGCAACGAGCAGCACATCTCGCGTAGCCGAAGCAGCCAGCACCGCATTCCGGAGAGTTGGCAGACGCTCTTCCACGAGGGCTACCTCTCGCGTATCGACTCGTCGCTCTTCTGGGGCGTGTGGCTCAATACGATGTTCGACTTCGGCTCGGCCCGCTATCGTGCCGGAGTGCGCAATTCGGGCCTTGCGGCGTTCGACCACGCGCAGTGTAAGGATGCCTACTACCTCTACAAGACGGTGTGGAATACCGCCTCGCCGACACTCTACATCGTCGGCAAGAATCGTGACGTGCGTATGCGCGACCGCTATCCGGTAAAGGTCTATTCGTCACAGGGCCGTCCGACGCTGACCATTAATGGTGCGCCGGTCGAGATGAAGATGCTCTCGCAGGGTGTCTTTTCGACCGATACGCTCTCGCTCCGCGGCCGCAATAAGATATGCGTGTCGGTTGCCGATATGCGCGACTCGATGGTCCTCACCACAGGAAACTATTTGAAGAAATAGGGTGAGCCGGGGGTGGGCGAGCCGGTGGATTAAGGTCGGGTAAGGTCAAGTAAGGTCGGGTCGGGTTTAGCACAAGGTTGCAAGTGGAGCCCAATCCTTAAACTCCCTAAATTCCCTAAACTCCCTAAAAAACAAATGGCTGTACGTTTCAGTACAGCCATTTGTTGTAAAAGGAACGATGTAAAATGAATTGCAACAACCAAAAACCTTAACCCTGTTGCCCCACAACATTTCTACTACCCACCCGGAGCGTAGCGACAAAGCCCCCTTTTTACAAAAGGGGGTTTGGGGGATATGTCAATATTGTAAAATGTACAGTGTAAAATGAATTGACAATTCATTTTACATCGTACCGCCGACCTCCCACCAGAATGCTCGCAATCCCAACTGCGGGTTGCGCTCGTCGAGCTCGCGGAGTGCCGCCATAAACGGCTTGCACTGCTCGTCTTCGACAAAGGTAAGGAGTGCCGAGTTCATCGTTGGCCACACAGCATCGCCGAGGTGTGGCTCACCGGTTGCCGTACCGCAACCGATAAGCTCCTCCCACGCCGTATAGCCACGAACGCCAAGTTGTTTCATCTCCTGCTGCAACTCCTCGTAGAGTGCCTGATTGCAGGATACAAATATCGCTTTCATAATACTGTTGTCTATGGTTTTTTAATGGTTTCTTTACGCTTTTTGTGCGGCGAGCCGCTGCTGCTTCTTTGCTCGGCGACGCTCACCTCGCAATGCAAACGAGGTGAAGAGCACCGGAATCAGGAAGAGCGTAACGAGCGTCGAGAACGACAGACCCCACGCCACAACCATACCGAGCGAGTTCCACATCTCCGAGCCGACACCGTTGCCGACCGCCATCGGCACCATACCGAGCACGGTGGTCAGCGTGGTCATCAAAATCGGACGCAGACGCGAACGACCTGCGATGACGGCCGCCTCGACAATCGGCGTACCACGGCCGATAACCAGACGGTTGTAGTCCACCAGCACGATACCGTTGTTCACCACGATACCGACCAACATCAGCACACCGAGCAAGCCCATAACGCCGAGCGGTGTGCCCGTGAGCCACAGACCGATGAATACGCCCACCAATGCGAATGGCAGCGAGAACATAATCACGAACGGATAGGTGAGCGACTCGAACTGCGAAGCCATAATCACAAAGACGAGGATAATCATCACGGCGAGCAACAGGAACAGGTCGCGGAACGTATCCTGCTGGTCCTCATACGAACCACCGAGCTCCCAATCGATGCCTGCCGGAAGGTCCATCTTGTTCAGACCCTCGACCGTGCCGGCGATGATATCCGACATCGCGTAGCCGTGGCCGACCGAACCCGAAATCTTCACATAACGCGAGCGGTCCATACGCTGGATTGCCGGCGGTGTTTCGGTCTCGATGACACGACCCACGTCGCGCACCTTGACGGCTGCGCCGGTTGTGGTGTTGTAGAGCGTGATATTTTCCAAGTCGGTGGTCGATTCACGATACTTCTTCTCCAAGCGTACCAAGATGTCGTACTCCTCGCCATCCTCGCGGTAGTACGAAGCGACGGCACCATTGACACGGTTACGCAGGAAGGTTGCAGCGGTTGCCACGTTCAGTCCGTTCATCGCCAACTTCTCGCGGTCGAAGACCACCTGATACTCCGGCGTGTACTCCTCGCGCGAGATAATCGCCTCGGTACAGCCCGGCACCTGCAACATCATATCCTTGATTTCGGCAGCGATGCGGTCGGTCTCCTTCAAGTCGTAGCCGTAGAGCTCGACATCGACCGACGACTGACCACCGGCGCCACCCTTCTGACCCGACTCGATAACCTCGTAGGTGCGAATCTCGGTGTATTCCGACAAATCCTTACGCATAAGGTCGCAAATCTCGGTCAGCGTACGCTCGCGCTCGGTCTTCTTCGAGAGGCGGATGTTCATCGAGATATAGTGTGTACCGTTCTCCTGAATTGCAGCGAAGGTGTTGTCCGTATCGGCGCTACCCTCGGTCATACCGATTGCCTGAATCTCCGGATAGTTCTCGCGGAACTGCTTGTCGATACGCAGAGCCACGTCGCGCGTAATCTCCTGACGCGTACCCATTGGCAACTTGATTTTCACGGCAATACGTGCGTTATCCTGCGTCGGGAAGAACTCCGTCTTGACTCTCGGGCCGATGAACACCATAACACCCACGAAGAGCAACACCGAACCTATGGTGAAGGTCTTGCGGTGGTTCACGCACCAACGCAACGCACCCTCGTAGATGCCGTCGAGCCAACCCAAGCCGCCATCGACATACTTTTGCAGGCGCGACTTCTTTGGATTCTGCTTCATAATGAGCGAGCAGAGCACCGGCGTAAAGGTCAGCGCGGCAGCCATCGAGACGGTCAGCGTGATGGTCACCATCCAACCCATCGGCTTGAAGAGCACACCCGCCATACCGCTAATCATCGTCAGCGGAAGGAACACGGCGAGCGTCGTGAGCGTCGAGGCGATAATCGAGAGGCCGACCTCCTTCGTAGCGAAGATTGCCGCCTGCTTCACGCGTGCGCCACGATCGACGTGCGAGGTGATATTCTCCAACACCACAATCGCATTATCGACCACCATACCAATCGAAATCGAGATGGCGGACATCGTGATAATGTTGAGCGTCGAGTCGGTTGCAAGCAGGTAGATGAGCGACGAGAGCATCGAAATCGGGATGGTCAGGATGATGATGAACATCGCACGCCAACGGCCGAGCATCATCATCACCACCGCCATAACGACGATGAACGTGATGAGAATCGTATCCATCAACGACGAAGCGGTGTCGAGAATGTTGTCCGACATATCGATATACGGCTCGATGGTCACATCCGACGGCAACGTCTTGCGCAACTCGACAAGCTCCTTCTGTACGCGCTGCGAAATCTGCACAGCGTTGGCATCGGTCTGCTTCTGGATAATCATCATACCCGAACGCGTACCGTTGTTGAACGACTCCTGCGCACGCTCCTGCTCGGTATCGCTCACCGTAGCCACGTCGCGCACGTAGATATTCGCTCCGCCACGTGTGCCGACAACGATGTCGAGAATCTCGTCTGCCGACTCAAACTCCTGATCGACACGCAACGAGTAGGTGTTCGAGCCGACATCCATCTGACCGCCCGGAATGGCGCGGTTCTCGGCGGCTACGACCTGCGCAATCTGCTCGATGGTCATACCGTATGCTTCGAGTTTGTACGGGTCGCAGTAGATTTGAATCTGACGCTCCGGAATACCCGAAACCGACACCGAACCCACACCGTTCACACGTGCCAGCGGTGTCGAGATGCGCTCGTCGATGATTTTGTACAGACCGCTCCAACTCTCGTTTGCCTTGATGGAGAGCAACATAATAGGCATCTCCTCGGTCGAGAATTTGAAGATAATCGGTTTGTCCACATCGTCGGGCAGGATGTTGGTCGCAACGTCGAGCTTGTCGCGGATGTTTGCCGTAGCAACCTCAACGTCCGTACCGTACTCAAATTCGAGGTTTACAATCGAAATATTCTCCTTCGAGGTGGAGGAGATATGCTTCAAATCCTCCACACTGTTGAGCGAGTTTTCGAGCGGACGAGTGACATTCTCCTCGATGTCGATTGCACTCGCGCCCGGATATGCCGTGATGACCAGAATGTTGGTCGTGTCGATATGCGGGAACATATCGATTGGCAGTTTCACCAGCGAGAAGATACCGAATATCGCAACGGCGATAAAGACGAGTATCGTGGTCACCGGATTATTGACGGCTGTTTTATATATATTCATACTTTACTATCTGTTTTGATAAAAAATGCACCGATTTTTTTCTTTGGGTGAAAATTTTGCACCATTTTCTGTTATTGATGAAAAATTTGCACCGTTTTCTCTCTTCTTCCGTGCTACTCGACCACCTCGACCGAGCAACCGTTCGTCAAGGCAACCTGACCCTTAACGACAACCTTCTCGCCATCGGCAACACCCGACAATACCTCGTACTCGGTGTCCATACGACGACCCAACTCGACCTTGCTGTAACGAACCGTGCCGTCCGCTTCGAGTACATATACGTAGCGGTCGCCCGAGCCCATCAGTTTGTTCACTGCGCGGTCCGGAATCACCACGTGATGCTCCTTGCCGTAAGGCAGCGTCACACGCGCAAACATACCCGGACGTACGCGCTCGTCGCCATTCGGAACCGATACCTCGACACGGAACGTGCGGGTTGCGCTGTCGATGGTCGGGTAGATGCGCTTGATGGAGCCGGCAAACTGCTCGTCGCCGTAAGCGTCGAGCGTAACATATACCTTCATACCCTTGCGCACCTTCGCAAAGAGCGACTCCGAGACGTTAATCATAATCTTCACCGGACGAATCTGCTCGATGACAAGCACCGGCTGTCCACCGCTCATATCGCCATTGTCGTAGTTGCGAGCCGAGACGATACCCGAAATCGGCGCGATGAGCGTCGTATTCTCCAACAGGTTCTCGTATGCCGACTTTGCCACCTCGTATTGCAGGCGGCGAGCATCCCACTCCGACTTCGACGCACCGCCGAACTCGTAGAGTTCGTTCGTACGGTCGTACTCCGCCTTGGCGTTCTCCATCTGTGCCTTCGACTGTATGAGTGCCGACGAGTCGAGACGTACGAGCAGGTCGCCCTTCGTCACGTGGTCGCCCACATCGAAGCGAATCTCCGTGATACGGCGTGGCGACTGCGGCGCAATGTTGTTCACCACCTCTGCCTCTACGGTGCCGGTGAATGCCACCTGCTGTGCGACATCGCGTGCCACAGCACTCTCAACCTCAACTCTCGGAAGAGCTGCCTCCTGCGGCTGTGTGCTCTCCTCTACCTGCTTTGCGCCCTTATCCGAGCCGCAAGCGACTGCTGCCAATGCCAACGATGCACAGAGCAGCGACTTAAAAATTTGCTTCATATTCTATGTTTTTTATCTATTTTCAAATTCGTAATTACCCAACACCTTATCGAGCGACACCTTCGCCGTCAGGAAGTTGAAGATTGATTGGTTGCGGCTCAACTCCGCCTGCGTGAGAGCCACCTGCGAGTTGTCGATATCGACCAGCGTACCGCGACCCACCTCGTAGCGTTTTACCGAGATGTCGTAACCGCGCTGTGCCTGACCGACGGTCGCCGCCGAAGCGTAGTACTTCTTGACGCTCGACTGCATATTGTTCAGGTACTGAACGATGCCTACGCGCAACTGACGCTCGGCATTCTCGCGCTGCAATTGCAGATTCGAGAGGTTCAGACGCGCCTCACGCGTTGCGGCACGGCGCGAGTTACCCGCAAAAATCGGGATGTTGAGTTGCAGACCGGCATACGAATATGGGTTCCACGCCGACTTCTTGAAGAATTTGCCGTCGTTGCCGAGAGCCGTATAGAGGTATGCGGCGTTAATCGAGAGCGAAGGCACGTTTGCCATCTTGGTAATCTCGACCGCCTTTTCGAGCATCTCCTGCTGGATATCCAACTGTTTGAGAGTCGAGTTGTTGTCGAGATTGAGTTGCGAGAGGTCGTAGCCCACGTTCATCAGACCCTCGTAGTCCATCAGCGAGCCGACAACGTCGATATTCTTCTCCAAGTCGATACCGAGCAGTGCTTTGAGTTGCCAGAGCGTCAGCACTACGGTATATTCCGCCTCGATGACGTTCGGCAGTGCGTTCTGCACGCTGACATTCGAGGTAATCATATCGTACTCGGATACCGAGCCCACGTCGTACTTCTTCTTGACAATCTTGTTGTTCTCGACCGCATTGTCATAGACGCGCTGGAAGAGAGCGTGCGACTCCTTGGCGAGCAACACACCGTAGTACGCATTGGTCACCTGCTCGACCATATCGATACGCGACGAGCGTGCCTTCTCGACCGAGAGTTCGACATCGAGTGCCGAGACCTTCAAACTCTTCCACAACTGCGCATTGATGATAGGCATCGCTGCCGACACGCCGCCATTGAACGAGTTGTCGCTACCGACCTTGATGGTCTGTGTCTGACCGCCAAAGTCCATACTCATCGTCTGCTTGGCAATCACGCGCTGATACGTAGCGGTTGCGTCAATCTTCGGATAGAGAGCCGAGTAGGTACCCTGCTTGGCATAACGCTTGATCTCAATCTCCTGATCGGCAACCTTGATGGTCGGATTCTCGCTCAACGCGATCTCCAACGCCTGTTCGAGGGTCAGCATCAACTTCTCGCCCTGCTGCTCTTGTGCCGAGAGCGTGAGCGACGAGGCGATGAGCCCCAACATCAGAATCAACTTTCTCATAACTTAACCTTTTATTATATTATCGTTTTTTAATTTTTACTCTTGCCGTTCATCCGCTCCTGCTTCTTGCGCTCGAAGTAGGCGTCAATCTGCTGCACACCCTTGATGGTTGCGATGCCTCGGAAGAAGTTGATAATCGTATATATCATCGCATCCTCAAAAGTAACGCCATCGGGCAGCGACATATTGCCCGCCGAGAGGGCAATCGACGTCGTTGTGTAGTAGAGAATCGTCACCGACAGTCGCACATCGACGTTCGGCACAATCAATCCGCAGCGGATGTAGTTGTTGATGAGCGCGTAGAGCTCCTTGCCGCTCTCCTCCTCCGCCTCTTTGCGCACGCGCTCAAAGGTTGCCGGATAGAACTTGCGCAGGTTGGTCGAGATGCGGTGGTGCAACTCCTTGCCGGTCATCATCAGCGACACACTCTCAAAGATGTACGACAAATCGTCCACATTCTCGTGCAGCAACCGCTTAATCTTCGCCATTCGACGCTGCTGCATATACCGCACCGAGAGGTAGAGCAACTCCTCCTTGTCGTCAAACATCTCGTAGAGCGTACGCTTCGACATACCGAGCGTGTGGGCAATGTCGTCCATACGAATCGACTTGATGCCCTGTTCGGCAAACATCGTTGCCGCCGCTTCTATGATTCTTTCGCGCTGTGACATAAATTACCCAAATTTTTAATCCTATTTCACCTATGCGGGGGCAAAGATACAGAAAACTCGCCAAACACAAAAAGTTTTCGAGGTTTTTTCTGAACAAAAAAGTATCGGATTTGATACTTTTCGCTCAAATCCGACACAAAACCGTACACTTTCGCTATCTATTTTCCGAAAAATTGGGGCGAGGACGTGCGCTTACACTCTTCTCCACGGCAGTTTCAACACGCCGAAAAACGCCTCGCCGAATATGCCGCTCGACATCTTCGAGGTGCCTGCCTCGCGGTCGATGAAGATAATCGACTCCTCGACCGTGCGGAAACCGTGCTTCCACGCCGTATATTTCATCTCAATCTGGAAGCCGTAGCCCACCATTTGCACGCCATCGAGGTTGATACTGCGCAACACCTCGGCGCGATAGCCGACAAAGCCCGCCGTAGCGTCGCACACCGGCATACCGGTCACCGTGCGCACATATTTCGATGCGAAGTACGACATCAGCAGACGTCCGAGTGGCCAATTCACAACATTCACGCCACGCACATAACGCGAGCCGATGGCAACGTCGGCATCGGTGGTCAGGCGGTGTGCCAGCCGCAGCAAGTCGTCGGGGTTGTGCGAGAAGTCGCAATCCATCTCGAAGATGAGCTCGTAGTCGCGCTCCAATGCCCAACGGAAGCCCGCGATGTAGGCGGTACCCAATCCGAGTTTGCCGCTGCGCTCGATGAGGTGGATGCGGTCGGGCGTGAGGGCCATTCGCTCGCGCACAATCGCTGCTGTGCCGTCGGGCGAGCCGTCATCGACAAACAACACCTCGAAGTCGCCCTCCAACGAGAGCATCTTATCAATCATACGGGCGACATTCTCGCGCTCGTTATAGGTCGGGATGATTACAAGTTTTTTCATACACTCATCTGCTAAAAAAGCGTTCCACTTCTATACTCTTCAAAACTGTCTCTTACACTCCTACATCAGGCGGTCGAAACGGCGCGCACCGAGCAGGTAACGCACGACAATCGACCCCTTGTATATATGTTTCGACTCTCGGACAGCCGCTTCGCGTATCGCACGACGTTCGCGTGCAAGGCGCGGATGCCACCGCACAAAGTCGCAATATGCCCGCCAAACCGCTTTGGTTGCCTCCCACTTGCCACCGAGCAGATAGCCGACCGCCGCCGCACAGTCGAGCAACGGGCGCACGATGGCGACCAACGCTCGTTGCGCGGGCGAGGCACAACGGAAGAGCATCGCAAGGTTGTTTCGGTGGTTGAGCATCACCTTTTGCGGCGATGTGCTGCTCAACGTACCTCCGCCCAGATGCCAAACGCGGCTCTTTGGCTCGAATGCCACGCGCCAAC
Source organism: Alistipes sp. (assembly GCA_017410165.1). GTDB lineage: Bacteria > Bacteroidota > Bacteroidia > Bacteroidales > Rikenellaceae > Alistipes. Next base: position 18,069 of record JAFQRH010000001.1, on the reverse strand, counting down.
CCGCCAACTGCGCACGCCAGCAGAGGTCTATCTCCTCCTGATGGGCAAAAAACTCGCCACACAGACCGCCCAGCGAGCGATACACCTCGGCGCGAATGCAGAGGGCTGCGCCCCCGACCCAAAAGACGTCGCGCGCATCGTCGTATTGACCCTCGTCGCGCTCCAACTCGCCGAGCACCCTTCCGCGACAGAACGGATAGCCGAGCAGATCGATATATCCGCCTGCGGCACCCGCATACTCGAAACGGTCGCGCTCCTCGACCGAGAGAATCTTCGGCCCGACAATCGCCACGTCGCTCTGCGCTTCGAGCCGACCCACGAGTGGTGAGAGCCATCCCGCCTCAACCTCGACATCCGAGTTGAGAAGCACGAAACACTCGTACTCTGTCCCCAGCATTGCCAAGGCGCGATTGTACCCCTCGGCAAAGCCGTAGTTGGCGTCGAGCGTCAGCGTTCGCACCGAAGGAAATTCGGTCGAGAGCATTGCAACCGACTCGTCCGTTGAGCCGTTATCCGCCACCACGACATCCGCCCCCTCGCTATGTGCGACGACCGAGGGCAGGAAGCGTCGCAGGTGCGAAGCCCCGTTCCAATTCAGTATGACGACTGCAATCTTCATCTGCTTGCCGAATTTCTCGGTTTTTATTGGTTTTTGCTTACTTGCTTGCTTGGTTTATAGTGGTTTGAGCGTTATTTATTTGGTTTGCTTTTGCGCGAATAATCGACCGTAACGGGTGCGCCCGTCACAGGGTCGGGAGCAAATTTCCAACGGCGGTGCGACCACATCCAATACTCCGGCGCACGTCGTATATCCTCCTCCAATGCCCTCACGTAGCGTTCCGTAATCTCGTGCTTTTCGATGGGCGACACGCCGTCGTATATCAGTTGCAGATGCGCCTTGTAGCAACCCGCCTCGATGCGCTCCAAACCGCAATAGATCACCGGCATTCCATACTTTGTCGCCAAGTGTTCGCCACCCTCGAAGAAGAGCGTCTTGTGGTTCAGAAAGTCGTACCAATGCACGTCACCCTGCGGAGGCGAGTTCTGGTCGGCAATCAGACCAATGATCAGCGGTCGGCCCTCAAAGCCCTCGTCCTTATACTTGATGAACGAGCGCAAGAGTTGGTTGCTCGGCACAGGCAGACAATTCTCGTTACTGCGCAGGCGGAAGTAGAGGTCGTCCCACGCTCGGTTTTTCAGCGGATGGTAGCCGCAAAGCACATAGTGCGGAAATGCCAATCCGACAAACTGCGCAAACTCCCACAGGTGGTGGTGCGAGGTGAGAATCACGAAGTTGCGACCGCGCACCGCCTCGGCAACATCTGCCGGCGGAGTGGTCTGCATCACTGCGCGACGCTCGTCGTAGCCCATTCCTGCGAGGCGCATCGTGCCGATGACCGTCTCGGCGAGCGTGCGATAGTAGCGGTTGCAAATCTGCGCAATCTGTTCGCTGCTCTTGTCGGGGAACGCCTCGGTGAGTTGGCGCACAATGAGCCAACGGCGATAACGCAACACGTATCGCAACACGACATATATCAATCCGCCCAGCACGCGGTACTGCACCACGCGCGGCATCACCGCCACCGCACGGCACAACCACCACAACAGACGGACACTCAATCGGTTATCTCTCTTTGCGTCGCTACTCATCCTCCTCCTCCGAAGTTGCGCGGTTGGTTTTCAGCCCCTTGCCTGCCACCACAATTACAAATTCGCCCTTCGGCTGATGCTCTCGGAAGTGCTCTATCACCTCGCCAATCGTACCGCGCACCGTCTGCTCGAACTTCTTGGTCAGCTCGCGCGACACCGCCACACGACGCTCGGCGCCGAAGGTCTCGGCGAGTTGTTCGAGGCACTTGACCACGCGGAACGGCGACTCGTAGAAGATGATGGTGCGCTCCTCCGAAGCCAACTCCGCAAGGCGTTTCATACGCCCCTTTTTCTGCGGCAGAAAACCCTCGAAACAGAAGCGGTCGCACGGGAATCCGCTCTGCACCAGAGCCGGAATACACGCCGTAGCACCCGGCAGCGTCTCCACCTCGATACCCGCTTCAAGACAGGTGCGCACCAGCAGAAAGCCCGGGTCGGAGATGCCCGGCGTACCGGCATCCGAGATGAGGGCGACGTTGCGACCTGCGGCAATCGTCTCGGCAACAGCCGCAACGGTTGCGTGTTCGTTGAATTTATGGTGCGAGCGCAACGGCTTCTCGATTGAGAGGTGGTGCAGCAGCACGGACGAGGTGCGCGTATCCTCGGCGAGGATGAAATCGACCTCGCGCAGGACGTTTATGGCGCGCAGCGTGATGTCGTCGAGGTTGCCAATCGGCGTTGGCACTATATAGAGTTTAGCCATAACTATTTCTGTTGAAATTTGCGTTGCAGAAGGTCGATGATGAGTTTCGCACCCTCGGACGATGTGCGCCACGAGTAGTTCTCGACGATATGTACCATACAGTCGTCGAAGTCGTCTATCGCGTCGAGCGTCTCGATGGCGTGCTCGAATGCCGGCTCGTTGCCGTCAAAGAGTTCGCGCACAATCATAAATTTGTCGGCAACCGAAATCGCGCCGCGCAACGTCTTGACAGGTGCTGTATCGGCTACGGATGGCGCGTGCGACAGCGTATCGCCCAACGTATGTACGTCCGCCATCAACACCTCGCCCAGCACCGCCTCGGCATCAATCTCCTCCAACGGCTTCGGTGCAACGGCATACTGCACGGGGGCAGGTCGCTCCTCTGCTACGGGATGCTCGGTTGCGGTCGGCTGCGACGACAACGGCTCGGTGGCTGGCTGTGGTGTGCTTGTCGGTTGTGGCTTGATTGTTGGTTGTGGTTGTGGCTCGACCGGCATTGCAGATTGCTCTGTTTTAGACGGTTGCGGGTCGGCGTCGTAGAGCGACATTATCACACTGCGACGACGCGGACGACGCCACGCGCTATCCTCGCCACCAAACAACGACTGCTCGATATTTTGTGGTTGGGCAGGCGCGGTCGGCTCCTCTGTTGGCTCGCTTGCAATCGGCTCCTCCGAAATCGGCTTCTCTGTTGGCTCGCTTGGAACTATCGGCTCTGTTGGCTCTTCCGTTTCGCTCTCCTTCTCGTCGCTATCCTCCTCGTCTGCCGGCTCTACATCGCTATATTCGCCATCCGAGAGGTCGGCATCCGTCTCGTCATCCGAATATTTTTCGCCTTCGCCCTCATTGCCTTCATTCTCGTCACTTTCGCCCTCACTCTCTTCGCCCTCTTCGCCCTCTTCGCCTTCGTACACAATAAACTCGAACTCAACCTCCGGCTCGTCCGACGACTCCTGCTCGGTTGCGCTCTCCGGCTCGGTCGGCTTCTCAACGGGTTGCGGAATTGGGGCAACTGCCACCGCTTTCGGGCGAGTGAGCGACTCTTCGTGCGCTACACCGCCGAAGCGGATTGCATCGTATGCCTTGCGAATCTTATCAAGCACCAAGTCGCGCTCGACTGCCGAGACCTCCGACTGTGTCGTCCATCCCTCGACGAGTTCGACCGCCTGAATCAGATTTCGCCTTACTGTCTTCAAATCCATATCTTTTGTCTCCTCCTAACTGTTTTTTGGGTATCTTTTTTCGGTTTTTTCTCCTCTAACTCTTTTCTTTTCACTCCTCGTTCCGCTAACTCCTTGCACCTCTCACTCCTCGCACCTCGCTCCTCGCACCTCGCTCCTCACTCATCACTTCTCGCTCCTTGCTCCTTGCTCCTCGCTCCTCGCTGCCCCTTATCTGCCCCCCCCTCGCTTTTGCAGAAAAACGCATCCGTGCGGCAGAAAATTGCGCAGCGTGGCGGGTTTGGGCTGCAAAAATTTTACTGCTCGGCGGCAAACGCCTTCAAGCGGGCAATCTCCTCGGGCCAACGCTCCTCGTCGGGTGTTTCGAGCACAATCGGAATCCCGTCGAAGAGTGGCGAGCGTGCGATAAATCGGAAACACTCCCAGCCAATCTCGCCATCGCCGAGCGGTGCGTGACGATCGACGTGGCTGCCGAGCGGTTTCAGAGCATCGTTCAGGTGGATGCCGCGCAAGTATTTCAGACCGATGATGCGCTCCACCTCCTCGAATGTCTTGCGGCACGCCTCCTCACTGCGCAAATCGTAGCCGGCAGCGAACGAGTGGCAGGTGTCGATGCAGAAACCGACACGCGACTTATCCTCCACGCGGTCGATGATGTGGGCAATCTGCTCCCACGCAAAACCGAGATTCGAGCCCTGTCCTGCCGTGTTCTCGATGACCGCCGTAACGCCCGACGTACGGTCGAGAGCCATATTTATCGACTCGGCAATGCGGTCGAGCGACATATATGCGGTAATCTTTTTCAGATGGCTGCCCGGGTGGAAGTTCAGACGGTCGAGGCCGAGTTGCTCGCAACGAGCCATCTCGCCAAAGAACGACTCGCGCGACTTTTCGAGCCCCTCGCGCTCCGGATGACCGAGGTTAATCAGGTAGGAGTCGTGTGGCAGAATCTGCGCCGGCGTGTAGCCATACTCGCGGCACGCCTCGCGGAAACGTTCGCACTGCTCTGTCGTGAGCGGTGGCGCACTCCACTGACGCTGATTCTTCGTGAAGAGCGCAAAAGCCGTTGCGCCGATTGCGGCGGCATTCGCCGGAGCATTCTCAACTCCGCCCGAAGCACTTACGTGGGCACCAAAATATTTCATACTCTCTGTGTTGCTTGTTTGCTTGTTCATACAAAGGTACGAAAAAATACGATACGACGCTTGCAAATCGCGCTTTTTGCATAGATATTTACACGCTTGCCGTATCATTTGGCAGTGCGGGCGGGCGAGATTGTGCCACAAAAAAGATTTTGCGAAGAAGAGATGCGCGTTTTGTGTGAATAATATCGCGATAAATTTGTATCTTTGTCCGTCTTAAATGCAGTAAAATTTTACACCATAACAATATGAAACGATTCTACGCAATCCTTTTAGCCGTAGCCGTTTTTGCAACGGCACAGGCACAAGTAACCGTATCAGGCAACACGACGACCGTCGAGCCGACCTTCAACGACCAGGTGAAGACCGACAACGTGAAGGCCGATGTGACAAGCGAGGCACAGCGCAAAGCCGAGCGTGCCGCAATCCGCAAGGAGCGCAACACCATCGAGTTCAACGCCGGCATCAGTGGCTCGCTCTCTAACTTCAACAGCAAGTGGCAGCAGGTGAACGGTAACAGCAACTCGATTACCGCCATCGCAAACATCCTCTTCACCCACTCCTTCAAGAAGGACCTCTTCTCGATTGACAACAAGGTGACCGGCAAAATCGGCGCAACGAGCAAGAACAAAGAGTGGACAAAGAGCCAGGACGAGTGGTTTATCTCGACCTCGCCGGCATACAAGATGACCGACGATTGGAACTTCGGTGCCATCATCTCGCTGCGTTCGCAGTTTGCCAACGGCTTCAACGACAAGAACAACCGCACGAGCCGCTTCTTCTCGCCGGCATATCTGAACGTGTCGGTCGGTTTCACGTACGTCTGCCCGAAGAAGAAATTCCCGATTAAAATCAACCTCTCGCCGCTCTCAATGAGCTCGACCTACGTCACCAGCTCTGCGGTGAAGGACTTCTTCTTCAACGACAAGTTCGGCTTCGCACGTGCCGACTATCTCGCAGGTGCACAGACGCTTACCGACGCACAGCGCAATACGCCGTACGTCTATGGTCTGACGCTTGCCAACGGCTCGTCGCGCTACGAGGGTGGTTCGTCCGTGCAGATTGACTTCGACCGTACGTTCGGCAAGAAGGAGATTTTCCGCTACCGCACCACGCTCTACTCGTTCTATGGTTGGATTAACGAGATTGCACAGCAGACGGGCACAAATCGCGCACTCGGCTTCGAGCATATCGCGCCGACCGTGCGTTGGGAGCACACCATCGACATCAAGGCAACGAAGTACTTCTCGACACAGTTCTACTTCCAGATGTACTACAACAAGGCACAGTGCAACTCGTTGCAGACGCAGATTGTGCTGGGTGTCGGCGTAAGTTACACGTTTAAGAACAAGTAATGAGACGGGGTCGGAAACTACTGTCGGCAATCGTCGCCATCGCGCTGATATTCTCCGTCGGATGGATACTCGGCAAGCGTCAGGGCAGACAACTTACCAACGGGCAGATAAATATTCTCATCGGTGCGCGAATGAACAACAAACTCGCGCGCGTGGTGTCGTATATCGAGCACGACTATATCGACTCGCTCTCGGCCGACTCGATTGCCGAGTTGGCTATCCCTGCCATACTCGAAAAACTCGATCCGCACTCGACCTATATGCCTGCCTCGGCGTTCCAACACGCCGATGAGCAGTTGCAGGGCGAGTTTGACGGCATCGGCATCGTCTTCAATATGGCGACCGACACGGTTATCGTCCTCAACGTCATACCTTCGGGCCCAAGCCAAAAGGCGGGCATCGCAGCCGGCGACCGCATCATCCGCGTAAACGACACGCTTATTGCCGGTCAGAAGATGGCACAAAGCGAGGTGATGAAACGTCTGCGTGGCCGACGCGGAACGCAGGTGCGCCTCTCGCTCGAACGCCGAGGGGTCTCCGAGCCGGTCGAGGTGACCGTGACGCGCGATGCCATTCCGTTGCACAGCGTCGAGGCGAGCGTTATGCTCACCGACGATACGGGTCTCGTCAAGTTGTCGCAGTTCTCGCGCACCTCGTTCCACGAGGTGAAGGAGGCGATTGACACCCTGCGCCGACAGGGTATGCGCCGACTTATCTTCGATTTGCGCGGCAATGCCGGCGGATTCCTCGACCAAGCGATACTGCTTGCCAACGAGTTCCTGCCAAAGGGGCGGATGATTGTATATACGGAGGATAGGGCTCACAAGCGCGTGAAACAGTATAGCGATGGTCGTGGCTCGGCTACCGACCTTGCGCTGGCGGTACTCATCGACGAGAGTAGCGCATCGTCGAGCGAAATCCTCGCCGGAGCGTTGCAGGATAACGACCGAGGAACTATTATCGGTCGCCGTTCGTTCGGCAAGGGTCTGGTGCAGTCGCAGATTCCGTTCGAGGATGGCTCGGCACTGCGTCTGACCGTAGCACGCTACTATACGCCGACCGGTCGCTCGATTCAGAAACCATACACTGTGGGCTCGACCGACTACGAGTTGGATTTGGCCAACCGCTTCATCCACAACGAGTACTTCTCGGCGGACAGCATCCACTTTGCCGATTCGTTGCGCTTCACAACCCCGAAGGGCAAGGTCGTATATGGCGGTGGCGGTATTATGCCCGACAAATTTGTGCCGCTCGACACCACACGACTGACGAAATACTATCTCGAAGTCTCGGGCCGCAACATCCTCTATCGCTACACGATAGAGTACGCCGACGAGCATCGCCGTGAGTTGGATGCCGCACGCTCGATAAAGGAGCTCGAAGCGATGTTTGCCGCCGATGCGGGTATGTTCGACCGCTTTGTGACGTATGCCGCACGGAGTGGTGTGCGACCTGTATGGCGCGACATTGCGCGTTCGCGCCCGATAATGGAGGCGCAGTTGAAGGCCTACATCTCGCGCAACTCGGAGTTGGAGAGCAACGCCTTCTACTACTTCATTCGTCCGATTGACGAGACCGTGCTCTGCGCCATCGAGACGCTGCGCAACGAGCCGTTGCCGGAGCCGGCAGTAGAGCCGAAAAAGCGCGAGAAGCGCGTGAAAATCAGCGAATTGCAAACCAAAAAACAATAACTCAAACTATCGCTATGAGCAAGAAAACCAAGAAGAATAAAAAAGCAAAAAAACAGATGTTGAAGAAGGTGTTTATGTACACGGTCAGCGTGCTGACGCTCGTCGTGGTTGTCATCGCATTCACGGCACGCCGCAACGTATCGTCGTTGCTCGCAGAGCCGGAGGTCGTAGTCGAGGAGCAGACGATTGTCGAGGAGCCGACGTGCGACACTACGGTAGTCGCAACCCCTTGCGACTCGTTGCAGGTTGCGCCGAGCGAAGAGCCGGTAGTGGCAGAGCCGGTTGTGGCAGAGTAGCCGCACCGCGCCGACCAAATCGAAAGAAGCCGTCTAACAGAGAAGGGCGTGTCTAAACCAACTTGTTAGACACGCCCATTTATTATATATATATAGGTATTGCGCTCCTGTTGCGCCCCTCGCCACCGCGACGATGCTTCGCAGGGTCGAAAAATCGGTAGCCGAGCGAGACACCTATCTTCGGCAGACAATCCGCCGAGCCATTGAACGGGTCGGGGTGCTTATAGTGCTCGTGACCCATCGGATTCATCACAATTTCGCCGTTGGCATTATATCCGTTATACCACGAACGCAGAAAGTCGAAGGCAATAAAGGCATCAACCACCCACCGCTCGCGGAACGTGTGCTGATAGCCGCCACCACCGCCGACCATTATGCCGAAACCCTTGGCGTACTCACTCTTAAACGAGATGAAACCCTGCTTGAAGAGTTGCGGTTTATTGACATCGAACGCCGCCATACCCGCATTCACGCTCACATACCAGCCACTCGCCGCACGACGAAAATAGTATCGATACTCGCCCTGAAAGATTCCGAACTCGGCGTGCTTGCCCGCAATGCGCTTCCACGGCGAGTAGGTCACGTCTATCGAGAGCGTCGAGTGTGGCGCAACAACCGCCTCAATCTGCGGATTGATGACACCCGCCACAGCGTACAGCGCATTGACCTTGACGAACATCTGTGCCGATGCGCTCGGTGCGAGTGCTATCGCGACAAAGAGCGCGAACGAAAGTGCAAAAATCTTCTTCATAGCAAGTGCAAAGATATATATTTTTTTCTTTTTCATATCTGCTTCCACCAGAAACCCGTAAGGTCGGGTAAGGTCGGGTAAGGTCAAGTAAGGTCGGGTAAGGTCACGCGCCTTCGGCGGCTTTAAGGTCAAGTAAGGTCGTTAGGGTCGTTAGGGAGTTTAGGGAATTTAGGGAGTTTAAGGAATTTAGCGGTTTACACCTTTACCATCCCTAAATTCTCTAAATTCCCTAAACTCCCTAAATTCTCTACCCCCCCTCACCCCCTACAAACAAAAAGCCAACCCACTGTTGCGGGGTTGGCTCTTTGTTCTTACAAGTTAGATTGTAGTGACTAATCCTCGTCGGTATCGGTGTATGCCTTCAAGAGCTTATCCTGAACATCCGACGGAACCTGCTCGTACGAGTCGAAGCGCATCGTGTAGGTTGCAGCACCCGACGTGAGCGACGAGAGCGTGGTCGAGTAGCGATACAACTCGGCAAGCGGAACGCGTGCGTTCAACTTATCGAAGCCCTTATCCGACTCCATACCCATAATCATCGCACGACGATTCTGCAAGTCGCTCATAACCGAACCCATATACTCGCTTGGCGTGAGAACCTCGACGTTGTAAATCGGCTCCATAATCTTCGGACCTGCGTTGCGGAACGCCTCCTTAAATGCGTTACGTGCAGCGAGTTTGAAGGAGATTTCGTTCGAATCTACCGGGTGCATCTTACCGTCGTAAATCACAACGCGGATGTCACGCGCATACGAACCTGTGAGCGGACCCTCGTCCATCTTCTCCATAATACCCTTCAAGATTGCAGGCATAAAGCGTGCGTCGATAGCACCACCGACAATCGAGCTGTAATATTGGAGTTTGCCACCCCATTCGAGGTCGTACTCCTCTTTACCCTTGATATTCACGGTGATATCCTTACCGCCTGCCTTGTACTTGGTCGGCTCCGGAATACCCTCGTAGTACGGCTCGATGACCATATGCACCTCACCGAACTGACCTGCGCCACCCGACTGCTTCTTGTGGCGGTAGTCTGCCTGTGCAACCTTGGTGATGGTCTCACGATACGGAATCTTCGGTGCGAAGAACTCCATCTCGACCTTATTCTCGTTAGCGATACGGGTGCGGAGGATATTCAAGTGGTGCTCACCCTGACCCTGAATGATGGTCTGTTTGAGCTCCTTCGAGTACTCAACCAAAATCGTAGGGTCCTCGAAGCGTGCGTCGAGCAGCAACTTGCCCAACTTCTCCTCGTCGGCCTGCACCTTCGCCTTCACGGCTGCGCGGTAGCGTGGCTCAGGGAATACGATTGGCTCCAAAGTGATAGGTGCCGAAGGTGCTGCGAGCGTGTCGTTCGTGCGCGTACCCTTCAACTTAACCGTACAACCGATGTCGCCTGCCGACAACTCGGTCACCTTGATACGGTTCTTACCTGCAACGGCAAATATCTGCGAGAGCTTCTCCTTGTTGCCCGTACGGGTGTTTACCAACTCCATACCCTCGGTCACCTTACCGCGAATTACACGGAAGTAGTTAATCTCGCCGATATGGCTCTCCATCTGCGACTTGAATACGAACAGCGCGGCCGGAGCGGTCTCGTCTGCTGCCACGAGCGAACCGTCGGTAGCCACAAACTCCGGTGCTACGGTTGGACCCGGAGCGACGTTGATGATGAACTCCATCAGACGCTTCGTACCGACATCTTTCTTACCGCTTGCGCAGAATACAGGCATTGCCTTACGCTTTGCTACGCCAATCTTCAAGCCCGAACGGATATCGTCCTGCGTGAGCGTACCCTTCTCGAAGTAGAGCTCCATCAGTGCGTCGTCGTGCTCGGCAGCCGTCTCGACCAACTCTTGGTTGAGGGCAAGTGCCTTCTCCATCTCGCTCTCCGGAATGTCCAACTCCTCGCGCGTACCGTTTTCGTCGGTGAAGCGATACATCTTCATCATCAAAACGTCGATGAACGAGTTGAAGCCAACACCCTGATTTACCGGATACTGAACGACTACCGGACGAACCGATGCCTTATCCTTGATGGTTTCGAGCGTGGTCTCGAACGATGCCTTCTCTGCGTCGAGTTGGTTTACGACAGCGATGAGCGGCTTGTTGAGGATGCGTGCGTAACGACCCTGAATGACGTTTCCAACCTCCCAACCGGTCTGTGCGTTTACGAGCATTACGCCCACGTCACCTACCTTGAATGCCGAGAAGAGGTTACCGCAGAAGTCGTCCGAACCCGGACAGTCGATGATGTTCAACTTGCGACCCATAAACTCTGTGAAGAGCGTTGTCGCATAGATCGAACGCTTGTATTCGTGTTCGATATCGGTGTTGTCCGACAATGTGTTGTTGTTTTCGATACTTCCTCTGCGGTCGATGACTTTGCCTTCGTAAGCCATCGCCTCGGCAAGGGTGGTCTTACCCGAACCCGGAGCACCTACAAGAACAATGTTCTTGATCTCTTTTGGTGAGTAATTTTTCATAATTCGTATAGTTTTAAGGTTATTTCACTCTGCACGTCTTAACACAAAACGTGTCAATTCGTTCTATAAATTTACGCATTTTTTTTGAAACGGCAATAGCGACCGCCAAAAAAGCGCAATTTTTTACAAAATAACCATAAAAAACGCCCCATACCGAGGTATGAGGCGCACAGTTTTGGAGCATCAATTCTAATATTTATATTTATATATTTGTCTTAATCGAGCTTCTGCTGCTTTACTACCATTTCGTGCTGCTTTGCGATACCAGGAAACAGCATAGTCGAAATTATTAGCTACGCCTATTCCATATTCATAGCAAAAACCTAATCTATATTGTGCGTTTGTGTGTCCTTGCTCAGCAGCTCTTTTATACCAATAAAATGCATTTTGGTACTGCTTGCTAACCCCCTGTAAACCAAGTTCATAACAACCTCCCAATTTATATTGTGCTTCCGCATTTCCTTCTCGTGCAAGATTCAAATATCTGTCTTCTGCGTTTTGGGTGTAGCTTTGAGATGAAGTTGATTGAGTTGAGCGAGAATATGAAGACGAACTGGAAGAGCCGTAGTTCGACTGCGACTGATATGAAGGCGACTGCTGTTGATACGATGGTCGTTGGTATGATGACGAATTAGAGTAATTATTATTGTTGTAATTGTTGTTGTAATTGTTGTTGTAGTTATTATTATTGTAGGAGTTTGAGTTATTTTGATTGCTCTGTTGTTCGCCAAGCAATTTGCTTACAAGGCGGGCACACGCAGCCGGAATCTGGTTGTTGTCGCTAAGCATTGGCTCTGCTGCCGTTTTCTCTCTTTTCAGTGTTTCGGTGCTGTACATATCCGACTCCAAAAGCACTTTGTACTTATCGTATGAATTGGAGCGCTCCAATATCTTTACCGTCGTAAATATTACATATTTGACTTGTGGATAAAACTCACGAACTCTGGTGGTGATGTCGATAGGCGATTGAGATGTTAATCCGTTTTTTATGTTACTTACAATATCGGAGTACGCCTCATGATTGTTTGATCTATTAAAAGCATCAATTAGTTTTGCTTTAATCTCATCTTTCGTTCCTCGCGAAAGTTCTACATCGTTATTTCTATCGCGAACCTCCCAAACAAGCACCTTTTGCTTTGCGAAGAATTGCGCTGAGGCGATGCTCGGAAAGAGCATCGCCACGCACAAAAGAAATATGATAGATAGTTTTCTACACATTACGACTCGAAATATTTAATCCATTTTCTTAAATTGCACCAACCAACTCATAGGCAAGCTTATTGCAAGCCGAACGTAAGTAGTCGGTATGTGCCGGCGTACGGAGCGACGAAGAGGCAACGATTTTACCCGATGCAGTCTCAACGATACGTGCGCTAAGCAGGGCTGTCGATTTGTCGAGTGGCGTAACCTCTGCAACAAGGATGTACTCCATCATCTGCTTTTTAACGTATGTAAGCGTTGCCGACGAAATATTACCCGTGCGGTCGAAGTTCATTTCAAGCGTTGTGAAACTAATCGAAGTGTAACCCTCAAAGCCGTCCGAAGCGGTGATGGCATCTGTGAGCGCGCTACGGATAAATGCTTTGGTTCCATTAGCGAGATCGCCGTTTTCACTGCGGTCCACAACCTCGGTGATAGCCACCTTCTTACGCTTGTAGAATTGAGCCGATACGGTCGATGTCGAAATCATTGCAAAAAGTGCAATCAAAAGAAAAAATCTTGTCTTCATAGTAATTTGAGTTTTTAGTTGTTTATAAATTGTAATGTATATATACATCCTATATGGTTACGACTGTGCTCGTAACCAATGCGTCATCCAACTCCAAGAAGACAATTGTTATAAAAAAAGAAAGTGTGGAGCCGATTAGTTTATCTGCGTAGAGGTTCTGGAATACCTATGACCAAATAAACAATACCCCACACCCGTATTGGGGGTATGGGGCACAAAGAGTATGCCTCCATAACGATATGTACCAATACAAGGTAATGAGTGTGTTGCCCTCCTTGGTCAAGTTGAAATTTTCCAGATTTCTACGCAAGGATAAAAGCTAATACACTTTCATCAATAATATGTCCGCCGTTGTGTAACGGCGTTACAAATATAAGAACTTTTCTTTATATTTTAACCAAATTACAGAATTTATGTTGTTAACTCTTCGGCACAATCCACAAAAAATGCCCCATACCGAGGTATGAGGCGCACAGTTTTACACCTGTTTTTCTGCTCTTTTGTCTGCTGCGGTGGCTACAATTTCGGGCCGTAGCACAAATCGCCGGCGTCGCCCAGACCCGGAACGATATACTTGTGCTCGTTGAGGTGCTCATCGACCGTTGCGCACCAGAGCGTCACGTCGTCCGACGGCAGGTTTTCGAGAATCGTATCGACGCCCTTCTGGCTTGCCAGCACCGCCACCAAGTGGGTGTGTGCCGGACGACCACCGTGTGCTACGAGTGCATCGTAGGCGGCAAGAAATGACGAGCCGGTTGCAAGCATCGGATCGACCAACAGGAGCGTCTTGCCCTCCAACTCGCCACAAGCGATATACTCGACCTCGATCGAGAAGTTCTGCTCGTCGGAGTATTTGCGGTATGCCGACACAAAGGCGTTCTCGGCGTTGTCGAAGTAGTTCAGAAAGCCCTGATGCAGCGGCAAACCCGCACGAAAGACGGTTGCAAGCACAATTTTGTCGTCAATCATCTGCACCTCGGCATCACCCAGCGGCGTGCGTACCACGCGAGGCGTATAGTGCAGCGTCTTCGAGACTTCGTAGGCCATAATCTCGCCCACGCGCTCCAAATTGCGGCGGAAACGCATCGAATCTTTCTGCACCTCGACGTCGCGCAACTCGGCGAGATACTTGTTTACCAGCGTCGGCTGGTGGTCTAAAATGTGTAACTTCATAACGATATGTAGTATTTTCTTGGTTTTTTCGTCTTTGGTTGTGGGTTGGCGCATCGCTTAACACCTTAACAGCATCGTCCAACGCCCCTTCACAGCACCGTCCAATGCCCCTTCACAGCACCAACCAATGCCCTCCGATGCACCGCCCCCCTTACGGGACCGCCCGCTAATAGAGAAAATTATTAAACGGATAGCGGCCGCAGTGTATCTCGCGCACCATTCCGTAGAGGTCGCGGCGGAACTTGTCGATGTTCGTACGCTCGACTGCCGACAGGAATATGCACGGCGTGTTCTGCTTTGCAAACCAACTCTCGCGCAAGTCGTCGAGCGAGCGGTTTTCGCGCGTGGCGGGTGTCAGGTCGTCCTCCTCCTTCTCGACGTAGGTGTAGGCGTCAATCTTGTTGAATACCAGATAGACCGGCTTGTCGCCTGCGCCGATATCCTGCAAGGTCTGCTTGACGACATCAATCTGCTCCTCGAATTGCGGGTGCGACACATCGACGACGTGTATGAGCAGGTCTGCCTCGCGCACCTCGTCGAGCGTCGATTTGAACGACTCGATAAGTTCGGTCGGGAGTTTGCGGATAAAGCCGACCGTATCCGAGAGCAGAAATGGCAGGTTGTCGAAGACCACCTTGCGGACGGTCGTGTCGAGCGTTGCAAAGAGTTTGTTCTCGGCAAAGACCTCGCTCTTCGAGATGAGGTTCATCAGCGTCGATTTGCCGACGTTGGTGTATCCGACAAGCGACACGCGCACCATGTGTCCGCGATTCGAGCGTTGCACGGCCATCTGTCGGTCGATTTTCTTCAAATCCTCTTTGAGTTTCGAGATACGGTTGCGGACAATACGGCGGTCGGTCTCAATCTCGCGCTCGCCGGCACCACCACGCGTACCCGTACCTCCTCGCTGACGTTCGAGGTGGGTCCACAAGCCCGCCAGGCGTGGCAACATATACTCGCATTGTGCCAATTCGACCTGTGTCTTGGCGTACGCCGTTTGGGCGCGTTGGCGGAATATGTCGAGGATGAGGCGCGTGCGGTCGATGACGCGGCACGGCATTGCCTGCTCGATGTTGCGTGTCTGCGACGGCGATAGTTCGTCGTCGAAGATGACCACCGAGATTTCGTTCTCGGCGCAGTATGCGGCAATCTCTTCGAGTTTACCCGGTCCGACGTAGATGCGCGACGATGGTTGCGGGAGGCGTTGGGTGAATCGGCGCACGGAGACGATGGATGCCGTCTCGGCCAGAAACTCCAACTCGTCGAGAAATTCGGTTGCCTGACGCGGGTCCTGCCCGTCGCGTATTACGGCAACCAGCACGGCGCGTTCGCGCTCGTCGGCGGGTGTTGCGGCTTCGTTTTTACTCTTCGTATTATCCATTTCGGAAAAGCGTATGCTCTGATATGGTTTTACAAAAAAGAGGGGGCTGATGAATGTCGGCCACCCTCTTTTAATTTTTAAGCAAGCAGATTAGTTTGCGATACGGAAATCTACCGGCAAGGTGTACTTCACACGTACCGTCTTGTTACGCTGCTTACCCGGCTTCCACTTCGGCGAAGTTTTCAGCACGCGGATTGCCTCGTCCGAGAGCGACGAGTCCGGCGACTGCAAAATCTGGATGTTCGTAAGCGTACCATCACGCTCTACGACGAACATAAGCAGCACACGACCCGAGATGTTGTTCTCCAACGCAATCTGCGGATAGTTTACGCGCTTCTGAACCCACGCACGGAACGTATTGAGGTCACCACCCTGGAATGTAGGCATCTCCTCTACCTTGATGAACGGCTGATCGTCCTCGATTGACTCCTCCTCAACGGCTACCTGCTGGATAATCTCCACATCCTCATCAAACTCGGCGAAATCGACGTTGGTCGAAATCTTCGTATCGTTGGTCACGATGTTCAAGATGTCGGTGATAACGGTAATCTCGGTCTTCTTTGGTGGCTCTGGTGGTTTCTGATCCTGACGAGTAATCTCGGTAATCTGCTCCTCCACAGGGCCATAGTTCATATCGATCTGCTCGACAGTAACCTCCTTCGGCGTGTAAAGGAACGCCACGATAACTACGAGAAGAGCGAGAATCAAGCCAATCTCAAGCAACACTACGCGCTTGTTATTGACATCAACTTTGGGGTTTTTCTTCAGTTCCATTTATAAGTAAGTTTTTTAATTTGTATCTACCTTTTTAATCTGTGTCGGCACACCTTCATCCACTTATCTCCTTCATCCACTTATCTCCTTCATCCACTTATCTCCTGCACCACTTATCTCCTGCACCTGCGCCCTCTTGATACGCATCCGTGCCTACACATTTTCCTGCACTCGCGCCCTCTTGATACGCACCTGCACCCACACATTTTCCTGCATCCGCACCCACACAATCGCGCCCCCTCGGGAATGCCCGATGGGTCTATGCAGTCACAAATATAAGTATAAAATTTCAAAAAACACGTCTTGCGACGAAAAAATAGTGAAAAAACGCTATTTTTGTGAAAAATTAATGACTATTGAAGACGCATATAGATAGTATGAAGGGGGCTGAAAGCATAGAAAACAGTGTGCGCTCGACAACCGCAACTGCGTGCGCGAAACAGCCGCTGTATGGATTGACGCTTGCCGAGTTGCAGAGGGTCTGCGCCGAACTCGGTATGCCGCGTTTTGCTGCCGGACAAATCGCCCGTTGGCTCTATCGTCGCGCGGTGGGCAGCATCGGCGATATGAGCGACATCGCACTTCGTCATCGCGCTGCGCTTGAAGAGCGATATACGCTCGGAGTGTCGGCTCCGGTGCGTGTCAGCACCTCGACGGATGGCACAAAAAAGTACCTCTACCGCACCTCGGAGGGGGCATTTATAGAGTCGGCATATATCCCCGATGGCGACCGTGCCACGCTCTGCGTCTCGTCACAGGCGGGGTGCCGTATGGGTTGCCGCTTCTGCGCCACAGGACGATTGGGCCTGCAACACTCGCTCTCGACCACCGATATCCTCAACCAAATCGCATCGCTCCCCGAGCGCGAAACGCTGACCAACGTGGTCTTTATGGGTATGGGCGAGCCGTTAGATAATATGGATAACGTGTTGCGGGCGTTGGAGATTCTCACCGCGGAGTGGGGCTACGGCTGGTCGCCGACACGCATCACACTCTCGACAGCGGGCGTCGGACGCGAATTGCGCCGTTTTCTCGACTCGTCGTCGGTGCATCTGGCCATCTCGCTCCACAATCCATTCCACGAGGAGAGGGCAGAGATTATGCCCATCGAGCGTGCCTACCCGATTGCGCAAATCGCTGACCTGCTGCGCGAATACGACTTCACACACCAGCGTCGCGTGTCGTTCGAGTATATCGTGATGAGTGGGTTGAACGACTCGCCGCGCCATATACGCGAACTGTGCCGACTGCTCAACGGCATCAAGTGCCGCATCAACCTTATACGCTTCCATAAGATACCCGATTCGCCATACTTCTCGCCCGATGCGGAGCGAATGAAGGCGTTTCGCGATGCACTCACCGCACGAGGTATAATGACCACCATCCGCGCCTCGCGTGGCGAGGATATCAAGGCGGCTTGCGGCCTGCTCTCCGCCGAGGAGGCGAAGGATTAGGGTTGTTAAGGGAGATTTTTTCGTTAAGGTCGTTAAGGCCGTTAAGGTCGTTAGGGTCGTTAGGGAGTTTAAGGAGTTTAGGGAGTTTAAGGAATTTAGCGGTTTATACCTCTACCATCCCTAAATTCTCTAAATTCCCTAAATTCCCTTCAAAAGCAAAGGTCGAATAAGGTCAATTAAGGTCGGGTCGGGTTTAGTAAGCCGGTTGCAAGTGGGCCCTCCAATCCCTAAACTCTCTAAACTCCCTAAATTCCCTAAACCCCTTTCAACCACCCACCTACCCCCTACCACCTGCCTCCTTTC
>JAFQRH010000006.1 GCA_017410165.1 Alistipes sp. | reverse complement strand
TCGACCTTGTATTGAGTACGTGATTACTCACGAACTTTGTCATTTATTGCACCCTGACCACACAAAAGCATTTTGGGATCTACTACAAAAGGAAATGCCTGATTGGGAGAGATGGAAGAATAAATTAGAAAGATTTATGTTGTAATAAATGATTTCATGTCGTCACTCCCATAATGGCGGTGAAATATAATATTGAGTGTAAATGACTATATCATCTTCTCAATCTTGTCCACTGAAATCCAAAGTGCCAAATTCAAAATTCCAAAGAGCCAAAATGGCACTAAATAAAGTTAAGCAACTCGTGAGCGATCCTCACGAGTTGTTTTTTTATCCTATTAACTCAATTAGTTCCATCTTGCTTTTTTGTGGCATTTTGACTTGTGTTTTTGTGATAAAGAAACATAGTCAAATGGCACTTTGAAATACCATCTACACTTTCCCAAATAGAAAGTAAATTATAGACCATAGTGAGCAAAAATGCCTTAAATAGGGAATCTATATTTACACACCATTTAACACAATTTTCTATGAAATTTTATTATCTTTGTACTTGGATTAGGGCTCCGAGCAGAAAATCAGAGAAGTGAGCATTTACTGTAATAGAATGGCACAATTATCGATCCTATTTCGGCCTAAAGTTTGCAACTCATTGATTATCAGGGTAATTTTTACGCTGCATGGGAAAAGGGGGACTTTGGGATCCCGAGTACAACCACACCCCAAAAACAAATAGAAGAGGATAACCCCATCGGGCTATCCTCTCCTCTTTGGAGCTGAATCCGAGATTTGAACTCGGGACCCCTTCATTACGAGTGAAGTGCTCTACCGCTGAGCTAATTCAGCAAACGAAATCTGTGTTTCGGTCTGCAAATATCGCAAATTTTTCTTGATATCTGCAAATAATCCGAAAAATTTTGCCGAAAAACTATAACTTTTTGTAAATTCGCCATACAAAACTGCCGTGACAACTCTCCGAAAGGGCGAAAATCTGTCACGCAACCAAACTAAAAAACTACTGCAAAATGACAACTTTTATCGTATGCCTTGTGCTGCTTGTCGCCGCCTACTTCTCGTATGGGCGTTATCTTGAAAAGGTGTGCCGCATTGACGCTGCGGCAGAAGTGCCGAGCAAACGTCTGTACGACGGTGTGGATTATGTGCCGATGCCGCGTTGGCGCGTCTTCCTTATTCAGTTGCTCAACATCGCCGGTACGGGCCCGATTTTCGGTGCCATACTCGGTGCCTGCTACGGTCCGGTGGCGTTCTTGTGGATTACCTTCGGCGGTATCTTTATGGGTGCGATGCACGACTTTTTGTCGGGTGTGATACTCGTTCGCAACGACGGTTTGAGCATCACCGAGATTGTCGCACGCTATTTGGGCAAGGGTGCGGGCGCGTTTATGCGCGTGTTTTCAATCATCCTGCTGCTGTTGGTGGGCGTTGTGTTTGTGGTGAGTCCGGCGGATATTCTTGCGACGAAGTTCGCTACGATTTCAAAGAGTGGGTGGCTGGCAATCATCATCTGCTACTACTTCATCGCGACGCTGCTGCCTATCGACAAACTTATCGGCAAGGTCTATCCGCTCTTTGGTGCTGCGCTTGTGGTTATGGCACTCGGCCTGCTGGGCGTGCTGCTCGTTGGCGACTACACGATTCCGTCGATGACGCTCGAAAATCTCCACATAAATAAGGCATCGCTACCGTTGGTGCCGACACTCTTTATAACCATCGCCTGCGGTGCGATTTCGGGCTTCCACGCTACGCAGTCGCCGCTTATGGCGCGTTGCGTGAACAACGAGCGCGAGTGCCGATTTGTCTTCTACGGCGCGATGATTTCCGAGTCGATTATCGCCCTGATTTGGGCGGCTATCTCGATGGCGTTCTTCTACGATGGCGGTGGTGTCTCGGCGGTTTTGGCGGCGCACGGCAATAGTGCGGCGTGGGCTGTGAACGAGATTTCAAACACGACGCTCGGCTTGGTGGGCGGTATTCTTGCCATCTTGGGCGTTGTTGCGGCACCTATCACCTCGGGTGATACGGCATTCCGCTCGGCACGCCTTATCATTGCCGACATATTCCATATCGAGCAGCGCACCAAATGGAAGCGACTCGTAATCTGCGTGCCGCTCTTCGCCGTGGGCATCGTGCTTACGATGGTCGATTTCGACGTCGTTTGGCGTTACTTCGCTTGGACCAATCAGGCGTTGGCATCGGTTGTGCTGTGGTGCATCGTGGTATATCTGCACCGCGAGAAGGCAAACTATTGGGTAGCACTCGTTCCGGCGGTATTTATGACCTATATCTGCTCGTCGTTCGTCTTTGTGTCGAATCAGTTTGTGGGTATGGGCGCAACCCCTATGGCGTATGTCTGGGGTGGAGTGCTGACCCTCGTGCTTACGGGTGTGATGGTTTGGCGACTGCTGCAAGAGTCAAAACCGTCTGTTAAATAACAAGATACGATGCGACGCAATCTGACGTTTATCGTAATGGTGTTTTCTGCAACGCTGCTCTTTGCGGTGTTGCAGAAACCGCTTTTTATGCTTTGGTACGCACACCTGCTCGCCGACGCTTCGGCTGCCGAGTTGTGGGGCGTGGTGTGGCACGGACTGTCGCTCGATGCGACGATTGCCGGCTACGTGACCGCGTTGCCGATTTTGGTGTTGGCTGTGGCTGCGTGGTGGCCCCATCGGGTATGGAGCGCAGTGGTGAAGTGGTACTTGGTGGCGATAGCCGCCGTGACGGCACTGTGCGTGTCGGTAAATATCGGATTGTACGAATATTGGGGCTTTCCGCTCGATGGTTCCATCTTCCAATTTCTCGCTACGCCGCGCGAGGCGATGGCGAGCGTCACCGCAGGGCAGATGATTCGCCAAACGGTGCTTGCCCTCGTGTGGTTCTGCCCGCTGTGCTACTGCTATATGGCTGTCGCACGCCTATTCGCGCCGGAGATGTTTGCCAAAAGAGAGCGACGTCTCGCGCGCCGCATACTCTTGATGGTGGTGTTGATACTTGTCGGCGGATTGGACTTTTTGGCGATTCGCGGCGGTGTCACGACCGCTGTGGCGAACGTATCGAAGGCGTTTTTCAGCGAGCGTATGGTGCTGAATCACGCTGCGGTCAATCCTGCATTCTCGCTGCTCTCGTCACTTGCGCGCGCTGATGATGTGACGCGTTACGACTTCTTCGACGAGCCGACACTCGCCGAGCGAGCGGATGCGCTTGCAACGACTGCCGACTCGCCACTGACGGATACACTGCTCTGCACGCAACGCCCGAATGTGGTGCTGATACTCGCCGAGAGTTTCGGTCGTTCGACCACCGATGCCGAGGTTGATGGGCGTGCGGTTGCGCCCTACTTGGCACGATTGCGTGGCGAGGGTGTGTGGTTCGAGAATATGATTGCCTCGTCGTTCCGCACCGACCGAGGTGTGCTGGCGACGCTCAGCGGTTTTCCGGCACAGCCGACAATGAGCATAATGAAACACCCGCAGAAGGCGGCACAACTGCCATCCGTGGCTCGCACGTTGCGCGAGGCGGGCTATGCGACCTGCTACGTGCACGGTGGCGATTTGAACTTTACGAATATGAGTTCGTACCTCTACGCTACGGGCTTCGAGCGGCTTATCGCGCTGAAAGATATGTCGTTCGATGCGCCGACCTCGAAGTGGGGCTATGCCGACGATGTGGTCGCCGACCTCTTTATCGAGACCGTGCGCCAAGCCGCCTCGGTCGAGCAACCATACCTCGCCGTGTGGCAGACGCTGTCGAGCCACGAGCCGTTTGATGTGCCGGTGGCGCAGTTCGAGGATGCGATGCTCAACTCGATGTGGTTTGCCGACCGCCAGATAGGGCGTGTTGTGGAGGCGTTACGTGCGGGGAGCGAGTGGGAGAATACGCTGGTGGTCATCATCGCCGACCACGCCTATCCGTACCCTTACGGGGTGGAGGCGAATGCTGTTGCGCGCCATCGAATCCCGATGTTGTGGCTGGGTGGTGCGCTTTGTGCTCCGCGACAAGTCGATGCCTACTGCTCGCAGAGCGACTTCGCGGCGACACTTCTCGCGCAACTCGGCTTGCCGCACGGCGATTTTGCGTTGAGCCGCAATATCTTCGCTGCGGATTATCTGCCGATGGGCTACTATACGTTCAACGACGGCTTCGGTGTGGTCGATGCGACGTGTGAGGCGATATACGACTGCTCGGCCGACCGCGCGGTGCAGGGTGCGGGTACGCCACACATTGACCGAGGCAAGACAATGCTACAAAATACGTACAAGATAATCAGAGAGTTATAATGGGACACTTTTTGGAACTCAAACCTACGCCCGACCAGACATTTCGTATCATAGGTCACGGCTCACGCGGCGATTTGGTGCGCACGCTTGCCCTCTCGCACGAGGCGGAGGAGCAGCACGACTACGAGCGCGGCTGCAACATCCGCTACCACGCATTTCAGCATATCGTGGAGTTGCTGCCCGAGGATGAGCCGACACCGCTCGACCGCAACCATCCGAATACGTTGGCGGCGATGGAGATTGTGCTCGGCTCGGGTGTGGACAACTTTTTGGCTGGCGATGCGGAGTTGGCAGCCGCGCAATTCGAGTTGTTGCTCGACTGCGACAGCGAGGATGCGTTGGGTTGTACGCCGATGCTTGCGCTATGCTACGTTGCGCTTGGCGAGTGGGATAGTTTGGAGGATATGATGCTCGACGTGGACGAAAAATCGGCTCTCAAACCACTTCTGCGCGCAATTCTTGCCTATGCCGCCGAGGGCGATATCGACCCTGCGACGCTCGCGGCACTTGCGCGCCATCGTGAGTTTTGCGAGGAGCTGCTCTTGGCGGAGCATCCGACCGACGAGCGTTACGTGCAGGATATCTCCTCCGAGCGACCGTCGCGCCAAGCCCTTGCACGCGAACTCTATCTGCGTTGCGAGCCGGCTTTGGTGCATCACGCCGAGCTGTTGAGTGTGCTGCGCGAGCATTTGCGCAAATAGAGGCGCGAAACCCTACGGAAAACCATACAAAAAGTGGGCGACCGACACTCTCGGAGCCCACTTTTCTATACCATATATAACATCTGACCCTGCAACTGACATCTGCCCCGCCTGCGACTATGGCAACTCGCATCCGCTATGGTCGATAGCGATTCGCCGACCCTGCCGAATCTTGATGGCGACACCATTCCGAAACGGTTTTACCGCCTCGCACCCCTCACAGGTGAAGACCACGCGCCCCGCCGTGTCGATGAAGTGCCACACGTCGCATAGTCGTACGGCGGCAACCTCCTCGCTGAAATCGAACGCCTCGTCGTAGAGTGGCGGAATTGCCCACCCTTCGCCACAGCGAAAGCCCCACATTCCGTTGCGGTAGTCGAGCGTAAGCGTGTCGGAGGGTCGTAATTCTCTCTCCGCCACCGCAAAGGCGAGCAATTCGTGCAAGCCGTGCAGCGCAACACTTGCCGAGCGCAACAGTCGCGCCATACGATAGTGGAGGGCATCGCCCGCGCGGGCAAAGAGTCGCTCCAACTCGTCGAGTGCCGCATCGCTTCCGCGCAGCGCATCTTTCGGACTCACCAAAATTGCATCATCTATCGAGTAGCGTTCGGCAAGCGTAGCGTCCAACGCAAGGGCGTGTAACGCTGTCGCAATCAACGCAATCGGGTAGTCGTCTATCTCTTTGCCGAGCGTCGCACCGCGTCGCGGATGTTGGTAGTTGAGCGTGCCCAACTCCTCGCATACGCTCCCCTCGAATGGCGGTGCACACATCGCATCGAAATCTATCAGGTGCATCTGCCCGTCCGCGACAATGATGTTGTCGGGCTTCACGTCGCCGTGCGCCCACTCCTGCTCCAAAAGCCACAGCGCAAGTCGCTCGAAGAGCTCGGCAAGCGTGCGCATCGCCCGTTCGCCAGCCAACGACTGCTCGATACACTCCTGTAACGAGTCGCCCTCGCGCCACTCTTCCAGCACGATATCCGTCCACACCTTGCGCCCCATTGCGTCGAAGACCATCAACTCCGAGTTGTAGAACCGATTGCGATATATCGCCTTCAAGTTGCGCTTCGGGCGAATGTAGCACTTCAATTTGTGCAGCCGTCCGCCGTAGATAACCTTGAAGATGACCGCCGAGTTGCCCACGCCATAGACCGCTTGCCCCTCCGCCGTGCGCACAACGCTCACTCCGCGCAGCGTACGCCACACGTTTGCACCGCTGGTAACGGATGCAATGTACGAGTGTATGGATGTGCTTACGGTTGCCATCTGCTATGGGGTATTTTCGGGTGTTTTCGGTGTTCGGGCGTTTTGGTGTTTTCGGTGTTCGGGCGTTTTGGGTTTTCGGGTAGTTTGTGTCGGTTTGCGACACGTGCGCTTACGCGCTATGATTCGACAAAAAAGGCGTTGCGACTTCTCCTCCCAACGCCCTCTGTTTATCCGATTTATGGTCGGTTTAGTGGCAGCACTCGCCCTCGCCGCAATCGCCGTCGCAGTGGCAATCCTGCTCGCCGCAACCACAGCTGCAACCGCCCTTCGGAGCCAAATCCTCAGGCGTTACGTCGCGTACCGAAACAACCTCGACGTCGAAGTTGAGCGTCTTGCCTGCCATCGGGTGGTTGAAGTCCATCTTCACGGTCTCCTCGCCCACCTCGCGGATGATACCGTTCATACGGTGACCCTCGGCGTCGCTCATCGGAACGATGTTGCCCACGAAGAGAATCTCCTCGGCAATCTTGCCGTCAATCATAAAGATTGTCTTCGGAAGCTCGACAATCGCCTCGGCAATCACCTCGCCATAGCCGTCTGCCGGCTCGAGCGTGAACGACACCTTGTCGCCCGGCTCCTTGCCGATAAGCGCACCCTCAAACTTCGGGAGCAACATACCTGCTCCGCATACAAATTCGAGTGGCTTGCCCTCCGGATTCTTATCTGCCACCTGGCCATCAACGGTAAGCGTGTAGTTTACCGCTACAAATTTTGTATTTTCTACCTTCATAATTTTTAAGTATTTGTAAGTTGTTACTTTTATCTTTCTTCTTGCATCGTTCAATCGGTTAAGGGTGTTGTAAGGTTTTCGGTGCTCCCTAATTTCCTTATAAAATTAAGGTCAATTAAGGTCAAGTAAGGTCAAGTAAGGTCGAATAAGGTCACCTTCCCTAAATTCCCTATACTCCTTAAACTCCCTAAACTCCTTAACACTCCTCTCGCCCCTCTCGCTCCTCTCGCGCCTCTCGCCCCTCTCGCCCCTCTCGCTCCTCTCGCTCCTCTCGCTCCTCTCGCCCCTCTCGCGCTATTAGGCCCCTCGCGCTCCGGGTGGGCAAAGTTAAAGTTTTTTATTCAGATTTGCGATACTTGCCTGCGAAATATTCGTGACCATACACTTCGAGGTAAGTCTCACCGCCCTCCTCAATCACATCGACCGTGCAGTCGTAGAAGTCACCAATGGTCAGTTTGTTTCCGCGGATGACGTACTGCAAACGTCTAAATTCGTGTTTGCCTTGGCTGTGCTCGAAGATTATCCATTGAATTACCGTTCCATATTTCGTAATTTCGAGAGGACGTGTGTTGCCCTCAACCGGCGTCCAATAGCCAAGAATCAGCTCGGCATAATTTTTAGCCGGCTTGGTTGGTTTTTGTGGCTTTTGTGGCTTTGGAGCACTGGCTTCCACAACTTTTTCGGGTTGCTTCTCACTCACACTCTCACTCACGCCCTCGCTCGCGGCAGCCAAATCCACATTTACGCTCTGCGGTTGGTTATCCTGCACCAAGTCATAGACTCCCAACCAGAAGAGCGACGTGAGAACAACTGTCAAGAAAATCTTTCTCATAGCACTTTCCTCCCAATAATTCTACTCCTCGTTCTTTGCCACAAGGTTTCGGTCGCCGTAGCCGTTGTCGATTTTGGTGACATACGGGAAGAACTTCGAGCGCGAAACCCACTCCAACGGGAATGCCGCCTCTGCGCGCGAATATGGGTGCGACCACTCGCCGGCCAACTCAATCGCCGTATGCGGAGCATTTGCCACGACGTTATCCGGCTCGCCACCAATGCGTTCGCACTCGCGCTTGATAGCCACAAGTGCCTCGATAAAGCGGTCCATCTCCTCCTTCGGTTCGCTCTCGGTCGGCTCGACCATCAGCGTCTCGTGCACAGGGAACGAGAGTGTCGGTGCGTGGAAGCCGTAGTCCATCAGTCGGTGGGCAACGTCGCCACAATCGACGCCATACTCGCGTTTGAAGTGTGTCAGGTCGAGAATCATCTCGTGTGCCACGCGACCCGTCTCGCCCGAGTAGTAGGTGCGGAACTCCTCCTTGATGGCCGACGCCATATAGTTTGCATTGACGATAGCCATCTCCGTAGCGCGACGCAGACCCTCCGCGCCGAGCATCTTGATATATCCGTAGGTGATTGGCAGCAGCAGTGCCGAACCCCAAGGCGACGACGAGACAGCCGTGATGCCCTGCTCGCCACCGGTCGGGATGATTGAGTGCGACGGCAGGAACTCCACGAGGTGCTTTGCCACGCAGATAGGGCCCACGCCCGGACCACCGCCACCGTGCGGCATTGCGAAGGTCTTGTGCAGGTTCAGGTGGCAGACATCGGCACCGATATATCCCGGATTGGTCAGGCCAACCTGTGCGTTCATATTCGCACCATCCATATATACCTCGCCACCTGCATCGTGTACGGCATCGACAATCTCGCGGATGCGGCTCTCGAATACGCCGTGTGTCGATGGGTAGGTGACCATCAATCCGCACAACTCCGATGCGTACTGCTCCGCCTTTGCCTTGACATCCTCCACGTCGATATTTCCGCGCTCGTCGCACGCAACGGTTACAATCTTCATACCCGCCATTGCTGCCGAAGCAGGGTTGGTGCCGTGAGCCGACGATGGGATGAGTATCACGTTACGATAGCCCTGACCGCGACTCTGGTGGTAGGCGCGAATCACCATCAGACCCGTATATTCGCCCGCAGCACCAGAATTTGGCTGCAACGAGCAACCCTCGAAGCCGGTGATGACTGCCAAGTCGTGCTCCAACTCCTCGATGAGTTGCGTGTAGCCCTCGCGTTGGTCTGCCGGAGCGAACGGGTGGATATTGGTAAAGCCGGCGAGTGACAGCGGCTGCATCAACACGGCGGCGTTGAGCTTCATCGTACACGAGCCGAGCGAAATCATCGAGTTGGCGAGCGAAATATCGCGCAACTCCAAACGCTTGATGTAACGCATCAGGTCGCTCTCGCTGCGATAGCGGTTGAAAATCGGCTCGGCGAGCAGCGGCGTGTGACGACGTAGCGAAGCCGGGATTGCCGCCTCGGTGCACATCTTCACATCCTTCGGCTTGCGACCCTTCGCCTCGGCGAAGATGCCGACCACCGCACGAAGTTCGTCAGCAGTCGTAACCTCGTCGAATGCGATGCGCACGCGCTCCTCCGACGGGTAGTAGAAGTTGATTTCGCGCTCCGTAGCGAGCGACTCGATGACTGCCGCCTCGGCCTCGACCTCGATGGTGTCGAACACCGATGGGCAGGTGAGCGTGTAACCGAGTGCCTCGATTGCTTTGGCTGCCGACAGAGCCGCCAAGTGGGCTGTCGATGCGGCGCGTTGCAGACCCTCGGCACCATTATATACGCAGTGGAAACCGACCATCGACGCCATCAGAGCCGATGCGGTGCAGATGTTCGATGTTGCGCGTTCGCGCTTGATGTGTTGCTCGCGCATCTGCAACGACATACGCAGTGCGCGGTTGCCGAGACGATCGACCGAGACGCCGATGATACGACCCGGCATATTGCGCTTGTACGCCTCGCGCGTAGCCATATAGCCCGCCGAAGGACCTCCAAAGCCCATCGGACAGCCAAGACGTTGTGTGGTGCCGACTGCAATATCTGCGCCCCACTCGGCAGGCGGAGCGAGCAGTGCGAGCGACAACAGGTCGGCATCTACCGCCACGAGCGCACCCACAGCGTGGGCAGCAGCAACAAAGTCGGCATAGTCGCGCACCTCGCCATTTGCGGCAGGATACTGCACGATTGCACCGAACTCCTTGCCTGTGAAGGTGTAGTCGGCGTAGTTATCGACGATAAGCTCGATGCCGAACGGCTCGCTGCGCGTCAGCAGAACGTCGAGCGTGTGAGGAAATATGTTCTCATCGACAAACAGATAGTTGTGACCCTGCTTGACGGCCTCGCGCGAGCGCAGTGCGAACATCATCAGCATCGCCTCCGCTACGGCAGTCGCCTCGTCGAGCAGCGAGCAGTTGGCTATCTCCATACCCGTCAGCGAGCAGATTGCCGTCTGGTAGTTGAGCAGTGCCTCCAATCGACCCTGCGAAATCTCCGCCTGATAAGGGGTGTAGGAGGTGTACCACGCCGGATTCTCGAATACGTTGCGCATAACGGCTGCCGAGATGGCGTTCGGGTAGTAGCCCATACCGATAAACGAACGGAATTGGCGGTTGCGAGCCGCGAGCGAGCCGATGTGGGCAGCGAACTCGTATTCGCTCATTCCCTGGCCGAGCGCAAGTGGCTTTTCGAGGCGAATCGAAGCGGGAACAACCTGCCCGATTAACTCTTCTACCGAGCCGACGCCAATGGTTGCGAGCATCTCGCCGAGTTGTTTCTCATCGGTCGTGCCGACGTGTCTGGATACAAATTTGTCGAACATATAGTTTTTTGGGTTTTATTGTTAATTTTCATACTTCGGGTGTTACCCATCCACAAATGTACAAATATTTCTAATATTTGAACGAACTTCCGCCAATAAACTCGCGCAGAATCGACGTCGGCGGAATCTCCTCCGGCTCCACCGGCGTAAAGTTGTCGAGGAAGGCGAGCAGACGGTGCGCCTCGCCATACTCGGGTACCGTGTCGGGAATCTCGCGCAGAATCGGCTCGATAATCGGGCGCAGCACACCAATCTCGTAGAAGAGCGAGGTGTTAATCATTACATCGGCATTCTCCTGATACGGGAATATGTGTCGCTCCTCGCCACGACGTACGCTCTGCCAGCGAGCAATGGTGTCGTAGGCACTGTTGCCGCGTGTGCGATAGTCGCGCGTGATGCGGCGCAGGAGGCGATTGTCGGTGGTGTGGATGCGGGTGGTGTTGTCCATCGCAGCAGAGGTGAAGCACGAGAGATAAATCTTGAAGGTTACGTCGTCGCTGAGTGCCGGCGTAAGGCGCGGATTCAAACCGTGAATGCCCTCCATAATGAGTATCGAACGCTCGTCCAGACGCAACGGCTTCTCGTGCCATTGGCGCGTGCCGGTGATGAAGTCGTAGCGCGGAATCTCGACACTCTCGCCGGCTATGAGGCGACGCAGGTGGTCGTTGAGTTGTGGCAGGTCGATTGCCTCCAACGCCTCGTAGTCGTAGTCGCCGTTCTCGTCGCGCGGCGTATCTTCGCGATTGACAAAGTAGTCGTCGAGCGAGATAAGTACCGGATGCAGACCCAGCACGCGCAACTGTATGCCGATGCGCTTTGCCGAGGTGGTCTTGCCACTCGACGAAGGGCCCGAGATAAGGACAACCTTCGTGCCGCGCTCGTGGTGTGCTTCGTAGATGAGGTCGCCGACGCGCGAGAATTGGCGCGAATGGACGGCCTCGGCAATCTTGATAAGTTCGCTCGCATCGCCCTGCAATACGCGGCTATTCAGGTCGCCGATGGTCGGCACGCCCACCACATCCATCCACTCGTGGAATTGGTGGAATAACCCCGCCATCTTCGCCGCCTGCGGAACGCGACCCACCTCGGTCGGATTGCTTCGGTCGGGCAACGCAACGAGAAAACCCTCGCCGTAACTTATCACATCGAAACAATCGACATAGCCGCTCGATGGCGCAAGTGCACCGAAGAAGTAGCCGATACACTCGCCCATATAGTATATATTGCTGTATAGACGTGGGCGCGAACGCAACAGTGCCGCCTTGTCGGGGTAGCCCGCACGCTCGAATGCCGCAACCACATCGACAGTCGGCTCTTTACGTCGCACGATAGGGATGTTCTCGGCAGCAATGCTGCGCACCTGCTCGGCAATGGCTGCGCACTCCTCCGCTGTGAAGCCGCTCTTACCTTCCACATCGCAATAGATGCCTGCGCCGACCGAGTGGCGAACGTGTAGCGTATGCGACGGGTAGAGGGTGCGGATGGCGCGTTGCAGGAGGAATAACACCGTGCGCTGATAGACGCGATGTCCCTCGAAGTGGGTGATATCCACCAAACGCAGCGAGATAGGCGTATAGACGCGATAGTGCAACTCCTTGATGCGATTGTTCACGTATGCGGCGAGTATCGGGCGGTCGCTTGCGAGCGACAGCGTACCTACGATGTCGAGCAGCGGTGTGCCCATCTCGACCTCGATGTGCGAATCGGTATTTTCGCAATACACTTTGATTGGATTTTTCATATTTGCGCTCTAATTTTTCTCAAAGATAGCAAATTTATTCGTCATCGTGATATTTCTGCCGAGCAATTATGCACTCTGTTGAGTTGTTTTTTGAATTTTTACGACAAAAATATGTACCTTTGACTCCGAATAAAACACTCAACAGCAATGAAAAAAATCATTACGATAGTCGGAATTGCCGTGCTGGCACTCTCCGGCACGCTTTTCTACCGCAGCACGCTGCTCGAACGCGAGGTGGTAATCCTCTCGACCAACGATATGCACGCCTCGACGGCCAACTTTGCACGTCTTGCTACGGCAGTCGAACTCTGTCGCGATACGGTCTCGACCGTGCTGGTCGATGCGGGCGACCGCTGGACGGGTAACGCCTTTGTCGATTTGGCAGAGGGCCGTCGGCCGATTCTCGACCTGATGCGCTTGGTGGGCTACGATGTGGCGACACTCGGCAACCACGAGTTCGATTTGGGCGCGGCATTTTTGGAGGAGGCGACCCGCTACGCCTCGTTCCGCACCGTCTGTGCCAATGTCACGAGCCACCGCGACGACTTTACCACTCCGCCGGCGTGCGTGACCATCACCACCGACAATGGTGTGCGCATCTGCTTCTCGGGCGTTGTGACCAACTACGATAACGGCCATCCGGACGGCGATAACGCCATCTTCGAGGGGCTCGAATTCTCCGACCCGATGCAGAGTGCGCGTAAGGCGATTGAGGGGTGCGAGCGTTGCGATGTGCGTGTGTTGCTGTCGCATATGGCGGACGACAAGGATATGACTTTTGCCTCGGAGTTCGACGGCTACGATGTGATTATCGGCGGCCACTCGCACAACGTGGTCGATACGCTGGTCGGTCGCACGACAATCGGCCAGACGGGTCGCAAGTTGCGCCTTGTGGGTGCTACGCGCATCCGCCTGAAAGGGCATAAGATTACCGATATAAGTTACGAAAATATCGACCTTGCGGGCTACGTCGAGAATCGTGAGGTGGCAGCCGAAATCGAGCGCATACACAGCAATCCCGAACTGTTGGCAAGCGTCGGCGAGATTGGCGTATGGGTGAATCGCATCGGTTTGGCGGACCTCGAAACGCGCCTCATAGCCGAGGCGACCGACTCGGAGATTGGCTTCTACCACTACGGAGGTATCCGCCTTGCGGAGTTGGCTGCCGGTGGTGTGTCGCTCGCCACGCTCTTCGATTTGGAGCCATTCTTCTCGAAGATATACACGATGCGGATGATGCCTGCCGAGTTGCGACAGATGATTATCGCCAAGTTCAACGATACGGCCAACACCAAGGAGTCGCACCGCATCGATCTGTTCTGCTCCACGCCGTACGACATCATTGTCGATGCTGCGGGCGAGGCGGTCGATGTGCGTTTCCCGCTGCTCAAAGAGGGGCGCACATACAAAATCGCAATGGCGGACTACATCGCAAAGAAGTATCCGTCAATCGAGGCGAAGGATGTTCAGCCGTTGCAGATAAAGGTGCTCGATGTGCTGGTGAAGCACTTTAAGGAGCATTCGCCCGTGACGGCCGACAATACGCCGAAGCAACGTATTATCCGCAAGTAACCCGACTTTGTACCCCCCCCGAAACCCCCGAAAACGATGACAAAACGACGCCGCTACCTCTTCTTCGATATCGACGGAACGCTTGCCGCCGGTGGTTATGGCAAGACCTATATTCCCGACTCGACACGTCTGGCACTCGACAAGTTGCGCGAGGCGGGCCACTTCCTCTGCATCGCTACGGGTCGCTCGCAGGCGATGGCTTTCGACTATATGCGCGAACTCGGTTTCGAGAATATGGTGAGCGATGGCGGCTCGGGTGTGACGATTGACGGTCGCCTTGTGGGCATCACGCCACTCGACAAGCAGAAGGTCGTGCGACTTATCGAGGAGTGTGAGGAAAAGGGTATCATCTGGGCTCTGCAACCCGACAACAGCATCTTTCGTTCGGCTCCCGACAGCCGTTTCGAGGAGTTCACGCACGATGTCTATATGCAGACGCGCGTGGTGGAGGGACTCGACCCGAAGGATGCACCACAAATCTATAAGGCGTACCTCGCCTGCACGGCTCCGACCGAGTACTCGATTGAGGCGTTGCGCGAGTTGCCGTGGTGTCGTTTTCACGAAAAGTATATCTTTGTCGAGCCGTCGGACAAGGCGTTCGGTATTCGTAAGGTTATGGACTATTTCGGTGCTGACTATGCCGATGCGGTAGTCTTTGGCGACGAGAAGAACGACCTTTCGATGTTCGTGGACGACTGGACAAAGGTTGCAATGGGCAACGCCATCCCCGAACTGAAAGCCAAGGCGGACTACATCACCACCGATGTCGATAAGGACGGAATCTACAACGCCTGCGTAGCACTCGGGCTCTTTGAATAGTGCGTTTCGGGGGGGGGCAGAAGGAGCGAGCAATAGGGCTTAAATCTGTTTTTTTGATACAATATTTAATTTATACGGGGGGGGTAACGCGACCTCCGGTATGGTTGCTTTGTTTTGATGGTTGGGGCGGTATGGGCTACCAGGATTGGCTGCGCCGATCCTGTACCGCTACCCGCGGGGGTGTTGCAAAACCTTCGCGCAAGCGCAAAAAGTTGATAAATCAACATTTTTTTGTTCCCGGCTACTACGTCTGCAAATAAATTTGCGCCGTAGTAGCCAAAAACAAAAAGGTGTCCCTTTCGGACACCTTTTTGCGCTTGGTTTTGTTGGGCTACCAGGATTCGAACCTGGAATGACAGGACCAGAATCTGTAGTGTTACCATTACACCATAGCCCAATTGCGAGTGCAAAAGTAGGATATATTTTTGCTTTTTCAAAGAAATTTCGCAAAAAAGTGCTATTTTTGTTTCGATTTTTTGTTTTACGACTAAATTTTTTACTCGAAAAAACTATGAATATTAAACTTCGTTTGACGGTTATGAACTTTTTGCAGTTCGCCGTCTGGGGTTCGTACCTGACCTGTATCGGCAACTTTCTCGGTCGCGTAGGTCTCGGCAACGAAATCTCTTGGTTTTATGTGGTGCAGGGTATCGTTTCGATATTTATGCCTGCAATTATCGGTGCTATTGCCGATAAGTTCGTTCAGCCACAACGTATGCTCGGCATCTCGCACCTTGTCGCCGGCTCGCTGATGCTCGCCGCAGGTCTCTATGCGCAGCAGATGGGCTCAGCAATCGAGTTCGCGCCATTCTTCGCGCTCTACACGTTGAGCGTGGCGTTCTATATGCCGACACTCGCCCTCTCGAACACCGTTGCATTCTCGATTCTCTCGCGTCACGGTTTCGACACGGTGAAGGACTTCCCACCGATTCGCGTATTCGGCACCATCGGCTTCATCGCCGCAATGTGGTTTGTCAATTTTGCGAAGTTCGGTATGGCCGAGCCGTTCCAATTTACATATATGCAGCTCGTAACGTCGGGTGCGCTCGGTATTCTGCTCGCACTCTACTCGTTCACTCTGCCACAGTGCCCTATCGCACAGGCGGGTGCACAGCAGGAGAAGACGCTCGTACAGCGTCTGGGTTTGGATGCCTTCGTGCTCTTCAAGCAGAAGAAGATGGCTCTGTTCTTCATCTTCTCGATGCTCTTGGGCGTATCGTTGCAGATTACCAACGGCTTCGCAGGTCCGTACATCAACTCGTTTGCCGCTGCGTCGGAGAGTTGGTTTGCAAAGAATCCTACGCTGCTCACCTCGCTTTCGCAGGCATCCGAGGCGTTGTGTATCCTGCTCATTCCGTTCTGCCTGAAACGATTCGGCATTAAGAAGGTTATGCTGATTGCGATGCTCGCGTGGGTGTTGCGTTTCGGTTTCTTCGGCATCGGCTCGACCGAGAGTGTGCTTGGTTTGGTTGCGCTCTTTGCATCGATGATTGTCTATGGCGTGGCGTTCGACTTCTTCAACGTGTCGGGTGCGCTCTTCGTCGAGAAGGAGGCAGACCGCAATATTCAGGCATCGGCACAGGGTCTGTTTATGTTGATGACCAACGGTATCGGTGCTTCGGTCGGAACGTGGGCTGCGGGCAAAGTCGTAAACCACTTCTGCGCGTGGAATGCCGAGGGTTTCTTCGTGGCACGCGAGGGTGTTGCAGGTGGCTGGCCAGCAGTATGGACCATCTTCGCATCGTATGCGCTCGTGGTAGCGGTTTTGTTTGCTGTGGTCTTCAAGTATAAGCACACACCGGAGGAGCAACGATAGCGTTTTTGGGGTATCATTACCCGTCTTTTCTATCCGAGTGACATCAGAGAGGGCTGCCCCGCTTGGGAGCAGCCCTCTCTTTGTGTGTTATGTTGCTTGGCAAGCAAGCCAAGCCCTGCGCCATAGGCCTACCACTGCAAGTTGCTGTCGTTGCTAACGTCGAAGTAGGTCAGACAGTTCGCCTTATAGACGATACCCGTCGGCGAGGTTGCCTTGATGACCAACTTACCGCTCTTGATATCAGCATCGACTGCCGAACGCGAAGCGTATGCCGTGCTGACCGATCCACGGAAGATATGCGTCGAGGTGTTGGCGTAGTTCCACGCATTACCCAACTCGTTTCCGTTACGGTTAATGATGGAGTTATTGTTCTTTTCGAGACACTTACCCCAATACCACCAGTCGATATCGCCACGTACACCTGCTGGTGTGCCGTCATACTTGGTGCTGTTCATATTGTTACCCGCAGCATCGACGATATAGGTCTTGTAACTGAAATCGTCGCCGGATGTGAAACCGTTCAGACCGTTCGGAATACCGTGACGGAAGAATGTAGCATCGACGAGGTCCATTGTCTTCCACGTCTTGCCCGAGTCCTCCGAGAGTTGCACCTTCCAGTCGCCCGCGATAGTGCCGGCAGGACCGCCTTGCTGGTGAGCAAGGAATACGTTGGCGATAATCACCTTCGTATTGGTTACACCCCACGTGTAAACGTCGATTTGGTTCGCTGTGTTGGAGATATTGTCGGCAGCCCAATATACGCGCAGACCGTTCTCGGTGCTGTTGCGCGACGTAACCGTAACGTCGCCCGAGCCGTTGGTGCCGAAGGCCTTGTAACGCTGGTGGGCGATGTTGTTGCCGCTGAACGTGTAGATGGTGTAGCCGGCAGGCGAGCCATCCGAGCAGCACTTCGTATTCCAGAACTGACCGCACGCAGCAGGGTGGTTCACCTCGAATACGCCGTAGTTCTTGTGGTAGTACGAACGGTGGTTGTGGCGGTGGCCCGTGAAGATGTATGCGTTGGCAAACTTGCTCAACTCGGCAAGCACCTCGTCGTGGTAGCGTGATTTGAGGTGGGTACCTGAACCACCACTGAAGAATTGGATGTGGCAACACAATACCACGCACTTATCCTTGCTTACGGCAGCCAAATCCGAACGCAACCAGTTGAACTCGTCCGCCGAGAAACCGCCCTCGTAAGAGGTCTTGGAGGTGTACTGCACGTTGTTCATACATACGACGTGCACATCGCCACGGTTGAACGAGTGGCGCGTAGGGCCATAGATATTCTTAAAACCGGTAATCGAACGCGAACTGTAATTGTAGTCGTGGTTACCCGGGCAGGCAAACCAATATACGCCCGTGTCGCCAACCTCCAACTTCGCCTTCATTGTGCTGTGGTAATCGTCGTCGGACGAGTCCCAAACAACGTCGCCAAGCAGAACGCCGTACGCCTGATTTGCGCCAGAGCTCGAATTGCAAGCACTGTTATAGCCACGATCGACCTGTGCGCGAATATCCGGCACAGCCACATCGCAGAAACGTTTGTAGCAGTTATCCTCCGAGTTGTTGTGCGTCTGTGGGTCGGCCATAACGAAGAGGAACCACTTGTCGAACTTATCCTTCGCATCGTTGAAGTTGGCGTGGGTTGCGGAGGTCATCTTCGCGCCGAGCGTGAAGTTGTAGCCCGTATTTGTACCGGAGGTGTATTTGATATACTGCACCGGAACACCCGTACCTGCACGGCCAATCTCGTGGTTGTGTGGCGTACTATAATATATGTACTCCGGTGCCTTGGTGTACGGAATCTTGTAGTTACCGTTGGCATCGGTCAATACCGTAGTGTAGCCATCGGTTACGGCAACACCCGCAACACCCGAGCCACCATACGACACCTTACCCGTGATGACGGTGATGCCGACCTTCTTGACCGTAACCTTGATGTCGTCGATGTAGAATCGCGAGTTACCTGCCGACGGACGGTTACCGCCGATGGCGATACGCGAGTCGGCTGTGACGCCGTCGATTGTTACGGAGTACTCCTTCCACTCGCCGAGTGCCGAATTGAGTGTGACATTCACAGCGTCGCTATCGTAGCCACCATAGACGTAGCCCGGCATCGTCGCGTCGGTCAGCGGCTTAATCGACGAGCCGTTGATACCGCGAACGACAACGTAGTCCTCGTTTACGGAGTTGTTGTAGTTCTGCGTCGAGAGTTTGCAGGCCTTGAACGAAACGGTTACCTGCGAGAGCGTCGAGGATGAAAGACCTACCAATTTCGGGGTTACGATGGATGCGAGCTGGCTGCTACCGCCAATCTTCAAGTAGCCCGGCTTGACAAATACGCGGCTCAAAGAGTCGGTCGAGATGTAGCCCCAATCGTCGAGACCCATATCGTCGAGCAGACCGTTACAAGTGGAGAAGAGCGCACTCTCGGTGTTGGCGTCGCAACGACCGAAATCGACACTCTCGCCGTCGATGGTCTGTGCCGACCACGATACCTTGCCCTCTGCCTTGCAGTTTACCTGTGCGCTGCTCAATGCCGAACGGGTGTAACCCGCAGCGTAGTTTGCAAAGTCGCCCGTGTAGAGCACCTTGCCGAAGTTCTCGAATACGAGCACGTCGCCAACCGCCGCCTTGCCCGCAACGGTCATCTCTTCGCCATCATACTCCTTCGCTAACGTCGAGTACGGAACCGGGTCGGTAATCTTGCCCGTCACCTTATCCTTCACGCGGAAGTAGTAGGTTGCCTCCGGCTCCAAACCGCCGAAGATGACACGGCACGGGAAGTATGAGTATGCACCCTCGCTACCTTCGCGGAAGAATGCGCCACCGTAGTCTGCTTGGAACTCCAATTCGGTGCAAGCAGCATCCTTGTAGAGATAGACGGTGTAGTTCTCCTTATCGTAGCCGTTGTGGTCGAGAGCATTCTTTGCAGGGTCGTTCGGGAAGAGCGAGAGGTAGTAGTCGTTGGTCTTGTTGCCCTCGGTGATGGTCCAACCGAGATTCAGCGTGGTGTCGGTTGCACGTACCAAACCCGTCCAGATGCCGTTCGAGATAGAGAGCACCTCTACGCGGATATCATCCACAAAGAAGCGGCTTGCTTTTGTAGAGGAGTTACCGCCGATACCGATACGGGCGGTCGGACCTACATCGACCAAATCGACCGTATATTCCTTCCAATCGGTGACCGCTTGGTCGGCATCGAACGCAATAACTTCTGAGTCAACAACCGTTCCACCTGAAACTAAATAGTTATTCACTGCGTCCATATCGCCACTGTAATTGGTAATCGTTGTGCCATCAATTGCCACAACCTTTATCTCGCGGTGGTCGTCTGTCGATATAGGTTTTGTAGGGTCGCCATAAGGTGCTGCACGGAATGTAACACGTACGGTCGCCTTGCCCGGCAGAGCCGAGAGTTGTGGCGAGTAGAGCATAGCACTATAAGCGGTTTTAACACCCACTCGGAGGTAACCGGTTTGGATACCCATATAATCTGCACGTGTAAGATCCGAGCCGGACCATCCCCAACCGAGGAAGCCGCACGACCCGGCACACTGCTCCCACGACGAGAAGAGACCTGCACCACTCGAATTAGGACCATTGCCATTAACCTTACGGCTCAAATAGTTCGAGCCACAAGTTACCGTACCTTGGATAATTGGCTGTGCGGTTGCCGAAGAGTGACCACCAAGATAGTAACCTGCAGATTTTGAGGTGTTATCGCTGAAAGCGGTCATTCCGGCAAAGTTCTGGAACACAATCAAATCGCCCGCCTTGGCTTTGCCCGCCTCGGTTACAAGCTTCGATGCGTCGGCTGCCGATGGCGCGGTTTTAACCTCCAACGCCGAACCCATTTGCGTACCGTCGGTCTCGTTCTTAATCATCACATAGTAGGTGGTGTCCGGCGTCAGACCATTGAACGTAAAGCGTGGTGGCAGACCACCGGCGAGATCGGTATAGAGTGCTTTGCTGCTTTGGTCAAGAGCGACATTTTTCAGCACCTGTACCGCCTTGGTGCAAGCAGCATCCGAGTATATACCTACCTCCCAAACTTTTGTGATGTCAGTAGCGAACGTCACTGCCGACGAGGTGATTTTCGCTGTATTTGCAATGCCCAAATATGGGATATTCGCAGGTGTAATAGTCCAACCCACTGCAATAGTCGTATCGGTAGCGCGAACAACGCTTGCCGTTACACCGTCGAGCGACTTAACGATTACCTGCACCTCGTCAATCATAAAGCGGTTAGGCATAGCCGACTCCGGACGGTTGCCGTCGAATGCGATACGCGACGTTTTGGTTGCGCCCGCAAAGGTCACCTCGTACTGCTTCCACGAGGTCTGGTTGCCCTCCAACGTCAGCGGGTGGCTCTGTACGACCGTGTAGCCGGTAAGTTGGTTATATGGCTTTGCGGAGGTCGAAATCGTACCGCCATTCAACAGACGAACAGCGATATCCGCCTCGGCCGGATCCATCGATGCACCACCATAAGGGCAGGCGCGGAACTTAACCGTAACGGTTGCCACATTCGAGCCGAGTGCTGTCAGTGCCGGAGTGACGATAGCCGCCTTGCCGTCCGACGTACCGAGTTTAACGTAGCCGGCACGCGCAATGACGCGACCCTCGGCGTTGCTCTCCGCATACCACGACCAACTGCTCAAACCCATACTCGATATCGAGTTGTGCATTGTGTTGAACAGACCCATCTCCGTACCCGAATCGCATAGGTAGAACTCCGAGTATTCGCCTGTCGAGGCATTGCTCAGTGTCGGGGTCTCGCCCGTTGCGGTCGCTTGGGCAACGGTGGTATAGGTGTTACGAACGTAGCTCGAATAGCCCGGGCTGCGCGAAGTGATATCGCCACCCATAATCAGGTTGGCAAAGTTCTGATAGACGATCGTGTTGCCCGCCTTTGCGCCCGATGAGGTCACCGTGCCGGTGTACGACTTCGGAAGCGTAGCGACTTGACGCGCACGCGAGGTTACACCGTCGGCCGTTACCGTAAAGTAGTAGGTCGTGTTCGGCGTAAGACCCGAGAAGGTGAATCGCTGTGGGTAGGTTACATCGTTGAAGAGTGTCTGCCAATCGCCAGCGGCATTCTTGAACTTGTTGCCCGTCATCATCCAACTTACGTGCAGCTGGCTGCAAGCAGCATCCTTATAGAGTGCGACTTTGTATGTCTTGGCCTTTTCGCTCTTGTAGTTATGCGTACCCTCCTCCGGGAAGATTTGGTTCAGATAAGGGGCGTTGGTTGCGAGCGTGGTCCACGCAATACCGATTGTGGAGTCCGTACAACGCAACATCGCGGTATAGATGCCACTCTCATCGACATCCATCGTGAGCGTCGGCGTCACGAGCAACTTGTTGGCCGCAACGGTGATGCCCGACGTTTTCAGCGTCTGGTCCATAACACCCTCGTCGCAGATGAGCGAGATATTCAGACCGCGCGAGTAGGTTTGTGCCGGAATGGCAACGTAGAATACGGCACCTGCGTCGGTCACCTCGTAACCCTCCAAAGTGCCGCTCTCGGTGGTCTGCAAGCAGTTCATCGAAGCGTAGTACGTTGCATCGTCGTCATCGAAGACAACCGAGCTGTCGCCCGTAGCGTTTGCCGTGATGGTCGCCTTGCCCCACATATGCTCCATATTGCGACCCGTAACGGTAATCGAGCGCAGGTGATAGACCTTGTCGGTCGGTGCTTTGAGTGTGAGTTTGATGGTTGCAAGCGGATTCTTGAAACGGAACATCTCTGCCGACTCATCCCAACGACCAACGAGCAACGGATAGTGGAAATCGGTCTCGCTATACAGCGTCTGGTTAGGCAAATCCACCTTGAAGATGCGGCTGCCAACTTTACCACCGGAAAAGTCGATTGGCTCGGCAGACGGCATCTGCGGATAGATGGCGTACTGCTCGACACCGCTCTTGTAGATAAAGTTGTCGGTCGCGTTGTCGTTCGAGTTCTCCTCGCAGTTGAACAAAATGGTCTTTCTGTCCTCCGACAACGAGTTCTCCGGCGAGTTACAATGCACCAAAACCGGCGCAGAGGTCGAAGAGTCGAAACGCACGACCGTCAAGTTGTCGTTATTGCTCCAAATCGACGTGTGATTCTCGTCGATACCCGCACGCGAGCCCTCGGTGTTGGTGAGCTCGTCTGCGGCCGTAAACTCGGAGAGACGGCCACTGCCGAGATTTGGATTGGATGGCTGAACGATGATGTCGATATCCTCGAACTGCGAACAAGACGCAAGGAGCGTCAAAGCAAATATGGTTGTAAAAATTCTTTTCATTCTGATTGCGGTTTTTAAGTGGTTAATTACACAGTTACACATATATTCGGCTACCAACCCTCGATGTAATCGACATCCGGGTCGGCGATGGAGTTGTCGCCTCCGCCGTTGGATTCTGTGATACTGCCTGTTACTTGAAAACCACATTCAGTGGCAAAGACCTCCACATCGAGCTGTGGAGGCAAATAGGGAGATCGAAGATCTCTCGTGATCTTGGTCATATTAGTTAAGCGTTATTAGTTTAGTTAGTTATAGTTACCGCAAAGATAAGATTTGTTTTTATAAAAACAAAGCCGGCATTCGGTTTTTTGCAAAAATATTCAGACGGATTTTGCGGGATATTTTTTCGGACGAGGATTTTTTGCCGATTTTTTTTGAGAATTTACGGCTGTGTTTTTGCAAAATTTTCGCAAAGGGGTGTGATTTTTGCGATTTTTTTGAATTTTTGGGGTAAGGTCGGGTAAGGTCGGGTAAGGTCGGGTAAGGTCAAATAAGGTCGCGCAACCTGCGGTTGCTTTAAGGTCAAGTAAGGTTTTTTTTGTGGTAGGGAGTAGGGGTTTTAAGGAGTTTAGGGAGTTTAGGGAATTTAGGAATGGTAGAGGCATAGACCGCTAAACTCTCTAAACTCCCTAAACTCCCTAAACTGCTAATCTTCAACCCTCTTTATGCCCTTTGGGATATATATGTCTGCCTCCTTGACATCCATAATATCTTTCGTGAAGATTACGCGCGACTCAACGCTCATATCTCTCAATCCGTGCTCGAAGAGCGTGTTGAAGAGCGTCTCTTTCACGTTCGAGATTCCCTCGTCGTAATCGTACACCGACACCCACACTTGGGCAATCATATTGATATGGTAGTTGTCGCTCGACCCGAAAAGGATGACCGGAGCAGGATGTTTGGCTATCTCGGGCACCTTCTCAGTAAGTGCTTGGGCAAGCATCTCGCGCACCTTCACAGTGTCGATCTCCTTCTGCACGCGGAATGCGATATGGAGTCGCTGGTAGTCGCCCGTGTAGCTCATATTTCTAAAATCTTTGTCGAAGAACTGCGTGTTGAACACCGAGATAACGGCTCCGTCGTCCGTCTCGATAAGCGTGCTGCGGTACTGTATATCGATGACCTTGCCACGATAACTATTGCCGATTTCGACGTAGTCGCCAATCTTGATGCGGCCCATCATAAGGATAATACCGCAGAGCAGGCAGTCGAACGTGTCGCGCAACGCCACACCAAGACCTATGGCAAAACCTCCCAACGTGGCTAATATACCTATGTAGTTGACCTCGATGTATGCCAGCGACAGCAACACGAATACGCACCACACGACGATAGCAAAGATGTTGCGAGAGAGGTTGATGGCTCCCACGTCGGCTCGCTCGTGGTAGCGAATACGGAGTATGTGGTTCACCAAGTGTACGAAGTAGTTGGTGAGTATCGCGCTAATAACGATGAAGAACACGCGCCTTGCCGAGACGCATACGATGTCGGGGAAGTTCACGAACTTGTAGTCAAACACGCCGTTAAACCACTCGTTGATGTTGAAGACGTGGACACACTCCAACGTGCACACCAACAGCACCAAAATCAACGACATCGGCTTGAATAACCACTTGAACGTAAACGGCATCCACGAGTGTCGGTAGCCCTCTTCGTCCTTCACCAAGCGTCTGCGCTCCACGCGGTAGAGATAGTTGTAGAAGCACGACAGCACAAGGTGTCCGATGATGAATATCGCCCAAGAGAGTGCAACATATACCGAGAGGTAGTAGTAGCCCCAGAAGTTCATCATAAAGCACAGCGAGAAGAGCAATACGGCCAAGATGCTCACGTATCTATCGAGCGGCAACAGTTTTCGGTGCAGACGCAGTATGACGAATATCTGTGCCACGATAAGGGCGAGCAGCGTCACGGGATAGGCGATTCGCACGACATTTATATCCACCAACAACAGACGGAAGAGGAAGATGATGGCCGAGAGCGCGACCGTAGGCATATAGGCGAGAATCGTCGGGATGAGTTGGTCGCTCTTCATACGAAGAAGTACGCTGAAATTGAGCATTACGTACATCAGACACAACTCAATAACGAGATTGAGTGCCGAGCCAAAGAATGGATTTGACGTGACGGCAACCTTGATGACGAAGTAGGTGATTGTCACGGCATTCCAGCCGCAGAATATCGAGAATATTGCGGGGTGGTTCTCCATAAGTTTCCACCGCTTTATCCACCCGCAATATAGTGCCAAGATGGCGAATAAAACGCCTACAAAAAACGCAATTACGCCTGCGAGGATGATAAACAGTGCCTCGGCGTTCCACTTATCCTGAAACTCCCATCCGTAGTAGTGCGACGCACCAAAGATGCCCACAACGGTATTCTTGAACGAACTCCAATTCGAGGCAAAATTCTCGCTGAACACCTTGTGCGTTGGTTGCTTGTCGGGGGTGAGCAGCATCGAGTTAAGGATGTAGTTGTAGTTGCTGTCAATGTCGCGTTGAAGGGCCTCGACCTCGGCGGCTAACTCCCTGTATTTGTCGAGGTCGTCCAATATCTGGTCGTGCCACGTGTTGATGCTTGCAACCACTTGGTCAATATACGCAAGACCCTCCTCGCGGCTATGCCTTGCACCGTCGTCCAACAGTGCAGGGTCGATTTCGGAGAGGGTTTTGTGCAATTGCTGGCAGCGCG
Organism: Alistipes sp.; assembly: GCA_017410165.1. Lineage (GTDB taxonomy): Bacteria > Bacteroidota > Bacteroidia > Bacteroidales > Rikenellaceae > Alistipes. The sequence continues at coordinate 48,307 of JAFQRH010000006.1, read as the reverse complement.
ACAGAGTGCGCTCGTAGGTTGTCCTCCAAAGCTCTATCGGCAGATTGCGACCATAGAAATCGTCACATAACCGCTTCGCCACCTCCGAGGCATAGGCATTACCGAAGACATACTGCTCTTGCTGCGAGAAGAGACTCAACTTTGCCGATGCCATCTCCCTGCGAAACTCCTGCAATTCGGCCTTGTAGTCATCGCGTGCCTTCATAAAATCGGAGTGCATAGTATTCACCTGTCGGGTAAAAACCTCCAACTCCGAACGGAGCATTATCACCGTCTCGTTAAGCGAGTAACCTTTGAGCACGGCGTGTGCCGGAATTGCGTGCAGAAGCAGAAATAATGTGACTATGAAATAGTGCAAAAACCTCTTCATTTGGCGTATTTTTTAAGTTAGTCAGTACAAAGGTAATAAAAGTATCGCAATAAATAATATTTAGATTATTGGATTTTTACACCATCTTAATATATCCTATCTTTATGCAAGAAGATAAGAGTGATTCAACTTCTGACACCTATAATAAAAAAAGAGAAAAAGGTTCGGCTTTTTTCTCCGCGGTTGCGTTAGTGGCTTTTAATAAGGTCGGGTAAGGCAAGTAAGGTCACGCGCCTTTGGCGGCTTTAAGGTCAAGTAAAGTAAGGTCGGGTAAGGTCGGATAAAGTCAAGTAAAGTCGAGTAAGGTCAAGTAAAGTCAAGTAAGGTCAAGTAAGGTCAGCCCTCACCCTAAACTCCCTAAATTCCCTACCCCCTCTAAACTCCCTACCCGCCCCTAAATTCCCTAAACTCCCTACCCGTCCTCAACAGCAGAAATGCAAATAAATCAGCACTTTTTGGCAAAAAATTTGGTTTTTATTCGGATTTGTTCTATTTTTGATAATTAATTTGCGGTAATGTGTTAAATCCTCAACGGTAGAGGGTGGCAAAACAGAGAAAACAAACAGCAAAAACGCAAACAACAAATAAGCAAAATAGCAAACCAACAAAACGCAAAATAGCGAACCAACAAATAAGCAAATAGCAAACCAACAAAACGCAAAATAGCGAACCAACAAATAAGCAAATAGCAAAAAACCAACGCAAAAAAAACGCAAACTATATAAAAAACATTAAACTAACTATTTTTATGAAAACAATGCTGAAATTGGGGGGGGGGAACGTACCAGACCCCGACGCTGCGCAACATTAACATACGTTGCGAGGCGGGATTCCAGACGAGTGCCGTATTGGGCGACCTCACCGAAAAAGAGGGCGAATGGGATGAACTTAATGCACAGTAAAAAACAATGCTAAACAAAGGAAAGATTATGAAAAAGTTCTACGTGATTCTCGGTTTGGCATTGGGTATGCTGACCGCAGCGTGTTCGACAGACACGACACAGGATGTTTTGCCTCAACCACAAAATGAGGTAGTATTAGGTGTGACGCTCGACGATTCGTCGCGTACACAGATTGGCGAGGAGATCCCCGGCGGCTATACGGTAGTTTGGTCGGAGGGCGACCGCTTGTCCGTAAACGGCAAGACCTCGTCGGAGGTTAAACCGGCAGATGTAGGCACACGTTCGGCACAATTCACCGTGCAGGATGTTACCGCACCTTATCACGTTTTCTATCCGGCAGAGGCGGTAAAGGGATACGATGCTGAAAATGACTATTTTGTGGTGTATTCGCCATCGGAGCAGGAGTACACCGACAAGTCGTTTGCCGATAAGATTGCCATTATGGCAGGTGTTGCCGAGGAGGCAGGTCAGCCGATAACACTGACTCACCTGTTCAGTTTTATTAAGGTTTCAATCGCCAAGGGTGACAATGTTGATCTGCACAGTGTGACCATCGAATCGTTGGGTGAAGCTACGGTGTCAGGCGAGTTGTGGGTTGCACCAGGCGATACAGAATCTTGGGCGTCGGGTTGTGACTATATCCATATCGTTGGCAAGGATGGTATTCCGTACAACAATGGCGTGGCAGAGGTAATCTTCGCTGTCCCTGCCCGTGAGTATTACAACGGTTTCAAGGTAACCATCGAGGATAAGACAGGCAAGGCGATGTCGCGTACCGCCTACACCACAGAAGGCGTTACGTTGAAGGGTGGCGAGGTGCTCGCAATGCCGACACTCACCTACAAGGGCGAGGCACAGAAGGGCATCGTTATCCGCACGGCTGCGGAACTCGTGGCTTTCCACGCAGCAGCCAAGGCGGGCGACTACTCGGCTTATTTGAATGACGAGGACGAGGTTGTGCTCGGTGCCGATATCGATATGACAGGCGTTGATTGGGAGTGGACCGCAGGCGACTTTGCAGGCACGTTCAACGGTAAGGGCTACAAGATTAAGAATTGGACGGCCGACCGCCCACTCTTCTGCAACGTGACCGGTACGTTGAAGAATATCATTATCGACAAGTCGTGTACATTTACCGCAGCAACCGAAAGTATGACCTCCACCAGCGACAAGCAGTGTGCTTTTATTGCCGAGAAGATTAACCCAACGGGTAAGGCAATCAACTGTACCAACTTCGGCGACGTTACCGCTTCGGAGATTAACAACGGTACTCACCGCGTAGCAGGTCTGTTCGGTGCGGGCTACGGCTATATTGCAGATTGTAGAAACTATGGCAACATCACGGTTACCAACAACAAGGATTTCACGAAGAACCTGATGGTCGGCGGTGTTGTTGCCTACTACAACACCAACGCCTCGCCAAAGGATTACTTCGGCAAAGATTTCCTCGTTAATTGTGCCAACTATGGTAATATAACCGTTGAGTTCCCGGAGACCGTTCAGCCGAAGAATGTCTATGTCGGTGGCGTCTTGGGTACGACTGCATATCACAAATCTACCGAGGTGGTTAATCACGGACGCATTACGGATTGTTACAACTTCGGTAACGTGAAGTACCACTTCAAGAAACTTGCCGGTGGTACGTATGGCAACGTTGGTGGTGTTATCGGTTATGCCGAAGCGAATATTCAATATTGCTATAACTACGGCAAGGTAGAGTACACCGTTCCGGTAGGCGAGCGCACAGTAGGCGGTACTCGTCCGGGTGTTGGTGGTGTGGTTGCAACGGCAACCCACACAGTTTTCTATTGCGAAAACTACGGCGAGGTCTATGTTGAGGGCGTATGGGCTGGTGGTACCGACGGTAATGCAGGTGCCGGCGCGTATGCAGGCGCTGTGTTTGGTGGCGTTGTCGGCTGCGCAGGTATTACCAATGTAACCGATTCGACAGAGAAAGTTAGATGTTGTACAAACTACGGTAAGTTTACCACCAAATACTACTGCCTGGCAACCGGCGGTACGGCTTCTTCGCAAGGTGGCGTTGTCGGTTATTCGCAGATGGCAGTCGAGGATTGCTCGAACGAGGGTGTGGTAGATATCAACACTTACAACAAGAACACATACGTTGGTGGTGTTGTTGGAAACTCGCCATACAACGTAACCAGATGTGACAACAACGGCAACGTTTCGCTTACCCTGATGGGTATGACGGCGGAGAAAGCAAACTTCCGCGCGGGTGGTGTTGTCGGATATTGCTCCACGACCGTTAGCGACTGCCACAATACGGGCACGGTTACGACCAATTGTGACGGTGTGGAAGTAACGGGCATTACCATCTACTCGGCAAGTGTCGTTGGCGACGGTTATGTGATTGATGGTTGCTCGAACTCGGGCTCGAACACAACGAATATCAAGACCAAGACCGCTTATAGCACGCTCTACACCGCAGGTGTTGCCGGCTATTCGCGCACAAGCGTATCGGATTGTACGATGAGTGGTTCGCACACGCTCAACACCGACGACTCGAAGGCATCGGTACGTTGCGCAGGTATCGTAGGTCAGATTATAACGCGAGAAGGCGAGGATACCGTTATCAGCAACTGCTCGACAACGGAGACCGCAAAGGTGACGCTCTCGACCTCGAACAGCAAGGCAAACTACGCAGCCGGTATTATCGGCAACTGTAACAACGGTATTGATGGCTGTACCAACAAGGCGACTATCTCGGTTGAGATAAACAAGCAGCTGACCGGTACGGGTATCACCTATATCGCCGGCGTAGCAGGTTTGCAGAAGGTGACGATGAACGACTGCCACAACTACGGCACAATCACCGCCGATATGGCAGAATCGACCTCGCCACTCTATGCAGGTACGGTGCTCGGTATGAACTACTCGGAAAACGCAACGGCCAAAAACAGCTCGAACAGCGGTACGATGACCATTACCAATGCGGGCAACACCGAGAATATCGGTCTGATGGTCGGCCTGAATGAGGGTACGATTGACGATGCAACGATGACCAACACCGGTAAGGTTGTTGTCAACGGCACCGAGTTGTAATCGAAAGGGGCTTCGATTGGGGCTTCGATTGCGGTCGAGGGCTTGATTAGAGTCGGCTTTCGGCTACGGTCGGGACTTCGAGGAGAAGAACGAAAAATCCGTTCGGCGTGTGCCGAACGGATTTTTTTTGACTATTTTTTTCATTTTTTTTGGATTTTATTTTGATTTGCATTAACTTTGGTAGTCAATATTCTCTTTATATAGGGTATTGCGCCCAAAAATATCGAGATTATTGGCACAAAACAGGGCAAACAAAAGTGGCAAAAAACCGAAAAAAACGCCGAATAAACTGAATAAAAAACCAATAAAAACCTAAAACCAACTATTATGAGCAAAAAAATGTTGAAGTTCGGGGTTGAGAATGAGTATCTCGCTCCAACAATGCGCAACATCGCTGTTCGCTGCGAGGCGGGCTTCGAGGAGAGCACAGAGAACGAAGGTGTAACCGAAGAGGGAGGTATCTGGGACACCTATTAATCAATGTCAAACTAAAAAGAAAGACAAACAATGAAAAAGATGTATTTGATTCTCGGTTTGGCATTGGGTATGCTGACCGCAGCGTGTTCGACAGACACGACAGAGGATGTGATGCCGCTTCCGCAGGGCGAGGTAACGCTCGGCGTATCGCTTGAAGATGCATCGCGTACAGAACTCGGCGCGTTCGATGGTAAGGAGTATCCTGTACTCTGGACCAAGGGCGACAAGGTATTGGTAAACGGCGTTGAGTCGGCAGAGGTTGACGCATCGTTCGTAGGCGGCAAGTACGCAAAATTCAACGTAGCAGGCGTTCAGGCACCGTTCACCGTAGTTTATCCGGTAGATGCAGTGAAGGAGTCGCTCGTAGTGAATGGTATGCACGCAGCGGCTCTCTATATCGAGCCGGAGCAGAAGTATGCCGCTAACTCGTTCGCTGACAAGGTAGCCGTTATGATTGGTTACTCGGAGAACAGCCAGATTTCGATGAAGAACGCTTTCGGTTTCGTTAAGGTGGTTATCGCCAAGGGTGACGACGTTGCTTTGAAGGGCGTAACTCTCGAAACTTTGGACGGCACACCTATCTCGGGCGAGGTTCTCGTTGGAGCGCAGGCAAACGATGCTTGGTGCAGCGCAGGTTGCAACTATATCCGCGTAGCAGGTGCAGACGGCATCCCTTACGAGGGTGGCAAGGCAACCGTTATCATCGCAGTTCCTGCCGGCACGTATGCCAAGGGCTTCAAGGTAACCATCGAGGATGCAGCAGGCAAGGCAATGGAGAAGACCGCCTATGCAACCACAGGTATCGAGATTAAGGGTGGCGTGATGCTCGCTATGCCGGAGGTTACCTACGTAGGTGCAGAGCAGGTAGGTATCGTTATCCGCAACGCCGAGCAGCTCAACGCATTCCTCGCAGCAGTAAACGCCGGCGACTATACGGCTTATGTTAATGGCGAGGGTGAGGTTTGCATCGGCGCAGATATCGACCTCACGGGCGTAACTCTTACCCCGACCACCGTTGACTTTACGGGTATTCTCAATGGTCAGGGCTACAAGTTGAAGAATTGGACAACCACTCGCGGTCTGATCAATATGAACTCGGGTACGGTGAAGAACATCGTTATCGACGAGTCGTGTGTACTCAACTACAACGTCGTAGAGACCGGCATCCAGCACTGTGCATTCATCGTTGAGGATAACGAGGAGCCGGGTATCGTTGAGGGTTGTATCAACCACGGTAACGTGAACGTAACCGACATCAGCGCAGTTGGTACCCGTATCGGTACAATTGTCGGTACGTCGTACGGTACTATGAAGTCGTGTGTCAACTATGGTGACGTAACCGTTACTTCGCCGGCTGTGAACAACAACCAGAACATCGGTGGTGTGGTTGGTTATCTGAACCCTAACGCAGGTAGCAAGGTGGCTCTCGGCACAGCATTCGTTGAGCAGTGCCACAACTACGGTAACGTGAACGTATTGTTCGCTTGTCAGCCAAAGAAGGTATGTGTCGGTGGTGTTGCCGGTGGTACGCAGATGTCGAAATCGTCGGAAGCTACTCTGCTCGGTACTATCTTGGATTGCCGCAACTACGGTGATGTATCGTATCGTTTCGAGACACTCGACAGCGGTACTTATGGTAACGTCGGTGGTGTCATCGGTTATTCGCAGGCCGACATCATTGGTTGCGAGAACTACGGTCGCGTTTCGTTCACTACCCCAATCGAAGACCTCAATCTGGGCGGTACTCGTCCGTCGGCAGGTGGTATCGTAGGTGCTACGATCTTCAACCTCAAAGAGTGTGTTAACTACGGTGAGCTCTTCGTTGAGGGTGTTTGGGCAGCAGGTACACAGGACGCTGATGGCGCTGGTTCACAGGGCGGTTCGGTATTCGGTGGTGTTGCTGGTTGCGTTGGTATCTACAACGTTTACAATACCGATTACAAGATTGAGGAGTGCCGCAACTACGGTACGCTCAACATCTACAACAACTGTAAGATAAGCGGTGGTACGAAGGGTTGGCACGCAGGCGTTATCGGCTATGCTACTTGGGATGTTTACAACTGTAACAACTACGGTACGGTTAATATCAAGCACAACACTTACGAGAACTATTCGTCGGGTATCATCGGCGAGACCAAGGGTGGTGTTTACAACTGCGAGTGCGCAGGCCCTGTAACGATTGACGTTATCGGCGTTTCGAAGGCAGGTGGTGCCCTCTACAATGCAGGTATCGCAGGTTATGTTACTACCAAGATTGAGGGTTGTACGCTTTCGGCTCCGCTCACCGTTAAGGTTAATGGCGCGGCAGGTTCGTTGCGTTTTGCAGGTATTGTAGGTCAGATTAAGACCGCGTCCGAGCGTCAGGCAACCATCAGCAACTGTAAGGTTACGAAGGATGCGAAGCTTTCGTTCACAACCAACAACAAGAAGGCAAACTACACGGGTGGTGTCGTTGCTCTCTCAAACAACGGTGTGGACAACTGCTCGAACGAGGCCGACTTTGACATCACTGTTACTGAGGCGCTCGTAACTAACGACGTATTCTACATCGGTGGTGTAGTTGGTGCACAACAGGAGGATATGACCAACTGTACAAACTCGGGTAACATCTATGCCGATATGTACCAATCGACTGTACCTCTCCACGCAGGTCTCCTGCTTGGCGACAACAAGAAGGCAGGCGCAGTAGTTTCGAACTGCTCGAACAGCGGTACACTTACTATTGTAAATGCAGGCAACACCGAGTTTATCGACATTCTCGTAGGTCACAAGACCGAGGAGTCGAGCATTGACACGGCAAGCATCACCAACACCGGTAAGGTTATCGTAAACGGTAACGAACTTGGTGCGGCCGTAGCAGCAAGCATCGATGGCAAGCAGTGGGTATTGCCGGCAGATCTCTCGACTGCAATGATCGGTCAGCCGGCACGCGTTATCGCTGACCTCGGCGTATCGGTTCCCGGTATGCTCATCATCGGTATTGATTTAGAGTCGGCATACAACGATCCGACTTTGGCAGGACAGTGGCAGCCATACATTCAGGTCGCATACACCATTGAGCCAACCGACGCTACGTCGGGCTACGTAGTTCTCTCGCAGAAGAATATGTTCGACGAGGTGACCGTAACCAAGCTTCCTTACACAAATCTGACAGCAGAATCGGTAATGGTTGATTTTACCGGTATGATGGGTGTTACGAGTCCTAACCCTTGCACACTCTTCACGGGTACTGCAAATCTCGCAGGTGGTGGTGGCGTAATGTAATTGCCGCACGCTCTGCATAAAGCAGAGGGCAAATAAGCAAGGGCTGTTCGACGCACGGCGTTGGACAGCCCTTTTTGCGTGGGAGGGGGGGGTAGAGGTTTAGGGAGTTTAGAGAGTTTAGGGAATTTAGGGAATTTAGGCGCGTGACCTTACTTGACCTTACCCGACCTTACCCGACCTTACCCGACCTTACCCGACCTTAAAGCCGCCGAAGGCGCGTGACCTTACCCGACCTTACCCGACCTTACCCGACCTTACCTGACCTTACCCGACCTTACCTGACCTTACCCGACCTTACCTGACCTTAAAGCCGCCGAAGGCGCGTGACCTTATTTGACCTTACCCGACCTTACTTGACCTTACCCGACCTTAAAGCACTCCACCCCCACCACCACCACAAAAAAAGCCGCCCGAAATTCGGACGGCTTTGACATTTGGATTAGAACAATTCTACTTGTTCTTCTTATCGTAGCGTTTTGCGTAACGGCTCATAAACTTATCCACACGACCTGCGGTATCTACCAACTTCATCTTACCGGTGTAGAACGGGTGCGATGTGTTGGAGATCTCCATCTTATACACGGGATAGGTTTCGCCGTTCACCTCGATGGTCTCCTTTGTCGAAACGGCGGACCTGCACAAAAACACGTGGTCGTTCGACATATCCTTGAACGCCACCAAACGATAATTTTCCGGATGAATTCCCTTTTTCATCTTTTTCGTTTTTTGTTTGTTAATAGCTATTAATGCACAAAGTGCGGGTGCAAAGATAGTAAAATTTTCTCGCTTACAAATATTTTCGACAAAATTTCAACACTTCGGCGCACGCTTTTACGCCTCGACCCACTTTTTTGTGCATCTTTCGTCGCAAAAAGGCGTGCCATCTACGCAAATATTTGTACCTTTGTGCCAACACAAAAACACAAAACCTAATACCTATATATAATATGAAACGACTTTTTCTAGCTTTATGCGCCGCTGCGATTCTCGCCGCCGCCACAACGTCTGCCACTGCAAAGGGACTCTTCAAGGGCTCGAACCCATACTTCACTGCCGAGCAAATGCCCGATATGACACAGTGGTTGCCCGCACCTCCGGCATTCGAGTCGGAGCAGTTCTCATTCGACAAGGCACAATATGCGTGGGGCAAGCAGATGCGCCAAGATGCGGCACGCGCCGGCGAGGCAATCAGCCACGCAAGTATCGACCCACGAGTGATTTGCAGCCATTTCAGCAAGCCATTCGGCGTAGAGATTACGCCCGAGAATACGCCACACATCTTCCGCCTCATAGTCGATGGAATGGAGACAGCGAACAACATAACGCTCAAACCGAAGTCGCACTACAACCGCACACGTCCGTTCATCTACTTCAACGAGACGTCGCTCGTACCCGACAAAGAGGCGGGCTTGCGCAACAACGGCTCCTATCCGTCGGGGCACACCGTAATCGGCACCACCGCCGCATTGCTCCTCTCGGAGATTAACCCCGAGGCAGCAAACGCCCTTATCAAGGTCGGTTACGAGTATGGTCAAAGTCGCGTGATTGCCGGCTACCATTGGCAGAGCGATGTCGATGCGTCGCGTTTCGCAACCTCGGTAGCGTTGGCTAAAATGCATACATCCAAGCGTTTCGTGAAGCAGTTGAAATTGGCAAAAAAGGAGTTTGCCCGCAAGCGTCGATAGTTCATCGCACATTTTTTTCACTGAAATCTCTCTCATATATAGATTTTTTTACTACCTTTGCCCCGCGTATCAACCTCTTGTAAAGGGTGTGCGGCCAAAAGCACGGGGGGGCAAGCATAGATAATCAGGGTTTCTGATGAAAAGAGTTTGTCCGATAAAAATTTTCGTGCGGGATTACGCGGTAAGTGCTGCGTATGGTAGGCCAACCACAGCGACAATGTTGAGCGATTAACCAAAAAATTTTGTTGCAACAATGAACAAGGATTCGTTGATTAGACTCGTGAACGATCAGATGTGGCAGAAGACTGATGCCGACATCCCTTCGTTCCAGGCAGGTGACACCATCACTGTTACCTACCGTATCGTTGAGGGAAGCAAAGAGCGTTTGCAGAGCTTCCGTGGTGTAGTGATCCAGATTAAGGGTCAGGGTAAGACCAAGATGTTCACCATCCGTAAGGTATCGAACGGCGTGGGCGTTGAGCGTATCTTCCCTCTCTACTCGCCACATCTCGACAAGATCGAGGTAAACAAGCGTGGTGTTGTACGTCGTGCACGTATCTACTACTTCCGCGAGTTGACCGGTAAGAAGGCGCGTATCAAGGAGCGCCGCTTGGTTGTCAAGAACGAGGATTAATCCTCCGAGTGACACAAGGCCACGGAGTGTTCTCCCCTGCGAAGGGTGGAACACTCTTTTTTTGTGGCGCATTCAGATTTTTTGCTTATATTTGTTGGGCGATAACCTCGCACAGGTTTACGCCAACACCGTAAGTAAAAACAAAAAACAAATAATACGAAAAATATGGAATTTGAAGGTACAGTATTCAGAATTATGCCACCGACGAGCGGCACTTCGGCTCGCGGCGAGTGGCAGCGTCAAGAGGTAATCTTCGACGCACAGTCCCAATCGCAATATCCGCGCAAGATATGCGTGACGTTCTTCAACAAGCCCGAAGAGGTGGCTCGCCTGCGCGAGGGCGCAGCATACACGGTCTCGATTGATGTCGAGTCGCGCGAATACAACGGCCGTTGGTACACCGACGTTCGCGCTTGGCGCATCCAACCGAAGGAGGTTGCCGCAGCACCCGCAGCAGCTCCTGCCGACGTTCCGCCAATGCCAACCTCCGAGCCGGCATACGCCACAGCCCCTGCCACACAAGAGGTGGACGACCTCCCATTCTAATCCCTTTGCCAAAAGGGGCGTTAGTGGGCGTTAAGGGCGTTAGAGGCGTTAGAGAGTTTAGGGAATTTAGGGAATTTAGGGAGTACCGAAAACCTTACAACACCCACCCGGAGCGTAGCGACAAAGTCCCCTTTTTTCAAAAGGGGATTTAGGGGATATGTAAATATTAAATAATAAAAAGGGTATCGAAAATCGATACCCTTTTTATTATTTCTGTCGGAAATATATCTGCATAGGCACTCCCGAAAAATCCCATTGACTACGAATATGGTTTTCGAGGAAGCGGCGATAGTTCTCGCGGATGTACTGCGGCAGGTTGCAGAAGAAGACAAACTGCGGCGTCGGCGTCGGGAGCTGCATCGCATACTTGATGCGGATGTACTTGCCCTTGGTGGTTGGCGGCGGCGTCTCCTCGATAATCGGCAGGATGAAGTCATTGAACTCCGAGGTCGGAATACGACGGTTGCGCGAGTTATAGACGCGGATAGCCATCTGCAAAACCTCCAAAATACGCTGCTTGTGCAGTGCCGAGGTGAAGATAATCGGAATATCGTTGAACGGAGCGAGCTTGCTCTCCAAAAATTCGCGCCACTCCTTCATCGTATTGTTATCCTTCTCGACGAGGTCCCACTTATTGACCACAATCACACAACCCTTGCGGTTGCGAACGATAAGGTTGTGGATATTAAGGTCTTGCGACTCCAAACCCTGCTGTGCGTCGAGCATCAGCACGCAGACATCCGATGCCTCGATGGCGCGGATGGAACGCATCACCGAGTAGAACTCCAAGTCCTCCATCGTCTTGCCCTTCTTGCGCATTCCGGCGGTATCGACCAGATAGAAATCCATACCGTACTTGTTGTAGCGCGTGTGAATCGAGTCGCGAGTCGTGCCGGCGATGTTGGTCACGATGTTGCGCTCCTCGCCGAGCAGTGCGTTGGTCATCGACGACTTGCCGACATTCGGACGGCCGACAATCGTGATGCGCGGCAGATTCTCCTCCTCCTCGGCCGAGCAATCCTCCGGCAACAGGCGCAGAATCTCGTCCATCAAGTCGCCCGTACCGCTACCCGACATCGAACTGATACACATCGGGTCGCCCAGACCGAGCGCGTAGAACTCGTGCGACGAGTAGATGAGTTCGTAGTTATCGACCTTGTTGCAGACCAAAATGGTGCGCTTCTTGGCACGGCGCAGAATCTCCGCCATCATCATATCGAGGTCGGTGATACCCGTATTGACCTCGACCAGGAAGAGGATTACGTCCGCCTCCTCGATGGCGAGCAACACCTGACGACGAATCTCGTCCTCGAAAATATCCTCGCTATTGACCGAATAACCGCCCGTGTCGATAATCGAAAACTCGCGACCGTTCCAATCGGTTTTGCCGTAGTGGCGGTCGCGCGTAGTACCCGCCTCGGCATCGACAATCGCCTGACGCTGGCCAACCAGACGGTTGAAGAGCGTACTTTTACCCACATTCGGGCGACCAACTATTGCTACAAGACTCATCTCTATTACGTTTTATGCTCTGCGATGCAGGGCTTTTTACGGTGGCAAAGATAGTGCAAATCGTCGGCAGTACAAAATTTTCGTAAAGATTACGCGCGCGATGGCGGTCGTTTCCGAAAAAATTCGTATTTTTGAGGGAATATATGCATATAAAACCGATGAAACGAACAGCGTTTATAACCATACTCGTCACACTCCTCACGCTCGTGTGTGGCTCCGCATCGGCACAAAACGCACCTCGTCTGCGAATGGAGTGGGGTTTTGTGGCGGGCGTATCGTACCCGTTTATGAAGTACGACATCGAGAACTCGGAGGCAAAACTCTCGCCACGACTCGGCTACTCGGCGGGTCTGCATATGGCGTTGAAGTTCAGCGACACGTTTGCCATTCAGCCCGAAATCATCTACACATACTCGAAAATCAAACTCGCCGACGAGCCGCAGAAGTTTTCGAGCACCATCAAGTCGAACACCATACAGGTACCGATTCTCTTCTCGTTCCGCTTCTCGAAGTTTCGCGTGGGGTTGGGCCCCGTGCTGACCGTGATGGACAACCCGACGTATGCCGACCGCAAGGGCGAGAAGGTGTTGTTCGGCCGCCTGAATCCGACCGTGTCGTATGCCGTGAGCGTCGGCTGCCTCCTATTCAAACACCTGCTCATCGACGCACGCTTTATGAGCCGCTTCAACAAGGTCGAGAACTACCTCTCGTACGATGCGGCGAGCGAGGGCACAACATTCGACACCACAACGCACTACGTGCAACTACGAATCGGTTATCTATTCTAAACGAGCACCTATGACAGCAAACGAAGGCAAAGAGATAATTGTCGATAACGTCGATACGCGCGAACTCTACGGCGCGAAAAACGTCTATCTGGAACAGATCAAGCAGCTGCACCCGAAACTGCGAATCGTAGCTCGCGGACAGACGCTCAAAGTGCTCGGCGCACGTGCCGACATCGAGCGTTTCGAGCGACGTATGCAGGGGCTTATCGACTACTACGACCGCTACGGCCACATCTCGAAGGAGGTCATCGAGCAGTCGTTCGCCGGTGGGCTGACGACGGGCGATGCGCCGACCGAGAGCGGCATCCGACGCGATGGCGACGTGATTGTCTATGGCAACAACGGCATCGTCGTCAAGCCACGCACCGCCAACCAGCGTCGTCTGGTCGAGTTGTACGACAAGTGCGACCTGATATTCGCTACGGGTCCTGCCGGTTCGGGTAAGACCTACACCGCCATTGCGCTCGCTGTGCGTGCCCTGCGCGACAAGCAGATACGCCGCGTGATACTGACGCGTCCGGCGGTTGAGGCGGGCGAAAAACTCGGCTTCCTGCCGGGCGACCTCAAAGAGAAACTCGACCCATATCTGCAACCGCTCTACGATGCGCTGGGCGATATGATTCCGTCGGCAAAACTCCAAAAGTTTATGGAGGATGGCACGGTGCAGATTGCGCCTCTCGCCTATATGCGCGGCCGCACGTTGGACAATGCGTTTGTCATTCTGGACGAGGCGCAGAACACCACCCGTTCGCAGATAAAGATGTTCCTGACACGTATGGGTCGCAATGCGAAGTTCATCGTGACGGGCGACGTGACACAAATCGACCTGCCGCATCGCAGCGACAGTGGTCTGATGCGTGCGATGCAGACCGTGCGCGGTATCGAGGGCATCGGTTTTGTCGAGTTCGACCGAGGCGACATCGTGCGCCACGAGTTGGTCAAGCATATTGTCGATGCGTTCGACAGGCAGGATGCGCTCGAAGGCACACTGCGCCGTCAGCGCGACGAGAAGGGCGACGGCGAACCCAAATAACAGATAATGACCCCAAACAATACAAATATGCAACAGATGAAAAGATTGATACTGATGGCCGTAGCCCTCCTCGTGGCAGGCGCGACGGTCGAAGCCAGTCCGAAGGCGGATGACGCGGAGTTGAATCTCCGTATCGGCACCTACAACGTATGGTCGCACTTGGCCCGCAAAAGCATTATTCGCAAGGGGCTGACCACCGACTCGCGTAATTGGGAGAACTCGAAACGTGCGGTGGCAGACCTTATCGTGCGCCTCGACTGCGACATTATCGGAATGCAGGAGGTGACCTCGGTGTGTCGTGACGACTTGGAGGCACTCGTGCGCAAAGGCAAGGGCAAGCGATACGAGTTGTGGTGGCAAAACACCTATCCCGAAGGGCATAAGAGCGTTATCGGCAACGCTGTCTTCTTCGACAAACGCCGCTTCAAAGTGAGCGACCGCAAGATTTACTACTTCTCGCCTACGCCGACCGAAATATCGAAGGGTTGGGACGAGACACGCCACTATCGCGCCGCACTCACCGCCACCGTAACCCACAAAAAGAGTGGCAAGCGGTTCTTCTTTATCGCCACGCACGGCCCATTGAAGCCGGAGGCAAACGCCAATGCCGGCCGTATCTTGGTCGAGATTGACCAACGCTACAACACCGAGTGCCTGCCGACAATCGTCGTGGGCGATATGAATGCCCGCTCCAGCGACCCGTTCCACAGCACGATGTGTTGCCACTATGAGGATACGTTCCTTGTTGCGGAGAGCAAATGTGGCACAATCGGAACATTCAACGGCTCGAAGGGGTTGGAGGAGAACTTTATGCTGCCGAAGCGTCGCATAGACCATATCTACATCCACTCAACCGACAAGGGCAAACTCACCGCCAAGCAGTACAAGGTCCACCGCGACAAGTATCAGGTCGGCAACGAGTGTCACTTCCCGTCCGACCACAATCCGGTGGTGGTCGATATGACGCTCAAATAGCGAGGTGTGCCGAGCAATACGCAAACCCCACAGCACTCACGGCACCCCCAACAGCAAAGCAACGAAAAACGTAACAAAAAACTAAATAAAAAACCCAGAAAATTATGGACAAGAACCTGACTTCACTCAAACCCGAGTTGGTTTGGAGGCACTTTGCGGCAATCTGCCAAATTCCGCATCCATCGCACCACGAGGAGCAAATTCGCCAATACGTTGTCGATTTTGCGGCGGCTCATAACCTCTACTGCCGCATAGATGCGGGCAACAACGTCTATGTACGCAAGGAGGCAACCGCCGGTATGGAGCATAAGAAGGGCATCGTATTGCAGGCACACCTCGATATGGTACCGCAGAAGAATAACGACAAGTGCTTCGACTTCGAGCACGACGCCATCGAGCCGTACATCGACGGCGATTGGGTGACGGCCAACGGCACGACACTCGGTGCCGACAACGGCATCGGTGCAGCGGCAATCCTCGCTGTGTTGGAGGACGAGAGCATCTGCCACGGCCCGATTGAGGCACTCTTCACCGCAACCGAGGAGACCGGTATGGATGGTGCCTTCGGTTTGGAGGGCGGTATGTTGCAGGGCGATATACTGCTGAACCTCGACTCGGAGACCGAGGGCGAGTTGTATGTGGGCTGTGCGGGCGGTTTGGATGCAAACATCACGCTCCCATATACCGCCGTGCCAACCCCTGCCGGATACAAGCCATACACGTTGGAGGTCAAGGGCTTGAAGGGCGGCCACTCGGGCATTCAAATCATCTGCCAGCGCGCAAACGCCAACCGCGAGTTGTTCCGTCTGCTACTCACCTCGCCGGTCGAGGTGCTGCTCGCATCGGTTGATGGCGGTGGTCTGCGCAACGCCATTCCGCGCGAGGCAACTGCCGTAGTGCTCGTAAAGGAGCAGGATGCTGCGCTCTTCGAGCAGACGGTTGCCACATTCGAGCGCACGCTCACCGCCGAGTATGACGGCATCGAGGAGGGCGTATCGGTTAAGGTTGCACCTGCCGAGATGCCGCAGACGATTATCCCTGCCGAAGTGGCTGCACGTCTGGCTCGCGCCGTAGTTGGTGCGCCGAACGGCGTAGTTAAGATGTCGGTGGCGATGGAGGGTCTGGTGCAGACCTCGTCGAACCTCGCACGTGTCGTATCGAACGGCTCGGAGGTGAAGATTCAGTGCCTGTTGCGCAGTTCGTCGGGCAGCGAGAAACGCGCGCTCGGCGCAGCCATCAAGGGCGTATTCGAGTTGGCTGGTGGCGAGGTGTCGCTCACGGGCGACTACGACGGTTGGTTGCCTAATATGCAGTCGCCGATTCTCCACGCAATGCTCTCGTCGTACGAGCAACTCTACGGTCGTCGTCCTGCCGTTATGGCCATCCACGCCGGCTTGGAGTGCGGTATCATCGGTGGCAAGTACGAGGGTCTGGATATGATTTCGTTCGGTCCGACCATCTCGTCGCCTCACTCGCCGGACGAGAAGGTAGAGATTGCATCGGTGGCAAAATTCTACGAATTCCTGTTGCATACGCTTAAAAACGCTCCGGAAAAATAGTAATGGTCGAGACAACGATTATCTCGGAACGCTGGCGCGTCATCATCAACCCTGTGGCGGGTGGCGGTCACGGATTGACCGACTTCCCGCAGATAGCCAAACTGCTGCGCGACAACGACATACCGTGCGATGCGGTCTTTACCGAGCACCAATACCACGCTACGGAACTCACGGTCGAAGCCATCGACCGTGGGTATCGTAAAATCATCGTCGTCGGTGGCGACGGCACGCTGAACGAGGTGGTGAACGGTATGTTTATCCAGAAGCAGATCGCGCCGCACGAGATTCAGTTGGCGGTGGTGGCGGTCGGCACGGGTAACGACTGGCGACGCACGTTCGGCATTCCGCAGCACTACTCGGAGGCGATTCGCGCCATACGCGAGGGGCACACCTTCCTGCAAGATGTCGGTGCGGTGAGTTACACCGAGGCGAAATTCTCGCAGACGCGCTACGTGGCGAACGTCGCCGGCTTGGGCTTCGACGCCTTCGTAATCAAGACCTTCAACCACAACAAGGCGAAGGGTCGCAAGGGCAAGTGGCTCTATCTGTACAGCTTGGTGCGCTCGTTCTTCACCTACAAGCCGACGGGAGCGCGCGTGATTATCGACGGCGAGCAGGTCTATAACGACTTGTTGTTCAGCATCGCAATCGGCATCTGTAAGTACAACGGCGGTGGTATTCAGCAGTTGCCGAACGCTGTGGCAGATGACGGTCTCTTCGATTTGACGCTCATCCGTCCGGTGCATTGGTGGCACATTGTCTTTCGTGCCAAGCGACTCTTCAATGGCGGCATCTACTCGATTGGGCACGTCACGCACGCGCAGGGCAAGCACATCGAGATATGTTCGTCGCCCGATATGGCTCTCGAATGCGATGGCGAGTTGATGGGGCACACACCGGTTGTGATTGACATCATTCCGAAGGCGATTCGTGTGGTTGTAACCAAAGAGTTTTTGCGTTCGCAACCATCCCGATAGGGGGTGTCGGTACGCATACAATCAAAACCGACAATCGTCTTTTTTGCGGTTGTCGGTTTTTTTCTTTATCTTTGCCCCAACACAAAGGGGTGCTTGATTGGTGCAAGGCACGGAGCGAGGGGTTATCGCCACCACCACACATCAATCGGGCTGAGATTATACCCATCGAACCGAAACGGGTAATGCCGGAACGGGAGCATAGAGCATAATCGCTACATACCCCTTTTCAAACTTTAATTCAAAAAAAATTAAACGTATGAAAGGGATTTTTTCTTTTTTGGGGTGTGCTATCTGCGCACTCGCAACGGCGGAGCAACTTCACGCCCAGCCGCTCGACTCTGTCGAAATGTATCGTATTCAGGAGATTGAGGTTAAGGCAACACGCGCTGCGGCGCACACGCCTATCGCCCACTCCAACCTCTCATCCAAGGAGATTGCAAGCCAAAACTACGGGCGCGATCTGCCGTCGCTGCTCGAACTGTTGCCATCGGTGGTAGCCACCTCCGAGTCGGGCAACGGCATTGGCGGAACTTCGCTACGCATTCGTGGCACCGACGCCACGCGCATCAACGTCACGATGAACGGTGTGCCGATGAACGACGCCGAGACCCACTCGGTATATTGGTATGACACGCCC
The DNA here is from genome assembly GCA_017410165.1 of Alistipes sp. Taxonomy (GTDB): domain Bacteria; phylum Bacteroidota; class Bacteroidia; order Bacteroidales; family Rikenellaceae; genus Alistipes. Next base: position 29,885 of record JAFQRH010000006.1, on the reverse strand, counting down.
GACGTCGCTTCGGCAATCGGCTCGATTCAGGTGCAGCGCGGAGCTGGTACCTCGACCAATGGCACAGGCGCATTTGGCGGCTCGCTCAATATGACAACCGCACCGCTACCAACCACGTTCGGTGGCTCGGCATCGCTCTCCTACGGCTCGTTCGGCACCAACAAGCAGTCGGTAGCCATCTCGTCGGGTCTGCTCGGCGGACATTGGGCACTCGATGCGCGACTCTCGCATATCGGCACCAAGGGCTACGTCGAGCGTGCCTCGTCCGAGATGGCATCGTATATGGTGCAGGCGGGCTACTACAACGGTCGCACGATGGTCAAGGCGTTGTCGTTCGGTGGCAAGGCGCGCGTCTATCTCTCCTACACGGGACTCTCGAAGGAGCAGATGGAGGAGAATCGACGCTACAACCCCGAAGGCGAGATTTACGGCCCGCTCTTCGATGCTGCGGGTGAGCCGCTGCGCGACGAGGATGGCGCACCGCTGACGGGCGTAGTCGGTTTCTACGACAATCACACGGATAACTATCTGCAAATCAACAACCAAATCGTCGTCAGCCACATCTTCAACAGCGCGTGGTCGCTCAACGCCACCGCCCACTACACCTATGGCAACGGCTACTACCAGAACTACAAGAACGACCAAAAATTCGCAAAATACGGACTCGCGCCCATCGTCACCGAGAGTGGCGAGACCCTCGCGCGAGCAAATCTGATTCGCCGCAAGTCGATGCGCAACGACTTCGGTGGTGTGGTCGCCTCGGCTCTCTACTCGTCGAAGCGCGTATCGCTCTCGATGGGCATCGCCGCCAACATCTACGATGGCTCGCACTTCGGCAACGTGCTTGCCGTCGAGCGCATCGCCTCGTTCGCCCCAACCGAGTACTATCGCAACTACACCACAAAGTACGACGCCAACATCTTTGCGAAGGTCGATTGGCAAATCGTAAGCGGGCTAAACCTCTTTGCCGATGTGCAGTATCGCCACATCACCCACCGCATCAGCGGCGTGAACGACAACTTCGACGATGTGACGGGTGCACTGCAACGGCTCGACATCCTGCGCCACTACGACTTCGTAAATCCGAAGGTGGGCATCAGTTACTCGCCATCGCGCGAGCACAACATCTACGGCTCGTTCTCCGTGGCACAGAAGGAGCCGACGCGCAACAACTTCACCGACATACGCGAGGGCGAGTACCCGACATCGGAGATGTTGCTCGATGCCGAGGCGGGCTACCGCTACGAGGGTCGCGTGGTGTCGGCTGCCGTAAACCTCTACTATATGCACTACAAAGACCAACTCGTGCTGACGGGCGAGTTGTCCGACACGGGCGAACTGCTCTCGCGCAACGTGCCGAAGAGTTTCCGCCGAGGCATCGAACTGATGCTCGCCGTGCGCCCGTGTGCGTGGTTTACGTTCAGTGCAAATGCGACGTTGAGCCAGAACAAGATTATCGACTACACGGACTACATCGACGGCGTGGGCTTCTATCGTGGACGAACCACCATTGCCTACTCGCCATCGGTCATTGCCGGCACGCTCTTCGATTTCCACACGAAGGGTTTCGTGGCACAACTCCGCACCCGCTACGTGAGCAAGCAGTACCTGACAAACGGCGAGTACGAAGAGCTCACCCTACCGCGCTACTGCGTGACCGACCTCGACCTCTCGTACACGCTCCGCACCAAGCGCATCGAGAGTGTGCGTTTCGGCTTGATGCTCGGCAACGTCTTCAACACCGCCTACTGCAATAACGGCTACGGCGGTCTGTGGCTCGAAGGCGAGGGCATCGAGTCGCGTGGCTCGTGGGCGTGCTACTTCCCGCAGGCGCGATTCAACCTGCTCGGCAATGTAACACTCACTTTTTAAGCGCGTTTTTCGTCAGCAACAACGACAAAAACAACAAAGACCGCAAAAAACCGGCAAAGAGGACCGGCAAGAAACAGCAAAAAAGACCGCAAAAAAGACCGCAAAAAATAATCGACTATGGATGCAAAACTTGCACTGCAAATTATCGGTATCGCGCTCGGACTGCTCTACCTATGGTTGGAGTATCGGGCAAACGTATGGCTGTGGGTGGTGGGCGCGATAATGCCCATCGTGCACGGCGCACTCTACTTCCGACAGGGGCTCTATGCCGACTTTGCGATGCAGGCATACTACGTCGCGGCGGGCGTGTATGGGCTTGTGGTGTGGTTGCGCAGTGGCGCACTCCGCACCTCGAAGCGCAGTGGTGGCGACGACTCGCAGATAAAGATTGCACCGACACCCTCGCGGCTCGTGATACCGCTCGTGGTCGCATTCGTAGCACTTCACGGCGCAATTTATGCGCTACTCGTCCACTTTACCGACTCGACCGTGCCGTTTTGGGACTCGATGACCACAGCGTTGAGCGTCGTGGCGATGTGGATGCTCTCGCGCAAATATATCGAGCAGTGGGTGGTGTGGGGCGTTGTGGATGCCATCACCGTAGGGTTGTACATATATAAAGAGATTCCGCTCACGGGCGGATTGTATGCGCTCTACACCGTGCTCGCGGTGGTCGGCTATCTGCGTTGGCGGCGCATCTATCAATCGAGCGTGGCATAATGATTGCGACACAAGGGGAGTAAAATTTGTAATGTTTCCACAAAAAACCAAAACGCAATGAAAAAATTTCTACTCTCCGTGTCCGTCGTGACACTCCTTTTGTGCGGTTTTGCGGGCTGCACGCCCCAACAGCAATGGAACCGCGAACAGCGTCAGTCGCTACGCAATATGTTGCGCGACTACCGCAAGATGGTCTATCTGAACGACCTCAACGAGGCGGAGTATATGCTCTTCTCGGACGACGTGACCGCCGCCATCGAGGAGGACTACCCCGTATATACGACCTTTGTCGAGATGCCGGGCGTAGGCGACACCGTGCAGGTGTATGTGGTGACGACCATCGTCGAGCAACTCTCGACCGATGCCCACAATATGCGCCACGTCTTCCCCTATCCGCAACTCGTTGCCGAGGGTGTGCTGCCCAACGGACTTGACCGTATGCAGCAGAATGCCTTCTATCGCTGTCTGGCCTCGCAGGTGAACAATACGTACGCCTCGGTAGGCGACTTCTTCAACGCCATCCTCGCCGACACGACCGCCTCCTCTGCCGTGCGCCAGATGCAGAGTGCGTGCGCAGCCGACCTGTTCGACTGGACGGTCGAGATAATCGAAATCGAGCAGAACTAAAACCGAAATATTTTGTGCAATCAAAACGAAAAGGGAGCATCCAACTCTTTTGAGCCGGATACTCCCTTTTTGCAATGCACACTTTTACGGGAACGCACGCGCGCACCACAACACTTCGCTGGGGCGGGGTGCGTCAGTGCGAAAAACTACTAATAGTTCTCTGGCTTAATCTCGAAGTATGCCTGTGGGTGAGCGCAAATCGGGCACATCTCCGGTGCCTGCTTGCCAACAACCACGTGACCGCAGTTCGAGCACTGCCAAATCATATCGCCCTCGCGCGAGAATACCAATGCACCCTCCACATTCGAGAGGAGTTTCAGGTAACGCTCCTCGTGCTCCTTCTCAATCTTTGCAACGCCCTCGAACAGAGCAGCAATCTCTACAAAACCCTCCTCGCGTGCCTCCTTTGCGAAGGTTGCGTACATATCGGTCCACTCGTAGTTCTCGCCCTCGGCAGCCGCTTTCAGGTTCTCGGCGGTCGAGCCGATGCCGTTCAGCAACTTGAACCAAATCTTTGCGTGCTCCTTCTCGTTATTGGCGGTCTCCTCAAAGAGTTTTGCAATCTGTACATAGCCATCTTTCTTCGCCTTCGATGCGAAATAGGTGTACTTGTTACGTGCCTGCGACTCACCGGCAAATGCTGTCCACAAGTTCTGCTCGGTGCGCGATCCCTTCAATTCTTTCATAGTTATAATCTGTTTTTTGGTTAGACATTTTGTTAATGCGAAGATACAACGATTTTTTGAAAACGCAAAACCTGCACAACGGCAAACGAAAAAATATTCGACAAGTTTTGATTGTTTTACATATTTTTATATATCTTTGTGAAGAGAAAACACATTTTAATCATTAATAACTTTTTGCTTATGAAAAAGATTTTACTCACTTTGGCAGTATTGTTCGTTGCTGTTAGCGCACAGGCGCAGGGTTGGGCAGTCGGTGGTCGTGTAGGTTCGGGCTTGCAGGCAGTCGGCGAGTATGGCTTCGAGAATGGTAACTATGTTGAGGCACGTTTCGGTATGGGTTGGGTTTCGTATAGCGGTCTTACCGCCGATTTTACGGCTCTCCACAACTGGAATGTTTGCACGATGGATTGGACTCCAAGTGCAGGTGATTGGTTCTTCGATGCAGGTGCCGGTGTAAACGTCGGTGGTCGTGAGAACTATGCTTATGTTGGTGCTGCCGGCTGTGCAAAGCTCGGTATCAAGTTCCACTCGGTACCTATCAAACTTTCGATCGACTGGACTCCTTCGATTGGTGTTGATATGGCATACGGTGGCTATGTACTTTCCAGAAACTGGAAGAATGTAGGTTTCAACGGAATGGGCCTTGCCAACTGTGGTGTTTCGTGCGTTTACTGCTTCTAATCGGTAACCACTTATCCGAATTGCACCGCTTTCCACAACGGAAAGCGGTGTTTTTTTGTGAAACAAACCCTGCAAAAAGACGAAATTACGTACAAATTACGTATATTTGCAAATAAGTAATTGCGAATATGATACATTTCGAGAGACATATGTCCACCAAATTGCGCCTGACACTGTCGCTTGTGTCGGCTCTGCTGCTCACCAGCGGATGGGTTGGCGCGGGTGGTTTGCCACTTGCTGTGGCTCTTGTTCCACTGCTTCTTATCAGCGCACAATACTCCGCCTCGTGGCGCGACGCGCTGCGTATGACGGGTTGGGCCACGCTGACCTTCGTTGTATGGAACGTCGCCACCGTATGGTGGATTTGGAACGCTACGCCGATTGGCCCGATTGCCGCCACCTTCTTCTCGACGTGGTGGAGTTTGGCGGCATTCGTGCTGTTCCACATCGTATCGAAACACACACCGAAGGGGTTGGCGTACCTCTTCTTCATCGTGGCGTGGATTTCGGGCGAATACCTCTACATCAACGCCCCTGCGCTCTCGTTCCCGTGGCTGGTGCTCGGCAACGGCTTCTCGAACGACACGTGGGCGGTGCAGTGGTATGAATGGACGGGCGTGCTCGGTGGCTCGCTGTGGGTGCTGACGCTCAACGTCTTGGCTACGCAGTCGCTGCTCACGATGCGCAAGCGTGCGTGGGTGGCAACGACCCTTGCTCTCGTTGTGCCGATGGTGGTTTCGCTCGTACTCTACGAGGTCAATTCGCCGGAGCGCGAACGTTACACCTCGCAAGAGAAGGTCAGCATCTCGGTTGTACAGCCGAATGTCGATTGCTACGAAAAATTCAACTCGGATGCCGCTTGGCAGCAGGAGAATCTGCTCGCGTTGCTACGCGAGACACCCGACTCGGTGCAGTTTGTGCTGATGCCCGAGACCTCGCTCGGCGCAATGCTCCACGAGGGACATATCGCCTCGGAGCCGGTCGTGCGTCGCTTCGCATCGGAGCTCGCCGCACACAATCCGCAGGCGATGATTGTCACCGGATGCGAGAGCGTACGAATGTACGGCAAGGAGCGCGGCTCGGAGACGGCTCGCCGCTCGGGTGGCACCTACTACGACATCTACAACACCTCAATCGGAATCGACGCTACGGCGGAGGCCCCTGCCGTACACCATAAAGCCAAACTCGTTGTCGGCGTGGAGACCATTCCTGCGTGGTTGCGCGAGGGTGGCATCTTCGCCATCGACCTCGGAGGCACGGTCGGTCAGTTGGGTATCGGCAAGACGGCTCGCCCGTTCTCGCACAACGACATCCGCATAGCACCTGCCATCTGCTACGAGGGACTTTATGGCGAGTTTCTCGGCGAATTTGTCCGCAACGGTGCCGAGTTAATCGGCGTCGTCTCGAACGATGGTTGGTGGGGCAACACCTCGGGTCATCGCTATCTCTTCTCGTTCTGTCGTCTGCGCGCAATCGAGCACCGCAGGGATGTAGCACGCAGCGCAAATACGGGCGTGTCGGGCTTCATCACCAGCCGTGGCGACGACCTGTCGCGTATGGAGTGGGACGAGCGCGGTGTGCTGACCGCCGACCTGCGCACGAACAACCGCATCACATTCTACACGCGCCACGGCGACTACTTAGGGCGCATCTCGTTGTACGTAGCACTGCTCTGCCTGCTCTACTGCGTGGCATACAACGCAAAGAAACGATTTTATTTGGTCGATTAACACACGGCTTACGCTTATATGAACTATTCGGAAACCATCAACTACCTATTCTCGTCGCTGCCCGCCTTCCACTTGCAGGGCGCAACGGCGTATAAACCCGGCTTGGAGCGCGTCTCGGAGTTTTGTCGCAAAATCGGCAATCCGCAGCGCAACTACTTCATCATCCACATAGCCGGCACAAACGGCAAGGGCTCGGTGGCAAATATGCTCGCCGCCGTTCTCCAACAAGCGGGCTACCAGACGGGGCTCTACACCTCGCCGCACCTGACCGACTTCCGCGAGAGGATTCGCGTCGGTGGCGAGATGATATCCAAGCAGAAGGTGGTCAATTTTGTCAATAAACACCGTCAGGAGATGGAGGAGTGCGAGTTGTCGTTCTTCGAGATGGCAACCGTGCTGGCGTTCGACTACTTCGCGCAGTGCGATGTCGAGGTGGCAATCATCGAGACGGGTTTGGGCGGAAGGTTGGATGCGACGAACATCGTCATTCCGGCACTGAGCATCATCACCAACGTCGGTTTGGAGCATACGGCTCTGCTCGGCGACTCGCTCCCGAAGATTGCACGCGAGAAGGGTGGCATCATCAAGAAGAGTATTCCGGTCATCGTCGGCGAACGCAACAAGGCGTATAACCTTGTCATCGAGGAGATTGCGCAGGACTGCCGCTCGACGGTCATCTATGCCGACGACGTCTTCGTGTGTCGCGCTCAATACGCAGAGGGCGACCGACAGGTGTTCGATATGATTCGTACGCGCGACGGTCAGCAATATACGCTCCGTGTGGGTCTGCTCGGCGAGTATCAGCGACAGAACGTCGCCATTGTCTGCGCCGCTGCCGACTTTTTGCACGAAAACACACCGCTATCCATCAGCCGCCGTGCATTTATCGAGGGTCTGCGCGACGTTGTGCAACTCACCTCGTTTCAGGGGCGTTGGCAGGTGCTCTCCAAGCGTCCGACGGTGATTTGCGACACGGGACACAACGCCCACGGCATCGCCCACGTTGCCGACCAACTGCGCCAAAGTGCATCGGGCGGACGACTCTACTGCGTGATGGGCTTCTGCGAGGATAAGAATATCGGCGAGATACTGCGATTGATGCCCGCCGATGCACACTACATCTTCACGCGTGCCGACATTGCGCGTGCAGCCACTGCCGAAAGCGTTACGGAGGCAGCCACTGCCGCAGGACTCGACTTCGAGTGGGTGGATGGCGTACCGGCGGCTGTCGAGCGTGCAAAGGGTATGCTCACGGAGGAGGATACGCTCTTTATCGGTGGCTCGACCTTTGTAGTTGCCGAGGCACTCTAACCGCACACGGCAGCACATAAACTGCTCGCAACCGCGCTCTGGGGGGGCTATATGAAAACCGCGCTCTGGGGAGGCAACTATATGAAAACCGTGCTCTGGGGGGCAACTATACGAAACCTGCGCACGGCAAGCAACTGCATAAAAACCGTACGCACAACACTTGCAACTAACGAAAAAAATATAGAAAAAACCTAAAATGAATAAAACTATGAAAAAATTAGCATTTGGTGTCGATATCGGTGGTATCAACACCGCTTTCGGTTTGGTGGACGAGAAGGGCGAACTCTATGGCGAGTCGGTTATCTCGACCCGTGCATATCCTGCTTATAAGGACTATCCGCGCTACGTTGCCGACCTGTGCGAGGCGATGCAGATGCTCGTGCGCTCGGTGAATTTCGAGTTTGAGTTGATCGGTATCGGTATCGGCGCACCGAACGCCAACTACTACAAGGGTACAATCGAGACTCCGGCAAACCTCTGGAAGTTTACCGCCGAGGACGAGAATCAGGACGAGTCGCTGCGTATGTTCAACTTCGCGGGCGACGTAGGCAAATACTTCCCGGGCGTGCCGATCTATGTGACCAACGATGCCAACGCTGCGACAATCGGCGAGATGGTCTATGGTAACGCAAAGGGTATGAAGGACTTCATAATGATTACGCTCGGCACGGGCGTAGGTTCGGGCTTCGTCTCGAACGGTCAGATGATCTACGGCCACGACGGTTTCGCGGGCGAGTTCGGCCACGTGATTGTCGAGCGCGGCGGTCGCGAGTGCGGTTGCGGTCGCAAGGGTTGCTTGGAGGCGTACGCATCGGCTATCGGTATCAAGCGTACGGCATTCGAGTTGATGGCAACGATGAACGACCCATCGCCACTGCGCAATATTTCGTTTGCCGACCTCGACTCGGCTATGCTCTCGCAGGCAGCAGCCAAGGGCGACCCGATTGCTTTGGAGGCGTTCCGTCTGACGGGTCAGCGTCTGGGTTACGCTTTGGCTGACGCTGTGACCATCACCTCGCCGGAGGCAATCTTCCTCTTTGGCGGTCTGGCAAAGGCAGGCGAAGTGCTCTTCGACCCGATTAAGTGGTATATGGAGGAGAATATGTTGTTCGCATTCAAGAACAAGGTGAAGATTCTCCCGTCGGGCTTGCAGAGCAAGAATGCCGCCATCCTCGGCGCATCGGCTCTCGTTTGGCAGAATATGTAGCAGAGCCGCTGGCCGCGCTACCAAAAAAAGGGCGTGTCTAACAAGTTTTTTAGACACGCCCTTTTTGTTTGAGGTTGTGCGCGTGGCAAGCAAGGCGTTTAGTGCGTAAAGACCTTACCCATCTGCTTCTCGCGCTTCTCGTATGCCAGACGCGAGGTGGTCGGATACTTCAACTTGTCGAACTCGGCAACCGCCGCCTCGATATCGGCAAGGAGCATATCCGCCATATCGCGCGTCATCCCCTGACGCACAACGACACGCATCACAACCATATCCTCTATCGCCTTCGGCATCGTGTAGGCGGGTACCATCCAACCGCTCTGTTGCAGTGTCGCCTGCAAGTCGTAGAGCGTCCACTTCGCCGTCCGGTCGTACTCCGGATCCATATACCATATAAATAACGGATTATCGACCTTCGTCGAGTAGTTATGGAAGCACTTCATCGCACCGATACGCTTGTGGCAATACTCGGCGATGGCCATCGACTGCTGCTGTATCTCGCGGTAGCCCTCCTCGCCGTAGCGGATAAAGTTGTAGTATTGGCCGAGAATCTGCGCCGCCGGACGCGAGAAGTTCAGTCCGACCTGCGTGATGGCGGCACCGAGGTAGTTCACGCTGAACGACATCTCCTTCGGCAGATACTTCTTGTCGCGCCATACGACCCAACCCAGACCCGGATAGACAAGTCCGTACTTATGGCCCGACGTGGATATCGAATAGACCCATTTCAGGCGGAAGTCCCACTTCTCCTCCGGCTTGATGAATGGCAGAATGAAGCCACCCGAAGCAGCATCGACGTGAATCGGAATATCGTAGCCCGTACGTGCGTTATACTTGTCGAGTGCGGCATCGAGGGCAGCGATATCGTCGTTCAGACCCGTCCACGTCACGCCCGCAATCGGCACGATGCAGATGGTGTTCTCGTCGCAAACCGCCAGCGCATCGGCAGCGTCGAGCGTCGGCTTTTCGAGCGAAATCGGCACCTGTCGCATCTCGATTTGCCACAGTTGGCAGAACTTCTCCCATACGACTTGAAACGCCGAGCTGACCACCAGATTCGGCTTATCGCACGGCTTGCCCTGCGCCTTGCGACGCTCCTTCCAGCGCAACCACGCAGCCACACCGCCCAACATACACGCCTCCGACGAGCCGATGCCGACAGCACCACACTTCCACTCGCTCTTCTCCGGCGTGTGCCACATATTGGCGATGATGTTGATGCAACGACCGCACATAACCGCCACGCGCGGATACTCCGTCTCGTCGATATAGTTCACGGAGATTGCCTCGTTCATCAGTTTCGTCGCATAGTCGTCCATATAGGTCGTGACGAAGGTCGCCAGATTGAGGCGTGGCTGTGTCTGCGGATAGGTCTCGTCCTTGACCATCTGATACGCCTGTTCGGGCGGTGTCGAGTGGCGCGGGAGGTGTTCGGTTGGTGCCGGTGTGAGGGTGGCGTTTGCGGCCGACGCAGCGGTGTCGGCTTTGCAGGTGTTTTGATGATTCATAACTGTAAAAACTTTAAGATTAACACCTCGTGAGCGTTTCACAAACCGTACCAAACCAAACATCAATCGGCAAACCACTCAAACATCAATCGGCGCACACCGCACAAAACACACCCCACCACAAAACAGAATCGGCGCCCCCCTAAAAAACAAATCGACGCACTCCCCCTAAAAAAACAAATCGGCGCACCCCCGAAAATACGGAGTGCGCCGATATGGCTGAAAAATCTCTACGCTTGCGCGCTAAAAGCGGTAACTCACATTGATTTGCGGCACAATCGGATTGCGCAGATATGCGTGGTTGGCGGTTTGAATCATATATCGCACCATTGCCGAGAATATCCAATTATGCGTGATGTCCCAATCGTAGCCCACACCCAGATTGACCGACATCGACCAACGATTTATCTCGTTCACGCCGACACCGACAATCGGATATAGCCACATATTGCGGTGCGTCTTGCTCAAACATATCGTATAATGGACGTCGGCCGAGATATCAACCGAGCAACCATTGCCACAAACCACCGACACGGATGGCTCGATACGCAATCCGTCGATGAAGTTGTAGCGGGCAAAAACGCCAACACCGTACTTCGCTCCGTGACCCGTATGGGTGTAGAGCGAGTTGCGCAGACCAACGCCCCAATCGCCCTTCTCTTGTGCGGCCACCTTGTCGGTGGTCGCACAGAGGAGCGTAATGAGCAGCATCGCTATCGACAAAAGACGTTTCATCGGGTTTGCGCGCTTTTAGCGGTTACTATTTCTGGTTGAGTGCTGCGTGAGCCGCTGCCAAACGTGCGATAGGCACACGGAACGGCGAGCAACTTACGTAGTTCAGACCTGCATAGTGGCAGAACTCTACGCTCGACGGCTCACCACCGTGCTCACCGCAGATACCACACTTCAAATCCAAACGGGTCGAACGGCCTTTGAGAACCGCCTCGCGAACGAGCTGACCAACACCGTTGCGGTCGAGAACCTTGAACGGATCGGCCTTCAAGATGTTCTTCTCCAAATATACAGGGAGGAACTTGGCGATATCGTCACGCGAGAAACCGAGAGTCATCTGCGTCAAGTCGTTAGTACCGAACGAGAAGAACTCTGCAACCTCGGCAATCTGGTTAGCCGTTACGGCTGCACGCGGAACCTCAATCATCGTACCTACCAAGTAGTCGATCTTGTCGTTACGCTCTGCGAATACCTCGTTAGCAACGCGGTCGATGATGTTCTTCTGGTAGCGCAACTCCTTGTGGTTTCCTACGAGCGGAACCATAATCTCAACCTTAACCGGCATACCGCTTGCCTTCACGTTCATTGCTGCCTCGATGATGGCACGTGCCTGCATCTCGGTAATCTCCGGATAGGTGTTACCCAGACGGCAACCACGGTGACCGAGCATAGGGTTCACCTCGTGCAATGCCTCAACCTTTGCAACAACCTTCTCGTACGGAATACCCATAACCTCTGCCATCTCGCGCTGGTCCTTCTCCGTGTTAGGAGCGAACTCGTGCAATGGTGGGTCGAGCAGACGTACGATAACCGGATAGCCGTTCATCACCTTGAACAGACCCTCGAAGTCGCCACGCTGCATAGGGAGCAACTTGGCAAGAGCCACACGGCGACCATCCTCGTCGTCCGAGAGAATCATCTCGCGGATTGCCTTGATACGGTCACCCTCGAAGAACATATGCTCCGTACGGCAAAGACCGATACCCTCTGCACCGAAAGCGAATGCCTGCTGTGCGTCACGCGGCGTGTCGGCGTTTGCGCGAACCTTCAATACCGAATATTTCGAAGCGAGCTCCATCAACTTACCGAAGTCGCCATCGAGAGCCGCCTCCTTGGTTGCAACCTGACCGAGGTAAACCTCACCGGTCGAACCGTTGAGCGAAATCCAATCGCCCTCCTTGATGGTGTAGCCGTTAATCTGGATGGTGCGTGCCTTGTAGTCGATCTCCAACTCGCCTGCACCCGATACGCAGCACTTACCCATACCACGAGCAACAACGGCTGCGTGCGAGGTCATACCACCGCGAGCGGTGAGGATACCTGCTGCATCGAGCATACCCTTCAAATCCTCCGGCGAAGTCTCGATACGAACCAAGATTGCCTTCTGACCCGTCTCGGCGAGAACCTTCTCTGCATCGTCTGCGAAGAAGACAACCGGACCGGTAGCAGCACCCGGCGATGCTGGCAGACCCTTAACGACAACCTTCGCCGTCTTGATGGCGTTCTTGTCGAATACAGGGTGCAACAACTCGTCGAGTTTAGCCGGCTCACAACGCAAAACAGCGGTCTTCTCGTCGATGAGACCCTCGCGCAACATATCCATTGCAATCTTCACCATTGCGGCACCGGTACGCTTACCGTTACGGCACTGCAACATCCACAACTTACCGTCCTGGATGGTGAACTCGATATCCTGCATATCGGTAAAGTACTGCTCCAAGTGGTGCTGAATCTCGTTGAGCTCCTTGTAAACCTCCGGCATAACCTCTTCGAGCGAAGGGTACTTCGAAGCACGCTCCTCCTCCGAGATGTTCTGTGCCTTTGCCCAGCGACGCGAACCCTCGATGGTAATCTGCTGCGGCGTACGGATACCTGCAACAACGTCCTCACCCTGTGCATTTACAAGGTACTCACCGTTGAAGATGTTCTCACCCGTAGCGGCGTCACGCGAGAAAGCAACACCGGTAGCCGAGTTCTCACCCATATTACCGAATACCATTGCCTGAACCGAAACTGCGGTACCCCACTCCTGCGGGATGTTGTTCAGCTTACGATAGAGGATAGCACGCTCGTTCATCCACGAACCGAACACAGCGCAGATTGCACCCCACAACTGATCCCACGGATTGGTAGGGAACTCCTTACCGGTCTGGCTCTTAACTGCCTCCTTAAACTTGGCAACCAACTCCTTCAAGTCGTCGGTCGTAAGGTCGGTATCCATCTTGACACCGCGCTTCTCCTTCTGCTCGTCGATGATTACCTCGAATGGATCGTGGTCCTCTTTCGATACCGGCTTCATACCGAGTACCACGTCGCCGTACATCTGTACGAAACGACGATACGAGTCCCAAGCAAAACGTGGGTTGCCCGACAACTGTGCCACTGCCTCGACTGCCTCGTCATTCATACCGAGGTTGAGGATGGTATCCATCATACCCGGCATCGACGCACGCGCACCCGAACGAACCGACACGAGCAACGGAAGCTGCTTGTCGCCGAACTTGCGACCGGTCAGACGCTCGATGTTTGCGATAGCCGCCTCGACCTCCGGACGGAGCATCTCGATAACTGCCTGCTGACCGTGCTGGTAGTACTCGGTGCAGACATCGGTAGTGATGGTGAATCCCGGAGGAACCGGAATACCGATAAGGTTCATCTCGGCGAGGTTAGCACCCTTACCACCGAGCAACTCTCTCATCTTGCCGTTACCCTCGGCCTCTTTGTTGCCGAAAGTATAGACGCGTTTTACGTTTGTCATAATCTTTTGTTTTTTGTTTATTAAAATTTATTTTAATATTGTTTTCTTTGCTTTACACACTTACGGTATGTTACGAACAACAAAAATAAGAAAAAAATTGTAAATAAAAGCGTTTCGGAACATAAAATGTGCCGATACACCCGTTTTTACAATTTTATTGCTGAATATTGCCGCTTTTTTACAGGGAATTTGCGACTGCCGTTAGCCGACAATTACACCCGACCCCACGACGCGCTCGCCATCGTACCACGCGGCAAACTGACCCGCTGCAACGGCTCGTTGCGGCTCGTCGAATTGCAGGAACACACCCTGCTCGGTTACGTGCAGCGTAGCACCCTGCAACGGCTGTCGATAGCGGATGCGCACCTCAAAGTGACGGCTCTCGCCCACGCCCAACCTCTCGTCGGGATTGACCCAATGCAGATGCTCCTCTTCGAGCCGCAAAGCCCGACGGTAGAGCCCCGGATGCGAGTCGCCCTCGCCGACATATATCGTATTGGTTTTCACATCGGTAGAGATGATAAACAGCGACTCCTTGCGACCTCCGATACCCAACCCCTTGCGCTGGCCGATGGTGTAGAAGTGTGCGCCGTTATGCTCGCCCACCTTCTTGCCGTCGCGCACCGTGTAGTGGTACGGCTCCGCCATCTCGGCAAGCGATGCCGGCTCGTCGCGCTTGGCATACTTTGGCGAGGTGGCGAGTATCTCGTGGATGTTGCCCTTGCGAGCCGCGATTGCCTGCTGCAAGAACACCGGCAAATCGACCTTGCCCACGAAGCATATACCCTGCGAGTCCTTGCGCTTGGCGGTTGCCAAATGGTACTGCTCGGCGATGCGTCGCACCTCCGGTTTGAGCAGGTCGCCTATCGGAAAGAGGGCATATTTGAGTTGCTCCTGTGAGAGTTGGCAGAGGAAATAACTCTGGTCCTTATTCGGGTCGGCACCCGCGAGCAACGAGTAGATTGTCCGACCACCCTCCGTGCGCTCGCTCTTGCGACAGTAGTGACCCGTCGCCACGAAGTCGGCACCGAGTTTAAGTGCCTCTTTGAGAAAGACATCGAACTTTATCTCGCGGTTACACAACACATCGGGATTCGGCGTGCGCCCCTGCTCGTACTCCGCGAACATATAATCGACCACGCGACGGCGATACTCCTCCGACAAATCGACGTAGTGGAATGCGATATCGAGCCGCTTGGCAACCAACTCGGCAAAGACCTGATCGTCGTGCCACGGGCAGTCGCCTTCGAGCGTACCGGTCGTGTCGTGCCAGTTACGCATAAATAGTCCGATGACCTCGTGCCCCTGCTCTTTGAGCAGAGCCGCTGCCACCGACGAATCGACACCTCCCGACAGTCCGACTACAACTTTTGCCATATCGCGCGCCCTTTGTTTGTTATTTGGTTTGCTGTTTTTGTTTGAAAACAGACGATTTTTAACTATTTCGACCGCAAAAGTAGCGATTTTTCTTGGCAATCGGAAATTTCCACGCTCGCCACCCCTCGTTTTTTCGCATATTCGATAAAATATGCTATCTTTGCAAAAATATGTAGCGTATCGTACGCCCATATTTTTCATATTTTTAGAAACTCGGGGGCTTGAAACACCAAACGAAGTGGCTAAAAGTGCCAAACGAGAAAGGGGCTTAAAGTTTTCAAATATTGGGGTTTGAAGTGCCAAATGATGAGGGCTTAATAGCCCAAAAGATAGAGCAACGGACGGAGGAGACGTGATGGAAAAACCATCGGTAAAGAAAAATTTTCTCTACAAGAGCGCGCTGACGTTATCGACCTACCTTATCAGTTTCGTGACCTTCCCGTATGTGTCGCGAATGCTGGGTGTCGAGAACATCGGCTTGGTCAGCTTTGTGGATAATACGGTGGGCTACTTCCTGCTGTTTGCCACGCTCGGCATCAACATCCTCGGAACGCGCGAAATCGCATCCGTGAAGGACGACGAGCAACGTCGCTCGCAGGTCTTTGCCCGCGTGCTGGGTGTCAATCTCCTCTTTACCGCCATCGCACTCGCCGCCTACTTCGTGGCTGTGGCCGCCATTCCGCGTCTGCACGAGAACGCCGACCTGTTCTACATCGGCGCATCGAAGATTGTGGCAACGGCATTCTTGGTCGAGTGGTTCTTCTCCGGAGTCGAGAATTTTCGGTATATCACACTGCGCAGCGTGGCGGTCAAGTTGCTGTACGTCGTGGGTGTGTTCCTCTTCATCAAAGAGGCGGAGGATTATCGGCTCTACTTCATTATGACGATGGGCGTGGTGGTGCTCAACGCGCTGATTAACATCGTCTATGCCGCACAACGCATCCGCTTCCGCGTGCGCGACCTCTTCTCGCTGCACTACGTCAAGGATAACGTGATGCTCGGCATCTATGGCATTATGACCTCGATGTATATGACCTTCAATGTGATGTACCTCGGTATGACCTCCGACAACGAACAGGTGGGATACTACACGACGGCATTCAAACTCTATACCATCATACTCGGCCTCTTCTCCGCCTTCGCCAACGTGATGATGCCTCGAATGAGTGCACTCTACTCGGGCGGCAACAAGGAGCAGTTCTTCGACTACATCAACCACTCGTTTGCGCTCGTCGTCAAGTTTATCATACCGCTGATTATGTGCAGTATAGTGATGGCTCCGCAGATTGTCGGGTGCCTGTCGGGCGCGGGTTACGAGGGTGCTATTCTGCCGATGCGAATCATTATGCCGGCAGCGTTGGCGGTCTGCGTGGCACAGGTGCTCACCTTGCAGATTATTATGCCGATGAAGCAGGATAAGGTGCTGCTGCGCGCCTCGCTTTGCGGTGCGGTTGTGAGCTTGCTCATAAACCTTACTGTCGTGCCACACCTGCATAGTGTCGGCTCGGCAATCGTTCTGCTCTGCTCGGAGGTTGTTGTCACGACTACCTATGTTGTATATATAACGCGTAAAGGGTTGGTGCGCCTGCCGTGGCGACTCGTTGCCGAAAATGTGTTGATTTCGCTGCCGACGGTGGCCATCTGCTGGGGCTGTACGAAGTTGATTCCCATCCCGTACCTCTCGGTGCTGACCGCCCTAATCGTTGGTGGCGGCGTATGGATCGCCCTCAATTGGCGCTACGTCCGCAACCTTGTCCGCAAACTGTAAAAATCGTTGTTCCCATTCGGTCACAAACGAATTTTGCACTTTTTACCATAATGGCATTCGGGCATTCTGCCCTAAATGGCAATCGCACTCTTACGACTGCTGAATGGCACATCAAATAAAGTGATTCTTCGATTTGCGCTTCTGCCATTGTGTGCCATTGGTTGCCATTGGTTGCCATTGGTTGCCATTGTATGCCATTGTATGCCATTTAAGCGAGTGCAACGAGCGAATGCCATTAGTTGCCATTCTTTGCCACAAAAAATAACCGCGTAGCACCTATAAACAACAACTGCGATGCACCTATAAAAACTACTAACGCACGCAGCAGGCGAGAGAAGACCAAGTAGGAGCAGTCAATCGCAGATTGTTGACAATGGATGATATTGACTGAAAACTTGTTTTCAAAGACAATACCATCCATTGGTAAAAGTTGCAAAGCAACACTGCTTCACGCAGACAAGTCTTCCGAGCCGCCATAGTGTGTCAGTAGTTTAGGAGGGGCAAAAAAATAGGCGAGAGTCTCACGACTATCGCCTATCCCGGAGGGTTGCCCCAACAAACAACAACTGCGTAGCACCTATAAAAACTACTAACGGCGGCAGAAGCCGAGAGGTAACCGAAAAGTTGAGGCGGTGGTGCAAGACCGAAGGTCTGATGAAAAGAGTCGATGCTGACAAGAAAATTTATTTGCTTGGCGGTATCGGCTCTTTGCATCGTAATCGCTTGCGATGCACCACCGACACAACTCGCAGACAAGTCACCCGAGGCGCAACAAGCTGAAAGTAGTTTAGGAGGGGCAAAAAAATAGGCGAGAGTCTCACGACTATCGCCTATCCCGGAGGGTTGCCCCTCCTAAACTACTAACCCAAACTTAAATAAATGAAGAAACCTCACTGCGGCTTGCAGTATTAACCGCAGCTGCTGTTTTGAAGTACAATCTTCATACCACAAACGCGGCGATTGGGTTAAAATTGTGTAATGCGCCCATTTCGGACACACGCGCGTCCGATTACAACATAATGTCGCTCTCGCGGAAGTGCAATGCCCACTCGATGCGTGCGTTTTCGTCGCTATCCGATGCGTGGATGGCGTTCTGCTGCACGGACGAGCCATAGAGACGGCGCACCGTACCCTCGTCGGCTGCCTCCGGATTGGTCGCACCGACCGTCTTACGCAACTCTGCCACGGCGTTCTCCTTTTCGAGCACGGCGGCAATAATCGGACCCGAGGTCATAAAATCGACCAGCCCATCGAAGAACGGTTTGCCGGTATGCACGGCGTAGAAACGCTTTGCGTCGTTGCGCGACATACACCACATACGCAGTGCCACGATGCGGAAACCGGCATCGACCAAGTGTTTCAAGATTGCTGCGTGGTTGCCTGCGCGCACGGCGTCGGGCTTAATCATCGTAAAAGTCAAATTTCCCATATCAATATATCTGTTTTAAGGTTTTTCGGGGCATATCAGGGGTGTTTTCGGGGCGCATTTGCCCCACCCGTTGTTGCCCGCTGCGCCAAATAGCAACAAAGCAACAAGCGAAGATACAACTTTTCTTTTGCATTTCAAAATCGCACCGCACCGATTGCGTCGCCACTCGCCCAACTTCCGTTGCCCCCCCGCCCTGAAAGAGCCACAAGTGGTCGCACCAACACATCCGCCTTTGCCGCCCTCCGAAAAAAACGCAACTGGACGCCCCCACCAAAAAAAACCAAACTGCCCCCCCCCCCCTAAAAAACGACGGGGCTGTCAACGCCCGAAGCGCGACAACCCCGTTAAAGAGCACACAACAATTAAAATATTATGAAAAAAATCAGATTTTACTTGTCACGACGTTTTTCAATTTGACGTTTTACGGCATCCAAAGCCAAGTCCACCGCCTCCTCGAAGGTCTTTGCGTGCTGTTCCGACATTATATCACCGCCCGGAACGTGCAACGCTACCGAGGCCACCTTATTGCCCTTCTCGCTATCTTTTTCAAGTCGCAAAACGACATCCACACCTGTCGGACGCTCGGCAAAACGCTCCAAACGCGACATCTTTTTCTCCACAAACTCGATGAGCTGCTTGCTCGCATCGAATTTCAACGATTGAATCTTAATATCCATAACTCTATGTTTTTATGGTTAAGGGGTTTCGCCTCATTGCGAGTCTGCCCCTGCAAATTTTTCACCATTTTCCTTTTCCCTCGCCCGTGACACTTTGCGTACTCCTTTTCGCTCATCCGCACCACTTTGCGTACTATTTTTCGCTCGCCCCTCTCGCTCATCCGCGCCACTTTGCGTACTCCTATCTCCTCGTTCCTCTCTCCTATCTTCTCACTCTTTGCCCCTCTTTGCCCCTCTTCGCTCTGCGCTCTCTCGCCCCTCTCGCTCGCCCACAAAATTATCTGTGGGGGTGCGCCTTGGCATAGACGCTTTTCAGCCGAGCGATGCTGTTGTGCGTGTAACCCTGCGTGGTCTGCAACGATGCGTGACCCATCAACTCCTGAATCTCGCGCAGGTCGGCATCGCGGTTGAGCAGATGCGTTGCAAACGTGTGTCGCAACACGTGCGGACTCTTGCGCCCCTTGACATTCGCCGCACCCAACTCCTCGGATACCACCCTCTGAACCGTTACGCGCGAGAGTGGACGCCCCGTCGTGCCGACGATAAGCGGCGAGTCGGCCGTCGTAGCCAAACCCCGACTGCTCATCGACGCAATATAGTGCTCGATGCGAGCCACGAGCGACGGCGACAGTGGCACAATTCGCTCCTTGTCGCCCTTGCCCCGCACACGCAACACGCCATCCGACGAGAGGTCGCCGATGCGGATGCCGCACAACTCGGCAAGACGTATGCCACAGCCATACAGCAGCGAGCATATAAGCGCGTTACGCTGCTCGCGGAAATCGCCCTCCGACTGCTCGCGCAGTGCATCAAGCACACACTCCATCTTCGTCTCCGGCACGAATGTCGGCAGACGATGCGGCGTCTTTAATGCTGATATGCGGAAGAAGATGTCGGACGAGATGATGCCCCGACTGCGCAGATAGCGAAAGAAACTTTTGAGCGACGATAGTTCGCGATTGACCGATGCGGGCTTCAACTGCGCCACGCGCTGCATTATCCGTTCGCGCACATCCTCCGCCTCCACCTCCGACGGGGCGAACGAGTCGCGCCCACGATGGTCGCACCACCAAGCAGCAAAGCTCTCGATGTCGTGACGATAGTTACGCACCGTGAGTGGCGAGTAGCGGCGTTCTGCCTCGATATATGCGATAAAACGGTCTATCATAAGCATTAACGAGTACGCAACGGTTAAAGGAACATCCCGCACCAATACAAATATACGCAACAATCGCGACAAAAACAAGCATTTTCGCCTTTTTTGTCGCGTGTTGACCATTTTTTTGACTGAAACGAGTGCCCCGTGTGTGGTTTTCGGATGCTAAACAGCCGCTTTTTCGAGTGACCGAATACCCGTCTTTTTTTCGAGTGACCGAGCACCCGTCTTTTTTTGAATGACCGAGCACCCTCCCCCTTTTCGGGGTCCGTTTAGAAGGACTCTACCTCCTCGTCCTCGACCAGACACTCGCAGAAGTGGGTCTGCTCCTTGGCGGTCGATGGCGGAAAGAGGAAGTATATGCAGGTGGCCTCGGTGCAGAGTTCGCCCTTGCCGTTGTAGATGCGCCCCACAACGTCGATTACGTTTCTGCGCTGCTGCGACACCGAAGCACGCAACGTGAGGTCGCCCTCCGAGATTACCACCGGCTTGCGATAGCGTATGTCCATACGCGAAGTGACACCGCCCGTCTGAAACTTGCGGAATATCACCCAGCCGCACAACTCGTCCATCAATGCCGCCTGCACACCACCGTGTAGCGTGTCGAGCCAACTCTGATGCTCGCCCGTCGGACGCCAACGGCTGACAATCTCGTCGCCATCCTCGTAAAACTCCATTCGCAGACCGTGCTCGTGCTCGGGGTCACAACCAAAACAGTGGTAACCCTCAACACCACGCCACGGATTTATGATTTTTTTCATTGGCTTTGTGGTTTTTTGGTTGGGGGGGGTAGGGTTTTCTTTTGAAGGGGTTTAGGGAGTTTAAGGAGTTTAGGGAATTTAGGGAGTTGAGCCCCACTTGCAACCGGCTTGCGTGACCCGACCCGACCTTAATTGACCTTACCTGACCTTAATTGACCTTTCTTTTTTAAGGGAGGTTAGGGAGTTTAGGGAATTTAGAGAGTTTAGGGATTTGCTCCTCTAACGACCTTAATCCCTTGCTCGCACTCAATCCCTGTCGTCCAACTCGCCCTCACTTAAATTGATTTTAGGCGAGGGTTTGCGTGGCAAACAAAACATTCATTTCCACATTCCCTCCAAACCTCCCTTTGCAAAAGGGAGGCTTTGTCGCTACGCTCCGGGTGGGTTGTGCAAAGATTATGGGAACTCCTTAATGCTCCTAACAACCCTAATTCCTAACGTCCAACCGCCCCTAAATTGATTTTAGGCAGGTGGTTACAACGCTCGCCACCCCCTTAAATTGATTTTAGGCAGGTGGTTACAACGCTGTCAAGGATTTTGTGGCAGGAGCATACTTGGCGTATGTGACTGTCACAAAATTTGCTGACAAGGAAGTAAACACCGCATAAAATCGATTTAACAAAATCAATTTTCTGCGCGCAACAACGCCTTAATCACCCCATCCTGCAACAATACAAGCGTATCGAAGTCGATGTCGTAGTGGGTGATGCCACCGAGAAGTTGAACGAAACGTGTTTCGAGTTCGCCATTCTCCGGGCAGAGCATCATTGTCGTACCAACCTGACCAAACGAGATACCGAGTTTCGGGGTGGTTGTGTATTGGCCGAGCAGGCGGTTGCAAGCGGCAACGCCCGAGAGCGAGCCATCCTCGGCGAGCACCAAATTGAACGTATCGGACGGCAGTTGCACATCCTGACCCTCCAACTGTACGAGGTGCCACGTAGTTCCCGTAAGCGGTTTTGCATTCTTCTGCTTCTGGCGGCACTGCGAGCAGCAACCACCGAGCAACGCTGCGCAAAGGAGCGCGATAATAACTCTCATCTTCATAGTTTTCTCCGTTTTTTATTTATTATATATATTGTATTGTCTAAATATTTGCTTTTGCAACTTCGTCGGGCATCGGCACCGGCTTGCCCGTAGCGCGAATGGTCGGCATCAGCGCATCCCAACCACGCAGACGCTCCGAGAGCACCACAGCCAACTCGTGCACCTTCTCCGGATGCGACGCCGAGAGGTCGTTACGCTCGGTGACATCCTCACCGATGTTGTACAACTCCAACGCTTGCGTGCGGTGGCGATAGACCAACTTCCAATCGCCCTTACGAACGGACGAGAGGTAGTCGATATCGTCCAGTTGGTACGGCTTCCATTGGTGAGGGAAGTGTGCCGTCACCACGCGCTCGGGGTCGATACCCGAAATGCTCTCCGGCACCACGTAGCGATTCGCCTCCTGTTGCGAGGTTATTTCGCCCGCCATCATCGCCTGCTTGACATATTGCGAGCCATCGGTGAGCAGCGGAACGAGGTTTTTGCCATCCAACTCCTGCACCGTCTTGTAGCCCTCGACGCCCGCCATCGCAAGCACCGTCGGGAAGATATCCTCCGCCATTGCAGGGGTGTTCAGACGCACACCGCTGGCAACCCTCTTCGGCCACCATACAATCATCGGCACACGGATACCCGCCTCGTAGCACGAGCCCTTACCCTCGCGCAGTGGCGAGTTCTGCGTATGGCGCACACCGCCCTTCGAGAGGTTTTCGGAGTTGCCGCCATTGTCCGACAGGAAGATGACAACCGTATTGTCTGCCACGCCCTTCGCTTCGAGGTACGCCATCAAATCGCCCAGCGACTTATCGACACCCTCGACCATCGAGGCGAAGCGTGCCTGACCCTCGTCCATACCTCGCTCGACATACTTATCGAAGAAGCGCGGATCGCGATGAATCGGCGTATGCACGGCGTGGTGGCAGAAGTTCAGATAGAACGGTATGCCGCGCTCGATAGGATAGTCGAGCGTTTTGAGTGCTTCGAGCGTGAGTGCCTCGGTCAGATGCGTACCCGAACCGTAGTACTCCGCCATATTCTGCACCGAGAAGAAGTTCCACGCCTCGGAGGTGTTACCGTAGTTCTCCTCGCCATAGTAACTGCGCGGTTTGCCGGCAATCTGACCCGCCACATTGACGCAGAAACCCATATTATGCGGATTCGCCGCCGGCGTTCCTCCCGGAGCCCAATGCCCCTTGCCGACGTGAATCGTATAGTAGCCCGCATCTTTGAGCAGTTGCGGATAAGGCGTAACGTGCACCGAGCGTGTCAAACCCTCGCGCTCGATGGGCGTGATGCCGTTTACGTTCCACTCCGTGCGATTCAGCACATCGTTCTCCTGCGCACTCGGCGTATCCGTCGCATCGGGATTCCAATCCTTGCGCACCGACGTATAGTTGGTGATGCGGGTGTGTGCCGCGTTCATTCCCGACATAATCGAGGTGCGCGTAGGTGTCGATACCGGACACACGTACGCCGAAGTCATTATCGCGCCCTCGTCGGAGAGTCGCTGAATATTAGGTGTATCGTGACGCAGATTGAACGGATAGCACTCCTCGCCAAAGGCGACCGACGTGTCGAGCCAGCCCAAGTCGTCAATCAGAAATAGCACCACATTCGGACGCTCGTCGCTCTGCGACGTACACGCTGCCAGCGGTGCTGTCAAGGCAAGCGTAGCCAATGTTTTTGTTACAGGTTTCATAGTTTTAGGGGCGTTATTTTTAGGGGGTTCTTTTTAGGGGGGGGTAGGGTTGAAGGGGTTGAAGGGGTTGAAGGGGTTGAAGGGGTTTAGGGAGTTTAGGGAATTTAGGGAGTTTAGGGATTTGTGGCCCCACTTGCAACCTCGTGCCAAACTTTACCCGACCTTACCCGACCTTATTCGACCTTATTCGACCTTATTCGACCTTATTCGACCTTACTTGACCTTAAAGCAACCGCAGGTTGCGTGACCTTACCCGACCTTCTTTTTAGCGCTATTGGTTAATCTCGCGGCGATTCATCATCGCTTGGGTGATGGTATGCTCATCGACATACTCCAACTCGTCGCCAAAGCCGATACCGCGAGCGATGGTGGTAATCTTCACGCCCGAGTAGCCGCGCAGACGGTTCATCAGGTAGAACATCGTCGTCTCGCCCTCGACCGAAGCCGAGATGGCGATAATCACCTCGCGCACATCGCCTGCCGCAATACGGTCGAGCAGCAGGTCGATTCGCAGGTCGGAGGGCGCAATGCCCTGCATCGGCGAAATCACACCGCCCAAGACGTTATACACGCCGCGATACTGGTGTGTCTTTTCGATTGAGAGCAGGTCGCCCACCTGTTCGACCACACAGACCGTCGAGCGGTCGCGCGACGGGTCGCTGCATATCTCGCACACCTCCTCGTCCGAGAGGTTGCCACACTTGGCACATCGGCAAATATTGTTGCGGAAGTCGTCTATCGCGCCCGTCATCGACGCAACATCCTCGCGCTCCATTTTCAGTATGTGCATCGCCAAGCGCAGTGCCGTACGTCTGCCCACTCCGGGCAGGCGCGACAACTCGCCAACAACGCTATCCAACAGTTTCGACATATCGCACCCTCGCTTTTCGTTAAATCTTCTCGACGTTGCGACTCTCCGTCCAACCCTTCTTGCCGTCGGCAATCACAATCTCGCTCCACCCCTCGATTTCGCCTACGATGCGCACCTTCGTACCCTCGTGCAGCACAAAGATATCGGTTGCCGAGCGGTCGGGCGAACTCTTGACCGAGATGGCCGACGACATCACAATCGCACCCTCGCGCGAGAGCATTTCGCTACGCTCGGCGAGTGCCATCGAGGTTGTCACCACCGCCACAAGCAGTGCCGCAATCGTACCGTAGAAGCCCGCCTTGCGAGCCCCCAAACGCTGCGCGAGCAGGAAGAGAAGCACAAAGCCGAGCATCAACGCGAATGCCACCAGCGACAAGATGCTCCACGCCGTGCAACTCATCGAGTTGCGCACCGCGCGCACCCACTTCACAAGGAAGAACTCCGGCACCTCTGCGATGCGGTCCTTGGTCTGCTGCTGGGCGATGGCGAGGTTGTAACGCGCATCCTCCATAGCGGGAGCCGCCTCCAAAGCGCGGTGGTAGTAGAGAATTGCTCGGCCGAGTGCACCCGTCTTGAAACAGCAGTTTGCGGCGTTGTACCACAACTTCGCCGAAGAGTAACCCTCGCCGATAATCTGCTCGTAGCACTTACGCGCACTCTCGAAGTCGCCATCAATATAGTAGCGGTTACCCTCGTCCCACAACTGCTCGGGCGACGAGGAGAGCACCGGCTCCATCTGCACTTTGGCCCCCTCTTCGGCTGTCACCGCCTCGCCCTCCGCCATCGGTGCGGTCGGTTGCGCGGTTGCAGGGTCGGTTGCAGTTTCGGTTGCAGGGTTGGTCGGTTGCGTGATTGCGCCCTGCGCGTATGCCGAGAGTGCACCCGTAAAGAGCAGAGCAAGCAACGTATATATCATCTTTTTCTTCATACCCATCATCTCCTATTTTTTAACCACCGATTCGATTTTCGACACCACCTCGATACCCTTGCCATAGACCTCATCCATCGAAGTCGTTGCCAGCGGCGAATACTGCGCCTCCTCGCACATCGAGATAATCTCGGTTATCTCGCGCGCCTGTTCGACCGCACCACGACGGCTCAACTCCTCGCGGATGCTCTCCTTCGTCAGGTCCGCCACCGGAATATTGAATCGGTCGCTGATGTAGCCCCACAGCGCACGCAGCATCTCCTCGTAGAAGGCGTGTCGGTTCTGCTCCTTCATATATGTCGCCGCCTTGCGGAAACGCTGTACGGCAACCTTATTGGCACGACGAGCGTGGACAAGCACCGTATTTCGGCTGTCGCGCATACGCTTGCGCACCGCGAAGAACACCACCGTTGCGAGCAACACCATCGCTGCCAACACCGCCCAATAGAGCGTCGAGAGCACCAGCGGCGCGGCGTTGCGTTGCAGTGCCGGACGGCCAAGTTTGATGAAGTGGATATCGTTGCCGAGCAGTCGCACATCCTCCTTGCGAACTCCGGACGAGACGACCGCCGACGGTGCACCGCCACCCTTGGCATCGGGCGTAACGGAAATCGCAAACTCCTCGGAGCGCAGTGTGACATACTTTGCCGTCTCCGGATTGAAATACGTGAACTCGATTGGCGCAATCACATAGTCGCCCTCGGCTCGCGGAATGAACGGATACTCGAACGAGCGGTAGCCCATCGAGCCGGAGCCACTGTTGCGAATCTGCTCGGTGGTCTTCGTATCGTACAACTCGAACGACGACGGCAGATTGAGCGCAGGCGGCTGCATAAAATTGAGGTTGCCCGTGCCGGCAATGCGGACATTGATATTCGCCGCCGAGTTGGCAGAGACGCTCTTCGACGAGAGCGACGCCTCCATCGTATATTTGCCGACCGCACCCGTAAACGATGCCGGTGCGCCCGCAGGGAATTCGCGGACATCGACCGTCACCTCCGGAGTGCGCAGTGCGCGACGAACATTGTATATCTCGTGACCACCGCCAAAGAACGGGTCGTAGTGGCGCGAACTCTGCACCACCACCTGCACAAAGACGGTCAGCTCTGCCGGCTCAATCGTCAGGCGACCCGACTGCTGCGGATAGAGCAGATACTCGGCGATGTTGTACGCCTCATAGACCTTGCCCCCGACCGTTTCGCGGAACGGACCCTGCTCGACATCGAGCTGTTGCGACCAGAAGCCGTTGAACGCCGGCATCTTCGCACCCTCCGAGCCGGCAACATTCACGCGGCTGTACAGTTTCAGTGCGGCACGTATCGGCTCGCCCTTATACACCGAGCGACGCGACAAGACCAGACGCAACATCACATCGTCCTTGCCTATCTGGTTACCGGCACGCTGTTCGAGCGACTCGCTCTCGCGCTCCTCACGGTCCCCGCCTGCTCTGCCTCCTGCGGCATCGCCTGCGGCACGCACCTCGATAGGGGTCTCCTGCGTGTGGTAGGTCGCACCATCCACCCCGATTTCGGCAGCCCCGATGCGCAATTCGCCCGTGCGTTGCGCCACCAGAACGTAGGTTATCGAGTAGTTGATGCTCTTGGTCATCGAGCCGTTCACAATCGAAATCGACTGACCCTGCGACGTAGCAGGACCCGCCAGCACGTCGAAGCCCTCGAACGATGGCGGCACGAACGAATTGTCGTCCGGCTTGGCGTTGAGCGCAAACTCGGCACGAAACGTCTCACCCTCCGCGACAATCATCGGAGCGTTGAGCGAAAATGTCACCTTCTCGTCGGCACGCACCGACCAGATGGCACACACCGTCATCACGACGGCAAAGAGTGTTTTTATAAGATTGTTCATACGGATAAAACAACGATATAAAACATAGTTTTATTGTCGGCTGCGGCAACTCTTTTTGCCGGACCCACACCCGACCATATCAAAAACCCAAAAGCCCCCTTTTCGCAAAGGGGGTTTGGGGGATAGGTAACACACAATTTGTGCGCTTGCGCAGCAACGCGTGCTCAAATTTTAGTGCGCAAAGTCTGCAAAGAAGTCGTTACCCTTATCATCTACGATGATGAAGGCAGGGAAGTTCTCGACGTAAATCTTGCGTACGGCCTCCATTCCGAGTTCAGGGAAATCGACCACCTCAACGCTCTTGATGGAGTTCTTCGCAAGGATTGCGGCAGGACCACCGATAGAGCCGAGATAGAAACCGCCGTGCTTCTGGCAAGCGTCGGTCACCTGCTTCGAGCGGTTACCCTTCGCCACCATAACCATCGAGCCGCCTACGCTCTGGAACAGATCAACGTATGGGTCCATACGACCTGCCGTCGTCGGGCCGAACGAGCCGGAAGCCATACCTGCCGGCGTCTTTGCCGGACCTGCGTAGTAAACCGGATGGTTCTTGAAGTACTCCGGCATCGGCTTACCCTCGTCGAGCATCTGCTTGATGCGGGCGTGAGCGATATCGCGTGCCACGATGAGCGTACCTTTGAGGTTGAGGCGCGTCTTGATAGGATACTTGGTCAGAATCTCGCGAACCTTGTCCATACCCTCGTCGAGGTCGATATCCACAGCCGGCGACATTGCAGGTGCCTCGGACGGCAAGAAGCGTGCAGGATTCTTCTCCAACTGCTCCAAGAAGATACCCTCCGGCGTAATCTTCGCCTTGATGTTGCGGTCGGCCGAGCAACTTACGCCGATAGCAACCGGACACGATGCCGCGTGGCGCGGTGCACGGATGACGCGAACGTCGTGCACGAGGTACTTACCACCAAACTGTGCGCCAATACCCATCTCCTGACAGATTTTCAGCACCTTCTCCTCCCATTCGAGGTCGCGGAAACAACGACCGCCCTCGTTACCCGACGTTGGAAGCTCGTCCAGATAGCCCGCCGATGCCTTCTTCACGGTCGAAAGACACATCTCTGCCGACGTACCACCGATGCAGACTGCCAAGTGGTATGGCGGACAAGCCGACGTACCGAGGTCCTTGATATGCTCCTTGAAGAACTTCGTGAGCGACTCCTCGTTCAAGAGCGCCTTGGTCTGCTGGTAGAGGAAGGTCTTATTTGCCGAACCACCACCCTTCGTGATAAAGAGGAACTCGTACTCCATACCCGGATGACCACCGTAGATGTCAATCTGTGCCGGAAGGTTCGAGCCGGTATTGTGCTCGTCGGTCATCGAGATAGGCACCACCTGCGAGTAGCGGAGGTTGCGCTCCTTGTAGGTCTCGTACACACCACGAGTGATGCACTCCGCATCATCCACGCCCGTATATACGTCCTCGCCCTTGTGAGCCACGCAGATAGCCGTACCCGTATCCTGACAGGTCGGCAACTCGCCCTCGGCAGCAACCACCGAGTTCATGAGCATCGTGTATGCCACAAACTTGTCGTTGTCGGTTGCCTCCGCATCGTCGAGAATATTGCGCAACTTCTGCAAGTGCGAAGCACGCAAGTAGAACGACACATCCTCGTAAGCCGCCTTCGAGAGCAACTCCAAACCCTTCGGATCGACCTTCAAAATTTTACGACCGTCGCACTCAACAACCTTCACATAGTCCTTGGTGAGCAAGCGATACTCCGTGTTGTCACGCTCGATTGGGAGCGGTTCCTGATAGATAAATTCTGCCATAGTTTTTTGGTTTTTATATGTTTTTGTGTTTGATTCTCTGCCGCATACGCTATGCACAAAGTGCATAATGTGCGTACCAAAAAACAAAAATACAAAATTTATGCGGATTCGCAAAATTTTGTATTTTGGCTTTACCAAAATATTTTTCATTTTGACATATCCCCTAAATCCCCTTTTGAAAAAAGGGGACTTGGTCGCTACGCTTGCACAGCAAGCGAGAGATTCATATTTACATATCCCCTAAATCCCCTTTTGATAAAAGGGGACTTTGTCGCTACGCTTGCACAGCAAGCGAGAAATTCATATCTACATATCCCCTAAATCCCCTTTTGGCAAAAGGGGACTTGGTCGCTACGCTTGCATAGCAAGCGAGAGATTCATATTTACATATCCCCTAAATCCCCTTTTGATAAAAGGGGACTTTGTCGCTTCGCTTGCACGGCAAGCGAGAAATTCATATTTACATATCCCCTAAATCCCCTTTTGGAAAAAGGGGACTTTGTCGCTACGCTCCGGGTGGGAGTATAGAGGTTATGGGGGACTCTGAAAGAAGAAATTCTATTCGGGGCGGATTCGCAAAATTTTTATATAGGGTCGGGTTTTGCAAGCCGGTTGCAAGTGGGGCCCCAACTCCCCAAATTCCCTAAACTCCCTAACCTCCCTAAATTCCCTCACCTCCCTAACCTCCC
>JAFQRH010000005.1 GCA_017410165.1 Alistipes sp. | reverse complement strand
TTGGTTGCTTCGGTTCGGCAAAACAAATTTTGTTTTGCTCTCCCCTTAATCGCAACCTTGCGTAGCCCGAAAAAGCGCAGTTTACTCGGCGTAAATGAGCATTTTGAGGGCAAGCGTAACGCAGAAATCACCTTGTTAGACAGCTTCTTTTTGTTAGAACAGCAGATAGATAAGATACCACGTCACGAAACGGCCACATTTGCCGAGCAACATCCAGAAGGCCATCGGCACGAATCGTACCCTGTAAAAGCCGAGCGCGACGGCAAACACATCGCCCACAAACGGCACCCACGTCAGTAGCGCAACGGCAGCCCCGTAGC
Source organism: Alistipes sp. (assembly GCA_017410165.1). GTDB lineage: Bacteria > Bacteroidota > Bacteroidia > Bacteroidales > Rikenellaceae > Alistipes. Next base: position 51,338 of record JAFQRH010000005.1, on the reverse strand, counting down.
GTTCTATGCGCGACCGCTGACGCTCCAAACTCTCACGTTTGACGTGCAGTCGCTCAATCCACTCCCATCGTCCGGCGCGACCTATGCCATACGAAGTAAGACCGCCAAGCCAATTACCCAGCGTAGCAACCGCAATCGTCATCCAAGGCGAGCCACCCGCCACAAGCATCCCGACAAGTAGCACATCGGCACTCATCGGCACAACCGTTGCCGCGAGAAACGAACCCAAGAAGAGACCCAGCAGGCCAAACTCCATCAAATACTCCATATCCTCTCCTCAAAAAAAGAGCGAAAATTCGCTCCGCAAATATAGAAAATATCGCTCGAAGATAGAACATTTCGACAAGCCATTGCCATATAAAAGAAATTTTTCGTTAATTTTGTATTATGCTTCAAGTAGAAAAGCAACCGAAAAACAACTTTTTGTTCAATCTATAAACCAAACAACGTATGAAACTCCGCACGCTGTCACTCTGCGGCTTTGCAACGCTCGCAATCGCCCTCAGCGCGAATGCACAAAAACCGAACGAGCCGTCAAAATCGTTCTATCGCAATATGCATCGGCAAGAGATTACCATCCCGCAAATTATGGGCTACAACGTCTATAAAGCCGACCTGCACACGCACACCATCTACTCGGATGGTGCGGTAACGCCCGAATTTCGCGTCAAAGAGGCGTGGCGCGATGGTTTGGACATCATAGCCATCACCGACCATATCGAGTATCGTCGCATCGAGCGCGAGATGTTGCACTATATGGGCGACCACATCAAGGACGAATATCGCAACCTGCCGAAGGGCGTGAACACCAATCTGCAAGGCGATGCGGCTGACGAGCGCGGCATACTCTCCAACCTGAACATCGGACACGAAAGAGCGGTCGATATCAACAAGTTGTACGGATTGCTCGTTGTACGCGGCGTGGAGATTACACGCAACGACGGCCACTTCAACGCCATCTTTACGACCGACAACAACCGCATCTACCACCCCGACATCAAGACCTCAATCGGCAACGCCATCAAGCAGGGCGCGTTCGTATTCCAAAATCACCCGAAACTCGACAAGAGTACAGCCAGCACAATGACTCCGCTTGCCGAGCAGTTGCACGGCGAGGGGTTGGTCAAGGGTATCGAGTTGTGCAACGGCCCCGTTATGTGGAGTCGCCTCATCTCCTACTGTCTGGACAACGGATACACCCCTATCGCAAACTCCGACGTGCACGACACTTCGGAGTACCGATTCTACCCCGAACATAACGACGGTTGCTATCGCAATATGACGCTGGTGCTCGCCGACAAATGCAACGAGAAGAGTATCAAGGAGGCAATCTTTGCCGGTCGCACCATCGCCTATCACAACAACAAACTCATCGGCAAGGAGGAGTATCTCGCCGACCTGTTCCGCGCAAGTGTCACGCTGCACTACGTGGGGCTGAACAAAAAAGAGGAGGTCGTCGTGATGCTCACCAACCGCTCGTCGTTGCCATACACCGTAAAGTACGGCAACAAGCAGGTGATTGCCGACGCGATGAAGACCGTGCAATTTGCTCTGCCAAAGGGAAGTAAGAGTGTCGATTTCACCATCACAAACCTCATTTGCGGCAATGGCAAGCGACCGACCGTCACGATGCAGGTTCCTCGCAAAGAGTAGCAAAAGAGTATCAACCGGTGGGCTTTAAGAGGGCTTTAAGAGGGCTTTACATATATAAATATGACATTTTTTAGGGCGCAGGTGTTGCAAATCAAAATTTTTGACTATCTTTGCACCCGCTAAATATTTAGCAGATAACTAATTTTAATAAACATTATGAACAATTACGAAACCGTTTTCATTGTCACTCCGGTGCTTTCTGAGCAGCAGGTAGCAGAGGTTGCTGACAAATTCCAGGGCATTATCACCGAGAACGGCGGTCAGATTGTGAATGTAGAGAACTGGGGCTTGAAGAAGCTCGCATACTCGATTCAGAAGAAGACTACCGGTTTCTACTTCCTGGTAGAGTTCACGGGCGAGGGTTCGTTGATCAACACACTCGAAACCCAGTATCGTCGTGACGAGCGAATTATCCGATTCTTAACTTTCAAGCAGGACAAGTACGCTGTCGAGTACTCGGAGAAGCGTCGTGCAAAGCTTGCTAACAAAAACAAGGAGGAGTAAACTATGGCAGAGAACACTCAGGCAGGCGAACTGCGTTACCTCAACCCGGTATCGGTTGACGTTAAGAAGAAGAAGTATTGCCGTTTCAAGAAACTCGGCATCAAGTATGTAGATTATAAGGATGGCGAATTCCTCAAGAAGTTCCTCAACGAGCAGGGTAAGATTCTCCCACGTCGTCTCACCGGAACTTCGCAGAAATTCCAGAAGAAGGTGGCTCAGGCCGTTAAGCGTGCGCGTCACCTCGCAATTCTGCCATTCGTAACCGATTGTATGAAATAAGGAGGGACTGAACTATGGAGATTATCTTGATTAAGGACGTAGAGAATTTGGGCTACGCAAACGACATCGTAAATGTTCGTCCTGGTTACGCTAACAACTACCTTATTCCGCAGGGCTTCGCAAAGCACGCTACCGCTTCGGCAAAGAAGGTGCTTGCAGAGAACTTGAAGCAGCGCGCTCACAAGGACGCTAAAATCCTTGCTGACGCTCAGGCACTCGCAGAGAAGCTCGCAAATCTTCCACTTTCGTTCGCTGTTAAGGCAGAGGAGGGTAAGATTTTCGGTTCGATTACCAACGCTGACGTTGCAGAGCAGCTCGCAGCAAAGGGTGTTGAGGTTGAGAAGAAGAACATCACCGTTGAGCCAATCAAGACCGTCGGTGAGTACAAGGCAACCATCAAACTCCACCGCGAGGTTAAGGCAGAGGTTGCTCTTTCGGTTGTAGCCGAGGAGTAATCCCCTACTTTTCTACCAATAAAGATTGCAGATCCCATTCTCGGGGTCTGCAATTTTTTTTGCGACATTACCGCACTACATACCGCACCCCCAACCTCGCTTGCCCCGACCCGACGCAACCGACGCAAAACACATATTTATAACATTATCACCCATTTTACGCATTATAATCTAAAAAATATCGTATAAAATAGTCTATTCTTTATAATTGTATTATATTTGTAGCGATTTGTTCCGGATTTTACGCCACAACGGCCGACGCTACCGACAAAAATATTAGAATCGGGCAAGCAATGTTCGACTACAAAACAACAAACACAAACGGAACAGAGCCGCAAAGTATGAAAGAGAGTATCAAAGAACGTCTGCTGAAATTTATCGAATCGCGCAGTTTATCGGTGCGCCGCTTTGAAATCGAGTGCGGTTTTCCGAATGCGTACGTATCGAATATGAAACGAACGATGACGCCGCAACGTATCGACGCGCTGTCGAAGCGTTTTCCGGAGTTGAACATCGTATGGCTTATGACCGGCAACGGCGAGATGCTGAACACCTGCTCGGCATCGCACAAGGCACAACCTGCGACCGAGCCGGAGAGGTGTTTCGCCGATATGAACGAGCGGTTGATTGGCACGTTCGACGAGTTTGTACGCCACGAGACCTCGGTCAGCGAACGCTATCTCGAACACATCAACCGTCTTACCGAGGCGTACAACCACACGCTCTCGATGCTCAAAGCCGAACGCGCAGATGCTGCGGCTCTGATTGCGCAGATGATGCGTATGCAGGAACATAATGAGCGAATACAGCAGCAGAATCAGCAACTTATCGATATGCTGAAAGAACTTATGGCGGGCAAATGCGACGATCGAGCATAACCGTCAGCACTCCTCCGCATTTACGGCATTAAACAAATGGGGCTGCTCATAAATTTGAGCAGCCCCATTTTCTATTAAGATAGGCAGCGATTGTGCGGTTTCAAGCGATGGCTTAACGTAAAAACCTCCTTTTTCGGACGCCCCACGTCCACACTCTCGCCAGCCGACCCCTTACTATCCAATCATCGGCTTAACAACACCGAAGAGCAACCACGCTACGAAGAACGTAAGAACGATATTGAACGCCTGCGCACCGAGGAACGTATAGAGAATATTGCGATTCTCCTTCGAGATAATATCCTTCAAGCGGGTATCCATACCGATACAAACGAACGCCAACGAGAAGAAGAAGCCCGAGAAAGACTTTGCAAGGCCGGTCTCCATCAACTTCTTTTCGGCGAAGTCAGGGAAAATCTCATTCTGCTGCAAGAGCGAGAATACGAGCGATGCAAGGATAAAGCCGAGAACGAATTTCGGGAACTTATCCCATACAATCTTCAACGATGGACGGTGAAGCTTACCGTCACCCTCGCTACGCGATGCAAGGTAGGTTGCGATACAGAATGCAACAACACCGATGAGCACGTTCTGCGTTGCCTTCACAATCATCGCAATCTTGTTTGCCTCATCGCTATAAAGAGTCGAAGCAGCACCTACACCGCTGGTCGTATCGACCGTACCACCAATCCACGCGCCAGCAATCTCTTGCTGGATAGCAACGTCGTCGGTGAGCAGCGGAACGATGAGTTTTGCAAGGTAAGGCATCAAGTAGATCATCGGAACGGCGATAATCAACACAACCGAGATGATATACGAGAGATGCTTCTCCTGAACCTTAACAACACCTCCGGCAGCGATACAAGCCGAAACACCGCAGATGGTCACACCACTCGACAGAGTCATACCTGCTCGCTCCTCTACCTTCATCTTACGCGACAACCAATATGCGAACAACCATACGCAGGTTACGACGATGCACGCCTGAACGATACCCGTAATACCCGAGGTCACGAAGTCGCGGAAGAGGATTGTTGCACCGAGGCAGACAACACCAATCTTGATAAAGAACTCGCCCTGAATAGCCGGCTTCAACCACTCCGGAATATGGAAGCAGTTGCGGATAATCAAACCGAAGATAACCGAGAAGAACACCGCCTCGAAACCGAAATACTTAACAGCCGGAATCTTTGCGATAAACTGCGCCAAGAGCGACACTGCGAACACAACGATAAACGAGCGAACAATGCCCTTTACAGGACGATTGAGCAACTTGTTACCGATGTAGAGCACCACCAGCGCGATGATGAACAACGCACCAATATTGAGCCACGACTCCGAATGAACCAAATCGGACGGAACCTTCAACGCATTCTTCGGCAAGAAGGTTGCCAAACCTGCAATAACGAGCAGAGGAATCGAGAGGATAGTCACCACCCAGTCCTCTACCAACAATTTCTTCATAAAATCTTTCATATCGAACGAATTATTAGTTTTTATTCTGTTTTTTCGGGCACCGATTAGTACATTGCCGTAACCATAAAGTTAATCAGGTTGCCGTTCTTCTTATCGAAGTGCTGATAATGCTTATAGACGTAGTTGAGTTGCAGACGCAGATACTTCCACGGCTGGTAGGTCACGCCGAGCGTATAGTTGAACTCGCGCTGGATGTTCGACAAATCGTCATCGAAGTAGTCGAAACGAACGCCGACCATACCCTTGCCACAGAACTTGTAGCCCGCCGAAGCATAGGCACCCTCCGAGCGCAAAACGCCCGTCTTACCACCGATATACTCGGCACGTGCGAAGGCGTGCTTGCCATTGTAAGCCACACCACCACCATAACGCTGATACTTCACATACTTGGTATTACCAACCTCGGCACCGTAGAACTGCGGGAACTTGTCCTGTGCGAAACTACCCTCGCCATACTGGTAGTAACCGGCCAAGGTCAAATCCTTAATCGGGCTAACCATCACACGACCAACGAAATCCTTGGTCTTGTTGTTATCCTTCGCATTGATACCGTTACCGTTGAACAATGCGAGGTTGTAGCGCAAGATGCTGTAACCCTTCTTATGGAATGCCGAACCGTAGAACTGCGCACCAAGTTCACGACCCGTTGAGCTGATGCCCGTAACATCGCCACTGCCCAAATGAGCCAGACGCTGTGCCACGAGCGAGTAGTCGATAAATTCGAGGATTTTCGGGTTGTACTCCGAGTTCTCAATCGAGAGCGGACTCTTGAACTGACCGATTTGGATACCGAACTCCTTAACCGGAGCATAACGTACGTACATATCGACAATCTTCGGTGTACCGGTAAACTCTACCTGCAAACGGTAGTCGGCCATTGCGCCCTTCTTACCACGGAAGATATCGCCGGCGAGCGACAAACGCGCACGACGAAGATAGAAGGTCGAGGAGCCCTCGTCCCAACTATAACCGGCCTGCAACAAACCCGAAATCTTGAAGTGTTGTTTGAGTTTGTCCCAAATCTTTGCTCGTTTTTCAATCTTTGCAAGACGCTGTTGCAGAGAGTCAACCTGTGCTTCAAGTTGCTCTTTCTCCTGTGCTGCGGCCTCCTGCGCCGACACACAAAGTGGCGAGCAGAGAAGTGCAAGCAGAATCAAAATGTAGAATTTCTTCATAATTATTTTTAAGTTAAAAAATTTTGCAATGTTCAAAACTTTACAAAAGTAGAAACTTTTATCTACACCCACATAGGTATTAATACCTAATTTACAAAACCCTGTATTTCAAACACTACACCTCACTGATACACCTCCAACGACAGATTCCGCACCATAAAAAAGCAGGCACCCGACGCTTGTTCAGATGCCTGCATAACACGCATTGCGCGGGCTGTTATCTACCCTGCTTACTCGCCCACTCTGCATAGTAATCGTGGACAAATGCACCCTCCTGCTGGTAGTATTTTTCGATATTCGACGACGATAGCCAGGTAATATAACCGCCCGTCAAATCGGCATCGAACAGACCGCGAATTTCCTTCTCGACATTCTCCGCATCGTACGCAATACCGTTTCTATCCACGTGGCGCATCACGTTGTAGGCCTGCACCCACGTACGAACGATGGCGGGCGACGGCGTAACACTCTGACGGTCACGCACGCGAGCACCCCACGCATTGAGAATCTCGTACGGATGGTTCCACGGCTTTTTGATGCCATAGTAGCCATTCGAGAAGTGGTCGGGGTAAGGCATTCCGCACATCACATCCGCCACATTCGATATAGCCGGCCAATACTGACCATAGGCAGTCGTATAACCCGGATTTGCCGCCTCGCCAAAGACATCAATCGAGACGTAAGCACCAACGGCGTGAATCTCGTCGCAAGCGTACTGCACGAAACGCTGAATGGCCTGCACCTTCGATTCGCCATAGCGGTTATGATAGTCGATAAGTTGCTCGACCTTGGTCATTCGGTCGGGAAAGCGCACATAGTCGAAGTTTATCTCGTTGAAGCCGAACTTACGCACCGCCTCCTTTGCCAACTCGACATTGAACTGCCACACCTTACGGTCGTACGCACTCGGCCAATAGGCCTTGTTGTGCTTGAATGGCTGACCCGTTGCACGCTCGGTGATTGCCACCTCCGGATGGTCCTTCACCAGATACGAATCCTTGAAGCAGGTGATACGGCCAACAACATAGAATCCCTCCTCGTGCAGACGTTTCACGGCGTGGGCATACATCTTCTCTTTATTTGCGCCCGCGCGTGCGTAGTTGGTCGGCGAGTAGATGCGCATCGCCTCCGCCTTATAGCCCGGACACTCGTTATCCTTGATGTCGATAACGAAGGTGTTTATGCGGGTACGTTTCGCAAGTTCGATATATCGTTCGATGTTGCCGATGACCGCCGGCGAGATATTCAGATAGAGCGAGTAGCACGAACGCGGCATCTGATTATCGGGAAACGACACCTTCTCGGTCGGATAGAAGTCGCAACCGATGGCCTCGCCGCCACCAAACGGATTCTTTACGGCCGAGTGAATCTTATCGTACTTCTCCGGCTGATAGCGAAGCATCGCCTGTTCGCGGTCAAAGACCGTATATTTGCCGAAAACATAGCCCTCGACCGAGCCCTGACGCACACGGTAGCGATTCACCGCGCCCGTACGGCTGTCAATCGAGTCGTAGTCCAAGACCTCCAACGCTGTGCCCTTATCCGCCAAACCGCCAATGGCCGAAGTTGCCGTATCGGTCACAATCGAGGCGGGCGTACGCACAAAAATCTGTCGCTCGGCAACCACCGCACGCGCATCCGCTACCAACGCCTCGGCACGAGCATACACGCGCTCACGGCCCACACGCACCTCGACATAGGTCTGCTTATCGACCTTCTGCGTACGATTCACGACCGCACGCACCTCCACGCCACGCACCGTATCGGCCACTTCGCGCATCACCTTCTGCTCCTCATCAAACGCATAGAGCGACACTCGATGGACGTCGGAGGCCAAATATCGCGTCTCCACTATCTCGTCAGTTGCACATCCGCCGGCAAGCATTGCAAGCGCAGCAAGTGCGCCATAAAAAATCTTCTTCATACATTTATCGGGTTATTGATTGGCAAAGATAATATAAATTCGCTAACTTTGGCGTCGCAAATGCAGAAGTTTATGAAGAAGAGTTGGAAACCGGGAACGATGGTCTATCCGATTCCCGCCGTTATGGTGAGTTGCGGCGCAACTCCCGAAGAGTATAACATTATGACAGCCGCGTGGACGGGCACAATCTGCTCCGAGCCGCCGATGTGTTACGTCTCGATTCGCCCGGAGCGTCACTCGTACGACATCGTAAAGCGCACCGGCGAGTTTGTCATCAACCTCACAACCGAGGCGTTGGCCGAGGCGACCGACTGGTGCGGAGTGCGTTCGGGACGCGATTTCGACAAGTTTGCCCACTGCAATCTCACGCCCGAGAAGTGCGCCGTCGTAGCCGCCCCTGCGATTGCCGAGTCACCCGTCTCCATCGAGTGTCGCGTGAAGGATATTGTCCCACTCGGCTCGCACGATATGTTCATCGGCGAGGTGGTAAACGTCTTGGTCGATGAGTCGCTACTCGACCCACAAAGCGGAAAACTCGACCTGCAACGCGCACGTCTGCTCTGCTACGCACACGGCGAGTACTTCGGCATCGGTTCGTTTATCGGCTCGTTCGGTTGGACGGTCAAGGGCTCGACGCGCAAGGGCGAAATGCGTCGCGCCGCATCAAAAGCAAAACAAGCAAAAAAGGAGTAACACGATATGGAGACAAAGGATTTGGAGTATCTGCAACACTTCGAGGAGGGGTTGCGCGACCAACTAATCAAGTTGATGGGCGAGTGTTCGATGCTTGGCGACTGTCTGTTCACGGTCGAAGAGCTCACCGAGGTTTGGCACGCCGCCGCACCCGAATATATGGCAGATGCCATACCGCAGATTGCCGACTACCCGATGGCAGCAATCGCTTGGGCGGCATACTTCGGCATCGGTGCTGCCGTGCTGTGGGACAAGCAGGAGTCGATGGCTGATGGCGTAGCCGTATATAAGCGTCTGCGCGATGCGCGTGGCTTCGACGAGATGGACGAATATGTCGGCTATCTGATGATTGACAACGGTTTGCGCAGTGAGTTGGTCGAACGCACGGAGGATGCTCTACGCAGATGTGCAGAGGTGGCACTGACCGCCATTCGCAAAGAGAACATCGAGCCACAGAGCGTAATGGCGTTTCACGTCTTTGCACGCACGACGAAAGTTATGTTTGCGCTTGGTCAATCGGCTGTAATGCACCTGATGGGCTATCGTTACGAGAAGGCACGCGTAGAGTTGCCATCGTAGCCGCCTACTCCGGGCGAGTGACGATGAGTTCGGCACTCAAACCCGACCACTGGTTTATCATTCGCCTCTCGTTGAGGAGAACTTCGCCCTCGTAGCGCACCTTTATTGAGAGTGGGAACGGCGCGCTGTCGGCAATCCTGTTAGAGGTCGGCAACGTGTTGGGAATCAGATATACAAACATACGCAGGTGGTGGCAATCGGCGGCGTGCAGCGTCAATCGACGGCGTGCAGGAGTGCCGTCTGGTGCAACCGTAAGCGCACTACCCACCGGAGCCATTTCGTCAGCCGCAGAGGTAAAATCCGTCTGTTCGCCCTGCGCGTTGCACAGCGAGCAGGTGATGGCGAAATTATAACGCCAATGCTCGGCAAACGAGCACTCGACCGTGACCTCGTATGGTTGTAATTTTTTCATCAATATTTGCAGTTTCTTATGCAAATATAGTAACTTTGCGCGAAAAACTTGCACAATTTGCATTTTTGTCGTACATTTGCAAACTAATTGTGTGAAATGGGTATTGCAACAAAATATTCAATCGACTATCACGCGATGGCAAACGGTCACCATTCGCTCGACGTTAAGGTGGATGGCGAGTTGTTTCGCGAGATGGAGTCCAACGAGGTAAAAGATGCCGCGTGTGACGTACACGTCGAGCTCGACAAGATGGAGAGCGGTTTGAATTTGCAGGTATCCATCTCCGGCAAGGCAGTAGTCGAGTGCGACCGTTGTTTGGAGGATTGCGACATTCCGATCGACTTCACAGGCGATTTAGCAGTACGCTTCTCCGACACGGTGAGCGACTACGACGGCGAGCAGTTATGGATGGCACAAGGCGAGGAGTTATCGCTCGCGCAGTACATTTACGAGAGTGTCATCATCTCGCTACCCTATCGTCGCGTACACGCCGACGGTGAATGCAACCCCGAAATGATGGCTCGCTTCACCCCGGCAACCGAGGGGGCCGAAGAGTAAGCCGTCAAACCCAACAGGGGGGGGGCAGAAAAAGGGCAGACGAAAAGAGCGGCAGAGAGGCGGCAAGAGAGAGGAGAAAGAAGGAGAGTGGAAGAGAGAGTTGGGAGAAGAGAAGAGAAGAGAGGAAACGAGAGGAAACGAGAGGAAACGAGTATAGACAAGAATTAAAAAATAGGTATAAAAACTTAAAATAGAAAACAGTTATGGCACATCCAAAACACAAAGTCTCGTCAACCAGACGTGACAAAAGAAGAACTCACTACAAGGCAGTAGTTCCTACCGTAGTGACTTGCTCGAACTGCGGTGCAGCGGTACTCTATCACCGAGTTTGCCCAGAGTGCGGCTTCTATCGTGGTAAACTTGCTATCGAGAAGAAGGTAGCCGAGTAGTTCGAAGAGAAGGAAAAAGGCACTACCTCGAAATCGAGGCAGTGCTTTTTTCGTTTTACGCAAACAAAAAAAATTGAACAACGTATGATAAAAATCGGATTAGACGCAATGGGTGGCGACTTCGCACCCGAAGCAGCTGTCAAAGGTGCCGTATTGGCACTGAACGAGCTCGACGCCGACTCGCGTCTGGTGCTGTTCGGTGACGAGAAGCGCATACGCGACATACTCGACGAGCAGACGTGCGACACATCGCGCATCGACATAGTTCCGACTCTCGAAGTAATCGAGATGGGCGACCACCCTGCAAAAGCATTCCAGCAGAAGCAGGCATCGAGCATCACGGTCGGCTTCGGCTACCTCGGCAAAGGGCTTATCGACGGCTTTGCGAGTGCCGGCTCGACGGGCGCAATGATGGTCGGATCGATGTTCGTAGCAAAGCCCATCGAGGGCGTTATGCGTCCGACAATCGCAACCGCTATTCCGACGCTGGCAGGCACACCCGTACTGATTCTTGACATCGGTCTGAATGTCGATTGCAAACCGGAGGTATTGGAGCAGTACGCCCTCATCGGCTCGATATATGCCCAATCCGTACTCGGCATCGACTCGCCTCGCGTAGCCCTGCTCAACATCGGTGAGGAGGAGAGCAAAGGCAATGCGCAAGCAAAAGCGGCACACGAACTGATGAAGGCGGCAGGCGCCTCGGGCAGATACAACTTCGTCGGTAATGTCGAGCCATCGCACATCTTCACCGGCAAGATTGCCGACGTGGTCGTATGCGACGGCTTTACGGGCAACACCATTCTCAAACTCTCGGAGGGTTTCTACGCCATCAACTGCAAGACGGGCATCGAGAGCCCATTCTGGGAGGGTATGAACTACGAGCGTGCAGGTGGCACACCTGTACTCGGCGTAAATGCTGCGGTCACAATTGGTCACGGCAAATCTACACCGCTCGCTATCAAGAATATGATACTCTCGACCGAGAACACCATTCGCACGAAGGTTGTCGAGAAGTTGCAGAGCTCGTTCAAATAGCACAATACTTACTTGTAAGTATTTTAATGGCAATTCGCACGGAATTGCCATTTTTTTTATATATTTGTACAAATAAAATCTCAAAAACCAACAAAACTATGAGACGTTTAATTCTATTCGTGGCAGCCATACTGACCGTATTCAGTATATCGGGAGCCACAGCGGCACTCACGCCGAACAAAATCGTAATACCCGACATCGAGGGTTATAAGACGCTGAAAGGCGACTTCCACGTTCACACCGTATTCTCGGATGCATCCGTATGGCCTACGACTCGCGTACAGGAGGCCGTTTGGGAGGGTTTGGATATCCTTGCAATCACCGAGCATATCGACACTCGTCACCAGCATATGCGCAAGAAGGGTGTCTTCACCGACAAATGCGACCGCGACTATTCGTACGCATTGGCGAAGAAGGCAGCCGGCAAACAGTTACTCATCATTCACGGTGGCGAGATTACGCGCGGTATGCCTCCCGGTCACTTCAACTGCCTCTTCGTGCAGAACAACGAAGAGATTTGCACGGCAGCCGAGGCAAACGACCACGACCACGTACTCGCTATGAAGGGCGGTCTGAAAGAGGCACGCAAGCAGGGTGCGTTCATTATGTGGAACCACCCGAATTGGCACAAGCAGGCACCGAACGTAACGAAGATGTGGCCGGAGCATAAGAAGATTCTCAAAGAGGGTTATATGGATGCCATCGAAATCTACAATATGGCGTGTGGATACTCGCCGGAGGCGCACGAGTGGTGTCTGAAACACAATCTTGCCATATTGGGTAACTCGGATTGCCACCAGCCATTCTTCACCGAAATCGACTACCTGAATGGCGACCACCGTCCTATAACGCTCGTATTCGCAAAGGAGAAGAGCGTCGAGAGCGTTCACGAGGCGTTGAACGAACGTCGCTCGGCAGTGTTTGCCGAGGGTATGGTCTATGGCCGCGAGCAGGAGCTCGACCCTCTCTTCAAGGCGTGTGTCAAGGTAAAGGGCAAGAAGTGGAGCGACAAGGGCGTATGGTTCACTTTGGAGAACAAGTCGAGCATTCCGATTACGCTCGTCAAGGCCGAGGGTTCGGAGGATTTGTGGTATCCGCGATACATCGTTATCCCACCATTCAGCTCGATCACCGTCAAGGCACGTCCGTTGCTCGTCAATCACAAGCAGCCGAAGTTCGACGCTTCGAGAACGAGCGTATCGGTAAACTTCTACGTCGAGTCGTTCCAGATTGGCGCAAACAAGCCGTTGCCATTCTCGGTAAGCGTTCCGCGTAAGTAATACAACCAACTATCACAATCAACTAATATACAAGACGATGAAAAAACTATTTATGTTGGCAATCGCGTGCTGTGCAGTCCTCACCGTATCGGCAAGCACGCCTAACAAGATTGTCATTCCGAATATCGAAGGATACAAGACGCTGAAAGGCGACTTCCATATCCACACCATCTTCTCGGACGGCACCGTATGGCCTACAACCCGCGTACAGGAGGCCACGTGGGAGGGTTTGGATGTCATTGCAATCACCGACCACATCGACACTCGCCATCAGCATATGCGCAAGAAGGGTGTCTTCACTGACAAGTGCGACCGCGACTATTCGTACGCATTGGCAAAGAAGGCAGCAGGCAAAAAACTGCTCGTCATTCACGGTGGCGAGATTTCGCGCGGTATGCCTCCCGGCCACTGGAACTGCCTATTTATCAAGGATAACGACAAGATTTGCGAGGCAGCCGAGGCAAACGACCACGACCACGTACTCGCTATGAAGGGCGGTCTGAAAGAGGCACACGCACAGGGCGGCTTCACAATGTGGAACCACCCGAATTGGGAGAAGCAGGCACCGAACGAGACCGTTTGGTTGCCGGAGCACGAGGAGCTTTATAAGGCAGGTTATATGCAGGGTATCGAGGTCTATAACAAGTTCTGCGGTTACTCGCCGGAGGCACACGAGTGGGCTCTCGAACGCAACATCGCAATCTTGGGTAACTCGGACGTTCACAATATGTTCCTCTACGAGACCGACTATCTGCACGGCGAGCATCGTCCTGTGACGCTCGTGTTCGCAAAGGAGAAGTCGCTCGAAGGCGTACGCGAGGCGTTGGATGCACGTCGTTCGGCGGTATTTGCCGAGGGTATGGTCTATGGCCGACAGCAGGAGCTCGCTCCGCTCTTCAAGGCGTGTGTCAAGGTGAAGGGCGTAAAGTGGGGCGACAAGGGCGTTTCGTTCACGTTGGAGAACACGTCGAGCATCCCTGTAAAGTTGGTTAAGGGCGAAGGTTCGGAGGACGTATGGTATCCTCGTTATATCAACCTCCCGCCATTCAGCTCGGTAAAGGTTACGGCTCGTCCGCTGCTCATCGACAACAAGCAGCCGAAGTTTGACGATGCAATCAACGAGGTTGCCGTAAACTTCCTTGTCGAGACCTTCCAGATTGGCGCAAACAAACCGTTGCCATTCTCGGTAAGCGTTCCGCGCAAATAATAAGTAAAACAAACATAGCCAACTTGATATGAAACGTATTTTTGTTGTTGATTGGGCGCTGCTCGCATCATTTGTCATAATCGCCATCTCCGGTATAGTGATGCACATTCTGCACGACCACTATGGTCACTGTTTCTGCAACCGCAGCCCGATAATGAATCTGTGGGACACGATGCACATCGTCGCTGCGGTCGTCTTCACGCTCGCTACGTTGTTGCACGTATGGCAACACTTGGCGTGGTACAAACAGATTTTCAAGAGCGGAATCGGCTCTCGTAGCAAGGTATCGCTGCTGCTGACACTCGTCGTCGTGGTGATGATTGTAACGGGTGGCGTACTGTGGTTCGGGCCGTGCAACAACCACCTCGGATTGTGGCATATGTGGATTGGTATCGCAATGGCCGTTGCCGTCGCCTACCACGTAATCAAACGATGGAAGGTGTTGGTAAAATCACTCAAATAGACGTTCAAACAGTATAAAAATGACAGCCGACCGCATCTTTGCACGGTCGGCTGTCATTTTATTGTAGGGCGTGCGACTTAAAGCGTCGCCAAAAACTCGGTCACATTGCGCTCGATACGCTGTGCCACGTCGTCAGACTCCGAGCGAACAAACTTCTCGCCCGTGATATTCTCATACAACTCGACATAACGGTCGGTGATGCTGGCGACGATTTCGTCGGTCATTTCCGGCACCTGCTGTCCCTCCTGACCCTGAAAACCGTTTGCCATCAGCCATTCGCGTACAAACTCCTTCGAGAGTTGCTTCTGCTTCTCGCCTGCTGCGAGTCGCTGCTCGTAACCCTCGGCATAGAAGTAACGCGACGAATCCGGCGTATGAATCTCGTCCATCAGGTATATCGTGCCGTTCTTCTTGCCAAACTCATACTTCGTATCGACCAGAATCAGACCCATCTTGGCTGCAATCTCGGTACCGCGCTCGAAGATTGCACGCGTGTAACGCTCCAACTGCTCGTAATCCTCACGGCTCACGATGCCCTGTGCAATAATCTCCTCTTTCGAGATATCCTCGTCGTGACCCTCTGCCGCCTTGGTTGTCGGCGTGATGATTGGCTGCGGGAACTTCTGATTCTCGACCATTCCCTCCGGCATCTCAACGCCGCAAATCACGCGCTTGCCTGCCTTATACTCGCGCCAAGCGTGACCCGACAGATAGCCGCGAATTACCATCTCGACCTTGAACGGCTCGCAACGATGGCCCACCGTAACCATTGGATCCGGCACCGCAATTTTCCAGTTTGGAAGGATGTCGGCCGTCGCATCGAGGAACTTCGCTGCAATTTGATTCAACACTTGACCCTTAAACGGAATACCCTTCGGCAATACGACATCGAATGCCGAGATACGATCCGATACGACCATCACAAGATAGTCGTCGCCGATGGTATATACATCGCGCACCTTACCGACGTAGTGACTCTTCTGGGATGGGAAATTGAAGTTGGTTTTTACGATTGCTTCCATTTTATTTTTGTATTGACTTGTTTCAAAAAGTGGAATGTGTTACAACACGCCACAAAAATAGTATTTTTTTAATTAATTTATAACAAGTGTACAACAAATTCCACCCAACAAAACGAGTATTCTCGATTATGTTTATTGCGCGAGCAATCGCCAACCGAATATGGATTTTCCGAGTAGCCGCCGAGGACGAGGGATTGGTCTATGTAGGGGCAAAAAAAATGAGGTCTTCGGAGGTATTCGACCCCAAGAGAGCACCTCCTGCGAGTCTTAGCGACACCTTTGTCGCAACCTTCCGATTTCCTCAACCGACCGCAATACGAGCGAAAACAATGCAGGGCTGGCGACAACAGAATGTTGTCATAATTGAGAATATATGTTTTGAGAATCCATTATCAAAACGAGTATTCTCGATTATGTTTATTGCGTAAGCAATCGCCTGCCGATAATTAGATTTTTCCGAGTAGCCGCCGAGGACGAGGGATGGTTTATGTAGGGGCAAAAAAAATGAGGTCTTCGGAGGTATTCGACCCCAAGAGAGCACCTCCTGCGAGTCTTAGCGACACCTTTGTCGCAACCTTCCGATTTCCTCAACCAACCTAAAACTACTAACCTAAAATGAACCTTAAAACTTCACTGCAAAGATAAGGGCTTTTTTTGTTTCGTGCAAGTATTTTATTAAAAAATTTCAATAAAATATTGATATTTCTTAATAATAAAATGTAACTCATTGATTTAACACACATTACATATTCAGATATTTTTGGCGTTCAAGAATCCAAACAATCACACACAACAAATATTAATACACATACGTGTACTTTCACTGCGATTTTTTGGTGCAAACAACACTCCGTTCGCAATAATTTCATATATTTGTAATATAATTGCAAGCCAAATGCTACACGTGTCGGCTTGCGCAAAGAACAAACATAATATTGAACAATGCACGACTATGAATAAAACCTCTTCCTATACACTGACGGTCATCGTGCCGGTATATAACGAATCGGAAAATATGGCTCGATTGGAGCAGACCTTCCGCGACTACACGGCAAAGGCATCCGTTCCCGTATGCGTCCTCTTCGTAAATGATGGCTCGACGGACGACGGTGGTGCGAAAATCAAGGATATATGCGCGCGCAACGAGCATTTTTACTACCTTTCGTTCGTACGCAACGCCGGTTTGAGCGCGGCAATCAAGGCGGGAATCGACTACGCCTGCTCGCCACTCGTCGGCTATATTGATGCCGATTTGCAGACCACACCCGAGGATTTCGAGGTGTTGCTGCCCTACACCTCCGAGTTCGCCTTGGTCACCGGCATCCGCGCCAACCGCAAGGATACGGGTTTCAAGCGTTTCCAATCGAAATTTGCCAACGGCTTCCGCCGAATGATGACGCACGACGATGCGACAGACACCGGTTGTCCGCTGAAAATTCTGCACTCGGATGCGGCAAAACGCATCCCGTTCTTCAAGGGTATGCACCGCTTCCTGCCTGCGTTGATTCGTTTGCAGGAGGGTAAAAACTATAAGGAGATTGCCGTTCGCCACTTCCCACGCACGGCGGGCTTGTCGAAATTCAATCTGTGGAATCGCCTGATTGCACCGCTTGTCGATTGCTTCGCCTATCGCTGGATGAAGAGCCGCTACATCAACTACACGGTCGGCGAGAACAACCTATAACAACCTCACACAACACAAGAGCAATGGATAGTTGGTGGATATACGCCATCGGATTGTTGGCACAGGCGTTCTTCTCGGCGCGCATCCTGATTCAGTGGATACTCTCCGAGCGGGCGCGACGTGTCGTATCGCCGGCTGCATTCTGGATATTCTCGCTTGCCGGCTCGTGGTTGCTGTTTCTGTATGGTTGGCTGCGCGACGACTTCTCGATTATACTCGGGCAGTCGGTCTCGTACTTCATCTATCTGTGGAATCTGCAAATGAAAGGCGCGTGGCGGTCGGGTGTGATGCGATACGGCGTGTTGCCCGTACTGCTCCTGACTCCGATTGTCGTCTTCTGCGCCATTGGCCATAATGCCGCCGAATTCTTTGCCACCTTTTTGCGCAACGAAGAGGTGCCGATGTGGCTACTGCTGTTCGGCTCGTGCGGACAGTTGATATTCACGCTGCGTTTCGTCTATCAGTGGTACGTCTCGGTGCGACTCAAAGAGTCGGTTATGCCCGCCGGATTTTGGGCAATGTCGCTCCTCGGGTCGGGAATGATTGTACTCTACGGCATTATCCGCCTCGATCCGGTGCTGATTCTCGGCCAATCGGTCGGATTTGTTGCCTACATTCGCAACCTGATTATCGGCCACCGAGAGAAGAGAACAAAATAGTCACCTCACCCCATTCATCCGCCTTCGTTATGAAACATTGGAAAACACTCCTACCTATATTTATATTCACGGCCCTGTTGCCGGTGATGATTCTGCGCGACTACACCCCATCGAACGAGTTGCGATACCTGAATATCGCCGACGAGGCGATTGCCGACGGCAACCTCTTTGTCTTCACGAATCAAGGCGAGCCGTATGCCGATAAGCCGCCAATCTACTTCTGGTTCGTAATGCTCGGCAAGGTGCTGTTTGGAGGCCACTATATGTGGTTTCTGTCGCTGTTTTCGATTATTCCGGCACTCGTCACGCTCGGCGTGATGAATCGCTGGGTGGGCAGTCGGATAGACGAGCGCGACCAGCGTTCGGCATCGCTGATGACGATGTGCAGCGGGTTGTATCTCGGTCTGGCAGTCGTACTGCGTATGGATATGCTGATGTGTATGTTCATCGTGCTGGCACTCTACACCTTCTGGCAGATATATACGGGCGAGCGCGACACCGCCACGGCGCGGGCACTCTTTGCCATCTACACATTCCTGGCACTCTTCACCAAAGGTCCGGTCGGGGTGCTTGTTCCGATAGTGGCTGTGGTTGTATTCCTTACTCTGCAACGCGACCGCCGTACGCTCGGCAAGGTGCTGGGTTGGCACTTTTGGGGCATACTGCTCGTATGCTGTGCTGCGTGGTGGGGCGCAGTGTGGGCAGAGGGCGGAGAGGAGTATCTGAACAATCTGCTCTTCCACCAAACTATCGACCGCGCCGTCGATGCCTTCCATCACAAAGAGCCGTTCTACTACTACACCATAACGGTTTGGTACTCGCTGGCTCCATTTTCGCTACTTGCCATCGGCGCAATCGTCGCCGGTGCCTTCACGCGCACGTTCGACGCACTCGAACGCCTATTTGCCACCATCATCGTCACGACGTTTGTAATGTTGTCGGTCTTCTCGTCGAAACTTGCCGTATATCTTGCTCCGACATTCCCGTTCTTCATCTATCTTGCGGTGCTCCTGCTGCGCGATGCGAAGATTACGTGGGCACATCGCGCTGCAATCGGCATTCCGGCAGCAATCTTCGCCTGCGCACCCGTGGTAGCCATCATCCTGCCACACACCGACCTGCTCTCGTTTGAGTTGGATGGCTGGTGCTACGCAGCAACGGCTCTGCTCGGCGCGAGCGGAGTGGCAACGATTTGGTTGTTATGCCGAGACAAACGCCTTAATGCGGCAATCGACACGCTCGCCGGCGGACTGCTCGTCGCGCTCTTCTTCGGAGGTTTCGCGCTACCGACACTCAACTCCGAGATTGGCTATGGCAACCTATGCCGACAGGCGCAAGCGGTAGCCGAGACGGGCGACGCAGAGGGTTACTACGTCTGGAAGATTCGCCGACCGGAGAATATGGATGTATATTTGGGCGAGGATATCGTCGAAGTTACGACCGAAGATATTGTCGCAGGACGTTGCAACGGTGGCATCCTGATGCTCTCCACGCGCCATTTGGAGCGCGATGCGACGCTATCAACCGCGCTCGCCGAGCATAAGCAAAACGCAGTGGGCGGATATGCGATTTTCGACCTTGCGACACACCCCGTGCAGTAGCACGACTCAACACAACGCCCACAACTCGACACAGCGGCCCGATGTGCAGATACGCAGCATCGGGTCGCTTTGATTATGCGCGAGGCGTATTTCCGCGCAAAAAATACGCTTTTATGCATAAAAATCTTCGCTAACGATAATAACGTTTCAACTATTTCGCTATCTTTGTGAATGAGTTTTAGAAAAACTTTGAGCAAAAACAGTAAATTTTCACATCAAACAACCCCTAAAAAACGAAATTGCTATGAACGTAACGAGTATTATGACAGATCTGGAACGTAAGCATCCGGGCGAAAACGAATACCTGCAAGCAGTGCGCGAGGTCCTCGAATCCATCGAAGAGACTTACAACGAGCATCCAGAGTTCGAGAAGGCAAAAATCGTAGAGCGTATGGTCGAGCCCGACCGTATCTTCACCTTCCGTGTAACGTGGGTGGACGATAGCGGCGAGATTCAGACCAATATCGGCTATCGCATCCAATTCAACAGCGCAATCGGCCCTTACAAGGGTGGCATACGTTTCCATAAGGCGGTCAATCCGTCGATGCTCAAATTCCTCGGCTTCGAGCAGACATTCAAGAATGCCCTCACGACACTGCCTATGGGCGGCGCAAAGGGTGGCTCGGATTTCGATCCGGTTGGTAAGTCGGATGCCGAGATTATGCGTTTCTGCCAGGCATTTATGCTCGAATTGTGGAACAATATCGGTCCTGACACCGACGTTCCGGCAGGTGATGTCGGCGTAGGCGGTCGCGAAATCGGCTATATGTACGGTATGTACAAGAAACTCGCTCGCGAGTACAACACAGGCGTTCTGACCGGTAAAGGTATGACGTGGGGCGGCTCGCTCGTACGTCCGGAGGCAACCGGCTTCGGTGCGCTCTACTTCGTCGAGCATATGCTCGCAAAGGCAGGTCGCTCGCTCAAAGGCGTAACCGTAGCAATCTCGGGCTTCGGCAACGTCGCTTGGGGTGCTGCAACAAAGGCAACCGAGTTGGGTGCGCGCGTAATCGCAATCTCGGGTCCGGACGGCGTGATTTACAACCCGAACGGAATGACCAAGGAGAAGATCGACTATATGTTGGAGTTGCGCGCATCGAATCGCAATATCGTTGCTCCGTTTGCCGAGCGTTTCCCTGATGCAACATTCACCCCGGGCAAGAAGGCGTGGAGCGTGAAGTGCGACATCGCTCTGCCTTGCGCATTCCAGAACGAACTCAATGGCGACGATGCCAAAGAGTTGCTCGCAAATGGCACGTGGTGCACAGCCGAGGTGTCGAATATGGGTTGTACGCCGGAGGCAATCGCCACATTCCAGCAGGCGGGTATCCTCTTCGCTCCGGGCAAGGCGGTAAATGCCGGTGGCGTGGCAACTTCGGGCTTGGAGATGACGCAGAACGCAATGCACATCTCGTGGTCGGCAGCCGAGGTTGATGAGAAGTTGCACTACATTATGCAGAACATCCACGAGCAGTGCGTTAAGTACGGTACGCAGGCCGACGGATATATCAACTACGTGAAGGGTGCCAACATCGCAGGTTTTATGAAGGTGGCACAGGCAATGCTCGAACAGGGTATTGTATAGCGCGCGTAAGGGATAACGGCGCAAAAGCAAAACGGTCGGGGCTCATTTGACTCCGACCGTTTTACTGTCGTTTCGACGACTACCCCACCATCTCCCTCTCAACACGACTCTTGCGACGCATCGAGGCAGGCGTATCATCGAAACGCTGTTTGAACAACTTTATAAAATGTGAAATATTGGTGAAGGCGCACTCGACACCAATCTCGGATATAGTCATATTGGTTGACATCAACAGCACCTTTGCACGTTGCAGACGTTGGTCGATAAACCACTTGTGGGGCGGAACATCGAACTGACGACGAAACTCCTTCTTGAACGACGTCAGCGAGCGATTGGTCTTGCGCGCCAACATCTCAATCGAGACATCGTTAAAGACATTGTTGTATATCTCCTTGGCAAACTGACCATTCACCACATCGGCACCGGCAACAATCTTACGACGCAAGCATCCATCCTCGCCCGCCACAATCAGATATATCAACTCGGTCAGTTTGATGCGGCCACCAATCTCGTTGCGGCGCAAGTCGCTCCGTCGGAACGACTGATTGACGCCCATAAAGAAGTCGTACAACTCTGCCGATGGCGGGCAGACCACAAAATTGCTGCGACGGCACGCCTCACAGCGATGCGCACTATCACAACTGACGCCATAGTTGCTATTGAGCGAGATAATTATACGTTGCAGGTCGGCAGCCGAGACGTAGAAGACGATCTGCTCGAAGGGTTCGCCCTCGCCAATATTCTCCTCGTAATGCACGCCCGCATCCAGCATAAACACTTCACCCTCGCTCACTTGCACGCTGGTATCGTTATGGTATATCAGTTTGCGCCCTTTCAGCACAAAGCCAATCGCCATACGGGAGAGGTTTGTCGAATGTACGCCCTCGGACGACGTTTCAACGATCTTGACGACATCGGGAGTCGTACGATCGACATTGTTGTTTTTAATCATAATATATGTTTTTTGTTTTATGTATGTGGCACAAACTACATTTAGCCATTAAATTTAGTGTAAAGATATATGTTTAATCTAAACTTTACAAATATATCGGCTACACAAATAGCACAAATGCCCATATAACATATATTACAAATCAAACGCACCATCGTTCGGACACTTCTGCGACCATTTATGGCACGCGCAGCAAGCATCCGCCCCTCTCCAAACACAGAAAGCAACACCCCGCAAAAGCGACACAAAAAAAAGCGACGCCCCGCAATGGGACGTCGCCTGTAACTTACGCTCCGAAAGAAGCGTACCGATTAGTAGATAACTACCGTACGGTTCTGCTCGGTTACGAGTTTGTTGATTGGTGCTGCATCAACACCACAACCCTTGTACTGCAAACGCTCTGCCGGAACGCCCTGTGCAACGAGGTAGTCGTAAACCACCTTCGCACGCTTCTCGGCGAGTTTCAGGTTGCCCTGATGGCTACCGGTCTCTGCGTCAGCAAAACCGAAGATGCTATAAACGTGCTCCTTGTTCTCGCTGTTGAGAATCTTCTCTGCAAAGCGGTTCAAGCGCAGTTTGTTATTGTTGGTAAGTACGCTTCTACCGCAGAGATAGAAGAGCAACTCGTTCTCCGTATCGTGCTCGATGAGCAACAGAACCTTCTCCTGTGCTGCTTTGAGAGCTGCCTCACGCTCTGCTGCCAATGCCTGTGCAGCAGCCAAAGCGTTTGCCTGCTCGGCTGCAACCTGCTGCAAGCGAGTGTTCTCTGCCTGTGCATCAGCCATCTGCTTCTCGATGCGGGTCAAACGGTCAACAAGCACCTCGTACTCCTTGATGGTTGCACCCGAACGGTCGTAGTCGCGACGGTTGAAGCGGTAGGTGATACCTGCATATACGTTCAACGCATTCCAACGCGACGATACGCGCTGACCATAGATGCCACCCGGAGCCAAGCCCTTACGCGACAACATATAGTTGAGCGTCAAATCAACGCTGAGCGACTTGCAAACATTGAAACGGTTCTGCCAACCGAAGTTGAACGCATACTCGTGTGGCATACGTGCGCCATCCTTACCGTTCTTCTTCTGAATCTTTGGCCAACCATCCTTATACTTACCTGCGAGGTCGTTTGCAGCAACACCGGCACCAACCATAAGGATTGCATCGTAGAGGTGGTTCTTGCCATTGTAACCTGCAATCCAGTTGCTCAGGTTTGCCATAACGTCGATATGACCGAACAAGAATACCGGCTTAACCTTGTCGCCGGTCTCAAACTGACCATACTGACCGCCAATGTAGTTGAACTGACCTGCCTCGATAGCCAAACGCGCACCGAATACAGGGTGGAACCACTTGTTAGCCGAAACGTAAGCACCAACGCCTACGATATTACCGAAGCCCTTGCTACCGGTCTTGCACAAAAAGTTAGGGCCTATACCCAACGAGATTTCCCAGTTATCGGCAAACGTGTTGGAAACAAAACCCTGAACGTGTGGCAATTTCTCGCCACTCGTCTCCTTCGCATCTGCGGCATATGCAGTTGCTGCAAATGCTGCCAACAATACTACCAAAGAGAAAAGTTTCTTCATAACAGTGTGATATTTAATTATTTATAATTACAAAAGTGTATTTTTCCACAAATATTCGTCCCACAAATATATAAAATATATTTCAAATCGCGCTACGAAGGCAAAAAATATTGTTTTTCAGCACTTTTTTTCGCCGTCGCATCTTGCACCGCCATAGAGCAAAACGCTCCACGCACTACATATCGAAGCAGGTGCGTTTGTCGGTGATCGTACCATCGGTCAGGCGCACCATACCCACCTCAGCACGCAACATCGTCTTCATCGTCTTGGCATCGATATTATAGCAACGCACCGGTACGCTTCCCGCAAACGAGCGATAGGTCGGGCGCAGTATCGGTTCAGGCGTAAGGCATATCACGGTAGCCGACTCCGCCTCGGCGCGCTCCACTGTGCGACGCAGACGCTCCTCGCAACGCTCGCCCACATCGTTCAGGCGCGACAAGCACAACATATAGAGGTCGCCCTTAATCGAGAGCAGCGAATCGGTCACCTCACCACGCTCGTCGCTGACGTAGAACTCCAAAATCATCGGCTCGACGCGATGGCGATTGTCATCTTCGGCCAAGATGCGGGTATCGACCCACTCCCAGCGGCGTTCGTTACGCCACGCCTTGTCGTCGAGCGAAAATTCGCGCAACTTACCGTTTCGACGGTTACGATAGACGAGAACCACCTCCGACTCGCTCTGCTGCAACTCCGCCTTCTGCTTCGCCTCGGCGATATTAACCCCCTTATGATACGGCAGCAGGTCGATGAGCGGCAGATGGAAGTAGCAATAGACACCCACACCCATACTTATCGTACAGAACAGCACCGCCAACGCAAACTCCAACCGCGAGAATGCGAACATTCTATCGGGACGATAACGCCACCACACGCAAAGAATCATCGGCAGCAGCACGAGATTTTTCAGGAATGTCTGCCACGGCGTGAGTTTCAGCACATCGCCAAAGCATCCGCAATCCTCGACCGGAATAAACGTGGCACTGAGGAATGTGAGCACCGTGAAGAACAGCATCGACACGGACGAGAAGACCGACACCATACGGATACGCACCTTGAAGAAGAGCATACAACCCATCATCAGCTCGGCACCGCACAACCATATCGAGAATATCATCACATACGGTTTGAGCGACTCCAACCCGTACGTTGCCAGATAGTTGTTGATATTGAGTGCCGTACCCCACGGATCGATGGCCTTGACGAAGCCCGAGAAGATGAACGTAACGGCAACTATCGTGCGGCACGCGTGCGTCAGAAAACGAAACCAACGTCTATTTCGCAGAGATTGTCCCATCGCGCACTACAAGAGGTTTAACAGCGGAGCGATACGCGCCTCGATTTTTGCAAATATACCCTGTGGGGTATCCATCTCGCCGTGCTCGTTTCCGCAATCGATAACGGCAAGCGTCTCGTCACTCTTCGCCGCTTCGAGATATACCTCGCGCACCATCTGTTGCAGTGCGAGCGACGATTCGTGGATATCGGCCGAACCATTCAGATAGGCGCGGTCGTCGCCCTTGCGTGCCGATGTGAGAGAGTTTACCGTAAAGGCAAACGGCACATCGAGGAAGAGCGAAATATCGGGACGAGGAATGCCGAAATAGCCGTACTCCGTATCCAAAATCCAACGATGCAGGGCACGACGTGCCTCCTCATCGGAGAGTTTTGCACACTGATAGCCGATATTTGAATAGACATAGCGATCGACAATCACAACCTTGCCCTCCTGCTCCCAAGCGCGAATCTTCGGAGCCATATCGGCGCGGTCGCCGGCAAACAGCAGTGCGACGATATACGGATCGACCTGCTCGACGCCACCCAATTCGCCACGCAGAAAACGCGCGATAAGTTCGCCATAGACCGGTGCATCGAATCGCGGAAAGTGGACATACTCACTCTCCACGCCGCGCGCCGTCAGCATCTCGCGCAACATACGGATTTGGGTCGATTTACCCGCTCCGTCCAAACCTTCAAGTACGATAAACATATCTTACCCTCCCCCTCTTCTTCCTTTATTTAAGCATTCGTACGGCACGACGCACACCCGCAACAAGCGCATCGACGTCCGCCGTCGTATTGTAGAGTCCAAATGATGCACGGCACATACCGTTCACACCGAAGCGGTGCATCACCGGCTCGGCGCAATGGTGACCCGTGCGAATTGCCACACCCGTCTTATCGAGTATCATTCCGATATCGTAGTGGTCGCAACCATCAACCGTAAAACTTATAATCGGTGCCTTATCGGGTGTCGTGCCGTATATGCGCAGCCCATCGACAGCCAACAACTGCTCGGTCGCACGCTCTACGAGCTCGCGCTCGTGGCGCACCACCGCCTCCGCATCCAGCCCCTCCAAGTAGGCAATCGCCTCGCCCAAGCCGACCGCACCGACGAAGTTCGCCGTACCCGCCTCGAAGCGCAGTGGCAGCGGTGCGAAGGTCGTTCGCTCGAACGACACCTTATCGACCATATCGCCACCCGACATAAACGGCGGCATCTGCTCCAACACCTCGCGTCGGCCATAGAGCACGCCGATTCCGGTCGGGGCGTAGAGTTTATGACCGGAGAAGCAATAGAAGTCGCAGCCCAACGCCGCAACATCCACTCCGCCGTGCACAACGCCCTGACAACCATCAACAACGGCCACCGCGCCAACGGCGTGTGCCGCATCAATCAGCACCCTCAAATCGGGGCGCGTACCGAGCGTATTGGATGCCTGCGTTACGGCAACCACCTTCGTTCGCTCGTCGATTATCTCGTCCAAGCACTCCAAGCGCAAAGCACCCGCATCATCCACCGGAACAACACGCAACTCGGCACCCTTACGCAGAGCCGCCTGCTGCCACGGCACGATATTCGAGTGGTGCTCAATCTCGCTCACCACAATATTGTCGCCCGCGCCCAAAAACTTCTCGCACCAAGCGTACGCCACCAAGTTTATCGAAGCCGTTGCGCCCGACGTGAAAATCACCTCCTCGCGGGCAGCAGCACCGATATATCGGCACACACGCCCACGTGCATCCTCGTAGAGCGCCGTCATTTGGTCCGAAAAATAGTGAACGCCGCGATGGATATTCGAGTTCATCGCCGAGTACATACGTGCGACGGTATCAATCACGCACTGTGGCTTTTGCGCCGTTGCTCCGCTATCGAGATAGACCAACGGTCGGCCATAGACGCTCTGCGAGAGCATCGGAAAATCACGACGTATCTTTTCGACATCAAATCCCATAGCAAACGTCCCTTCATTGTTTATATCTCGGAGAGTTTCTCCACTACACGCTCGTCAAGCAATGCACATATCGGAGCCGTACGGCATCGGCCAACGACGTCGCGCACAAAGCCCTCGATTTGCAATCTGCGCGCATCCGCCTCCGAAAGACCGCGCTGGCGCATATAGAAGATGGCCTCCGCATCGGCATATCCGACAGTCGAACCGTGCGAGCAACGCACATCGTCGGCGTATATCTCCAACTGCGGTGTAGCGACAATACGCGCACCATCCAACTCGATATTGCGATTCTGCTGCTCGGCATCCGTACGTTGAGCATCCGGAGCAACATACACCAACCCTCGGAACTCGCCCGTCGAACGACCCGAAGCCACACACTTCACCCACGAACGGCTACGACAATCCGCCACCTCGTGGCGCGTTTCGACCGCCACCGTAGCGTGCTCGTCGCCCGTCGCTACCGCCACCGCATCGAGTTCGCTCGCGCAATGGTCGCCCAGCAGACCGATTTTGTACGATGTATTTGCACCGCACAGGACCGCCGACAGAATGTGGCACTCGCTCGCACGCTGCTGGCGAATCTCCACCGCCGAGAGCGTCTTTGCAAGGTATATCTCCACGAGCGACACGTGCGCCTGCTCGGCAAGCGTTATCTCGACCGACGAAGTACGCGATTCGGTATATAAGACCGCAAGGTGCACCGGCTCACTCGTCCGCACATCGACACTCAACCGCGTAGGATTAACCACAACAAGCGGTCTCGACACATCGGTCGATGAGTCGATTACTCCACCGGCGAACGGCAACACGGCACCCTGTTCCAACAACTCAAAAATCGTCATCCCGTCCTACTCCTTATAGTCGTTTATCAACCAATCGTAACCCTCTTTTTCCAAGCGCAATGCCAACGACTTGTCACCCGAATAGATGATACGTCCCTTATAGAGAACGTGCACAAAGTCGGGCACAATGTAGTCGAGCAGACGCTGATAGTGGGTGATGACCACCGTTGCATTGTCCTCACGATGCAGGCGCGTAACGCCCGTCGCAACGATGCGCAGCGCGTCGATATCCAAGCCCGAATCGGTCTCGTCCAAAATGGCAAGTGTCGGGTCGAGCATCGCCATCTGGAAAATCTCGTTCTTCTTCTTTTCGCCACCCGAAAAACCCTCATTCACGGCGCGCGACGTGAGTTTCGAGTCCAACTCCACAACGGCACTCTTCTCGCGCATCAGGCGCAGGAACTCGGCAGCCGTAAGTGGCTCCTCGCCACGATACTTACGGCGTTCGTTCACGGCAATCTTCATAAAGTTTGCCATCGACACGCCCGGAATCTCGACCGGATACTGAAAACCGAGGAACATACCCTTGCGTGCGCGCTCCTCGATGGAGAGCGACAGCAAATCCTCACCCATAAATGTCGCCTCGCCCGACGTTACGGTAAACTTATCGCTACCGGCCAACACCGAAGCAAGCGTACTCTTTCCCGAGCCGTTTGGACCCATTATGGCGTGCACCTCGCCGGCCTTCACTTCGAGCGAAATGCCGCGAAGAATCTCCTTATCGCCGACAGAGGCGTGTAAATCTTTGACTACTAACATATTTTTCTCTCTTTTTCTCTCTTTTTCTCTACTTTTTTTCACGGTTGCGCTCCTTCCACCCCGCAACCCATCTTAACGCCACCTCGCGCTAACCTACCGAGCCCTCCAAACTGATGGCGAGCAGTTTCTGCGCCTCGACAGCAAACTCCATCGGCAACTTCGCAAGCACCTCCTTGGCATAGCCGTTCACAATCAGTCCAACGGCATCCTCGGTCGAGATTCCGCGCTGGTTGCAGTAGAAGAGTTGCTCCTCCGAGATTTTCGAGGTGGTTGCCTCGTGCTCAATCATCGCCGTACGGTTGCGGCTGTCAATCTGCGGGAAGGTATGCGCGCCACACTTGTCGCCAATGAGCAACGAATCGCACTGCGAGTAGTTGCGTGCGCCATCCGCCTTCGGTGCAATTCGCACCAGACCACGATACGAGTTCTCGCTACGGCCCGCCGAGATACCCTTCGAGACGATACGGCTACGGGTATTGCGACCCAAGTGTATCATCTTCGTTCCCGTATCCGCCTGTTGGAAGTTGTTGGTCATCGCCACCGAGTAGAACTCGCCCACCGAGTTATCGCCGGCAAGTACACACGACGGATATTTCCACGTGATGGCCGAGCCGGTCTCCACCTGCGTCCACGACAGACGTGCGTTCTCGTGGCAGATACCGCGCTTGGTCACAAAGTTATAGATGCCGCCCTTGCCATCCTTATCGCCCGGATACCAATTCTGCACGGTCGAATACTTGACCTCCGCATCGCGCTCGACGACGATTTCGACAACCGCCGCGTGCAACTGATTCTCGTCACGGCGTGGAGCCGTGCAACCCTCCAAATAACTCACATACGCCCCCTCGTCGGCGACAATCAGCGTACGCTCGAACTGACCCGTACCCTCGGCATTGATGCGGAAATAGGTCGAGAGCTCCATCGGACAACGCACACCCTTCGGAATGTAGCAGAACGAGCCATCCGAAAAGACCGCCGCATTGAGCGCAGCGTAGAAATTATCGGCATACGAGACCACCGAACCGAGGTACTTGCGCACCAAATCCGGATACTCGCGTATCGCCTCCGATATCGAGCAGAAGATGATGCCCTTCTCGGCCAACGTCTCGCGGAACGTGGTCTTGACCGACACCGAGTCCATCACAGCATCGACAGCAACACCCGCCAACGCCATCTGCTCTTCGAGCGGAATACCGAGTTTATCGAACGTGCGTTTGAGTTCGGGGTCGATTTCGTCCATCGACGATAACTTCTTGCGCGGCTTCGGCTCGGCATAGTAGATTATATCCTGAAAATCAATCAGCGGAATACGCAGATGTGCCCACGTCGGCAACGGCATCTTCTGCCAATGGCGGAACGCCTTCAATCGCGCTTCGAGCATCCACTCCGGCTCGCCCTTCTTCGCGGATATCGTACGTATAATATCCTCGTTGAGTCCCTTGGCGATGGTTTCGGTCTCGATATCCGACGTAAAACCGTATTGGTATTCTCTCTCTTGGAGAGTATCAATTATATCCTTGTTATTATCTTTCATACTACACAGCAGACATAATCCGCTTAAAGTTACTGCAAAAATACTAAAATTTCCGAAAACTACCCTCTTTCATACCATATTATATATGAGCCCGTGCAAATTTCGCGCATCGCCAACGCACCACAGAGTGTTTTTACACTTTTTTATCGTTTTTTTTTGTAGATTACCGAAAATATTGTACTTTTGTACGCTCTTAAAAATACGTGAGTACGGAGGGTTGGGTGAGTGGCTTAAACCAGCAGTTTGCTAAACTGCCGATATCGTAAGGTATCCGCTGGTTCGAATCCAGTGCCCTCCGCCAAAAGGAGACAGGTCTTGCATTAAGACCTGTTTTTTTTATTTATAAATTTGATGCGAGTGACCTTCGGCAGGCCCTCGTTTTTTTGTTTATGACCTTTTATATACAAGCATATAGCGGTACATAAACAAAAAAATCACTGAATGTGCATCAAATTTATGCGGTGCGACTGATTCTTTGGTATGGGTGGTTGCGGGGATAATGATTTTTATTCTCAAAGGTATCCCCGCGAGGGCAAAGCCCTTCGAATCCAGTGCCCTCCGCCAAAAGGAGACAGGTCTTGCATTAAGACCTGTTTTTTTATTCCTTTTGGCGGAGAAGACTTGTTACCCACCCCCTAAGTCCCCCTCCTGTGAGGGGGACTTATTATTTCGCAAAAGGAGACAGGTCTTGCATTAAGACCTGTTTTTTTTATTTATAAATTTGATGCGAGTGACCTTCGGTAGGCCACTCGTTTTTTTGGAGGTGGTACAACGCTATCTCTCGAATAGAAAAAAACAAAGGGTCATACCGAAGTACAACCCTTTGCTAACAAGTGTTTGTTGTGGTGGTAAACACTGCACAACATCCCCAAAAAATTGCATTTTAGGCGAGAGTTTACAACGCTCGGCGGAATTGACGACGATGGGCTGTACTTGGCGTACTGCCCATTGGCGGCATATTACACTAGCGGCGGTAAACACCGCATAAAACCGATTTAACCCAAAAAATTGTATTTTGAGGAGGCAAATGCCCAGCCGCCGAGTTTTTGGGCGGAGGGAGCATACTTTGCGTATGTGACCTTCGCACAAAACGAAGGCAATACAGCATTTGCCCCTCAAAATCAATTTTTACTCGTTGAGAATCTCCAGCATCTTAATCGCCGCCGCCGAAACCTTCGAACCCGGGCCGAAGATAGCTGCTGCGCCATCACGATAGAGCTGCTCGTAGTCCTGTGCAGGGATAACGCCACCAACGATGACGATAATATCCTCACGACCGAGTTTACGCAACTCCTCGATAATCTGCGGAACGAGTGTCAAGTGGCCTGCTGCGAGCGACGATACGCCGACGATATGCACGTCGTTCTCTACCGCCTGCTTTGCTGCCTCGGCAGGAGTCTGGAAGAGCGGACCCATATCCACGTCGAAGCCGATATCGGCATAACCCGTTGCTACAACCTTTGCACCACGGTCGTGACCGTCCTGACCAAGTTTTGCAATCATAATACGTGGCTGACGACCCTCGCGCTTTGCGAAGTCGGCACACATCTGCTTTGCCTTCTCAAATTCTGCATCCTGCTTCATAGCCGAACTATAAACACCCGAAATTGAACGAATTACTGCATTGTAGCGACCTACAACAACCTCGCAAGCGTACGAAATCTCGCCGAGCGTTGCGCGAACCTTTGCTGCCTCGACAGCCAATTCGAGCAAGTTACCCTCGCCGGTCTCGACACACTTGGTGATGGCAGCCAACGCTGCATCAACGGCCTTCTGATCGCGGTTTGCCTTCAACTCATTGAGACGCTTGATCTGGCTCTCGCGAACGGCGGTGTTATCCACTGCGAGGATGTCGATCGGTGCCTCTTTCTCCAAACGATACTCATTCAAGCCGATAATCTTCTGCTCGCCCGAGTCGATACGCGCCTGCGTACGTGCAGCCGCCTCCTCGATACGCATCTTCGGAATACCGGTCTCGATTGCCTTCGCCATACCGCCGAGCTGCTCAACCTCCTCGATGAGTGCCCACGCCTTGTGTGCAATCTCGTTGGTCAGCGACTCAACATAGTACGAACCTGCCCAAGGGTCAACCGAACGGCATACGTTGGTCTCCTCCTGGATGTAGATCTGCGTATTACGAGCAATACGTGCCGAGAAATCGGTTGGCAGAGCGATTGCCTCGTCGAGTGCGTTGGTGTGCAACGACTGGGTGTGACCCAGAGCGGCACCCATTGCCTCGATTGCTGTACGACCCACGTTGTTGAATGGATCCTGCTCGGTGAGCGACCAACCCGACGTCTGCGAGTGGGTACGCAATGCGAGCGACTTCGGATTCTTCGGCTCGAACTGCTTAACAATCTTCGCCCACAACATACGTGCAGCACGCATCTTGGCAATCTCCATAAAGTGGTTCATACCGATAGCCCAGAAGAACGACAAACGCGGAGCGAATGCGTCAATCGACATACCGGCATTGATACCTGCGCGCAAGTACTCCAAACCGTCGGCCAGCGTGTAAGCCAACTCGATGTCGGCCGTTGCAC
Organism: Alistipes sp.; assembly: GCA_017410165.1. Lineage (GTDB taxonomy): Bacteria > Bacteroidota > Bacteroidia > Bacteroidales > Rikenellaceae > Alistipes. The sequence goes on along the minus strand of JAFQRH010000005.1, from coordinate 18,369 downwards.
CTGCCTCCTGCATATGGTAACCCGAGATAGAGATCGAGTTGAACTTCGGCATATTCTTCGACGTGTACTCGAAGATGTCGGCAATAATCTTCATCGAGAACTTTGGAGGGTAGATATAGGTGTTACGCACCATAAACTCCTTCAAGATATCGTTCTGGATGGTACCTGCCAACTGGTCGAGCGTACAGCCCTGCTCCAAACCGGTCACGATATAGAATGCCAATACAGGCAACACGGCACCGTTCATAGTCATCGACACCGACATCTTGTCGAGCGGAATACCATTGAAGAGTACCTTCATATCCTCAACCGAGCAGATCGACACACCTGCCTTACCTACGTCACCCACTACGCGCGGATGGTCGGCATCGTAGCCACGGTGTGTAGCCAAGTCGAATGCAACCGACAGACCCTTCTGGCCTGCCGCCAAGTTACGACGATAGAAAGCGTTGGACTCCTCGGCAGTCGAGAAACCTGCATACTGGCGAATAGTCCAAGGACGCATCACGTACATCGTCGAGTACGGACCACGAAGGAACGGAGCCACACCTGCTGCATAGTTCAGATGCTCCATACCCTCCAAATCTGCCGCAGTATAGCCATCCTTGACGGATATCTGCTCGGCAGTAATCCAAGCCGGCTTAACCGACTCGGTCGAGTGGCAAGCGCCACCCTCATATTTCAATTCCGAAAATTTTGCTCTCATTTTCTGTTCCTCCCGTTTAGATACCCATCTGCTTCAAGTAGCCGCGCAAAGTTTCGAGTACGTTGCTCTTGACGCTGATGAAATTGTTAATACCCTTTGCTTGGAGTTCCTCCGTGCAAGCCGGAGCACCGGCTACAACAAAGATTGCCTTGTCGCCGAGCAACTCTTTTGCCTTCGGAGCCAACTCTGCATAGTCGTCATCCGACGCGCAGATTACAACGATGTCTGCCTTCGATGCGAGTGCCTGCTCAACACCCTCCTCAACACTCTTGAAGAAGTTGTTGTCCTGAACGCGGATACCGGCGCAAGCGAAGAAGTTGCACGAGAACTGCGCACGAGCGCGAGCCATTGCAAGGTTACCGCAAGTGAGCATAAATGCCTTCGGCTCCTTACCGCTGCGATCTACGCCCAGACGCATCTGCTCGAATGCCATTGCACCACGATATGGGGTGAGGAGATTCTCCTCCGAGCAACCACGCTCCACAACGCAACCGCAAACTGCCTTGTCGGCAACCTCGGTGAAGTTAGGATACTGGTTTGCACCGAGCAAAATCTGACGACGAGTAGCAACCGCCTTATCCTTGGCAGCAGCCGACGCCTTCACGCGCTCAACGATGAAGCCCGCTTTAAGTGCCTCCTCGTAGCCACCCTTCTCCTCAACTTCGAGGAAGAGCTTCCACGCCTCCTCGGCGATGCTGTTGGTCAGCGTCTCGATGTAGTACGAACCACCTGCCGGGTCGATAACCTGGTCGAAGTGCGACTCGTGCTTCAAGAGCAGCGACTCGTTACGAGCGATACGGTACGAGAACTCGGTCGGAGTCTCATACGAGTAGTCGAACGGAAGAACCTCCAACGAGTGAACACCTGCGATAGCAGCCGACATTGCCTCGGTCGTGCCACGCAACATATTTACATACGGGTCATATACGGTCTGGTTCCAAGCCGAAGTGCGAGCGTGAACGAAAATCTTGCACGAGCAGTCACAAGCCGGCTCATACTTCTTCACGATGTTAGCCCACAAAAGACGCGCAGCACGGAACTTCGCCATCTCCATAAAGTAGTTCGACGTTACGGCGAGCGAGAAACGAATCTTCTTTGCTGCCTCGTCAACGGTGCAACCCTCCTCCATCAACCACACGAGGTAGTCGTGAGCGGCTGCAAGCGAGAATGCCAACTCCTCGACGATAGTCGAGCCGGCATCCGAGAAGTTGTGGCCCGAAACGGTCACCACGCGAACGTGCTTGTACTCCTGTGTGCTCTTCACGAGCGAAACGAGTGCGTCGCAATCGCAGCACGCACCTGCTACGGTCATACCCTTAACGAGTGGATCGAGACAGAAGTTTGCACGGAGGTCTGCCTTCGCTACGCCATCCTTCTCGGCCTTTGCAAGCACGAGCTGTGCGACGGTAGCAACCGGCTTACCGCAGAAGGTAAGTTCAACAGCCGGAAGAACGATACCTGCAAGCAGGGTGTCGATATCCTCGGCAGTCTGCACGTAGTCCGCATTGCAGAAGCAGAAACCGAGCGAATCAACGCCCGACGAGAGCATCTTCAATGCCTGCTCGTTTGCCTCTTTCGGACACTTAACCGAAATTGTCTGGTGTGTAAGCCAGTTGTTGTCACCGCTCACACCTCTCAAATAAGGGAACTCACCCGGCTGAGTACCCAAAGTTTTAAGACCTTCAAGGTTCTCGGCGCGATAGTACGGACGAAGGTTAAAGCCCTCGTTTGTACGCCACACCAATTTGCGCTCGTAGTCGGCACCTTTGAGGTCAACCGCTATCGCCGCCTCCCAAGTCTCGGTCGAAACCGCCGGGAACTCGGCAAATAACTTTTCACGATTGGTTGTTGCCATAATTTTTTAGTTGTTTTTATTGTTTAGGGTTTTCTTGAAATTTTCTTCTATCACTCACAGTCGTACGGTTTGTTATTGCGGGCTCTTTTATCGCATCAACCACACGGCTGTCGCACGCTCACTCGCGCGCTTACACGCACACGTACTCCAAAATGCGCGTAAAGTTAATAACTTTTTTCCGAACGACGAAAATAATTGTTAGAAAAGTAACACTCCGCTACCAAACCTTCCGCTCGCCACTACCCAACGCCAACGCCCGCAACCGCAACACAACCAAAATGCAATATTATCGTTTTTCGATATATCAACCGACAACACATCTCAACAAACCATCGCAGTATTATTGTTTTTCGATATACACACAACTATTTTAGTCAAATTATTTGCATAAAACAGCCATTTTCGGCAAAAACGTATTATATTTGCAACACATAAACAGAAGAGAAACAAAACAACATATTATCACAATGTCACTTCTACGATTCAAGATGCTCGAAACCGCCCTGTCGCACAAAGCGATGGAGGTCAAAGCGCCGAGCAACAATCCGTCCGACTACTTCGGCGAGCGCGTATTTGGTCGCAAGCAGATGCGCAAGTATTTGAGCAAGCAGACCTACGAGGCACTCGTAGCAACCATCGAGAGCAATACACCGCTCACGCAGGGCGTTGCCGACGCCATCGCTGCCGGTATGCGCCAATGGGCGTTGGAGAATGGTGCCGACCACTATTGCCACTGGTTCCAACCACTCACGGGCGGAACGGCCGAGAAACACGACTCGTTCGGTGAGACGGACGGCAACGGCGGTATGCTCGAAGAGTTTTCGGGCAAGGTGCTCACACAGCAGGAGCCGGACGCTTCGTCGTTCCCGAGCGGCGGCATCCGCAACACCTTCGAGGCACGCGGATATTCGGCGTGGGACCCAACCTCGCCGGCATTTATCGTCGATACGACGCTCTGTATTCCGACACTCTTCATCTCCTACACGGGCGAGGCGTTGGACTACAAGACACCGCTTTTGCGCTCCATTTCGGCGGTGAACAAGGCGGCGACAGACGTATGTCGCTACTTCGACAAGAGTGTCGAGCGCGTCTATTCATATCTGGGTTGGGAGCAGGAGTTTTTCCTTATAGACGACTCGCTCTACTCGGCACGTCCCGATCTTGTGCAGACCGGACGAACGATGATGGGTCACGAAGCGGCAAAGAATCAGCAGTTGGACGACCACTACTTCGGTGCCATTCCGTCGCGCGTACTTGCCTTTATGAAGGACCTCGAATACGAGTGTCTGCGATTGGGTATTCCGCTCAAAACGCGCCACAACGAGGTGGCTCCAAACCAATTCGAGGTGGCTCCGATATACGAGGAGGCAAATCTCGCCAACGACCACAACCAACTGCTCATTACCGTAATGCATCAAGTGGCAACGCGTCACAACTTCCGCGTACTGCTACACGAGAAGCCATTCAAGGGCGTAAACGGCTCGGGTAAACACAACAACTGGTCGCTCGGCACCGATGCAGGCGTCAATCTGCTCAGTCCGGGCAAGACCGCCTTCGAGAATCTGCAATTTATAACATTCCTGGTGAATGTCATTGCCGCCGTATATCGCCACAACGGATTGCTCAAAGCATCCGTGATGAGCGCAACCAACGAGCAGCGTCTCGGTGCGGGCGAAGCACCACCTGCCATAATCTCGACCTTCCTCGGTACGCAGGTATCCTCCGTACTCGACAAAATCGCATCGTCGCACGGCGATACCGACATTCGATTCGATGCCAAGAATGCGTTCCGCATGAGCGGTCTGTCGCAGATTCCGTCGCTGTTGCTCGACAACACCGACCGCAACCGCACCTCGCCGTTTGCCTTCACGGGTAACCGTTTCGAGTTCCGTGCGCTCGGAGCATCGGACAACTGCGCCGAGGCGATGATTGTCCTCAACGCCGCCGTAGCCGAGCAACTCGCCGACTTCAAGCGTCGCGTGGATGAGCGTATCGAGCGCGGAGTGAAGAAGGAGAAGGCGATATACGAGACCGTACGCGAGATTATCAACGAGTGCCGACCGATACGTTTCGACGGCAACGGCTACTCGGACGAGTGGCGCGAGGAGGCGGCTCGTCGCGGACTCGACTGCGAGACCTCGACCCCGCTCAACTTCGACCGCCTGCTCGACGAGCGCACAATCCGACTCTTCGAGCGCACGGGCGTATTTAATAAGGTAGAGTTGGAGGCGCGTGCCGAAATCAAGCGCGAGATGTACGTCAAGAAGATTCAAATCGAGGCACGCGTATTGGGCGACCTCGCACTCAACCACATCGTGCCAATCGCCTCGAAATACGAGGGTGTTCTGCTCGACAAAGTGTGGAAGATGCACCAGCTCGGGCTCGACGCTGCGACCGACCGCGGACTCATACAGAACATTCAGGACCGCACGGCAACCATCATCACGCTCGTCGGCGAGATGATCGAGTGTCGCAAACGCGCCAACCGCATCGAGGACATTCGTCTGCGCGCGATTGCCTACCACGACACCGTAGCCGTCTATTTCGGCAAGATTCGCGACCATATCGACCGCTTGGAAGAGGTTGTCGATGACCAGATTTGGACACTGCCGAAGTATCGCGAGATACTCTTTATCAAGTAGCGACGTCGCGCGCCATCATTACCACAAAAAAGGGGCTGTTCAACTCTTATCGTCGAACAGCCCCTTATCTATCGGGCATCCCCGCACGAGCGCGGACTACAAACCCAACTTCTTGCGAATCTGCTTCGGAATCGCATTCTTGTTAATCATCACCGACATCGTCTTATACTCGACGAACGGACGCGAGAAGTAGTAGTATCCGTCGTACGGCGGACGCACACCCCACGAGTTCTTCACTTTGAAGTAGTGGTTGCCGCACTGGTCGGTTGCCGTACCCTCGATAACCATACCGTGGTCGTCGGTAGTCTGGTAGTTGTCGTATGCCGTCTGGCGCATCTGCTGGGTAATCTTCTTCTCACGACCCGGCTTCTCGAAACTGTACAACGCCTCGTTGCGCTCGCGCTCGGTCATTGCACCCCAACGCTCGGCATCCGTACCGCTCATATTATCCACATTATCCTCCGGCACGATGGCGATTGCCTTCGTACGGCTGAAACCCTTCTCCGATACGTCCGAAGCCCAACCAATCGAATAACCATTCTCCAACGCAGCATCGACACACGCCATCATCTCCTCCAACGGAAGGTTATAGACCGTAGCCCACATCCAGTTGTCTGGCACCTCGATTACGAACTGCTCGTAGAACGGATGGTGAGTGAACGATGAGAGCGAAACGTAGTCGTTGATATCAATCGGCAACGACTCGGCAAACGACTTCGGCGTGTACTCCTTACCTTTGTAGGTAAACGTCTCCGGCATCACACCAAAATAGGCGTCGAGGATACCGTTCAAGCCCGCCTGCCAAGCGGTCGTCAGCGTCTTGTTCGGATTCTTGATAATAGCATCGACATAGGCCTTCAACACGGCATCAATCTCGTTAAAATGAGGCAGTTCAGTGCCATAGTTCAAACCCGTATATACCTCCTGCGGAACGATGCCATACTTCTTGATACCCTCCGTCACGTCGTGGAACGCGCCACCGACTGCGAAGTTGAGCGCGCCGTGCAGACGCACATATTTAATCGCCTTCTCGAAATAGACGTTACGCACAATCCACATCTCCGAGAGGTCCATCACATCGCCACCGGCACGTATAATCTCATTCTCCAAATAGGAGAGAGCCGAGAAGCACCAGCAGGTACCGCTACGGAACTGATTCTTCACGGATGTACCATTTACCATCTTGCCATCGGTAAACTTGTAACCCTTTACCTCCGCCTTTGCCTCCTCCTGTGCCATAGCAGGCAGTGCAAGAGCAACGGCGAGCAATAAACTCAAAATTGTCTTTTTCATAATGGTTTCTTCTATTTTTTTGTTGCGTTTACAATCTTCATACACTCCTCGTAGGTCACGCTCTCCGGCTTCGCGCTCTTCGGCAGACGGTAGTTCTTACCCTTGTAGGCGATATATGCGCCGTAGCGACCATTCTTGATGACGAGCGACTTATCCTCCGCAAAGGTTTTCAGTGGCGTATTGGCAGCCACGTTCTGCTGCTTCTGTTGTTCGAGCAACTCGACAGCACGCTCGTACGACACCGTATATGGGTCGTCGCTCTTGCCGAGCGATGCGAACATCTTTCCGTGGCGTACATATCCGCCGAACTTACCGATGCCCACGACAACCTCCTCCTCGCCAAGCACACCTACCGTGCGTGGCAAAGCAAACAATTCGAGTGCCTCCTCCAAGGTAATCGACTCGATAAGCTGACCCTTTTTGAGCGATGCAAAGTGCGGTTTCTCGTTCTCCGGTGCCTCAATCTCGACCATCGGGCCATAGCGACCGATACGCGCCTTAACCGTACGACCCGTTGCAGGGTCGATGCCCAATACGCGCGCCTGCTGATGCGACGACGACTGCGTGCCGATTGCCTCATCGACCATCTGATGGAACGGACCATAGAATTGGTCTATCATCGCACTCCATCCGATTTCGCCCTCGGCGATACGGTCGAACTCCTTCTCGACGTTTGCCGTGAAGTTATAGTCCATAATCATCGCAAACTGCGACTCCAAATAGTCGTTCACAACCATACCGATATCGGTTGGCGAGAGGCGGTTTTTCTCCGCACCGTAGCTCTCCGTCGAGACCTTCTCTGTAATGTTCGCACCGCGCAACGTGAGTTGCGTATAGTTGCGCTTCTGTGCCGGACGAGCCGACTTCTCGACATAACCTCGGGTGATGATGGTCGAGATGGTCGGAGCGTAGGTCGAAGGACGACCTATACCAAGCTCCTCCAAACGCTTGACGAGCGACGCCTCGTTGTATCGCAATGGCGGTTGCGTGAAACGCTCGGTAGCAACTATCGACTGCGCCACAAGCGTTGCGCCATCGGCAAGCGACGGCAACACTGCCATCTCGCCGTGCTCCGCCTCGCCATCCTCGACACTCTCCGAATAGAGACGCAGAAAGCCGTCGAAGCGTTGCGTTTCGCCCGTAGCGACAAACTTCTCCGTGCTGTTCGACACGGCAATCGTGATTGTTGTGCGGTCAATATCTGCCGGCACCATTTGCGATGCCACCGTACGTTTCCAAATCAAATCGTAGAGTCGCTTCTCGACTGCCGAGCCCTCAATCTCGCGGCGGTCGATATACGACGGACGGATGGCCTCGTGTGCCTCTTGCGCGCCCTTGCTATGCGTTGTATAGTTGCGTGGCGACGAGTACTTCTCGCCAAAGAGAGTCGTTACCTCCTGCTTGCAGGTGTTGATTGCCAACTGCGAAAGATTGACCGAGTCGGTACGCATATAGGTAATCAAACCCTGCTCGTAGAGACGCTGTGCGACGGACATCGTCTGCGACACCGACATACCGAACTTGCGACCCGCCTCCTGTTGCAGGGTCGAGGTGGTAAACGGCGGTGCCGGATAACGCTTCGTCGGTTTGAGTTCGCTATGCTCGACCGTAAAGCGTGCCTGTTTGCAACCTTCGAGCATCGCCATCGCCTCCTGTTTGGTGGCAAAACGCTGTGAGAACTCCGCCTTGAAGAGCGTCTTCGCACTATCGTCAGGCGAGTAGAACTGCGCTACAACACGATAGTAGGACGAGGTCTGGAACGAAATGATATCGCGCTCACGCTCGACAATCAGACGCACTGCAACACTCTGCACACGACCAGCCGAGAGTGCCGGACGCACCTTTTTCCACAGAATCGGCGACAACTCGAAACCTACAATACGGTCCAACACACGACGTGCCTGTTGAGCATTGACCAGATTCATATCGACGTGGCGCGGTGACTCGATGGCGCGAAGGATGGCATTCTTCGTAATCTCGTGGAATACGATTCGTTTTGTGCGGTCGATTGGCAGACCGAGCACTTCGGTCAGATGCCACGCAATCGCCTCTCCCTCGCGGTCTTCATCGGATGCAAGCCACACGTTCTTCACCTGACTTGCCAAGCGCGACAACTCGTCCACCACTCGTTTCTTATCCGACGATATCTCATAACAAGGAGTATACCCATCCTCAATATTAATTCCAAGTCCCTTCTTCGAGAGGTCGCGGATGTGGCCAAAGCTCGACTTTACCACAAAATCTTTTCCAAGAAACTTCTCGATTGTCTTTGCTTTTGCCGGTGACTCGACAATTACCAAATTTTCCTGCATATCTGCACTTCTCCTTTTTTCTCTTTTTTTCTTGTCAGACACAACGAAACCTAAGCGTGGACTTAGGTTTCGTCGAAATCTCTATATTAAATATTCTATTTAATCATCGTATATGTCAGCTCGATGTGAATCGGTGCCTGACCCTCGCTACCCTGCAAAAGTGTTCGGTTGAAGGTGTAAGGGGCCGTAGCATCCGGACCGAGATATATCGCACGCGAACACTTCGTCTCGTCGAACTCTTTCACATCATCCAACAGCGCCACGTAGTTATACAGCACCTGCATATAGCCCGTAATATCCATCACGTAGCAGGCACGGCTGCGATTCAGATGACCGTCGTAGTTGAGCGTGGTCTCCGAATTTTGCACCTCCTGCGCATAGTTGTAGTCAGGAATCGGCGAGAGGCGGCCTACGGTCTTCTTGCCCAAGTTCATATACGAGCCCAAACGCGAAATCGACGAATTGAGCGACTCGATAAGCGCCACAGCATTATCCTGCGTCGTCTCCCAATCGTAATCCGCACCCTTCAAATAGACCATCAGGCGGCACTGGTTGATACCCACCGTGCGGTGTACCGTACCATCCTCTGCCGTAGCCAATGCGCGCAACTCTTCGAGGAACTCATCCGTAAAGAAGACTTCGGTCGTAGCACCCGCCATACCCTCGACAACGCATACGTCGAGATCCGCGTTAGGCACCAAGTCGCGCTGCTCGCGTGGCACCTTATTGCCCGCCTTGTCGTAAGCCGAGATATTCAACTTGCCAAGCGTCGATACTGTCGAGTTGGTCAAACCTCTCGAATAGTCGTGCGTAATCTTATTTACCGACATATTCATCGTGTCGGCAACGATATTTCCATAGACATTATACTCGGCAACCGACGAGTCGTAGAAGGCGTAGGTTACGCCAATCGAGTCCTTAATCATCGTCGGGTCATCCGGATTACGATTTCGGCCGTAGAATATCAAGCCCGAAGTACCGAGCTCGAAGCCGTAAATCGAGCCGCGCTTACCCTCGGCAACCGACTCCATATCCGGCTCGATATAGATACCGTGGAACGCATTGACCCACTCTTTCTCGTCGCTGTACAAACTATCCTTGTCGCGTGCGTAGCCATCCCACTCTTTATTGGTTGCATAGTCCTCCGGAATGAGCAACAGACGACGCACGAAGTCCCACGTCTGACCGTCGTAGCCGTCGCGCTCCTTCGTGGACATATCCACCGGCTGCATCACAACCGTCGATTTGAACGTAGGGCCTGTTGTTACGCCATCCGGGAAGGTGAATGTAAAGATTGGCTTTGCGGGGTCGTACATCTGTGCCGCGAGCAGGTCGCAGTTGGCGTACGCCACCGTATCATCGACCATCACATCCGGCTTCACGACATTGCGGAACAGCGGACGCTTCAACTCATAGACCTTATAGCGCACCGGTGTCAGCGTATCGGCTCCGTAGTTGGTAATCGAGAGCATAATCTTCATCGTATCGAAAATCGGTTTGTAACCGAAGCCGACCTCTTTATCCGCCGTATTCATAAAAATCATCGACGTTGCCAAGCCCGCCGTACGCACACCGAACGTATCGCTACGCTCGACACCCAGATAGCCGTACGTCACGTTCGACGAGAGCATCGAGTCGGTCTGATAGAGGCGCGTCTCGAAGAATCGGCCATCGCGCTCGTGGTACTCGCCACCGACGATGCCGTTCTCGTCTGCCGTGCTACCCTTGACAAACGAGATAACCTGCCCACCTTTGAAGGTGAGGTGGCGCATCTCCATCTTTTGATTTTCAGGCAAAATATCGTAGCCGAGTTCCGTATCGACATCCGCCGAACACCCCGCCAAGAGTGCCAAAGATGCCACGAAGCCCGTCAGTTTGACTGCGACCGAGCGCAGATTAAAAAAGTTCATCATAGAAACGATTGTAATTTTCATAAAATCCCTCCTCGTCGGGCGATTGGTATTCGAGAACGTGCTTTCCTGCGGCACGCGCCTCGTCGAGCAGTGCGGAATCAACCGCAGCCGAGCCGGCAATCACTCCGTCGATATGTGTCATAACGTAGCGATAGAGGTTTTCGTATGAAGGATTATCCAAAATCGACAAATTTTCATCCTTGACACCCTCGCTCTCAATCTTCTCGCGCAACGACGGCTGCAACGGCGTCGTGTAACGGTCGTCGTAGAGCGACGTGACAATCTTCACGTCGTGGAAAATCGGATCGTCATCGAAGACTTTGCGCAGATATATCGGAGCAATCGACGAGAACCAACCGTGGCAATGCACCACATCCGGCGTCCAGCGCAACTTCTTGACCGTCTCCAACACACCACGTGCGAAGAAGACCATACGCTCGTCGTTATCGGCGAACTCCACACCCTCGGCATCGGTCAGCACCGCCTTGCGCGAGAAGAAGTCGTCGTTGTCGATGAAATATATCTGGATACGGGCTGCCGGAATCGACGCAACCTTGATAATCAACTGATGGTCGTTATCGTCTATGATAAGGTTCATACCCGAGAGGCGAATCACCTCGTGGAGCTGATTGCGTCGCTCGTTGATACAGCCGTAACGCGGCATAAAGGTACGAATCTCGTTACCCTGCTCCTGCATTGCCTGCGAGAGTTGTCGGCACAATAAAGACTCCTCGCTCTCCGGAAGGTAAGGTGTTATCTCCTGACAGATGTAGAGAATTTTGTGTTTTGCCATCGCTGCCTTATTTTGTTTATTTTGCAAAGATACTAAAAATTTCCGAAAAAACCGCCTACAAAATCAGCATTGCATCGCCATAGGTTCCAAAGCGGTAGCCCTCGGCAATCGCCTGCTTGTACGCCTCCATAATCAGGTCGTAACCACCAAATGCGGCAACCATCATAAGTTGCGTCGATTCAGGCAGATGAAGATTCGACACCATTGCATCGGCAACCGTGAAGTCGTACGGTGCAAAGATAAATTTGTTGGTCCAGCCGTTATGCGGCTTAATCATTCCGTGCGTCGAGACAACCGTTTCGAGCGTACGCATCACCGTCGTACCGATGGCAACAATCTTATGACCGTCGCGCTTGGTCGAGTTTACCTCCTCGGCGGTCTGCTCCGAGACGAAGTACTGCTCCGAATCGAGTTTATGCTTCGAGAGATCCTCGACATCCACCGTGCGGAAGTTGCCCAAACCGGCGTGCAGCGTCACGAACGAACGCTCGACACCCTTAATATCCATACGTTTGAGCAGGTGTTTCGAGAAGTGCATACCCGCCGTCGGAGCCACTACTGCACCCTCCTTCTCGGCGAATATGGTCTGATAACGCTCGGCATCCTCCGGCTCGACCTGCTGACGCACCCAACGAGGCAGCGGAGTCTCGCCAAGGCGGAAGAGCGTCTGCTTGAACTCGTCGTACGAGCCATCGAACAGGAAGCGCAACGTACGGCCACGCGAGGTGGTATTGTCGATAACCTCGGCACCCAGAATATCATCCTCACCGAAGTAGAGTTTGTTGCCGATACGGATTTTACGCGCCGGATCGACCAGCACGTCCCACAAACGCAACTCACGATTGAGCTCGCGCAACAGAAAAATCTCGATTTCGGCACCCGTCTTCTCTTTGTTACCATAGAGGCGGGCCGGAAAGACCTTCGTATCGTTGAACACGAAGCGGTCGCTCTCATCGAAATAGTCCAAAATATCCTTGAACGTGCGATGTTCGATGGTCTTTGTGTCGCGATGCACGACAATCATACGCGCATCATCTCGGTGGGTCGCCGGATACTTGGCTATAAGTTCGGGCGAGAATTCGAATCCGTACTGTGATAACTTCATATTGTTTGTTGTAATTTCGTTGCTTCCAATGGCCACTTTACAAAAAAAGTGTAACCTTAATTATTACGAAAAAATCAGAGTTTTGTTTCACACTCGTCGAGTTTTTTCAGAAAATCGTCCAACTGCACCGCATTCTCGACATTATAGTCGCCACTCTTCGTGCGGCGCAACGACGTGAGGTACGCTCCGCTGTCAAGTGCCTCGCCAATCTCCTGCGCAAGCGAGCGAATATATGTTCCCTTGCTGCACTCGACACGAATACGAATGCTCGGCATTGCATACTCCTCCAACGTAATGGAGTAGATATTGATTAACGCCTTGCGCAGAGCGACATCCTCGCCGGCACGTGCAAACTCGTAGGCACGCACGCCCTCGACCTTCTTCGCCGAGTAGATGGGCGGTGCCTGCAAGCGTTCGCCCGTGAGCGAGAGCAACGCCGCCTCGACCTTTTCGCGCGTGATGTGGTCGGTCGGATAGGTTCGATCGACCGGATGCTCCATATCGAAACTCGGAGTGGTTGCACCGAGCATCAACTCGGCAACATACTCCTTGCGCTCGGCCTGCAACTCATCAACGCGCTTCGTCGCGCGACCGATACATACCAGCAATACGCCCGTAGCCAGCGGGTCGAGCGTACCGGCGTGGCCGACCTTAATCTTCTTGTAGCCCTTGCGATTGAGGCGGAATTTCACCTTTCGCACCACATCCGTCGAGGTCCACTCGTACGGTTTGTCGATAAGGGCAACGTAGCCCTCCTCGACCAGATTTTCGACCAGATTTATATCTTTGATTTCCATCTTTTGCTACGCTGTTATACGAAATAGGATACGGTAGCGACTATGCCGACCACTGCACAATAGGCGGCAAACCAGATGAGTTTTCCGCGTCGCACAATCTCCAACATAAAACGGCAGGCAAGGCAACCCGTAACGAATGCCGCCACGAAGCCGGCCACCAACGGCAACAACTCCACGCCACCGCCGAAATCGCCCTTCACCACATCGAGCAGAGCGTTACCCAGAATCGGAGGCAACACCATCAGGAACGAGAACTGCGCCACGACATCCTTTCGATTGCCGAGCAACAGACCCGTAGCGATAGTCGTACCCGAACGCGACAGACCGGGCAAGACGGCCACCGCCTGCGAGAGTCCGATAATGAAGGCGTCGCGATACGAAATCGCGCTCTTCTCGCGCGGACGGGCATAGTATGCAAACGTAAGCAATGTAGCCGTTACGAGCAACATCACACCGACGACGAGCAACGACGAGAAGGCCTGCTCGACATAGTCCATAAAGAAGATACCCACGATGCCGATCGGAATCATCGACACGACGATTTTCAGCACGTATGCCTGCTCCTCGTTGAAGTGCTTCGAGAAGAGACCGCGCAGCAGTCGCCAAATCTCACGCCACAAGACCACAATCGTACTGAGCACGGTTGCCGCGTGCAGCGTCAAACTGAATGTCAGGTCCGACTCCGGGTCGAGCGAGGTTCCGAGCAGTGCGTTTGCAAGTTGCAGATGGCCGCTGCTCGACACGGGCAGAAACTCGGTAAGTCCCTGAATTATACCCAATATAATTGCTTGTATGGTATCCATAATTTACCCCTTTCTCCAAAAAAATCGCCGCAAAGATACAAAATTGCACTATTATATACAATATATATTAAGGAAGTTTTACTTTTGCACGCTCTCGTTCGGAGATTTACAACGCACTCCCCCCACCCAACCCGTACCGACCAAAACAACGGCACCAGGCAAGCGATTTGCCGAATTTATTTTTCGTGCATATAAAATATTGAGAGATTTTCATATTTTTTTACTATTTTTGTGGAAACTGACGCAAAAACAAACCTAAAACTCGAAATATGAACAGAAAAGAGTTCCTCAAACGACTCGGTATGCTCACCGTCGGAGCATCGCTCATCGGCGTAGATGTCAATGCTATGACGCAAGAGCCGGGCGAAGCGGCAGCTCCTGCCACTCCGGCACGCAAACCAAATCGCACACATCCCGATCTCGATTTTCCGGTACGCCCGCTGAAAGCGCAAACCGACCGTCCGATTACCGCCATCATCATCGGTGCCGGCAGTCGCGGTACGACCTATGGCAAGTATGCAAGTCAATTTCCGGAGACGATGAAGATTGTCGGTGTGTCGGACACCAACGCCTTCCGCAAAAGCCGTACGCGCAAGGCACACAACATCCCTGCCGAAAACTGTTTTGGCGATTTTCACGATGTATTCAAACGCGAGAAGTTCGCCGATGCTGTCATCATCGCAACGCCTGACAACCTCCACTTCGAGCCGTGTATGAAGGCACTCGAAATGGGTTACGACGTGCTGCTCGAAAAGCCGGCGGCACAGACCGAGAAGGAGTGTAAGGCGATTTTGGCACAAGCCAAGAAGTACAACCGCATCGTTGCCATCTGCCACGTTTTGCGCTACGCACCATACTTTATCGCCCTGCGCGAGGCGGTCAAGTCGGGTATGATTGGCGACTTGGTCAGCATCCAGCATATGGAGCCGATACAATATGCACATATGGCGCACTCGTACGTGCGCGGAAAGTGGCGCGACTCGGAGAAGACCACACCGATTATCCTCGCCAAATCGTGCCACGACCTCGATATTATCCGTTGGATTGTCGATCGAAAGTGCCTGCAAATCTCGGCCGAGGGTACGCTGATGCACTTCCGTCCGGAGAATGCTCCGCAGGGCGCACCGGCACGATGCACCGATGGCTGTCCGCACGAGGCGACCTGCCCGTATTCGGCTATCGACATCTACGTTCGTCGCAAACGCCACCTCGGCGTATTCGACCTGCCCGACCGCAAAGACGAGGCAGCAATTATGGAGAAAATCCGCACAACGGAGTTCGGTCGTTGCGTCTATAAGTGCGACAACAATCAACCCGACCACTACGTTACGACGATGCTCTTCGAGGGTGGTGTGACGGCAAGTTTCACGATGGATGCCTTCACCCCTTGGGGTGGTCGTCGCACCCGCATTATGGGTACGACCGGCTTTATCGAGGGCGATGGTAAACAGTTCACACTCTATGAGTTCCGCACCTCAAAGAAGAAGGTTTGGCACAAGGACGTCAAGGAGATGGGCGAGTACAAACACGCCGGTCACGGTGGCGGCGACCACGCCTTGGCACGCGACTTTGTGGAGGCGGTTGCCACGCAAGACTCCTCGAAGTTGTCGAGCACCATCGATGCCTCAATCGAGAGCCACATTATCGGTTTCAAGGCCGAGAAGAGCCGCCTCTCGATGAAGAAGGTCAAAATCGGATAGTGCGCAGAGCGATGTCGGGTTATGTGCTGTGCGATATCGAACGCCACAGCCGACAAGCAAACAAAAATTAACGAAACAAAAGAGAAACGATTATGATGAAACTACTATTGCTCGGAAATCTGGGCGCAACAGAGATTATCCTTATAGTACTGCTCGTACTGCTGCTCTTCGGGGGCAAAAAGATTCCGGAATTGATGCGCGGCATCGGCAAGGGTGTTCGCTCGTTCCGCGAGGGCGTCGATGGCAAAGATGAGCCGGCTGACGAGAAAAAAGAGCAAGACAACGAAAAATAGCAACACGCAATGAAACAGGCATTTATACTCATCGCACTCTGCTGTGCGATGGTCTCTTGCGCACCTTCGTCGCCCGACTACGATGCGCTTGCTGCGGCGGCAGCCAAGGAGTATCTCGAACCGGTACACGCCGGCGGCGGCGAGTCGCAACGTCCATTTTGGAACGGATTCTCGAAGAAGTTTATGTACGCTCCGGCATTCGATTTTAAGTGCGTGGAGGGGGCTGTCGCATACCTCTACACCATAACCGACGAGGCGGATGGACGTTGGACGTTCCGCGCCGACTCGCCACAAGAATCACTTGCGCCCGTATGGAACGCAATACCCGAAGGTAGCAACGTAACGCTCACGGTCGATGGTATTGCCGCCGACGGCACCACGCTCGGACGAGCCGGCGAGCGCACCTTCCTGCGCGACTTCGGTTTCCACCCGCCATACAACGCTCCGGTGCGCAGTTACCGCGATGCGGCGGTAATAGGTATGCTCTACGTGCATACGATGCCCCAAATTCAGCATTGGCTCACTGCTACCGAGCCGGATATGAGCTATCCGCACAACACCTATCCGTGCAAAATTATCGGTGCTACGATTCAGGTCGAGACCCTGCTCGCACGCACCCTGCCACAATATCGCGACGAGGCAATCGCCATTGCACGTAACGCAGCACAATTCCTTATCGACCAATCCCGCAAGGAGGGAGAGCCACTCGCCTACTTCCCGCCGACATACTACAAAAACCTCGTTGCGTCGCGCTTCGATTGGAATCAGGGCAAGACGATGGCTATGGAGGCGGCCTCCGCAGGTGAGGCACTTCTCGACCTGTACGATGCGACGGGCGACGAGCAGTATCTGCGCCACGCACTCGGCATTGCCGACACCTATTTGCGCCTGCAAAACGAGGATGGCTCGTGGCATATCAAGTTCGACTTCGTGACGGGCGAGCCGGTAAACAACTCGCGCGCAATGCTTGCACCGCTGTTGCGCTATCTGTTGCGTTTGGAGCGCGACTACGGCGCACCACAGTATGCCGAGGCACGCCGTCGTGGCGAGGAGTGGATGAAGGAGCATATCTTAAAGCGATTCGATATGACAGGCCAATTCGAGGATGTCACAGTCCTCAATCTGCAACCATACGAGAACCTCACCAACTGCACCGCATCGCCGTATGGCAGCTACCTGCTACAACGCGGAGCAACCGACGAGGAGATTGCCACCGCATACGAACTCGTGCGTTTCAGCGAAGACCAATTCGTCTATTGGGACCAGCCACGCGACCAAAACGGGCTGTGTCGCGATGCCTGCCCTTGCGTCTTCGAGCAGTATAAGTACGCAATGCCGGTGGATAACAGCACCTGCAACGTGTCAGGCGCGATGCTCGACCTCTACGCTTTGACGGGCGACGAGTTGATGTTTGCCAAAGCCAAGGCACTCATCGACAATATTACCGTCGTACAGAATGTCCAGACGGGTCAGATTCCTACAACGTGGCGTCTGCGCCTCAATTATAAGCCGACCTACTGGATTAACTGCACGTACGACTCCGTAGTAACACTGCTACGTATGGCAGAGCTGACGGCCGGCGAGAGCAAATAATCGAAAATGTGGGCAGAAATATGGCTTCGAGGAGCGATTTTCTGCCCATTTTCACAAAAAAGTGAGTTTTTTTACATTTTTTTTTGCAGAATTGATTTTTTGCTCTATCTTTGCACTCGCAATAAGCACCAATGGTGGATTCATCTAAGGGCTAGGATACGTGCCTCTCACGCACGACATAGGGGTTCGAATCCCCTATCCACTACAAAGAAAGCAGTCAAAAAATTGACTGCTTTTTCTTTTTTTGCGGATAGGAAATTCGGTCTGTCGGTGGCGGTGTGGCAGAGTTGTCTGCATTTCGGTAGGCGATTGCTTCGCAATGTATCGTATTTGAGAGAATTGCTGTTGCCGAAAATAAATTTTCGCCCATCAATCTCTCAAATCCGCCAATCTTCGATTGCACCTACCTCATTTGCTCTGCTCAAACCTGCTGCGACCGGTCGAATCCCAAATGAAAATATGTATCTGCGGCGAGCAGAGTGGAAAAGCGTTAAGCATAGCAAGCATAAGCGAGCGCAGTAGCAGCCAATCCCACTACAAAGAAAGCAGTCAATTTCTTGACTG
>JAFQRH010000004.1 GCA_017410165.1 Alistipes sp. | reverse complement strand
TCCAATCGTCGTCACGCTATCGGGAATTGTAACACTTGTCAGCGCGTCGCAACTGTTGAATGCCCCCTCTCCAATCGTCGTCACGCTATCGGGAATTGTAACACTTGTCAGCGCGTCGCAACTGTTGAATGCCCCCTCTCCAATCGTCGTCACGCTATCCGGGATTGTAATACTTGTCAGCGCGTCGCAATCTCTAAATGCTCCACCTCCAATCGTCGTCACATCTCCATCAAAGGTTATTACGCCAACTCCATTTTCGTAGGTGTTGGAGGTGATATTTGCTCCGAATGTTTGCATAGCAGTAGCATTGCTATTATAGTCGCCACTATATGGCTCGACAACATTGCCATCCGACGATGTGTACCAAATCTGGTTAGTGGCTGGCGATAATTTTATTTCAGCAGAGGCCATTGGCAATATATGGTTACGCTCGATGGTAATAGCGTTTTTGGTCGAAATCTCTTTGGGTATGCCATCTTGGTTATACATTATAGCCGTCAAACCCTTCTCGAAGGTCTGCGGAGGCAGAGCGACGTAGAATGCCGTAGGTGTTTCGGAGTTAAGTGCAACGCCATCGCCACAGTTAAGCGTAACGGAGGTTAAAATATCGCCGTCAGTAATCAATGCACCGCCAACCTCGTCATCGTCAATATCGGCAGATGCCTCGGCGAGAATGCACGATGCATCGTCGGCACAAACAAGCATATTGCCCGCAACCTGCTCGCCATTATTACCTCGCAAAACAATTTTCGACACGTAGCCCGTACCGGTAAACTGCAATTTCAACCAACCGCAGACGTTTTTGAGCGCAAACTGCTTGTAATCGCCCGTTGCAATCATCAGCGACGAGCCGATGCCATAACTATTCTTGGCGTAGGTCTGCTCGTCAGGGAGCGACGCCTCGACAGTGTTTGCCGAGAGCGAAATAAGATAACTCTTGCTATAAGGATAGACCACCACGACATTATCGCCACGGCGCGACCACTCGCCGACGCTTGTGCGTTTCAGCGTGCCCTCGCGGTCGCCGGTCTTGCCCGTGAATTTGTAGCAGTCGTTGCCATCGGATTTGTAGAACACCGACACAAGGTCGCCCTCGGTCCAAACGGGTGCACCGGCATCGCCAAGTTGGATGCGTGTATCCTCCTCATCGAACGAAACTTGCAGTTCGTCGGGTGCGGTAGGAATTTCCGGCGCAAGGTCTTGCGTCGGATCGGTTGAGCACGCAGCGAGAGCGGTCGCTATGAGTGCAAAAAGGAAAAAGCGTTTCATCTTATCTGTTTTTTGTTTTACTCTTCGATAATTTCGTCTGCCGGTCGAGCGATATACTATTATATATATCGGTGCATTAGTGCCGATTATATATATTGTTTGCGTGTTTTTTCGGTTGGTTTTGTTGCTTGCTGTTTTGTCTATTTGGCTGCTATTTGGCTGCGCGCTTGCGGTCAATCTCGTTGAGCAGGATTTTGCGCAATCGCATCGCCTTTGGCGTAACCTCTACGTACTCGTCCTCCTTGATGTACTCCAACGCCTCCTCCAACGTGAATACCTTTGGCGGAACGATTACCGCCTTGTCGTCCGAGCCCGAGGCACGCATATTGGTCAACTGCTTGGCCTTGGTGACATTTACGGTGATATCGTTGCTACGCGTATGCTCGCCAATGACCTGACCCATATAGACCTCCTCCATAGGCGAGATAAAGAAGCGACCTCGGTCCTGCAACTTGTCGATCGAGTAGGCGTATGCCGTACCGGTTTCGGATGCGATAATCGAGCCGTTGGTGCGCATCTCGATATCGCCGACGTACGGCTCAAAACCCTTCAAACGGTGCGACATAATCGCCTCGCCGGCAGTTGCTGTGAGCATATTCGAGCGCAGACCGATGATGCCTCGCGACGGGATGTCGAACTCCAAACGGGTGCGACCATTGCTCGACTCCATATTGGTCAGCGTACCTTTGCGCTTGGTCGAGAGCTCGATGACCGTGCCGGCAACTTCGTCCGGACAGTCGATGGTCATCTCCTCAATCGGCTCGCATTTGCATCCGTCAATCTCCTTGATGATAACCTTCGGCTGGCCAACCTGCAACTCGTAACCTTCGCGGCGCATCGTCTCGATAAGCACCGAGAGGTGCAACACACCACGGCCATACACGTTGAACGAGTCGGCATTGAGACCCGGCTCGACACGCAGCGCAAGATTCTTCTCCAACTCGTGGTCGAGACGCTCCTTGATATGGCGCGAAGTGACATACTTGCCGTCTTTGCCGAAGAATGGCGAGTTGTTGATGGTGAAGAGCATCGACATTGTCGGCTCGTCGATTTTGATTGGTGGCAGTGGTTCCGGATTCTCGGCGTCGCAAATCGTGTCGCCAATCTCGAAACCGTCAATACCTACAAGTGCGCAAATCTCGCCACACTCGACTTGCTCAACCTTCTTTTTACCCAGACCGTCGAATACCATAAGTTCCTTAATTTTGGTCTTGGTCATCGTCACGCCATCGCGTTTGGCGAGCGTTACGGTTTCGCCTGCACGGAGCGTTCCGCGCGAAATTTTACCGACGGCAATACGTCCGATGTAAGACGAGTATTCGAGCGACGTGATGAGCATCTGTGGCGTGCCTTCGACAACCTGTGGCGCAGGAATCTCGTCAATAATGGCATCGAGCAACGGCTGAATCGAATCGGTTGGCTCGTTCCACTTGTGCGACATCCATCCCTGCTTTGCCGAGCCGTATATGGTCTTGTAATCCAACTGCTCTTCGGTAGCATCGAGTGTGAACATCAAGTCGAATACCTGCTCGTTTACCACCTCCGGACGACAGTTTGGCTTATCGACCTTGTTGATTACGACAATCGGCTTCTTGCCGAGCGCGAGTGCTTTTTGCAGCACAAAACGGGTCTGCGGCATCGTGCCCTCGAAGGCATCGACCAACAGCAAGACGCCGTCGCACATATTCAGCACGCGCTCAACCTCGCCACCGAAGTCGGCGTGACCCGGGGTGTCGATGATGTTGATTTTGTAATCCTTGTATATTACCGATACGTTCTTCGAGAGAATCGTAATACCGCGTTCGCGTTCGATATCGTTGTTGTCGAGAACGAGTTCACCGTTTTTCGATGGCTCGCGCAGAAGGTTGCCCGCCATAATCATTTTATCGACCAACGTGGTTTTGCCGTGATCGACGTGGGCAATAATCGCAATGTTGCGTAATTTTTGCATAGAAGTATATTAAATTAACGCGCAAAGTTAATAATTATAAATGAAAATTGTACTACTTTTGTGCTACTAATCTATCGCATCGTGCAGATATGAAACAGATTCTGGAAGTCACCCCCGAGAGCCGTGTCGTTCTCGGCCGAGTTGCAAAGCAACTCTCTCCGTTGTTGCCCGATAGGCGTGTTATAGCCATTGTCGATGCTGCGGTTGATGCACTCTACCCGTCGCTGTGCGCTCCATTCGAGCGTATTGTGGTCGAGGGTGGCGAGCCGACCAAATCACTTGCATCGCTCGAACGTGTCTATTCGTCGCTCATCGAACTCTCGGCGGACCGCGAGTGCTTTTTGCTCGGCGTAGGTGGTGGGGTAGTGACCGACCTTACGGGTTTTGTCGCCTCGACCTATATGCGAGGCGTTCCGTTTGGCTTTGTCTCGACAACGTTGCTCGGTGCGGTTGATGCCTCGGTCGGAGGCAAGAACGGAGTGAATGTCGGCGGTTATAAAAATATGGTCGGCACATTCTCGCATCCGCAGTTTGTGGTGTGCGATGTCGAACTCTTTGCGACGCTCCCCGAACGTGAATTTCGTGCCGGTCTGGCGGAGGTGGTCAAGTCGGCTGTGATTGCCGATGCACGGCTGTTTGAGTTGCTCGAATCGCATACGTTCGAGGAGTTGCGTTCGGATGTTGCATTGCTGGGCGAGGTGGTCGAGCGTTCGCTGCGGATTAAGGCCGACGTGGTGCGAGCCGATTTTCGAGAAGGGGGATTGCGCAGGGTGCTCAATCTCGGTCATACGCTTGCACACGCCATTGAGAAGAGTACGCATCGCTACAATCACGGCGAGGCGGTTGCTATCGGTCTGTGTGCCATCTCGAAGGCGGCCGTTGTGCAGGGTGTGCTTGCGGCGGCGGATGCCGAGCGCATAGAGGGGCTCTTGTGCAAACTCGGTTTTGAGACCTCGTTGCCGTTGCCTGCTGCATTATTGGCGGAGGCGGCCGTTAAGGATAAAAAACGCGCGGGAGATGTGCTGCACGTCATCTTCCCGACGGCAATCGGCGCAGTGTGCGACCGCACGGTGAGCGTTGATGCGATAGCGCAAATTTTTGAATCAATTTAAGTAAAGAGGATTATGATAAAAGGTCTGATTTTCGATATGGACGGAACTTTCGTTTCGAATATGCCGTTTCATATGCTCGCTTGGGCGGAGCAGGGCCGCCGCCATAATTACGAACTAATTGCTCCCGTATCAAATCGCTTCTACGGTTGGCACAACTTCGATATTCTGCCGAATGTCGTTCCTGCCGATGTGATTGAACGTTTCGGACTTGAATATTTATCCGACGAGAAGGAGGCAATTTATCGTGAACTGTATGCCGGAAATGTTGTGCTGGCAGAGGGGTTGGATGATTTGATGCAAGATGCCGAGCGTTGCGGTGTAAAGTGCTTTATCGGCTCGGCTGCACCACGCCTAAATGCCGAATTTGTGATACGCGAAAGTGGTACGGCAGAGCGGTTGGCTGGCTATATATGCGCCGATGATGTGACGCACTGTAAACCCCATCCGGAGATATTTTTGCGCAGTTGTGAGCGTATGGGTCTGCAACCCTCCGAGTGCGTTGTGTTCGAGGATGCAATCTCGGGCATAAAGGCGGGTGTTGCCGCCGGTTGTCACGTTGTCGGCATATCTTCGACAGCTCCGGCGGAGGTACTCTTGGAGGGCGGTGCCGAGTTCGTAGAGCCGGACTTTCGTGGAATGACTATCGAGTCGCTCTCGGCACGACTGTTGAAGTAGATTATTATCTGTGATTGGTAAATAAAAATGCAGGAGCGTTAAACTCCTGCATTTTTTCGTTTATAGTCGATTTACTACCCCTCCCTCGCTGTTGCGAAAGGTGCTAAAATAGTTCGCCTGCCTTGCTCTCCGGCATCATTCCGAGGTGGCGATACGCAAGTTCTGTGACCTCGCGGCCGCGTGGCGTACGTTTCAAGAAACCCTCTTTGATGAGGAATGGCTCATAGACCTCTTCCAGCGTGCCCGGCTCTTCGCTGACGGCTGTGGCTATGGTGTTCAATCCAACCGGACCACCGTTGAATTTGGCGATAATCGTCGCCAAAATCTTGTTGTCCATACTATCCAAACCGCGCGAGTCGATATTCAGAGCGTCGAGTGCTATGCGTGTGATTGATAGGTCGATATGGCCTTCACCCTTGACCATCGCAAAGTCGCGTACGCGACGCAATAGGGCGTTTGCTATACGTGGCGTGCCACGCGAACGCAGAGCGAGTTCGGTTGCAGCATCGTCGTCAATCGAGATGCCGAGAATCGATGCCGAACGCTTGACAATGCGGTTGAGTACCGGCGCGTCGTAATACTCCAAATGGCACGTGATGCCGAATCGCGCACGGAGTGGCGATGTGAGCAGACCGCTACGTGTGGTTGCGCCAATGAGCGTAAACGGAGCGAGTTCAATTTGAATCGAACGCGCCGACGGACCTTTGTCGAGAACGATGTCGATTTTGAAGTCCTCCATTGCCGAGTAGAGATACTCCTCGACAATCGGACTCAAACGGTGGATTTCGTCGATAAACAGCACGTCGCCTGCCGAGAGATTTGTCAGCAGACCGGCCAAGTCGCCCGGCTTGTCGAGCACGGGGCCCGACGTGACCTTCATCTGTGCACCCATCTCGTTGGATATGATGTTTGCCAAAGTTGTCTTGCCCAAACCCGGAGGTCCGTGCAGCAGAACGTGGTCGAGCGAGTCGCCACGCATCAGTGCCGCCTTGATAAATACGCGCAAATTATCGACCGTCTTGTCCTGACCGGAGAATGAGTCGAGCTCTTGTGGGCGTATTCTGTTTTCAAATTCGCTATCGCTTTCGATGTTGCGCATACTTTTGTCTGTGCTCGAAAAGTTTATGATTTCTTTTTTGCAAATATACGGATTTTTTGCCGAACGATGAATAAAGAATCGAATTAATTTTGTATATTTGCAAAAATACGGGCGCATAATGCGCGAGCGCGACGATGGGATGTGGATGCGTGGTAACGAAAACGGGTCGCCCGATGAAATCGACCGACCCTGCAAATGTGTGATTCCGAGCGGATTCGAACCGCTATCGTAAGAACCGGAATCTTATATTCTATCCATTGAACTACGGAACCGCACCGCAAATATGCGAAAAAAAAACGTATATGGCAAATGTGACATCGAATTGGGACAGATTATGGCAGGTAATCGAAATGTCGGGGATGACGATAAACGCCTTCGCCCAATATATCGGTATGCCTCGCAGTGAAACGCTGTACCAGATAAAACGTGGTAACAACGGTATCTCGCGCAATGTGGCGGATAGTGTCGTTGCGAAGTTCCCGGAGATAAGCAAGGTTTGGCTTTTGACGGGATACGGCTCGATGTATGCCGATTCGAACAATAGCGCAATGCAGATTCCGTTCTTTAATTGCGATATGTCCCGTATTATGGATACCTCCGATATGACTCCCGCTTCGTATATGTTCTTGCCGCAGGTCAGTACGGCCGATTTGGCAATATGCTACTTCGGTGACGATATGGCTCCGGTAATTCCGAATGGAACGATATTGGTGCTGGCGCGCGTAGATTTGTTTTCGATTGTTTACGGTAACGAATATGTCGTAGTGGGTGGTAATCGTGTGACGTTGCGCCGTGTGCGTCGTCACGCATCAAACGATGGCTATCTGCGCTTGGAGGCGTACGATAGAGAGCGATTTGACGATATGGAGATTGCCCGCGTCGATGTTCGGGCGATATATGCTGTTAGAGGAAAATTGATAATTAAAAATTAAATAAAACAAATACGACCTATGGTTTACATTAAAACAAAAGAGAGTGCATCGTGGCTGATCGGTGCAGTTGCCGGCATCTGTGTTGCGGCTGTTACTATTGCGTTGAAGGCACAGTGGTGGGTTGTTCTGCTTGCGTCGCTGCTGACGTTTGTGCTGATTTCGCTCATCGCGTTGTGGTTCATCGTTAAGTATGTTGCCTACAAACTGCGTCCTATCTATTCGGTAGTCTTTTCGCGCGATGTTCACACGGGCGAGATTGTTGATGAGTTGAAGGATAAGAGAGTTGAAAATATCTCTGATGAGTTGAACGCTTGGGCGGATGACAACGATAAGGAGATTTCGCGCTTGAAGGATGCCGAGAAGTTTCGCAAGCAGTACCTCGGCAATGTGGCTCACGAGTTGAAGACTCCGGTGTTCAATATTCAGGGCTATATTTCGACGCTGCTCGATGGTGGCTTGGAGGATGAAATGGTCAATCGTAAGTATCTCGAAAGAGCCGAGAAGAGCGTCGATCGAATGATTAACATCATCAACGATTTGGATACTATTGCCCGTTTGGAGAGCGATATGAACGAGATGCGTTTCGAGTCGTTCGATATCGTTGCGCTGGCAAAAGATATTGCCGAGCAGTCGGAGATGGAGGCCTCGAAGCGTAACATTTCCATCACGGTTAAGGGTGCTGACAACCTCCCATCGCGTTTCTGGGTGTCGGCCGACAAGTTCTATATCGGTCAGGTGCTGGAAAACCTCATTACCAACTCGATTCGCTACGGTAAGGATGGCGGTCATACGAAGATTACCTGCCGCGATATGCTCGATAAGATTTTGGTTGAGGTCGAGGATGACGGTATCGGTATTGCAAAGAGTGACGCTCCGCGCGTATTCGAGCGATTCTATCGTACGGATAAGGGCCGTTCGCGCGAGCAGGGTGGTACCGGCTTGGGCTTGGCTATCGTTAAACACGTTGTCGAGGGTCACGGCGAGCACGTCTCGGTGCGTAGCGAACTCGGCGTAGGCAGTACATTTACGTTTACATTGAAGAAGGTGGAGTTGTAGTGCTCCGCTGTTGCGTCTTAAATAATTTGAAGTGATGACCGATTTATTGGCAATTGTGTGGGATTTCGATCCGGTGCTCTTCTCTATTGGGTCGTTTGAGATACGTTACTATTCGTTGATGTGGGCGGCGGCTTTGTTGGTTGGCGGATGGATTTTCGCCTATTTCTGCCGCAAGGAGGGACGACCTCCGCAGTTGGCCGACTCGGCTTTCCTCTACATCGCGCTTGGTACGATGATTGGTGCGCGTGTGGGACATTGCCTGTTTTACGAGCCGGAGTACTATCTGCTTAAACCGTGGGCAATCATTACAGAGATTCGTAACGGCGGTTTGGCAAGCCACGGTGCCACCATCGGCATCCTGACTGCAATATGGCTCTGCTCGCGCAAAAATAAGGTCTCGGTGATGTGGATGACCGACCGCCTCGCCATTATTGCTCCGATTAGCGGTGCGCTGATTCGTTTCGGCAATCTGTTCAATTCGGAGATTATCGGCAACGTAACCGATGTTGCGTGGGGCTTCAAATTTGTGCGTCTCTATCCGAATCTTCCGCTTGAAGTGATTCCTGTTCGCCACGCTACGCAACTCTACGAGGCGTTGTGCTACTTGACGACATTTGCCATTCTGTGGTGGATGTATCATCGTACGGATGCACCTCGTCGTCGCGGATTGCTGTTCGGTGTTGCGATGATGGGCATATTCCTGACTCGAATCTTCATCGAGTTCATCAAGGTCGATCAGGTTGCCTTTGAGCAGGGGATGACATTTAATATGGGACAGTGGTTGAGTGTACCATTCGTATTGCTCGGTTTGGTCTCGATTTGGTATAGTTATCATCGCGGGGTAGTTACGGACGATGAGAAGGGCGCATCGCAGAAGCGACCGGCCGCAAAGCCCGCGAAGAAGAGAAAATAGTACTTATGGCAAATAATATTCTTGTTACGACGACCGACACGCTTGCCGGTTATCGCATAGTCGAGTACAAAGACGTTGTCTCGGCAAATATTGTAAACGGTTCGAACTTTTTCGCCGATTGGAAGGCGTCGATTACCGATATTTTCGGTGGTCAATCAGGGACCTACCAACGCAAGTTGCACAAAATCTACGAGGAGGCATTGCGCCGCTTGAAAGAGGAGGCCGCCGACCGTGGAGCCAATGCCATAGTCGGCTTGAAGGTCGATTTTGGTGAAGTGTCGGGCAAGGATGTGCAGATGTTTATGGTTTCGGCTGTGGGTACAGCGGTTAGAATCGAGCGTGAATAGTATGAAAAAACAGATAGATACCATCATCTTCAACACGTTGCGTAAGGGTAGAGATCTCTATCTGCCGAATGTGGGTACGCTTGTCGTGCGTCGCACCTCCGCAGAACGCTCGTCGAAGCATCGCATTGAGGCACCTTATCGCGAAGTGGTGTTTACGGGCGAAAATCGTGGTGTTTCGCTTATTGATATCATTGTTTTGATTGCGAGTGTTACGCAAGAACGCGCAACAGATATATATAGCCAATGGTTGCAGCAGTCGCAAACGGATGGAGTGGTGACGATTGGCGGTGTGGGTGTGGTGCGCGACCGACAATTTATTGCCGACAAGTCGTTTGCCGAGAAGATGAATCCGTCGCGAAAGTTTGTCGCCTTGCCGTCGCGTTCCCACAAGACGTTGTATGTGTTTGTTGCGCTGTGCGTGTTGGTTGCGGTTGGTGTGGGTGGTTATATGCTCTACTCGAATGGCGCGCTGCAATCTGTACGTAGTGTGGCAAATCCGGAGCAAGTGGCGGAAGAGTCACAATCGACGCTCATAGAGCCGACCGCATCGTCCGAGCAGGAGCCGACCTCCGTACAAGAGACGGTTGCTGCGCCGAGCGTTGCCTCCGAGCAGAGCGCAGATGCGGTGCAAGAGCCGGTTGTAGAGCAGGCGGTTGTTTCGCCACATACGACAGATGCTTATGCTCCGCTGCCGATGTCTGCGGGATATAGTTATGCTGTTTGGGGTGTCTATTCCGAGCGTGCTAACGCCGAACGATATATGCGCGCGGTGAGGAGTCGTTTCAGCGATTTGGAGAGCCATATATACATCTATGGCGAGCGTTATATGGTTGCTGTCTATGAGCGTCCGTCGCGTAGCGAGTGTGTACGTCTGGTTGCGCGACTCAAATCGCGCGATGCCGCCTTCAAAGATATGTGGGTCTATACGAATAGCCGTTAAATTGCCGATGACTCTCTCCGGATTGATAGGTGCCGCTATTGACTTTTTCTATGTCAAACCGTTGCGACGTGTGCTCTCGCCGACACTGTTCCGCTATGGTGCGTGTGGTGCGTTGAATATGGCATTGGATGCCGTGTGGTACTTTCTGATATACCACTTTGTCGTCTGCCAGCGATTTGTAGATGTCGGCTTTGTGGTGATTTCGCCACACATCTTTTCGCTGATTTTGGTCTTTCCGATAACCTTCTTTACCGGCTTTTGGCTCAATCGAAATGTTGCATTTCGTGTGACTACGGTTGGGCGTGGAGTGCAGTTGGCAAAATATCTGCTGACGGTCGTTGGCTCGATTATACTTAATTATATATGTATGAAACTGCTTGTCGAACAGGCAGGCATTTGGGCAACGCCGTCAAAGATTCTGACGACAATGGTGTGTAGCATTTATAGTTATCTCGCAGGTCGCTATTTTACATTCTCTGCCTCATCCGACACCTCCACTCGCTCCGCGCAATAGTCGGATAGTCGCTTGTGGCGATTTATTGAACTCTCGCGCTCTGTTGGCTCTGAACAGCTGATTTTGGCAATACCCCCCCCGCTTTGATTCTCTATTTGCGCAAAGCTTCCTCTTTCATACTCTGCAACTGATACATATAGTCGCGGTGACGGGCTGCGGCGAGGAAGTCAAGTGATTTTGCCGCCTCCTCCATATCAGCTTTGGCTTTGGCAATCAACGCATCAAGATTTTCTTGTGCCTCGTAGCGTACCACCTTATCCGCAGCAATAGGGTAAGGGATATTCTCTTGACGGGTGTCATAGACGATATTTGTCGCCCCCTCCGGCGTGTTGAGCAATACGCTCTGTCCTGTGCCACTACGCTGCGCTTTGCGTGGCGACATCTGGTGTTCGATATTGTAACGCACCTGCTTGCTGCGTCGTCGGTTACTATCTTCGATTGCTATGCGCATAGAGTCGGTGCAGGTGTCGGCATACATTATGACGTTTCCGTTTGCGTGACGTGCTGCACGACCCGCAATTTGCGTAATTGCCCTCACGCTACGCAATAAACCCTCCTTGTCGGCATCCAAAATCGCCACCAATGCCACCTCCGGCAAGTCGATGCCCTCGCGCAACAGATTGACGCCAATCAATACGTCGAAGAGCCCTGCACGCAAATCATCCAAAATCTGCACGCGCTCCAACGTATCAACGTCGGAGTGAATGTATCGGTTGCGAACGCCCACGCGGTCGAGATACTTCGACAACTCTTCCGCCATACGCTTTGTGATGGTCGTGACGATTATCTTGTCGTCGTTCTTTACGTGGCGGTCAATCTCTTCGAGCAGGTCGTCTATCTGGTTGTGTGTCAAGCGTACTTCCAACGGTGGATCGACCAATCCCGTTGGGCGGATAACCTGCTCGATGACTGCGCTTTCGCTTCGGATAAGTTCGTAGTCGGCAGGCGTTGCGCTGACGTATATGGTCGTAGCGAGCATACTCGAAAACTCCTCGAATCGCAGAGGGCGGTTGTCGCGCGCTGCGGGTAGTCGGAATCCGTACTCGACGAGGTTCTCTTTGCGTGCGCGGTCGCCGCCGAACATCGCACGTACCTGCGGCAACGTGACGTGGCTCTCATCCACGACAATCATAAAATCCTTCGGGAAGTAGTCCAGCAGACAGAACGGACGTGTTCCCGGCAGACGACCATCGAAGTATCGCGAGTAGTTCTCGATGCCGGGGCAGTAGCCGAGCTCCTTAATCATTTCGAGGTCGTACTCCACGCGCTGCTTGATGCGTTTTGCCTCGACTTCGCGACCTTGGCTCTCGAAGAATTTTATCTGCTGACCGAGGTCGAGATATATCTGATTTACGGCCGATGCGATTCGCTCTTGTGTTGTGACGAATAGGTTTGCGGGGAAGATTGTCACCTCGTTAATCGTGTCGAGTCGATGACCCGAAACGGGGTCTATGAGGTGTATCGCCTCGATTTCGTTATCGAAGAACATTATTCGGTAGCAGTTGTTGCCGATTGCCGACATCACA
The DNA here is from genome assembly GCA_017410165.1 of Alistipes sp. Lineage (GTDB taxonomy): Bacteria > Bacteroidota > Bacteroidia > Bacteroidales > Rikenellaceae > Alistipes. The sequence goes on along the minus strand of JAFQRH010000004.1, from coordinate 175,041 downwards.
TCCACCGTGTCGCCCATTACGCGGAACGTCGCCGGCGATAACTCTTGCTCGGTGCGCGTGTATAACGCCTCGACCAACCTATACAGAAAGTGCTTGTAATTGACCACGTCGCCCACTTGCAGATTTATCGACGTTGCGTGGAAATCGGCAGGGTTGCCGATGCCGTATAGGCACGATACGCTCGATACGACAATTACGTCGCGTCGTCCCGACAAGAGTGTCGAGGTTGCGCTCAAACGCATCTTCTCAATCTCGGCATTTATGGCGAGGTCCTTCTCGATGTATGTGTCCGATGCGGGCAGATACGCCTCGGGTTGATAGTAGTCGTAGTACGATACGAAATACTCGACTGCATTTTCGGGAAAGAAGTTTTTGAACTCGCCGTACAACTGCGCAGCGAGAGTCTTGTTGTGGCTCAAAACGAGTACCGGCTTCTTCAATTCGGCAATTACATTCGCTACGGTAAAGGTCTTTCCCGAGCCCGTCACGCCCAACAGCGTGCAGTGCTTGAAACCGTGCCGTATCGAATCAATTAACCCCTTTATGGCCTCCGGCTGGTCGCCAGTAGGTTTGTATTCCGAAACAAGTTTGAAATCCATAATTTTTCTTAATCTAAACTTTTCGCCTCACTCAATCTCTCCGCTCAATCTCCTCACTTTTATCCCCTAACTCCTATCTCCTCACTACTCGCCCCTCGTTCTTTGCACCCATTGCAAACTTCTTGCTACTACAAAAGTACTTATAATATGAGTAAATCGCAACCTTGCGGATAAAATTTTTCGTAAACGAGCCGACTATACGCGAAAATGGTTATCTTTGCACGTATGATTGATCGTGAAACCATAGACCGAATTTATGCCGCGGCGGATATCGTCGAGGTGATAAGCGACTACGTCACACTCAAACGCAAGGGTGTGAACTATCAGGCGTGCTGTCCGTTCCATAACGAAAAGACGCCATCGTTTGTCGTCTCGCCGAGCAAAGGGCTCTACAAGTGCTTTGGTTGCGGTAAGGGCGGCAATGCCGTTACATTCGTTATGGAGCACGAGAGCATTACCTACCCCGAAGCGCTGAAAGTCGTCGCCAAGAAATACAATATCGAGGTGCACGAAAAGGAGATGACCGAGGAGGATGTGCGCCGAAACGATAACCGAGAGAGTATGTTTACGCTCAACTCGTGGGTGGCGGAGTACTTTGCGAACTATCTGCACCAAAGCAGCGAGGGAATGAGTGTCGGAATGACCTATTTCCGCCAGCAGCGTGGTTTTTCGGATGCGACAATCAAGAAGTTCGGCTTGGGTATGTGTCCCTCCGAGTGGGGCAAGATGACGCAAGATGCGCTGACGGCGGGCTATAAGGAGGAGTTTCTGTTATCGACAGGTCTGTCGCTCAAACGCGAAAGTGACGGCAAACTCTTTGACCGTTTCCGCGAACGCGTGATGTTCCCGGTACACAATATTTCGGGTCGCATCGTGGCGTTCGGTGGTCGTACATTGCGTACAGATAAGAGCGTCGCGAAGTATCAAAATTCGCCCGAAAGCGAGATATATAGCAAGAAAAACGAACTCTACGGCCTATTCTTTGCCAAGAAGGCGATTCAGCAACACGACTTCGCCATTATGGTCGAGGGCTACACCGATGTAATCTCGATGCACCAGTCGGGCGTCGAGAATGTTGTTGCTTCGTCGGGTACATCACTTACAACGGAGCAGATTCGCCTGCTCGGTCGTTTCACGAAGAATATAACCGTAATCTACGACGGCGACTCGGCGGGTATTCACGCCTCGTTGCGCGGTATAGATATGATTTTGAAGGAGGGTATGAACGTCCGCACGGTGTTGCTTCCGCCGGAGGATGACCCCGATTCGTTTGCTCGCTCGCACAGTGCAAGCGAAGTGCAGGCCTACATTGCCGAGAATGCGGAGAACTTTATAACATTCAAGGCGAAACTCTTGTTGCGGGATGCGGCGGACGACCCCGTAAAACGCTCGGCCGTTGTGACGGATATGGTGCAGTCAATAGCACAGATTCCGGACAATATTCAGCGCTCGATGTTCATCAAGGAGTGTGCGCGACTGATGGATGTCGATGAGAATCTGATTGTTGGCGAGGTTGCCCGCAAGCGTATAATGTCATTCGGCGATAAGGAGGCGGAGGAGTTCATTCGTCGCCAGCAGCAGTTGGGTCGTCAATCATATGCCGGCTCGCAGGGTGGTCAGCCGACGGCCTCGGAGGAGAATAATCAACGAATCGGCAAAACTCCGATTGGCAGCACGATTGATACGTTGGAGCGCGAAATTATGCAGTATCTTCTCAAATACGGCGATAGCAGTTTCGATTTGAAGGAGGGGCGCAATATTGTCTCGATGAATGTGGCTGCGTTGATATTCGAGGAACTAGATGTCGATGGTCTGCAACTTGCAAACACGACCTATGAAGAGATTTTGGCGGTCTATCGCAGGGCGATGTCAGAGGGACGTATGCCGTCGATGCCGGAGTTGGTCAATCATCCGAATCCGGAGGTGTGCAACGCTGCAATCGAGATTCTCACGTCGGACGACAACTACGTTGAGAGTGCGCTGTGGGAACAGAAAGAGGTGCATACGAGTACCGAGTCGGAGATGCTCTCGAATGGCGTGCCGAAGGTGTTGATGCTCTTCAAAACCAAGATTCTCAGCGAGCGTATTCGTGCTTTGGAGGCGGAGCTCAATCGCGAGGGGCTGAGCGACGAGCAGGAGAGCGAAATTATGCAGCAACTGACCGCCTGCAATCGTGCAAAAGTACTGATGGCAAAGCGTTTGCAGCGATTGGTGATATAGAGCCGATGCCCGACCAAAACCCGACCGATGACCCGTATGCTGCGTTTGATGTGTTGGCAAACAAAAAAAGGGGTGGTCGGGGAGTACACGTATCGCTACGCATACGGTGTGCAAACAGAAAATAAACAGAAAGATGTGTAAAACATATCGAAGATAAAAGATTTAGTTATCTTGACCGACCACCCTTCGTGACGAAATAGAGCAATTCGTGTGCCGAATTTGTTATGTTTGACGACCGAAATTCTCATAATGTGCATAATATTTGATTTGTCGGGGTGCGGATATGAATAATCGGGTGCGAAAAGTCGGTTTTTAGATTTGAATTTGTTACCTTTGCGGCGCACAATTAACGCTATGGCAGATTACAAAAATATAAATATTCGCAACAAGCGTGCGACCTTCGACTACGAGATACTCGAAGAGTACGTTGCCGGTGTTGTGCTTGTCGGTACGGAGATAAAGTCGATTCGTATGGGCAAGGCCTCGATGGTCGATAGTTACTGCTATTTTCAGGATGGCGAATTGTGGATCAGGGGCGTAAATATTGCCGAGTATTCGTGGGGAACGTGCAATAACCACACCCCGAAACGCGACCGCAAGTTGTTGCTTACGGCGCGCGAACTTGCCAAGTTGTCGCGTTCGGCACAGGATGCGGGCTTGACGATTGTCGGGCTGCGATTGTTCCTGAATGAACGTGGTTTGGCGAAGATTGCTATCGGCCTGGCGCGTGGTCGTAAGGCGTACGATAAGCGTGAATATCTGAAAGCCAATGATGCCAAACGCGAAATGGATCAGGCGATGAAACGATACAAATAACAGAAGAGGGAGAGGCGATTTATGGCACTTATTTTATGTATAGAGACGGGTACCGACATCTGCTCGGTCGGCTTGGTGCGCGATGGCGAACTTGTGTCGTTGCGCGAGAGCGATTCGGGGCGCGACCACGCGAAGAAGGTCGGTGTGTTTGTCGATGAACTTCTCCGTGAGACGGGTATCTCACCCGAAGACCTTGATGCCGTAGCGGTAGGCAAGGGCCCGGGCTCATATACAGGTTTGCGTATTGGCGTATCGTTTGCCAAGGGTCTGTGTTATGGTTTGTCGTGTCCGTTGATTGCCATCAGTTCGTTGGAGGCGTTGGCTGCCGTTGCGCGTGAAGATTACGAAGCGGGTATTATCGACGTTGAAGGTTGGGAGAGCGCTCTGCTCTGTCCGATGGTCGATGCACGTCGTATGGAGGTCTATGCACAGGTTTTTGATGCGTCGGGTGTCGCTCGTAGCGAGGTGGCGGCCGAGGTGGTGAGCGAAGAGAGTTTCGGCGAGTATCGCAAGAGTGCGCCGTTTGTTATTTTCGGTAGTGGTGCGGCAAAGTGTGCAGACGTGTTGGCGGATGCGCAATATGTCAGCGTCACCCCTTCGGTGCGTGGTATGGCGCGTTTGGCTCAAAAAGCATTCGATGCCGGCGATTTTGCCGATGTCGCCTATTTCGAGCCCTTCTATCTGAAAGATTTTGTGGTGACAACCTCAAAGAAGAAGTTGTTCTAATCGAGAATTTTAATGTATGCCGTGCGCGAAGCACCCGACGATAGGGTAATTTCGCCACAACGCACAAATCCGAGACGGTCGAGCAGTCGTTGCATCGTCCGATTGTCGGCGTGCGTATCGACGCGAATGTTTCTTATCTGATGCGCTCTGGCGAACTGCTCTGCTGCGCGGAAAATCATCTTTGCTACTCCGCACCCGCGCATCTGCGCGCATACTGCCATACGATGAATGACCACGTACGGCTCGTCGTTCGGCCACGCTCCATCGCGTATGGTGAGGTATGTCGGCTCGCCGTCCGGCGAGATGGCGGCAACGGCAATCGGCATCGCCGATTCGTCCTCGACAACGAATGAATACCCCTGCTCTATGTCTGCCTCGATAATCTCGCACGTCGGATAACCATCTTGCCACTGATCGACGCCCTGTTCGCGCAAAAAGAGCTGCGCATCCGAAATGATGCGCATAATTTGCTCTATATCACTATGTTTTCCCTTGCGAATCAGCATCTCTATACAGGATGATATGTGCGTAATTGTCTGCGTAGCTCTTGCTCTTTGCCACCGACGCAACGGTCGAGTAGAGCGTGAAATGCGGCAGAGTGGTTGTGATGCACCGTGTGGCACAACTCGTGCAAAATGACAAAATCCTGCAACTCTTCGGGCAGAGTAACCAGAAATAGCGATAACGAAAGATTGTTCTGCGACGTACAACAGCCCCATTTCGAGCGCGTGGCTCGAATCGTGACACGACCATATCGGAAACCGAACTTTGAGGCAAGTTGTGCCACCTTGGTCGGCAGTGTTCGCTTGGCTATGGCGCGTAGTTGCTCAATCTGCTCCGGCGTGTGCGTGGGTGTTGCGTGTTGCGCCAGTCGCTCTTTCGTGCGCTCTATCCAATCGCGTTTGCTCTCCAAAAACTCCAAAGCGCGTCGCGTGCTAATGCTCGTAGGATACGATACACGGACTTCGCCCGAAGGGCGTACGGATATGGATACGCGCACGACACGCCGACTCTGCGAGAGAGTGACGATGCCGAGAGTGTCGTGAACGTATTTTGAAAGCATATTAGTCGCCGATTCGCTGGCGTACCACCTCGAAGAGCATAATCGCGGCTGCGGCTGCGACGTTGAGCGACTCGATGGCCCCAATCATCGGGATAGCGAGCTGCTCGTCGCAGAGTTTGAGTACCTCTTTCGAGATTCCCTTCTCCTCCGAGCCCATAACAATAACGGTCGGACGGCGCAGGTCTGCATCGTACATCAGTTTGCGGCTGTGCTCGGTTGCGGCTACAACCTGAAAGCCCTCTTGTTGCAACGATTTGAGCGTGTTGCGTACCGAGCCGACGCGACATACCGGTATGCGTGTAAGTGCACCTGCCGACGATTTCATCGCCTCGGCATTTACCGGAGCCGAACTTTTGAGCGACATGATAATGCCGTGCGCACCGGCACACTCTGCCGAACGTGCTATGCCACCAAAGTTGCGAACGTCGGTCACGCCGTCGAACAACACGATGAGCGGGGTTTCATCCTCCGGAACGCGCTCCAAAATATCGTTTAGCTCGACATACTCGATCTCGGCAATCTGTGCCACAACGCCCTGATGGTTGCCGCGAGTCAGACGGTTCAACTTCTCGACCGGCACCTCCTGTACGCGCAGACGATGACGGTAGCACAAGTCGCGCAGGTCGGTCATCAACTGGCCCTCTGCACCGCGACGTACGTATATCTTCTCAATCTGTTTGCCCGATTCGATTGCTTCGGCTACCGGGCGTATGCCGAATACGATATTGCTCTTTTCCATTGTTTTATCTTTTCGCAGACAAATGTACGACAAATTCGACGAATATTTCCATACTCCAAAGAAAAAATATATCTTTGCGCTAACCAATAATACCTTATGCTTATGATGCGTACCAATATTTTGTTTGCATATTTTGTTGCGTTTGCTCTGCTTTTCGGCTCTTGTACCAAGCCGTCGGGTGACGATACGGGTGGCACGGGCGGTGGCGGAGCGAATGATGGGGTAGTCGATTACGAAGTTGCCGACTACGACTATGTATTCGACATCAACGCCGTGCCGGAGATTCATATTTCGGTCAGCGAGGAGCAGTGGAATGCTCTGCTTGGCTACTTCGACGCCGATCGCAATACGGATAAATACATATACTGCGACTGCTCGTTTACGAAGGGGCAAGATCGCTACGAGTTTGCCGATGCCGGTCTGCGTCTGCGTGGCAATACGTCACGCCGTCGTCCGGAGGCGGGTGAGCCGGGTTCGTTGCACAACGCGGAGAATCCCGATTGGCAACACTGCCACTTTATGCTCAATCTGCGCAAATTCGTAAAGGATGACGCCCACGAATTGCGTGGTGTGCGCAAAATGTATCTCAAATGGCATAAGGACGATGCTGCTTATGCTCGCGAAATATATTGCTACGATCTGTTCCGTCGTTTCGGTATCTGGACCGCAATTCGCGCGTCGTATTGTCGCGTGTGGTTGAAGGTCGGTGATGGCGCGGAGGCGTATTATGGTGTTTACGAGATGTTGGAGGCCGTCGATGAACGATACCTCAAAGCGCGTAAGGAGAAGTTTGGCAGCGATGACCATTTCCTCTGGAAGTGTGCTTATGGCGCAGATCTTAACTCCGACGACCCCGACCGTTTCTGGAACGACGAGGAGGCGGGAACAAACAACTACCCATACACGTTAAAGACCGCTACCGATAACTTCGCCTCTGCCGAGGAGCAGATTATCGACTTTATCCGCAAATTGCGAGGCAAGAGCGACGATAGTTTTGCGGCTTGGATTCCGACGGTGACCGATGTCGAGTTGTTGCTACGAACGTATGCCGTAAATGTGGTTGTCGGAATGTGGGATGACTATTGGTGCAATCAAAACAACTACTATCTCTACTTCAATTCGTCGGACAAATACGACTATAAATTCTTCTTCATCCCATACGATTACGATAATACGTTGGGAACGTCAAACATCATTGATGCAGGTCGTCAGAATCCGCTCGAATGGGGTAACGCCAATCAGATGCTTATCAGTCGCCTGTTGCGCATCAACAAGTACCGCAAGATTTATGTCGATGCGTTGAAGGAGTTGTGCCGCTCGAACGAATACTTTGCCGCCGAGGGCAGTATTGCGCGTATTCGTATGTGGCAGGATATGGTGCGCGACTATGTGCCGAATGATACGGGCGAGGATATGGAGATTCGCGATGTGCCTGCCGCGTGGGGTAACCATCCGGAGTATCGCCTTTTGGAGCGTGGTGCAAATAATTACTTCGAGGTAAAGACGGCGGTCGTCAATGCTTTGTAGCCATCGTCTGCATCACGGCGTCATAAAAGAAGAGGAGGGTTAAATGCCCTCCTCTACCATTTCCAATTCGTAGGATGCCTTCTCCCACTCGTGCATCAAGTGGTCGTATTGCTGTTTAAGCGCATCGTACTGTTTGTAGTCGTCGGCGTTATACTCGGTTGCCGTTGCAAATTTCGCATCCCATTCGGCGATTTGCTGCTCGACTGCTCCAAGTTCTGTCTCGATGTTTTCGACCGCTTTACGGTGCTTACGGACGAGCTTCTCCTGCTCCTTCTTCTGCTCGTATGACAATTTGCCCGACGAACTCTGCTTTGTGGTGGCCGTCTGCTCGACGGGTGCCGATTTTCGCTCCACCTCGCGTAAATCTTCCAACTTGCGCTTTTCGAGGAAGTAGTATATTCCGCCCAAATATTCGCGCACACCTCCGTCGCGGAACTCATACACTTTGTCCACGATGCCGTCCAAGAACTCGCGGTCGTGCGATACGACAACCAGCGTGCCGTCGAATTTGCGCAACGCCTCTTTGAGTATATCCTTCGAGCGCATATCCATATGGTTGGTCGGCTCGTCGAGTACCAACAGATTGTGTGGTTCGAGCATCATACGCGCCATTGCCAGACGCGAACGCTCGCCACCCGACAGCACTTTGACCTTCTTGTCTATATCTTCGCCTCGGAACAAAAACGCACCGAGTATATCGCGCAGACGTGTACGAATGTCGCCCACCGCAACGCGGTCGAGCGTGTCGTAAACCGTGAAGTCGCCATCCATCAAATCGTCTTGATTCTGCGCGTAGTAGCCGATACTTACGTTTGCTCCGATGCGGATATTGCCTTCGGTTGGGGCCAACTCGCCGATAAGCATTCGTGCGAGTGTCGTCTTTCCCTCGCCATTACGTCCGACAAGGGCGATTTTATCTCCTTTCAGAATGGTAAAATCGGCACCTGAAAAGACGTGGTGCGCTCCGAACGACTTGCCAACCTCTTTTATCTCTGCCACAATCTGACCCGAACGAGGTGCCGGCGGAAACTTGATGTTCAGCGTTGCCAAATCCTCCTCCTCGACCTCGATTCGCTCCAACTTGTCGAGTTGTTTGATGCGCGACTGCACCTGATTCGACTTGGTCGGCTTGTAGCGGAACTTTTCGATAAACTCCTCGCTCTTCTCGATGAGTCGCTGTTGGTTTTGATACGCGGCGAGCTGTTGCGCACGGCGTTCGGCACGCAGTGTTACGAATTGCGAATATGGCACCTTGTAGTCGTAGATTTTGCCGAGCGACAACTCGATGGTGCGGTTTGTGACGTTATCCAGGAAGGCACGGTCGTGCGAGATGAGCAGCACGGCACCGTTGTAATTCTTCAAATACTCCTCCAACCACTGTATCGACTCGATATCGAGGTGATTGGTCGGCTCGTCGAGCAGGAAAATCGACGGACGGCGCAAGAGCAACTTCGCCAACTCGATACGCATACGCCAACCGCCCGAAAAGGTACTTGTCGGCTTGTCGAACTCCTCGCGGCGAAAGCCCAAACCGAGCAGCGTCTTTTCGATGTCGGCATCGCGCGTATCGCCACCCAAAATATGATAGCGGTCGTTGGCATCGTTGAGCCGATGCAGCAACTTCTCGTATGCCTCCGATTCGTAGTCTGTGCGTGCGGCAATCTCCTCGGTGAGCGTCGCAATTTCGGCCTCGATTGCAAGCACCTCCTCGAACGCCTTTGCTGTCTCGGCAAGCAGGGTAGTGGTGTCGGCCACCTGCATCTGCTGTGGCAGGTAACCTATCGAGCAATCGCCGTTGCGTGTTACTGCGCCGGAGGTGGGTTGTTGCAACCCGACAATAAGTTTGAGAATAGTGGTCTTGCCGGCTCCGTTCTTTCCTACAAGACCGATTCGGTCTTTCGGATTGATGAGGAACGAAATCTGGTCGAATAGTGTCCAACCGCCGTAACTGACCGTGAGATTATCTATCGAAATCATTTTGCTTCCAACATTTTTACGATTGCCGCCTTCGGGTCGTCGGCTCCGAATACGGACGAGCCGGCAACCAATACCTCGGCACCTGCCGCGAATATCTCGCCTGCATTTTTCTCGCCTATGCCGCCGTCAATCTCTATCAGACAATTCGCACCGCACGCATCAATCATTTCGCGCAACGTGCGCACCTTGTCGAGCGATGATGCAATGAACGACTGCCCGCCAAATCCCGGCTCGACGCTCATAATCAACACCATATCGAGCTTGTGCAGCCACTTTTCGACTACACGTACGTCGGTTGCCGGTTTTACGCTGATGCCTGCCTTTGCGCCGGCAGCGTGAATGGCATCTATGCAGGCATCCACGTCATCGGTTGCCTCGTAGTGGAATGTCACGTAGTCGGAACCTGCCTTTGCGAAACGCTCCACGTAGCGTATCGGGTCGCAAATCATAAGGTGCGTATCGACCACCTTTCGGGTCGCCGTGCGAACGGGTTTCAAAACAGGAAAGCCGAACGAAATGTTTGGTACGAACACGCCGTCCATAACATCGACGTGTACCCACTCGGCGCGCGATTCGTCGAGCATTCGTACGTCGCGTTCGAGATTGCCGAAATCGGCTGAAAGTATTGATGGTGCAATAATTCGTTTCATATTACAAATGTACGTAAAATTGTCCGTTTTTACAAATCCGCAACCCTCGAACAGTGCCCGACTCGGCAGATTGTCGTCGGCAATGATTGCTTTTAGGCGTTTGAGCCGCAAATCTCGTGCATAGCCGATAACCGCCCTTAACGCCGCTCGTGCGTATCCTTTTCGGCGATTGGTTTCATTGTGTATCAGTATGCCTACCTCCGCTTGCTCGCCATCGTAGTCGAATAGGTCGATTGCGCCAATCGTCTTGCCTTCGCATTCAATCATAAGTCGCATCTGGCGGTTCGTCTCGAATCCCGCCTCTTCGCTGCGGATAAACTCCTCAATGTCGCTACGCGAATATGGCGGATGAGGGTCGCTGAATGGTGCCAGCGCAGGGTCGTTCTCCCATAAAAGAATAGTGTCGATATCTTTCGATTCGACACTACGAAGTGTGCATATATTCCCCTGCAACAGCATCTTTGGCGGAGAGTGTGTTACAAACCGATAATCTGGTTACGGATAAGCATCGCAACGCCCCAAGCCGGAGCATTCTCGCTCATCTTCGACAGACGGAATTTGGTATCCTTATACACGAGGTTGAGCGAGTATTTGTTGGTTGCCGATTTGAGCGGGAGCATAATGTAGTCGCCCGCAGCGGCGAGATTACCTCCGACGATAACCGTCTCCGGATTGAAGATGTTAATCAGAATTGCAACCGCCTTGCCAATCTTCTCGCCTGCCTCCTCGATGAGTTCAATCGAGAGGTTGTCGTCGTTGCGTGCAGCGGCGATGATATCGTTGATGTGAATTGTCTCCTGACGCTCGTACTTCGGGCGAAGAATGGTGTTTGCGCCGTTCTTGACCAATTCGCTCATCTTCTCTTCGATGGCGATACCCGAAACTTCGGTCTCCAAACAACCCTTCTTTCCGCAGAAGCAGATCTTCTCGTTGTTGAAGAACGGAATGTGTCCGAACTCGCCCGCAAAACCATTTTTGCCGTAGAAGAGTTTGCCGTTCACGACAATACCGATTGCCACACCTAAACCCAAGTGCAGATAGAGCACGTTGCTCTCATCCTTCGAGCGACCACAAGTGTACTCGGCGTAACAACGCGAACGGGTGTCGTTCTCGACCAGAACGCGGATGCCGATGCGACGTTCAATGATGTCGCGTAACGACTCCTCGACGCTCGTAAAGTATTTGTACGAACGGCCTTGATGCGTATTTACTCGACCGACAATGCATACACCGACACCGAGAATGTGGCTCTTGTCGATGCCGCAGTTGTTGATAAAGTGCTCGATGTTGTCGCAAATCTTGTCCAGACATTGCGAGCGGTCGCTCAACTCGAACGTGTCATCGACCACCTCTTGGATGATATTGTTTTGCAGGTCGGTAATCACGAATGTCATACGGTCACGACCTACGTTGATGCCGGCAAAGTATATGGTGGTATTCGTCAAACCAAAGACATTCGGACGACGGCCTCCCGGAGTCTCTACCTTACCCAAGTCGGTCACGATATTCTCCTCGACCAACTCCTGAACGAGTTTGGTGATGGTCGGGATGCTGATTCGTAACTCTTTGGTCAGTTCCGCCAAAGTCGATTCGCCATTGATTGCCATATATGCAATGACGCTGCGTTTGATGACATTATTCTTGTGTAGCAGACCTTTGTTTTCGGTCTCTTGATTGTTGAAAAAATCTATCAGGGAGCTCATTTTACCTTACGTTGTATGTTTTTGTAACGCAAATATACAAAAAAGAAGCGAAATTATCCGCTTCTTATTTAATTTTTTCAAAAAAATAATAAAAAATATTAAAGATTCGCCTTTGAAGTGACTGTAACCTCGGAATTGGTCTTGCTAATCAAACCTTGTAAAACATTGCCCGGACCCAACTCTGTGAACGATGTGATGCCGTCGGCAATCATATTGCGAACGCTCTGCGTCCAACGTACCGGTGCCGTAAGTTGCGCAATCAGATTCTGCTTAATCTCCTCCGGTGCAGTGTGTGGTGCTGCATCGACGTTTTGATATATAGGGCAAGTTGGAGTGCAGAACTTCGCCTCGGCAATGGCTTGCTCCAACTCTTTGCGGGCCGGCTCCATAAGTGGAGAGTGGAACGCTCCGCCAACCGGAAGAACGAGTGCGCGACGTGCGCCTTCGGCTTTGAGTGCGACACACGCGCTCTTTACCGCCTCGACGCTGCCCGAGATAACCAACTGACCGGGGCAGTTGTAGTTTGCGGCAACGACTATGCCTTCGGTCTGCGCGCAGATGCGCTCCGTTACATCGTCGGCCAACGCGAGGACTGCCGCCATAGTTCCGGGTGTAAGTTCGCAAGCGCGTTGCATTGCAGCAGCACGTTTTGCGACCAATCGCAGACCATCCTCAAACGAGAGCGCACCGGCTGCGACGAGTGCCGAAAACTCGCCAAGCGAGTGACCTGCAACGGCATCGGGCTTGATGCCGAGCGTCGATGCGAGGATGACCGAGTGTAGAAATACGGCGGGTTGCGTTACGGAGGTTTGGCGAAGTTCTTCTGCCGTGCCCTCGAACATTATGTCGGTTATGCGAAAACCGAGAATATCGTTTGCGTGCTCGAACAGTGTGCGTGCGTTCTGTGAATTGTCATACAAATCCTTTCCCATACCCGAAAATTGGGCACCTTGACCGGGAAATACATACGCATTTTTCATATCATATAAAGGTATTTAGTGAAAAATTCGTTGCAAAGATAAATAAAAAATTCTATCTTTGTACGATTTATAATGCGCTGGTGTGCGCGTATGCGTGCGACGGTTGCGTGTAAAATGCAGAAACAAAAATAAATAGATAAAAAAAGACAGAACTATGAATGAGTATGAATTTCCGACACTTCGCGTGTTGAGCGTTCTATTGGAACGAGGTTTTGCTGAATCGGACGAAAATTCGGACGATATGGGTTATGAAAATGGCGGTAATATTTGGTAAAAAGGAGGTTGTGTTATGAAAAGATTTTCTTTGCTTTCCGTTATTTGTGCAGTACTCTTTACTGTTGGATGTTCGCAGATTGACGAGCAGATTGATTACGCGGGTGGGCTGACCGTAACGTCGCTCGACGCCTTTATCGATGACGACCTTTCCAGAACGTATGCCGAAACGGGAGCCGATGGCTCGATGCGTATGTTGTGGAGTGCTAATGACCGTATCGCGGTTACCGACCTGGCTACCGCTTCTGAATTTAAGCTCAAATCGGGTGCCGATACCCAGCACGGTGTTTTTGTGGGCTCGATTGCATCGGTTTCGACAAATATGTATGCCGTATATCCTGCGTCGGCTGCAAATATCGATGGAAAAGATGTGAAGGTAACACTTCCTTCGGTGCAGGTATATACCCCGGTTGCAGAGGTGAATGTCGATGATCGTAACTTGATGATTGGTTCTTCGTCGGATGCTGCTGCGTTCTCGTTCAAGACGATTGCTTCGGTTGCTCGCTTTGCTGTGACTGTGCCGGCCGGCGAGACGATTTCGTCGATTAAGATGCGTGTCGAGGATGGCTATTTGAGTGGTACGGGTAGCGTCAATTTACAGGCGCGTACGTTGGGTACGTTGGATAAGCGCGAGGTGACGCTCATCTATGCCGAGCCGGCTGTTGGTTCGACGTCGGATGGTTGGGCTTTGGTTTCGCCAATCGACTTTACAACCACCTCCGGTAAGGTGTATTACGACGTAACGACCGATAAGGGTGTATATACATTCTGTCGTCGTCCGACCAAAGCGATGTTGGCAGGTTATATTTATACCTTCCCGCTCAATGTGGCATCGTTTGAGAAGGTGTCGTCGGAGAGTGCGCTCGCTGATGGTAAATACTACTTCAAGAGCAATAGTTCGTCGCTTACCGTACGCCTTATGCGAGCAACCGATACCACGATTTCGGTGGCTTGGTCGTCGTATGGTTTCCCGGCTGATTACACCGCTGACGCAGCTGACAAGCACGAAATCTGTCTGTATGACGAGAACGAGCAACTGCTTGTTGCTTGGCAGCCGAGCGATGACAAGTGTATTACAAACAATGCTCTGTTCCCATATTCGGCAAGCAACCCAACTTGCCCTCCTCGTTTTATCTTCTCCGGCCTTACGCCAAATACGACCTACAAGGTGCAGGTTAAGAATGTCTCGAAGTCCAAAACTTCGGAGATGATGTCATTTGCAACGGCTCCGAAGGATTGTGATGTTGTTGTTTCGACTGCGCGTCAGGCGGGCGATGTTATTGTATTCGAGAACTTTGGCAAACTTGTTTGGAATGGCGATATCTCGACACTCGCTGCCGGATATGTGCCGAGCGACTACACGAAGGTTACGAATATTGATGATGCTACGGCTTGGGGCGACTATCGTTCGTCGAGCCAGACCGAGTATAAATATACCAAACGTGACCGCGAGCAGAATCTCTTTACGACATATAGCAAGCCGTCGCTCGTCGAGAGCTTTGGCCTCTCGGCTTGGGCTTATTGGCGTAATGCGGCCGACAACTCGACCTCTTCGACCTCTTCGACTGCATTGGTTCGTCCGGGTTACCTGAAACTCGGTGCTACGAAGGTTCGCGCCGGTATTGTAACCCCTAAACTTGCAGCCCTGCTTGGTAAGGCAACCGTTCGAGTGGTGTTCAAGGCGTGTGCGTACGGAACTGCATCGTGCGATGACGATTGTACAGTGGGCGTTATGGCTGTCAAAGGCGGTACGGTGAACAGCACGACGTGGCGTTTGACGGGCGAAACACAGGTGGCGAAGAAGAACTTGACCATAAGCCAAGAGTTGAAGTGGAATACATATACTGTCGAGTTGAACGGCGTGACACCTGATTCGCGTATCGTTGTTTGTGGCGATGCTGCTTCGGTTTCGTCGAAGAATAACCGCATCCTTGTCGATGATATCCGCGTAGAGTTTGTTAGTTACGAGGAGACGGTTGCGACCGATGTTCCGTTTGTTGAGCATATCGCATCGACCAGCCACGCTGCTACAATCGAGTGGAGCGAGGTTGAGCAGGCGTCGCGCAAATATGTGGTTAATCTCTATCGTGATGCAAATTGTTCTGACCTGATTCAGTCGTACACTACGCTTCTTGGTAACAGTAACTATGTTGGTGCTTGGCCGGCTCGATTTACCTTCCCGTATTTGAATGCCGGAACGACATACTATGCTACCGTAAAGACGCTTGCCGGTGTAATTTCGAATCCGGTGGCCGTTCATACGCTCGAAGAGGGCGAACAGAGACAGAACGATGTAGTTTATACCGATTTCGACACTGTTTGTTGGGGTGGTGACTATATGAATATGGCGGCGAGTGTCAAGTTGAATGTCAATTCGACCAAGACATACGCACCGGCTGCTTTGTCGGATGCCATATCGAATAGTAATCCGGTGGCTGCGACAGCCGACGGTTTTGCTTTGACGGCATACTCGGATAAGGTTATATCTTTGTTTGGCTTGACGGGCTGGGAGAGCAAGAATGCCTACACTTCGCAGGGTTATATGAAACTTGGCTCGGCAAGCGAAGGTGGTTATTTGACTACGCCGTCGATAATCAATCTGATGGATACTACGGTGAAGTTCGTTGTGAACTTCAAGGCGTGTCCGTATGTGGATGATAAGGCAACGGCACAGACTTCGTTTATATATGTCAATCTGTTGGATGGAGAGACCTCTGCCGAGAAGCAGACCAAGAAGGTTGATATTGGCGGTATGCGCAACATCCCGGGTTGGAGCGAGTTTGAAGTTGTCTTCGAGAATGCCAAAGCGGGCGATAAGATTCAGTTCAAGAGTGGTGGTGATGCGCAGTCGCGTTTCTGCCTGGACGACGTTCATATTTCGTCGCCATCGGCTGTAAGTGATGGCGTGGTTTATGGTCACGTTTACGACGATATGGGCAGACCGATGTCGGGCGTGGTTGTGAGCGATGGATTTACCGCCGTTCAGACCGCAGCGAATGGCTATTATCAGTTGGCGACCAATAAAGACTGCTGGTACATCTACGTATCTATCCCTGCCGATTGCGAGGTGCCGATTAACGAATATGGTCAGCCGGCATTCTACCAGAAATACACGAGCAAGCAGAGTAAGTATGACTTTACGCTGACCAAGTTGGAGGGTGGTGCCGAAACCAAGTTTACGCTCTTCTGTCTGGCCGATCCGCAGTGTAAGGACTCGACACAGCGTTCGCGTTTCAAGAATGAGTGTGTGCCTGATCTTAAAGATCACGCTGCAACGAAGGGCGTTCCTTGCTATGGTGTGACGTTGGGTGATGTTACTTATTCGGAGGGTAACCGTAACTGCGTTTCGCAGATGCCTTATCTGCGCGACCATATGGCCGTTAAGAATACCGGTATGCCGATTTTCCAGACGATGGGTAACCACGACTACACCTACTTCGGCCCTAATACCTCTATTTCGGCAGACGAGACAAGTAGTACTTATAATATGAAGGCACAGCGCGCTTTCGAGGAGGTATTTGGCCCGATTGACTACTCGTGGAATCGTGGCGATGCACATATCGTATGTATGCGAAATATGCAGTGGAATGCTACGAATAATGCAGGAAATTACTCATTGGCATTTACTAATGATCAGTATAATTGGCTTAAACAGGATTTGTCGTTCGTGCCGAAGGATAAACTCATTATCTTCTGCGTACACATTCCACTTACCAACTCGACAGGTACTAATGTGCGTAATGTGATTTCGTTGCTTGCCCAGTATGACGAGGCGCATATTATGTCGGGCCACACGCACTATATGCGTAACGAGCCGACGCTTTCGAGCGGCGTTTACGAGCACGTTCACGCTGCTGTTTGCGGTTGCTGGTGGTACTCGAATGCCAACGGTGACGGTGTGCCTAACGGCTATGGCGTGTACGACATCGAGGGTAAAACGATAAAGAGTTGGTACTATAAGGGTGTAAATACGGGTATGGACGATCGTAACTATCAGATGCGTCTCTATCCGGGCGACTATCGTTGTGGTGGTACACACGAGTATATACAGTTGCAGCACGGTGACGGTGTATTGCTTGCAAATGTCTTCAACTCGGATCCGAACTGGACGGTTGAGGTTTACGAGAATAACGTATATTCCGGCAAGATGACCCGTATGTCGAACAAGAAGGATGCGCCGAATGCCGGAACAAGCCAATCGAATCCGACGAAACCTTCGACGGCTTCGACACAGGATTGGTGGGCTATCGGCTACCATATCGGCGTTGTCGGTCGTGGTCACGTCGGCGGTACACGTGCGAACTACCTTACCAATAGTTTCCACCTCTATAAGTACACGTTGAAGAATAAGAATGCGTCGATTAAGGTTGTTGCCACCGACCGATTTGGTGTCAAATATACCGAGACGCACGTGATGGAGGATTATGACTATTCGTTGATGACCAAACGATAGCCATTGCAGAAGTTTAATAATGATATGTTAAAAAACGAAGCATATATGAGGAGATTCGGATTTGCGATATTCGCTTTCGCATTGATGGTGGCAGGTTGTACCCCGCCGGATAATCTGCCGGAAGAGGGTGGCGGAGACGATGTGGTGCTTCCTCCTTCCGAACTTACGTCGATTGTTGCAAAAATCGACAATCAAACGCGAGTTAGTGCCACCGTTGGCGCCGACGAGACGGTTCGAATGTTTTGGAGTGCAACGGACGAGTTGTTGGTGACCGACCGTGCAAAGATGGCGACATTTAAGCTCACGTCGGGCGATGGTAGCAATACGGCGACATTTTCCGGTGGTTTGGCGATTGGAGATAAGCCAATCTATGCCCTCTATCCTGCTACTTCGGCTAACCTCGGTGCATCGGGCAAGGTCCTGGTCAGCATTCCGGAGGAGCAGACCTATTCGGCAGTACGTGGTGCGAATTTGAAGGATAAATTGGTCTTGTTTGGCCATTCGGAGGATAATCAAACCTTTGAATTTACGCCAGCCGGCTCGATTATCCGATTTGATGTCAAGTTGCACGAAGGTCGCGAAATTCGTTCGGTTAAGATGTCTATCGAGCGTCTTGGTCTGACCGGCGAAGGCGAGGTGGATTTGGCTTCGGGCTCAATCGGTGTAACCGATACGAAGAGTGTTACGTTGAGTTATGCTGCGCCATCGAAAACAACCTCATCCGATGGTTGGGTATTCGTGGCTCCGATTAACTTCAAGAGTGCCGTCGGCGATATCTACTACGATATCGAAACCGATGCCGGTGCATATACGTTCTGCTACAATCCTGATGAAAAGTTTGTTGCAGGCGGTATCTATACAATCTCGCTCTCGATTGATGATTTCGAGCGTGCTCCGATGAAGGAGGCGCTCAGCGAGGGTAAGTACTATTGCGATATCGAGGAGAAGGAGGATGATGGCAATGGCGATGGCGATGGCGACGACGAAGAGATTGTGGACCCTGATGCCGGCAAATTGGTGCAAGGTGCAATCTACTATACCGATGGAACACCGGCTGTGGGAGTTTCTGTGTCGGACGGCTTTACGGTTGTGCAGACTGCTGCGGATGGAACCTACTCCTTCGAGCCACATATCGATACGTGGTATGTTTACTATTCGCTGCCGGCGGATGCAAAGGTGCAGGTAAATGACAAAGGCCAACCGACATTCTTTACGAAGTATGACGAGACGACGAGCATCTACAACTTCCGATTGACGAAGATGGAGGGTGGCAAGGAGAACCGTTTTTCGCTCTTCTGTTTGGCCGATCCGCAGTGTGCGACATCAGCTAACCGTACACGTTTCGTTCAAGAGAGTGTGCCTGATATCCGAGAGCACGTTGCAACGAAGAGTTGGTCGTGCTATGGTGTGACGTTGGGCGATATTGTTTCGTCAGGCGATTCGAGAAATACACAGCCACAGATGCCTTATATGCGCGACCATATGTCGTACGATAGGGTAGGTTTGCCGATATTCCAAACTATGGGTAATCACGATTACACCTACTTTAACGGCTCCGATCCGCTCGCTGCGGACGAGACGAGCAGTACGCCAAATATCAAGGCACAACGCGCTTTTGAGGACCTCTTTGGCCCGATTAACTACTCGTGGAATCGTGGCGATACGCACATCGTCTCGATGCGTGATATGTTGTGGACAAAATTGACCTCTGGTGGTGGATATAAGTTGGCGTTCTCCGATGAGCAGGTTGAGTGGTTGCGTCAGGATTTGTCGTTCGTACCGAAAGATAAATTGGTTATTTTGTGTGTTCATATCCCGCTTGTCAATTCGAGCGAGAAGAGTGTGCAGCAGGTTATCTCGATGCTTGCCGAGTATCAGGAGGCGCATATTATGTCGGGTCACACGCACTATATGCGTAACGAGCCGACACTCTCGAAGGGCGTTTATGAGCACGTTCACGCGGCGGTTTGTGGCGCGTGGTGGTACGCTAATACCAATGGCGATGGCTCGCCTAACGGATATGGTGTGTACGACATCGAGGGTAATACCATCAAGAATTGGTACTATAAGGGTGTGAATACCAATATGGACGACGTGTCGTATCAGATTCGTCTCTATCGTGGTGACCACAAGAGCGGTGGCTCGAAAGAGTACTATGCCCAGCAACACGGCGATGGCGTATTGCTTGCCAATGTCTTTAACTCCGACCCATCGTGGACGGTAAAGGTCTATGAGAATGGTACCTATACGGGCAATATGGTCCGTATGCCGAATAAGAAGGAGATTCCGGCCAAAGGTACGGGTGTGGATAATCCGACCAAGCCGAGCGTCAATTCGAGTCAGGATTGGTGGGCTATCGGCTATCTTGTGGGTGTTAAGGGTCGTTCGCGCGACAGTTATTCCACCAACGGATTCCACCTGTATAAATATACGTTGAAGGATAAGAATGCCGCGGTGCGTGTCGAGGCGACCGACCAGTTTGGTAACGTATATTCGGCGACAACCATTACGGAGGATTACGACTACTCGTTGATGAGTGTGAAGTAAGGTAATTCTGACTATTCTGGTGGAGTGTCCGACAGTGAAAGTCGGGCACTCTATCTCTTTTCGGAGATGCCGTAGTTGGCGATGCGCAGATAGTATGTGTCGCCCGAGTAGTCGATTATGCCCGCTACATCAAACTGCCCGTCGGGTGTTGCTGCACCGGCGTATGCGCACGTTGCCCGTACGCGCAAAGGCAGGGTTGCGCCACCTCGGTCTTCGAGCGTGTGGTAGGTATCGATATATTCGCCATCTACGAATTGACACCACGCCTCTGTGTCGCTCTTCGTAAGCCGCACATCACGCAACACGACGTATGAAGATATGTCGGAGGAGGTCAGTTCGCTGATGTCGCACTCGCGCGGGCGTGTGTTTTCTCCGTTGGCCTCCGTTTTGAAGCACGAGGCGAATTTGTTTGCCGCTATGCCATCAACGGGAAATTCGCCGGTCGGATGTGCTCCGAGTTCGATTTTTCCACCCATTCGACCAAGCGACAGCCCGCTGCAAAATACCGTGATGCGTGAATGTATCGGCACGTTGAGATATATGTCGGTACGGTCGATGGCAATTTCGATTCCGCCCGTATCGTCCACGATGACTATGCTTTTGTAAAACTCGCCAAGATGGTCGTTTGCTACGACCGTACCGCTAATCGATAAATCGTCCGTAATCTCATATGAACTGCCACGACACAGCGATTTCAGATAGGCAATGCTCACGCGACTATCGTACTCGCCGTATTCGGGCGCATCGGTGTTGCAACCGAGTAGCGCAAGCGTACTAATTATGATTGCTATACGGCTGAATGTCATTCTCGCTGCGTGGTTTTATGAAGAGATGTTTGCCTGTGCCGTTGCCGACATTACCGTAGTGCAAAATGCCCGTAACGGATACCTTGTCAATTGGGAGTTGGGTCGATGCAAAATCGGCATACTCGTCCACGTAGATGTAAAGTTCGTTGCCGTGCGTGTCTATAAAACGATGATACCCGGCATAGGTATCTGCACACTGACCGTCGAGTGGCGAGTGTTGCAAATCGTCGATGTGTAACAACCGACCGCAATGCACCTCGGAGAGAGCGTCGAGGGCGAGCATTGTCGGTTTGACGACCAAAATATCGTCTCCGCGTCCAATATACTTGTCGGCAACCGCTTCGGCGTAGAAGTAATCCACCTCGCGGTAGGAGTACGATTCGGCTTTCAGCCCGATTTGCAATACGCCATCTGCGACAAATGCAGTCGCTCCGTGCATCTTAACCGAGAGCATCGCTCCGAGTGGATATTTGCAGTGCAGGTCGTATTGTCCGACAAGAATCTCGGCACCTCCGCTGTGGTCTTCGATGAATAGCGACCGACGGAAGTTGCCTGCGCTGTCGTCCGTCGTAACGCGACCTGCGATGACCATATCACTCTCAATGGTTACGGGTGCCGCGGTGCATAGTGCGTACAGCGTTGCAATATCCGTATTTCTTGTGGCGAGCGTTGGCTTGGTCGGTGGTGCGAAATCGGCACAAGAAGTCGATGTGGCAATCGTCCCTATAACGATTGCTACCATTGTTAAGTGGCGGAGTAGTATCCGAAATCGGTTGTTCATACGGCAAAGATATACTAAAAAATTCTCAAAGAGTCGGCATCTGTGCGAATTGTGCCGATAAAACCGCAGTTTTTGTTTTGCGCTTCGGCGCGTAAGTGTTATATTTGTAACGTGAAAAGGTCTCTGCTTACATATTTGGCAGTGCTCGCACTCTGCTTTTCGGCAAGTGGTGCGACGGCAGCGCAACAGATTCCGGTGGACTCTCTGAAAAAGAGTATCGGATGCCTGCTTACGCGCGTTGCACAGCGTCAGGTGCGTACGTGCCCCGTTCAGGTGTCATCGTTGGTGGTGAAGGGGGGCGAAGTGCGCATCACAACGACTATTCCGATGTCGTACTATCCGGTGCGCGAAGAGCGATTGGATGCGTTGTGCGATTCGGTGCGCTTGTTGCTTCCGATGAAATGGCAGCGGCATAAAATCAATATTATTGCCGATGGGCAGCCACTACGAAATCTTATACCTCGATACTATTGCATCTCTGAAAAACGTCAAAAACCGTTTGTGAACGGTTCGTCGGGTGGTCAGTTGGTTCGCCGAGAGCGACCATACACAATCTCGAAAGGCCTCGCCGAACGGCATATCGCTTTGTGGCAGAGTCACGGTCGATTCTTCGACTCGAAACTGAACGATTGGCGATGGCAACGCCCTCTGCTGTGGCAGACGGTTGAGGATTTGTTCACGCAGAGTTACGTGCTGCCATATCTGGTGCCGATGCTCGAAGGGGCAGGGGCTACGGTGATGTTGCCGCGCGAGCGCGATTTTAATACGGTGGAACTCATTGCCGATAACGAGCGCGGGGTAGATGGCTCGTCGCGTTATGATGAGCAGACGGGCGAGCAGGTTTGGCGAACATTCAACGAGGGCTTTGCACACAAGCAGACGACCTATTTGTCGGGCGAAAATCCGTTCCGTCACGGCTCGTGCCGCATCGCCAAAACCGTTGCGGGTGGCGAGCGAGAGAGCCGAGCCGAGTGGTCGGTCGAGATTCCGCGAAAGGGCGAATATGCCGTATATGTGTCGTATTGTACGTTTAGCGATAGCACGTCGGATGCCGAATATACGGTGCGTCACGCCGGCGGCGAGAGTCGTGTGTGGGTCAATCAGAAGATTGGCGGAGGCACTTGGATATATCTCGGTACATTTACCTTTGCGGAGGGCTCAAATCGCGCCATTGTATCGCTCTCGAATCGCTCGACCTCGAAAGGCGTAGTGTGTGCCGATGCTGTAAAGATTGGTGGCGGTAAAGGAAACATTGCCCGTACGGTTTGCGACTCGTTGCGGGTTGAAGGTGGCGATTACACGCCGATTACGAGCGGAATGGCTCGCTATTGCGAGGGTGCTCGTTATTGGTTGCAGTGGGCGGGTTTTGATGAGTCGGTGTATAATCCGCAACACGACTGCAACGACTATAAGGACGACTATATGTCGCGTGGCGAGTGGGTTAATGCACTGATGGGCGGCTCTGACCGTCTGCCTCGACAAGAGGGCTTGGGCATACCGATTGACCTTGCGTTAGCATTTCATAGCGATGCGGGCATAACGGACGACGAACGTACGATTGGTACGCTCGGCATCTACTATACTCGCTTCCAAAAAGGTAAGTTCGAGGGTGGAGCGAAACGCTACCTGTCGCGCGATTTGACCGATATGGTGATGTCGCAGATTGCCGACGATGTGCGCCGTACCTACGAGCCGGAGTGGACACGTCGCGGAATGTGGAATAAATCCTATTTTGAGGCACGCGTGCCATCGGTGCCGACAATGCTCTTGGAGTTGCTCTCGCATCAGAATCTTGCCGATATGCGCTTGGGTCACGACCCGAACTTCAAGTTTGTGGTGTCGCGTGCCATATACAAGGCCATTTTGCGCCATCTCTCGGCTCAATACGATGTGCCGTATTGCGTCGCACCTCTGCCGGTCGAGGGTTTCTCGTCACGGATAGATGCAGAGGGGAAAGTCGAATTGCGTTGGTCGCCAGTGGCGGATTCGTTGGAGACAACGGCTCGCCCGACACAGTATGTTCTATACACTCGTGTTGGTGACGGGGGCTTTGATGGCGGACGTGTGGTGTGTGATACGACGATAACCGTCCGACAGCGGCGCGATGTGATATACAGTTATCGTGTTACGGCCCTGAATGACGGAGGCGAGAGCTTCCCGAGCGAAACTTTGGCGGCGTGCGTAACAAGCGGTGCGCCGGCGACGGTGGTGGTTGTAAATGGTTTCGATCGAGTGTCGGCTCCCGAGTGTAGGGAGGATGGCTTTCATAACGAATTTGACAGCGGTGTGGCCTACCTGCACGATGTGGCATTTGTCGGCGAGCAACGTGTTCACGACATCGCTCGACGCAGAGAGAAGTGTGAAATTAAGGCGTTTGGCGTATCAAATAGCGATAATAACGGAACACTTGTCGGTGGTAATACGTTCGATTATGCCTACCTGCACGGAAAGAGTATCGTGGCGGCAGGATACTCGTTCTGCTCGACAAGCGTGCGTGCCGTCGAGCGTTCGGAGAGAGTGTTGGCAGATGCGGATGCTGTCGATTTGATTCTCGGCAAACAGCGCGCGACACGCGTAGGCAGAGGCGTCGCCGATGTGCGCTATCGCTGTTTCTCGCCGGAGTTGCAGCGAGCCGTGTCGAACTACATTGCGAGCGGTGGTGCGATCTTTACGTCGGGCGCATATGTTGCGACCGATTTGTGCGGCTCGGAGGGCGTTACGGCTGCCGATGTCGAGTTCGCAAAGCGAGTTCTGCGGGTCGAGTTGGTCGAGAATATGGCAACCCGCACTTTTACGGCGACAACCCGCAGTCGTTCGGCTGCTCGATTGGCAACATCGCGCGATTATACGATATGTGACGAGTATCGCCCGGATATGTACGCCGTAAATTCGGTCGATGGCCTTGCGGCGGTCGGCTCGGCTACGGAGTTGATGCACTACACGGATAGCCGCCTTGCGGCAGCGGTAGGGTATCGAGACGAGTGTGGAGCGAGTGTGGTTATGGGCTTCCCGTTCGAGTCGATAACCGATGCTGGCGGGCGCGATGTGTTGATGAAGGATATATTGAAATATTTGTTGAACCGATAAACTTTTAGTGTGTATGAAGCGACTTTTGACTTCGCTGTTCTTTGTAGTAGGCGCGCTTGCGTGCTACGCAGCCAATCCGACTATTGCTATCGTCCCACGCCCTGCGTCGGTCGAGGTGTTGCAAGGCGAATTTGTTCTCTCGCCCAAAACCGTAATCTGTTTCGATGATAAATCGCTTGCGCCGACAGCCCAATTTTATGCTGCCGAGTTGAGCGATATGTGTGGTCGTCGTCCGAAGATTGCATCGCGCCCAATTGGAAAATCTCCGATTCTCTTGTCGCTCGATGACTCTTTTGAGGAGGAGCAGTACACGCTTCACATCACGCCAAAGGCGATAACGGTCGAGGGTGGCTCGCCAAAGGCGGTCTTCTACGCCTTGCAGAGTTTGTTGCAGATTGCGACCGATGCCGAGTCGTCGAGTGCTGCGGGTCGCCTGTTGCCGGCCGTAAAAATTGCCGATAAACCATATTTCGGCTATCGTGGTGCGATGCTCGATGTTTGTCGCCATATCTTTACGGTCGAGGAGGTAAAACGATATATCGATATTCTGGCACTGCATAAAATAAATCGCTTCCATTGGCATCTGACCGATGACCAAGGGTGGCGTATCGAGATCAAGCGTTATCCGGAGCTCGCAAAAATCGGTGCGATGCGCAAAGAGACGCTCGTCGGCAAGTATCGCCAATCCGAGATTTACGACGGTACGCCTTATGGCGGAATCTTTACGCAGGATGAGGTGCGCGAGGTGGTGCGTTATGCTGCCGAGCGATATATAGAGGTGATTCCGGAGATCGAAATGCCGGGTCACGCCGTAGCGGCACTCTCGACCTATCCGCATTTGGGATGTAGCGGTGGCCCGTATAATGTGCGTACGACGTGGGGTATAAGTAAAGAGGTATTTTGTGCAGGAAAGGAGACGACCTTCGAATTTATCGAAAACGTGCTTGCGGAGGTAATTGCTCTCTTCCCGTCGAAGTATATCCACATAGGCGGCGACGAGTGCCCGAAGGGAGCGTGGAAGGCGTGCAAAGCGTGCCAAAAGCGTATCGCAGAGGAGGGACTGAAAGACGAACACGAATTGCAGAGTTATTTTGTGCGACGTGTCGAGAAGTGGCTCAACGAACACGGTCGTCAGATTATCGGTTGGGATGAGATTTTGCAGGGTGGTATTACGCAGAGCGCAACGGTGATGTCGTGGCGCGGAAAGAAAGGCGGTATCGCAGCGGCCAAACTCGGCAATGATGTGATAATGACACCGAACACACACTGCTATATCGACTACTACCAGACCGAATCGCCTGCCGAGAATGGCGAGCCACTTGCCAATGGCCGTCGTCCGTTGCCCGCTTCGCGCGTATATGCGCTTGATCCTTACGAAGGGCTGACCGAGGCAGAGTGTGCGCATATAAAGGGTGTACAGGTGAATTTGTGGACGGAGTATATCGCCACGTTTGACCACGTTCAGCATATGTTGTTGCCTCGCTTGGCGGCATTGTCGGAGGTTGGTTGGTCGTACGACCGTAAGGATTTTGACGATTTTTGCCGTCGAATGAACACGTTGCGTAAGGTCTATGATGCGAAGTCGTACAACTACGCACCATATCTGTTTAACGGTATAAAATAACACCCGGAATATGCACATCTCATCACATTCGATGCGTACGGCGTCAATGCCTCTCGGTATGATTGTCGGGGCGTTGCTGTGTCGCCAGATTTGCGCACTTGATGCGTGGTCGGGCAATATGCTTACGCCGTCGCTGATATTTGTGATGCTGTTTTTTACATTCTGCCGTGTCGATTTGCGGGCGATGCGTCCGACGATGATGCATTTGTGGCTCTTTGTGGCGCAGATTGCAGCGGCTCTGTTGTTGTGGTTTGCACTCTCGCCGTTTGATACGGTTGTGGCGCAGGGCGCGATGATATGTTCGCTTGCGCCGATTGCGATGGCGGCGGTGGTTATCGGTGGAATGTTGGGTGCCGATGTCGAGAATATGGCGACGTATAGTTTGCTATGCAATATCGCTACGGCATTGGTCGCGCCTTTGGTGCTCTCGCTGGCAGGAAATGGCGAGTGTACGTTGTGGCAGATTCTGGCAAAGGTTGCACCTCTGCTCATCTCGCCATTCGTAGCGGCTCAGTTGTGTCGCCTTGCAATGCCGCGAGTGGCAGGATGGTTTGCTTCGCACGGTCGTCTGTCGTTTTACTTTTGGCTCGTGTCGCTTGCGATAGTCATAGGGCGTACAACCTGCTTTATTATCGATTATGGCACGGCCGAGAGTGGTAAAGAGTTGTTGCTTGCTGCGGTGGCAGGCGTAATATGCATCGCACAATTTGCTTTGGGTCGAGCCATCGGTCGCCGCTATGGCGATGTTGCTGCCGGCGGACAGTCGCTCGGACAGAAGAATACGGTATTGGCGATATGGATGTCGCAGTCGTTTCTCGATCCACTATCGTGCGTGGCACCTACGGCATACATCGTATGGCAAAATATAGTTAATTCGTATCAACTACATAAAAAACGCGATTTATGAGAATCGGAGATATAGATCTTGGGGAGCGCGCCCTGTTTTTGGCTCCAATGGAGGATGTGACCGATCCGTCGTTCCGATATATGTGTAAACTCTTCGGTGCCGATATGGTAACGACCGAGTTTATATCGTCGGACGGATTGATTCGCGATGCGTGGAAATCGCGTGCAAAACTTGCCATTTCGGACTTCGAACGTCCGGTGGGTATCCAAATTTATGGCAACCAGATAGAGCCGATGGTCGAGGCAGCGCGCATTGCGGCGAGTGCCAATCCAGATGTGGTCGATATCAATTTCGGTTGCCCGATGAAGAAGATTGCGGGTCGAGGTGCCGGTTCGGGTATGATGCGCGATGTGCCGCTGATGGTCGAGATGACGCGCCAAATTGTTCAGGCGGTAGATAAACCGGTGACTGTAAAGACGCGCTTGGGCTGGGATGACGAGTCGAAGAACATCGAGGAGATTGCTCTGCGTTTGCAGGATGTCGGTATTGCTGCGCTGACCATTCACGGCCGAACGCGAGCACAACTATATCGTGGCGAGGCGGATTGGACACTCATCGGTAAGGTTAAGAACAATCCGCAGATTCATATTCCGATTATCGGCAATGGCGATATAGATTCGGGCGTGAAGGCCAAAGAGATGTTCGACCGCTATGGTGTCGATGCTGTGATGATTGGTCGTGCGACGTATGGCCGTCCGTGGATATTTCGCGAGGTGAAACACTACTTGCAGACGGGTGAAGTGTTGCCACAGCCGAGCGTTACGGAGCGTGTGGCAATTGCCAAACAACATCTTGCAAAGTCAATCGAGATAAAGGGTGAGAGGGTAGGTGTTCTCGAAATGCGTCGCCACTTGTCCAACTATTTCAAGGGCTTGCCAAATTTCAAAGAGACGCGCCTGCGATTGGTTACCGAGAATGATCCGGTGGTGTTGCAGCAGGTCATCTCGTCGATTGCCGAGCGTTGGGGCGATTACGATGTGAGTGGCTGTGTGCCGCCTTCGTTGTCACACGATATATAGCACAAACGAAAACCGCTCCCGACGCAAAAGTGGGAGCGGTTTTTCGTTTGGATGAATCCAAAGGTGCAATGGGTTACTCCTCTGCAACCTCCTCATCCGGCAATTTGAACTCCGTGAAGCCCGCCTCTACCAGCAAGTTAAACCACGAAACGGCCTTCTTGATATCCGATACGTGTACGCGCTCGCGGTCGTAATCGGTGATGACTGCGCCGAAGAACTCTTTCAGGCGGTCGTTCGACTCCTTGTGCGAGATTGCTGCTTTGCCACCGGTGTAGGCATACATCTTGGTAAATACCTCTGCAAGCGGAATGTCCTCGCCCTCGGTGAACATCGAAATCTCGGTCAATGCACTGACGCGCGACGATGCCGAAGCGTTCGAGCGTTTGCCGTCGAGCAACGATTCTACGATTACGCCGTTTCGCGACTGTGCGATATAACGAAACAAGCCCGGCTGACCGGAGATTGCCAATATGTCTTTCAATTCCATGCTTTTGTGTGTTGATTATTATTTGTTTATAACATTTACATCCATCTTTGGATAAGCGAAACGGATGCCGCTCTTCGGAAGTTCGGTGTAGAACAACTCGTTGAGTGCAAAGAATACATCCCAATAGTCTGCACCCTTGACCCAAGCGCGCACAGAGAGCTTAACGCAAGCGTTGCCCAACTCCGAAACGAATACCACCGCAGCAGGGTCTGTGAGTACGCGACCGTCGGCTGCGAGCAACTTCAAAATCTGCTCACGAGCCACCTCTACGCTGTCGCCATACGCAATTGAAATCGTCCAATCCACACGGCGAGTCTTCGGTTGCGAATAGTTGTCGATGATGGAGGTCGAGATTGCGCTGTTCGGGATATAAATTACGCGGTTGTCAACAGTGTTGATTTTGGTCGAGAACATTCCGATTTCGGCAACCGTACCCGATTGACCTTGTGCCGAGATGTAGTCGCCGACGCGATAAGGGCGCAACAGTAACAGAATAACGCCACCAGCAAAGTTTTGTAACGTGCCGCTCAAAGCCATACCGACAGCCAAACCTGCCGAAGCGAAGAGCGCGATGAACGACGAGGTATTGATGCCCATTGTCTGCACGGCAACGATGATAATCATAAACATCATCACAACCTGCACCATCGAACGGAGGAACGAAGCGAGCGAAGCATCCACATTACGACGTTTCAAACCCTTGTTCATCAACTTGATAATCCACTTTGTAATGCATTTTCCGACGAGGTAAATAAGCAGAGCCAATGCGATTTTGAGCAAAATCCAGCAACCTTGCGTTGCCAAATGCGAAAGCAATTCGCTGTAATCGGTTGTCGTGATTTTTTCGATTGCATCTGCCATCTGCGCCTTCTGAACGCTATCAGGTACAATCAACGACTCGGTAGTCGCCGCAGTTTCGGTTTGTAATAGAGTAAACATAGTTTCTTCTTGTTTTTTGTGTTAAATCGAGTGCGAAGTTAATAAAAATTCTGCTAATTCGTATAACGATTATCTAAATTGAAATTTTATTTGTGGATTCAGGATTTATGAGTATCTTTGTAAATGGCAAATTGGCAAAATGTAACCTAAAATAAAATACGCAAACTATGAAGAGATTATTTGTTTCGGCACTTGCTCTGTTCGGAGTGCTGACGGTAGTGGCTCAGCCACAAATGAGTTACGAAGAGGCGGAGGCGAAAGCCAACGAGTACATCGCAAAATTGACGCTTGACGAAAAACTTGCGATGACTCAGGGTCATAACCGTTTCTTCTTCCCGGGTGTTCCGGAGAAGGGTATGCCTTATATCTACACGACCGATGCTTCGATGGGTGTGAAGAATAAGCAGAAGTTGCACCGTGAAGGCGAAATTATCTTGGCCGAGCGCACGACGCAGTTCCCTGCATTTATTATGATGGCTGCGACTTTCAATCCGCAGATTGCTTACGACTATGGCCACGCAGTGGGCGAGGAGGCACGTATGGCAGGTGCAGGCGTGATTCTTGGTCCGGGTATGAATATCTATCGTAACTCGCAGTGCGGTCGTAACTTCGAGTACGTGGGCGAGGATCCGTATTTGGCAGCACGCCTTATGGAGAACTATATTACGGGTATGCAATCGACCGGAACGCTGGCTTGTGCAAAACACTTCCTCGGCAATCAGACCGAGTTCTATCGTCGTCGCTCGAACTCGATTATCGACGAGCGTGCCCTGATGGAGATTTATACTCCGGCATTCAAAGCGGCGATTGATGCGGGCGTGGCAACTGTTATGACCGCCTACAATCAGTTGAATGGCGAATGGACGGGCGAGAGCAAGTATGTAATCACCGACTTGTTGCGCGGAACGCTTGGCTTCAAGGGTATGGTTATGTCGGATTGGAACTCGATTTACGATTGGAAGAATGTGATTCTCTCGGGTCAGAACCTCGATATGCCGGGAGAGCCGGCTCACTACATCAAAAAGACGCCACGTGATTTGGTAGCCGAGGGTATTGTTACGGAGAAAGATATTGAGAATATGATTCGTCCGACGATTGCAACCTGCATCCGTTGGGGTTTGTACGACCGCTATTTGAGTGGTCAGCAGTACAAACCGGAGTTGGAGGCGAAGTTGCCTGACCACTTGGAGGTTTCGTATCGTACGGCTGCCGAGGGTGCTGTGTTGTTGAAGAATAACGGTATTTTGCCGTTGGCAACCGACCGCAAGGTGCTTGTTATCGGCCGTCGTTGGATTAAGGATGTTCCTCACGGTGGCGGTGCAGCGCGTGTTACGGGTTATGACCATATTCCGTTGCAGCAGGTGATGACCGAGACGTTCGGTCAGGGTGTTTCGTTTGTTTCGGAGGCAACTGCCGAGCAAATCAAGGCCGCAGACGTCGTATTGTGTGTTACGGGTACCTATGATTCGGAATCGACCGAGCGTCCGTTTGCAATGGAGAAGCGCGACGAGCAGCAGGTGCGTCTTGCGGTAGAGAATAACGCTAATACAATCGTTCTCGTGCATTCGGGTTCGGGTATCGATATGTCGGCGTGGGCAGACAAG
The DNA here is from genome assembly GCA_017410165.1 of Alistipes sp. Taxonomy (GTDB): domain Bacteria; phylum Bacteroidota; class Bacteroidia; order Bacteroidales; family Rikenellaceae; genus Alistipes. The sequence continues at coordinate 143,514 of JAFQRH010000004.1, read as the reverse complement.
TGCGCTGCGTTGCTCTATGGCTGGTATCCGGGTCAGAACGGTATGTTGGCACTGCGTGATATCTTGATTGGTAAGGTCAATCCGTCGGGTAAATTGCCGATGACTATCGAGCGTTCGTTTGCCGATTCGCCGGCTGTAAATTCGGTGCCGGTGGGCTTCAACCTCGCCAAGGCAAAGGGTAACCCTAACGAGAAGGCGTTCCACCCTTGGACTTACGATGTGCATTACGACGAGTCGGTGTTGGTTGGCTATCGTTGGTATGAGAAGAAGGGTATCAAGCCACTCTTCCCATTCGGTTATGGTCTTTCGTACACCACTTTCGAGTTGGCAAATGCAAAGATTTTGAGCAAGGGCAAGGTTAAGACGCTGACCGACGAGAAGCCGCTCCGCGTAGCAATCGAGGTGCGTAATATCGGTCGTGTAGCCGGCTCGGAGGTTGTTCAGTTGTATGTAGCAGAGAAGAATCCGACTGTTTTGCGTCCGGTTAAGGAGCTTAAAGCATTCCAAAAGGTGTCGCTGGCAGCAGGCGAGAAGCAGGTTGTAGTATTCGAGGTTGACAAGAGTATGCTCGCCTTCTGGTGCGATAAGAGCCACGCTTGGACCGCAAATGCAGGTGAGTACACGATCTCGATTGGTACATCGTCGGCTAATATCGTAGCCGAGTTGCCGATTCAAGTTTTGTAGTCGGTAGAAACATAACGAAAAAAGGTGGTTTTACGCAATTTGTCGTAAAACCACCTTTTTGATTGTGGTGTAAATTTGCGATAAAAATAGAGGCGAGATAGTTGTTTATTGTAAAAAAAATTAGTACCTTTGTGTTGTCAAACAAAAATAGTATGTGCCTATGGGGATATAAAAAGTTTTTAAACGTGTACTAGTGCTAAAAATGTAGCACAAACATATAAAAAGCGTTATCTTTATACTTGCTTGTCGAAATCTGGAAAATTTCAAAGCTGCAAAGGAATAAAGTTTGACGCTCACGTTCATTCGACGTGGGCTTTATTCTGTATTTGCAGCAAAGGTATTCCAGAACCTCGACAAGCGATATGGATGGGTCCCACGTTTTTTGTATTTATACTCTATTAATAAACAACCGAAGGGACACGGTAAATAACTAAAAAACAAAATGAAAAGATTTGCTATTGTACTGATTGTTGCCATCGGCATTTTGTTGCTCCCCGAAGTAGGTGTAGCGCAGAAACGTATTGTAATTAATTCTAATCCGGCAGGAGCAGATGTGTGGATTAATAATGCTCCGACAAGACAGCAAACTCCTGCTGTTATCAAAAATCCGGGTAAAAAATCGTTTGTTGTCGTTTGTAAAAAAAAGAATTATGAAGATGCAAAGCAGATGGTAATTAAACGCAAGGATTATAACGGCAAAAAGACCTATCCAGATGAGGTAAACTTGACATTGGCTTACAATCCGAATATTAAAGACACCTCCATTCCAAAAGGTGCCAACAAAGAGGTCGTTTCGCGCGATAATCCCGGTAGAACCTCAATGGAGAGTACGATTATTCGTTGGTATTTTGAGTCGCAGCCACAAGGTGCGCGCATCTTCTATCGTGTCATTTCAAGTGTTCCTAACGAGGTTAAGAATACTAATGAATTGTGGTTGGGTAATACGCCGTTTGAAGAAACCCGCTCGTTTAATATTCAAGGCTTGACGTACGAAAATGCTCGCGATGTTCAGATTGAAATCAAGGTTCGTCGCACCGGCTATCTTGATCAGACTAAACGATTCAATGTTCGTCAGGCTCTCGACCAGCAGGAGATTAGTTCGTTCTTCGATATGGTTAAAGCAGACGAGTAACCACTTTATTTAGAGTACACAAATTTTAGGATCATACTAATACTCCTATCAGCAAAATTTTGTTGATGGGAGTGTTTTTTTGTGTTTGCGTAGGTTGGTGTTGTCGGGTACTTTGCAAGAAGCGTAATTCTTTGTATATTTGCACCCGAAAAAAGTAGAAAATTAAAGAAAATCAGTTTAGAAGAAGCCGTTTTATGAAGAAAGTTTTATCGTTTTCTGCAATGCTGATGCTTGGGTTGGTGCTCTCTCAAATCCTTCCTGATGTAGTAGGCGATACGTATAGCGAGTTTAAGCATATGGTCGAGGTTATGCTCGGCATCTGCTTGGCTTTTATTATGATTAACGTCGGTCGCGAATTTGAGATTGATAAGTCGAACGTGGGTATATACGTAAAGGACTACTTCGTTGCGATGTTTGCGGCGGCTGTGCCTTGGATTCTGATTGCCATATACTACGTTTTTGCTTTGATGCCTTCGGAGTGGTGGGGCTTGGGCGACACGTGGAAGGAGACGTTGCTTTTGAGCCGATTTGCGGCGCCTACCTCGGCGGGTATTCTCTTCTCGATGTTGGCCGCTATGAACTTGCAAAAGAGTTGGATTTACCAGAAGGCGCAGACGCTTGCCATATTCGATGACCTCGATACCATAATCCTGATGGTGCCGTTGCAAGTCGCTATGATTGGCGAACTCAATTGGCAGATGATGGCGATGCTACTGATAATCTTCGGAATGTTTGTAGTGGGTTGGCGATATATGTCGCGTTTGGATATCAGCCAAACTTGGCTTGCCGTGTTTGCCTACGCTGTGTTCGTCTATGGTGCAACTTATATGGTCTATATCGTTACGCATCACTTCTTTGGTGCCAAGGGTGCCATCCATATCGAGGTGCTGCTTCCTGCCTTTATCTTTGGTATGATTATCAAAAATAAGCACGTTGGCGGCAAAATCGAAGAGCGGGCGACGACTATGATATCGTTGGTGTTTATGCTCCTGGTCGGACTGAGTATGCCGTTTATCGATATGGGACAGGATGCAGCTGCGTCGGTCGAGTCGGATAGTCTGATTGCTACGCTGCCGATAATGTCGGGATGGGAGATTGCTCTGCACGTGGTGGCAGTGACGCTGCTTTCGAACCTTGGTAAGATGGTGCCGATGTTCTTCTACCGCGATCGTTCGCTTGCCGAGAGATTGGCACTGTCGATTGGTATGTTTACGCGAGGCGAGGTCGGCGCGGGCGTTATCTTTATCGCTATCGGCTATAATATCGGAGGTCCGGTGCTGTTGATTTCGGTCTTGGCATTGGTTTTGAATCTGATTCTTACGGGCGGATTTGTGATGCTTGTTAAGCGTCTGGCGTTAAAAACATACACCGCAAAATAGCGTAGCCGAAAGCGACCTAAAAGATAGAAAAAGTAACATTTGTGCAAACGGATGTTACTTTTTTCGTTCTTTTTGTTGTATAAACCATAAAATTTTATATCTTTGTTATCTGTATAACACTGAATTGCAATAAAATACAAACAATATAATATTTTATACTATGGCTAAACAATTAAAAATCAGAGATTTGACGTTGCGCGACGGCCAGCAGTCGTCGTTTGCTACGCGTATGACGCAGGCGCAAGTAGAGCGTTGTCTGCCGTATTACAAGGATGCGCAATTCTTTGCAATGGAAGTTTGGGGTGGTGCAGTGCCTGACTCCGTGATGCGTTATTTGGGCGAAAACCCTTGGTATCGTTTGGAGAGCATCAAGAAGGCGGTAGGCGATGTGTCGAAACTGACGGCTCTTTCGCGTGGTCGTAACCTCTTCGGTTATGCCCCTTATACGGACGAAATCATCGAGGGCTTCTGCCGTAACTCGATTGAGAGTGGTTTGGGTATTATGCGTATTTTCGACTGTCTGAACGATGTCGATAACGTGAAGTCCACCATCAAGTACGTTAAGAAGTATGGCGGTATTGCCGATTGCGCTGTCTGCTACACGGTCGATCCGAAGTATCCGAAACTCGGCTTCTGGGATAAGTTGAAGGGTAAGAAGAATCCGGCTCCGGTGTTTACTGATGACTACTTTGTAAGCAAGGCAAAAGAGTTGGCAGCACTTGGTGCCGATATGATTACCATCAAGGATATGTCGGGTCTTATTCCGCCACAGCGAGTAAGCGTCTTGATTAAGAAGTTGAAGGCGGCGGTTAATATTCCGATTGATTTCCATACACACTGTACTCCGGGTTACGGTTTGGCTTCGGTTTACGCTGCGATTGCTGCGGGTGTGGATGTTGTTGATACCAACTGCTGGTGGTTTGGTGGCGGTACGGGTGCTCCGGCTTTGGAGTTGGTTTACCTCTTCGCCCAGAAACTCGGTATCGAGGTTGGCGCCAATATGGAGGCAGTTGCCAAGATTAACGAGCAGTTGAAGGATATCCGTACGGAGTTGAACGTGTCGGTATTTGGTGCCGATAAACCTGCTCCGAAACCATTCAACCCACTCACTGACGCTACCCCTGCGGAGGTTGAGGAGCAACTCAACCGTGCAGTTAAGGCGGCTAATGCTGACGACTTCGCTACGTTGCTCGATGCAGCGCAGAAGATTGAGGCATACTTCGGCTTCCCTGCTCCGAACAAACTCGTTCAGGAGGCGGAGATTCCGGGCGGTATGTACTCGAATATGGTGGCACAGTTGCAGGCACTCAAAGCCGAGGACATTCTGCCACGTTCGATGGAGCTCATCCCGACCGTTCGTCTGTCGGCAGGTCTTCCGCCACTCGTAACGCCTACGTCGCAGATTGTGGGTGCACAGGCAGTGAACTGCGCACTTGACGAGAAGGCAGGTCGTCCGATGTACACCACCAAGAACAACCAGTTTGTAAACCTCGTTAAGGGCGAGTATGGTAAGACGCCTGTACCGGTTGATCCGGAGTTCCGTTTCAAGATTTGCGGTGTGCGCGAGGAGACCAACTACGATATCTCGAAGTATCAGCAGCAGCCGAATCCGGAGTTGCCGGAGGCAGGTGGCGTGAAGTTGGCAGAGAACGAGAAAGAGGTGCTCTTGCTCGAACTCTTCCCGCTTGTCGCTAAACCATACCTGACGAAGGTTAAGATCGCCGCTTACGAGGCAAAGAAGGCACAGGAGGCACCTGCCGAGAGTGTTGTTGCGGAGGTTAAGCAGGAGGTGAAAAAGCCGATTACGGGCAAGACCATTATTGCTCCGCTGCCGGGTAAGGTGATCGACATCAAGGTTCAGGTTGGTCAGGTTGTGAAGGCCGGCGAGGAGGTTGTCGTTCTCGAAGCGATGAAGATGGAGAATTCCATCACGTCGGACTATACGGGCGTTGTTAAGCAGATTCTGGTTGCTGTTGGCGATAACCTCGCTACGGATGCCGTGATTCTCGAAATCGACGATACGGTGACCACTCCTGTTGCAGCACCAGCCGCAGCACCTGCTGCTCCGAAGGCAGCCGTTACGGGCAATAAGATTGTCGCTCCGCTTCCGGGTCGTGTTATCTCGCTGAAAGTTGCCGTAGGCGATAGCGTTGCCGCAGGTCAGGAGGTTGTTGTTCTCGAAGCAATGAAGATGGAGAACTCCATCACGTCGGACTATGCCGGTACGGTTCAGGATATCCTTGTTGCCGAGGGCGACAATGTGGCTACCGATGCGGTGCTTGTAATCGTTGGATAGACAATTCACAGAGCGCGCCTGCGAGGTGTCGGCTTCGGGGCGCACTCTTTTAAGAAAATGCAATAATTAAAAACAGAGAGAAAGTTATGGGATTTTTGAAAGAGTTTAAGGCATTTGCCCTTAAAGGAAATGTGGTTGATATGGCTGTCGGTGTTATCATCGGTGGCGCGTTTGGTAAGATTGTTACCTCGCTCGTGAACGATATCATTATGCCGCCAGTCGGTTTGCTCGTGGGTGGTGCTGATTTCTCCGATTTGAAACTGACGCTCAAAGAGCAGATTTTGGATGCGGCGGGTGCTGTTGTGACCCCTGCCGTAACGTGGAACTATGGCGCGTTTATTCAGCAGGTAGTCGATTTCGCTATCCTCGCATTGTGCGTATTTATGATGGTGAAACTGATGAATAAGCTGACGAAGAAGGAGGAGGAAAAACCGGCTGCTCCGGCGCCTGCACCTGCTCCATCGAAGGAGGAGGTTCTCCTCACCGAGATTCGCGACCTTTTGAAGGAGAAGAAGTAGAGCGATGTGCGCCCTTTGCGGTGCAATAAGCCCTAAACGAATCCGACCTGCTCACGTCTCTGCGAGCAGGTCGGATTTTTTGATATTATTACCGATTTTTTTGAGAGGTGGTTTGCGGCGGGCTATTCTGTCGGCTTGACCAACTTGAAACCGTGCTCAACTATTTGCTTTCTACAAATATTTCATTGAAAAAGCACATAGTTAGCCATCAAAAAATAAGGTCGAGTAAGGTCAAATAAGGTCAGGTAAGGTCGGGGTGGCATTCAATGGCAGTCGTTCGCTTGCGCTTACTTAATGGCATTGAATGGCAAGGAATGGCATTGAATAGAAAAATCCCGCCCTGCCATTAAGCACTCACAGAGTGCGCTGTCATTTGTTGCCATTAAGGGCGACAGCCCGCTTGCCATATCAAAAAAATAAGGTCAGGTAAGATCGAATAAGGTCAGGTAATGTCGGGTAAATAAAAAGACAACCCGACGAAGATATCACACATCCGTCGGGTTGCTTGTGGTTGTTTGGGTTACGTTGTTTAATCGTCACTCGACGATTCATTCTGCTCGATAAAGATGTAGAAGATAAGTGGGGTATATGCCATAATCTCGGTTACATCCTCGTCGCTGTTCTCCTCGTCGCCCTCGGAACTGCTGCCGCCGCCGAGCGCACCGGTATAATCTATCGGATAACCGTAGTAGTCGTTATAGTAGAACGAGTTCGAGTAGTTGTAGAAGTAAGCAATAGCCGGATATGCTACGTTCGAGGTGTCGCCAACCTTGCCGTCGGCACCATATCCGTAGCCCGAGGTGGTGATGAGCGCGCCCCAGCGACCCATATACATTTGCGGAATACAACGATGCCAAGCACTGATACGGTCGTCCTTGTTGTTCTCGGCATTGTAACTTGTCGCAGTGTTGCTGCCCGCCTTGCCGTAGATGTAATCGCGCACCTCCGAGATATTCGTATCGAAGATAAATCCGTCGAGGAAGCAACCGATATACCAAACGCTGACGGTCGTGTTCTCGCCAACCTTCTTCGGGGTCTCGTCCTCGCCGATAGTCATCTTCTCGAATCGTTCGTTCAGTCGCTTGGCAATCTCGGCATTGAAGATGCTCATATCCTGATAGCGGCCACTATCCTTGTATGGGCTGTTTGTGCCGTCCAAATGTGGCTGCATATAACCGAGTGCGGTCGCAGCATCGCCCGGCTTATAGTCGGCCGTATAGTACAGACCGGTAAATGTGCCGTCGGTCTTGCCCTCCTCGCTCTCCAACGTCTCGTCGTCCTCGTCTTTCTCGATCTTCTTCCACAGCTCGCTACCTGCGCGGTCGTTCGCATCCTTGACAAGCGTTTCGACCATCTCCAACTCGCGGTCGGAAGGGTTCTTAAAGACGCGCATAACCTCCAAATCCATTATCACAGGACGGTTGGCATCCAAAACAAACTGACCTTCGTAACCGTTCTCGGCATCCGAGCCCGATGCGCCAAAACCAACGCGCGAAGGCAGATAGAGGCGAATTTTCGAGCCCTTGCGCAGCAGAAACTCGGTGCTTGGCAGATTGTTGTCGGCAACATACTTTGCGTCGAGCTTGATTTTGTTGCGGCCTGCAAGGTATGTACCCTCTACGATACCGTAGTAGTTGTCTCCACCGCAATATATGCCGTACGGAACATAGTGCGTTACATCGAGATAGGTGTTTTGCATACGGGCAATGGTCTCATTGCGCGTAACGCACACGTTGCCATCCAAATCACGACCCGTATAGTTGTAATATATCCAGCACGTATCTTGGTCCATAATCGGCTCGCCACCCAAATCGTTACCGTTTTTCGGAGTCAGCACATCACCCCATTCAAGGACATCGACATAGTATTCGCCCTTCTCCTGATAGTTGCCGAGCAGTTCCGGATGGTTGCGCTTCATCCACGCTTTCAACGCGATGTTCTCCATCTTCTCGCCCGACATCTCGTTCTCCTTGACACACGACGCAAGCAGGGTCGCGCATATTGCGGCTATTGCGAAAATTTTTCTCATTCTATCTCTTTGTGTATAATTTACTTAATTACGTTTACAATCTTCATATACCACGCTATCGACGAACGCTTCGGAACCGTGCCGACCAATCGCTTGTCGTAGGCCATTGTGTATGTCATATATACCTGTACCGAATCCTGGTCGTGGCATCCGATAAGTGCTTCATCAACGCCTTTGACAACTTCGCCGTTTCCAATTACGAAGCTCAATGGCTCCTCCGACCAATCGAGGTCGGCGTATGGGTTATTATTCGACGCCTCAATCCTTGAAATCGTCGCCGGAATATTCGACCAATAGACGTTAGAAATCGACGGTTCTGACCCCGAAAAGAGGTATGCGTTAAACTCTATCTCCACGCGGTCGCCCGGCTCGATTACGCTCCACTCGTCACGCCCTGCCTCGTAGTAGTTTACGATATGGCGGTAGGCATAGCGACCAAACGTCGAGTAGAATGGCGGATTATCCTCGATAACGTCACCGATTTGCTCCTCGGCAACCATTCTGCGAGTGGATGTGAGGTATTTCTCGATGCTGTTTTGCTGCGTAGTGAACACATCGCCCTCCTCCTCGCACGAGGCCAATAGTGTGGCAGCAAGCAGCCAAATCGCTATGTGGAGTAGTCGTTTCATAGTCCTATAACGCGCAAAGATACGAATTATTACTCGAAAAACGGAATAATTGTGCGTCGAAATTCTATTTTTACAGATGTTTGAGTGCAAATTTGATTGCCTCCTCCACCGAAACCGACGGCGATTCCTTGAAAACCTTGGTCAAAACCTTCTCCGATGCACCTTTTTGGAAACCGAGCATTACCAGTGCCGAGAGGGCTTCGTCGAACGTCTCGCTGTGCGCAGTGCTTGCAATGGCGGTTGTCGCAACGTCGTTGCCCTTCAAGTCGAGCATACGACCGCTCAAATCGACAATAATCTTTTGGGCTGTTTTCAATCCGAGACCCTTGACGTTTTTGAGCAGTACGGCATTGCCCGTAGCGATGATGTTTCGCAACTCGGATGGCGAGTATGTCGATTGAATCATTCGTGCAGTGTTACCGCCGACACCCGAAACGCCGATGAGCAGACGGAACAACTCGCGCTCGGCACGCGTTGCAAATCCGTAGAGCGTCTGTGCGTCCTCGCGCACGGCGTGGTGCAGATAGAGCATCGCCTCGGCTTGACCTTCGAGGGCAGAGTAGGTCTGCAACGATATGTTTATGAAGTAACCGATGCCACCCGCTTCGATGACAGCGTATGCGGGGGTTAGTTCTGCAAGTTTTCCTGTGATGTACTCGTACATATTATCGTGATATAATGTTTATAACGTGTTTCTATTTCAAGTGTCGCTTTACGACTGCCGGATTGCCTGCCGCCATCGTGTCGGATGGGATGTCGTGAACGACTACGCTGCCCGCTCCGATGATTACGCGGTCGCCGATACGAACGCCCGGGCATATCGTCACACCACCACCAATCCAACAATCGTCGCCGATTACGATTGGCTCGCCGGTCTCGACCGTTCGTCTGCGCTCGATGTAGTCGATAGGGTGTTGCGGTGTGTAGAAGCCGCAGTTGGGGCCTATCTTTGTGTGCGAGCCGATGGTGATGCCGCCCGTGTCGAGAAACGTGCAGTTCTTATTCACGAACGAATGCGCTCCGATTTTAATGCGCCTTCCGATATCGCAATAGAAGGGTGTCGATACGACGGCCGTTACATCCATATCGGGTATGAGTTCGTGCATCAACTCCTTAAACCCCTCGTCGCGACGCGACATTGCATTCAACCGTTTGAGTTTCTCCTTACAATCGGCAAGAAGTGCCTCGATTTCAGGTGAGCCAAAATCGTAGAGTAATCCGTTGCACATCTTTTCGTATTCGGTCATAGCGTAAGTCGAATAATATTTGACAAAGATACGATTTTTGAGCAAAAAATATTGCATCCGCGAAAAAATTGATACCTTTATGCTGTGAAAAAGCCATAAACCGGTGCGCCCGGATGGATATGAATCGGAATCTGAACGAAATACTGAAAGAGTATTGGGGGTATGACGACTTTCGCCCGATGCAGCGCGAGATTATCGAATCGGTGCTCTCGGGTCACGATACGTTGGCCCTGATGCCGACCGGAGGCGGTAAGTCTATAACTTACCAACTTCCGGCATTGGCGTCGGATGGGTTGTGTATTGTCGTAACGCCACTGATTGCTCTGATGAAAGATCAAGTGGACAGATTGCGTGCGAAACACATTTCGGCAGTTGCCGTGCATTCGGGTTTGACCGATCGACAGATTGATATACTGCTCGATAATTGCGTCTATGGCGATGTGCGATTTTTGTATTTGGCACCTGAACGCCTCGCCTCCGAAACATTCCGACTGCGCGTTCAGCGAATGAACGTGAAGCTACTGGCGGTCGATGAGGCGCACTGTATTTCGCAGTGGGGTTACGATTTTCGCCCATCGTATCTGCGTATCGCCGAACTGCGCCGCCTGATTCCTGATGTTCCCGTTTTGGCACTTACGGCATCTGCCACGAAGCAGGTCGCTGACGATATTATGCAACGTTTGGGCTTTGCCGAGAAGCGTATATTGCGTGGCTCGTTTTTGCGACCGAATCTCTCCTATTCGGTGCGCCACGTGGATGATAAAAACGAGCAACTTATGCGTGTTGTGAATAACGTCAATGGGTCGGGTATCGTCTATGTGCGTCTGCGCGAGGCAGCCGAGAAGGTTGCCGAATATCTGCGCGAGCAGGGCGTCTCGGCGAGTTACTATCACGGTGGTCTGCCACACGCCGAGCGCTCGATACGTCAAGACGAGTGGCTGGCGGGTAAAACCCGTATTATGGTTGCAACAACCGCATTCGGTATGGGTATAGATAAGCCCGATGTGCGTTTTGTGGTGCATTACTCGATGTGCGACTCGTTGGAGAGTTATTATCAGGAGGCGGGCCGTGCCGGTCGAGATGGCGGTAAAAGTTATGCCGTGTTGCTTGTTGCACCCGACGACGATAAGCGTATCGTGCGACGCTTCGAGTCGGAGTTTCCGAAGATTGAAGTTGTGAAGAGTATCTACGAGAAGATTTGCTCATACCTGCAAGTGGCGATAGGCGATGGTGCGCAGGCGGCGTTTGTCTTTAATATTCACGATTTTTGCGCTCGCGAACATCTCTATATCGGAACCGTTATGAGCGCGATTACGCTCTTGTCGCACAATGGGTATATGTCGCTTGCCGAGGAGCGCGAAAATCCGGCGCGACTGATGTTTTGTGTGAGTCGTGACGATTTGTACAAGGTGCGTACGGGAGGCGAGCGAGATGATGAGATTCTGCGAACGATTCTGCGCCTGTATAATGGCGTATTTACGGAATTTAGGACCATTGATGAGATGGAGATTGCCGCATCGAGCGGACGTAACCATTACGAGGTGCGCGAATGTCTGAAAAATTTGTGGCGAGCGCACATTATTCGATATATTCCATCCAATACCTCACCATTGATATATCTCGACGAGGAGCGTCTGCCGGTCGAAGATTTATATATTGCGCCGGAGACATACTCCAAACGCAAGGCACTGATGATGGAACGATTCGAGAATATGCTGCATTACGCATCGAACGAATCGGAGTGTCGCAGTGTGGTTCTCGACCGATATTTTGGCGGTGGCGACTCGGCGGCGTGTGGCGTGTGTGATGTCTGCCTTGCCAATCGAAAACGCAATGGTGCCAAGCCGTCGCTCGAAGAGGAGATTGCTCAAAGGGTGCAAGGCGGACAACTCTCGGTAAAAGATTTGGTGTCGGGACTCGGTTGCGACCCGGAGCAGGCAATTGCTCTTGTGCGCCGTATGATGGAAGAGGGGAGAATCTCTATGACGGCGGAGGGATTACTGCAAATGTGCGGTAAAAACTGACGAAATTGCCCGACCCCTTGTCGGAAGCCATCGCCAGATGGCGTAAAATCGTCTAAAAATGGGCAAAAACAGCCGATTTCTTTAACTTCGTGTGAAAATAATGTAAAAAAGTGAGTGTAAAAGTGCGTTATTTGGAAAATAAATGCTATTTTTGCGCGTATGTATTATTAAGGACGGCGAGTGATAAGCCCAAATTGGGGTCGCCGTCGTGAATTGACAACGAAGAAACTTATAATAATAAATTATGCTTACTGAAGAAGAAAAGAATGCAGGTCTGCACGGACGTATTGACCACGTCAATATCGAGGAGCAGATGAAAACTGCCTACATCAACTATTCGATGTCGGTAATCGTTTCGCGTGCGTTGCCGGATGTAAGAGACGGCCTCAAACCGGTACATCGTCGTATCTTGTATGATATGAGTGCCGAACTTGGCCTTTCGTCGGACAAGCAGACGCGTAAGTCTGCGCGTATTGTCGGTGACGTGCTTGGTAAATTCCACCCACACGGCGACTCGTCGGTCTATGACGCTATGTGTCGTATGGCGCAGGAGTGGAATATGCGTTACCCTTTGGTAGAGGGTCAGGGTAACTTTGGTTCGATGGACGGCGACTCGCCGGCTGCGATGCGTTACACGGAGGCACGTCTGCAAAAGATTGCCGACGAGGTGCTGACCGATATCGAAAAGGAGACTATCGATTGGACGCTGAATTTCGATGACAGTATTCCGGAACCGACCGTGCTGCCGACCAAGATTCCGTTGTTGCTCGTTAATGGTGCAAGCGGTATTGCGGTGGGTATGGCTACGAATATGGCTCCGCATAATCTGGGCGAGGTTGTAGATGCGTGCTGCGCATATATCGACAATCCGGAGTGCGAGTGCGAGGACTTGTTGCACTTTGTCAAGGGTCCAGACTTCCCGACCGGCGGTATCATCTATGGCTATGCCGGCGTGAAAGAGGCGTTGCTTACGGGTCGTGGTCGCGTAATTATTCGTGCCAAGTATGATATCGAGACGACGGCTAACGGTCGTCAGCTGATTGTCTTCAACGAGATGCCTTATATGGTCAATAAGAGCGAACTCATTAAGAGTATCGCTGCCCAGATTAAGGAGGGTCGTTTGGAGGGTATCGCTGATGTGAATGACGAGTCGTCCGACCGCGAGGGTATCCGTCTGGTGGTACACCTCAAACAGGATGCAGTTGCTAACGTCGTAGTGAATATGCTCTTCAAGAATACGGCTTTGCAGTCGTCGTTTGCCGTGAATAATATCGCGTTGGTGAATGGCCGCCCCGTACAGCTGAATTTGAAGGATTTGATTCGCCACTTTATCGACCATCGTCACGATGTTGTTGTACGTCGTACGCGCTACGATTTGCGTAAGGCGGAGGAGCGTCTGCATATTGTTCTCGGTCTGTTGATTGCTCACGACAATATCGACGAGGTGATTCACACGATTCGCTCGTCGAAGAACACCGAGGAGGCAAAAGCGGCTCTCGTCGAGAAGTTTGGTTTGAGCGCATTGCAGGCAGCGGCGATTGTCGAGATGCGTTTGCGTTCGCTCACCGGTTTGGAGCACGGCAAACTCACTGCCGAGCGCGATGAGTTGCAGTCGAATATCGACTACTACAACCGCGTATTGGAGAGTGAGTCGATGCAGATGCAGATTATCAAGGACGAACTTATCGAAATCAAAGAGCAGTACGCCGACGAGCGTCGTTCGGAGATTGTATATTCGTCCGAAGAGTTCAATCCGGAGGACTTCTATGCCGACGACGATATGGTTATCACCATCTCACACTTGGGCTACATTAAGCGTACGTCGCTCGCCGAGTATCGCACGCAGAATCGTGGCGGTGTCGGAGCGAAGGGTAGTGCTACGCGCGACGAGGACTTCATCGAGCATATCTACGTTGCTTCGATGCACAATACAATGATGTTCTTCACCGAGAAGGGCCGTTGTTATTGGCTCAAAGTATACGAAATTCCGGAGGGAACACGTTCTTCTAAGGGACGCGCTATCCAAAACGTCATTCAGATTGAGCCGGATGATAAGGTGCGTGCATACATCAACTGCAAGCGTCTGAACGATGCCGAGTATGTTGATAGCAACTATATCATAATGTGTACGAAGAACGGTACCATCAAGAAGACGAAGTTGGAGGCATACTCCCGTCCGCGCGTCAATGGTGTTAATGCTATTGTGATTCGTGAGGACGACCAACTCATCGAGGCAAAACTCACGAGTGGTAACGCCGAGGTTATGATTGCTTCGCGCGAGGGTAAGGCAATTCGCTTTAACGAGAGTACTGTTCGTCCGGTAGGTCGTGTAAGTATGGGTGTGCGCGGTATCGAACTCGAAGAGGGTAACGAGGCAATCGGTATGATCTGCATCGAGCCGGATTCGCAGCAGGATGTGCTGGTTCTTTCGGAGAATGGTATCGGTAAGCGTACCGATTTGGGTGAGTATCGTATCACCAACCGAGGTGGTAAGGGCGTCAAGACCATTGCTATCACGGAAAAGACCGGCAAGCTCGTTTCGATTCAGGCGGTAACCGACCAGAACGACCTGATGATTATCAACCGCTCGGGTATCACAATCCGTACGGGTGTCGAGCAGATTCGTCTGGCAGGTCGTGCAACGCAGGGTGTGCGCATTATCAACCTCCGCGAGGGTGATGCTATCGCTTCGGTTATGGCAGTGCCAAAGAGCGAGGATGAAGAGGTGCAGACCGCCGAGATTGCAACCGATGCCGTAGAGGCAGCAGAGACGCCTGCAACCGAGAACGTTGTGGTAAATGAACAGGAAAACAATGAATAAACAATAAAACAAACCGTTTACGATTATGAAAAAATCAATCTTAATGGTGATGGCTTTGATGGTGCTGGCAGTACCAACCGTCACGGGTCAAAAAATCAACACAGATGCAACGTTGGCAAAGCTCGAAAAGAGTGATGCAGATGCTGCAAATGCAAAGAAAAATGTGAAGGCAGCGATGTGGGTTACTCGCGCAAAGACCTATCTGGATGCTATTATGGAGCCGACCAAGAACCTCTTTGGTGGTATGGACGCTACCGTGTTGCGAATTGCAATGGGTGAGCCGGATGAGGTACGCGATGATGCACAGAATGCTCGTCAGATTTGGGTTTATCCTTGGGTGGAGGTATTCGTCAAGGATAACCGCGTAATTGCTTGGAATCAAACCCGCGAAGTTAAAGAGGGTATGTTCGAGGTGATGAAGGAGGCAGCCGATAAGGCATACGATATGGATCCGAAGATGGAGGCAAAGTTGAAGCCGATTCTCGACGCTGCAATCAACTATTACAGCCAGGTTGGCTCGGCAAGTATCGATGTTCCTGCTTACAAGGTTGCTGTTGATGCTTATGTTAAGGCGGCTACGCTCCAGGAGCACAAAATCTATCCGCAGGTTGATCCGCAGTATTATTTCTTCGCAGGTCAGTTGGCTGCATTCCTCGGTGCAGAGGATGTTGCATACTATGCTGATGGCGAGAAGTATCTCAACAAGGCAAAGGAGCTTGGCTATATGGATCCTAACGGTAATACCTATTACTTCTTGTTCCACTGCTACTATGGTCAGAAGGATGCCGATCATGCAAACGTGTTGAAGGCACGCGATGTGCTGCTCGAAGGTATCGATAAGTTCCCGAAGAACGAGAAGATTCTCGATGGTCTGATGCAGCTCTACACTTCGGAGGAGAGCGTTGGTGACCCTGCTGATCTCGTATCGATGATTGACAAGGCGTTGGCAGAGACTCCGGATAACCCTGATTTGTGGTTTGGTCGCGGTCGCGTATTCTTCAAGTTGCACAACTACGATGAGTGTATCAACTCGTTCCTCAAAATCAACGAACTCAAACCGAACGATTACGACACTCTCTTCTACATCGGTTACTTCCGTATCGCAAAGGCCGACGAGATGAACAAGGCCCTCAATGCAAAGGCCGATACGTTCAGCAGCTTCGATGAGTATGCAGCCGAGCAGAAGGTTGTTAATGCCGAGTATATGAAGGCGTTGCCTTACTTCGAGAAGGCGTTCGAGTTGAAGCCGGATAGCGTAGATTGCGCACAGATGCTCAAAGAGTTGTGCTTCCGTCTGCGTACCGAGGAGGGTATTTTGGATAAGTACCACAAGTACAACACCGCGTATAAGAAGTTGAAGGGTATCGAGTAATCACATCCGATAACCCAATCGAAAGAGAAGCCGTCTAACAAGGTTATTTCTGCGTTACGCTTGCCCTCAAAATGCTCATTTACGCCGAGTAAACTGCGCTTTTTCGGGCTACGCAAGCCTTGAAATCCCTCTTGTTATACAACTTCTAACAAAAAGGGCGTGTCTAAAAAAACTTGTTAGACACGCCCTATTTTTGTGCCGTCGTTCCATTATGATTGGTGCCCACCCATTGATTAGAAAGTAAAGCGCACGGAGAAGAAGTATGTGCGCGGATGTGCGTACAAATAGCGATTTGCCTGTGGGGTGAACGTGTAGCCGTCCGCCAGGTAGTGCTTGTGCAGACGCGACGATTCGTAACCGCTGTATATGGTGTTGCGATTACCCGTCAGGTTGCGAACCGATAGCGAAAAGGTTATGTACGAGCGTGGATGGCGGTCGATAAATCGCGGAGCGGCAGCGGTGGAGTAGATGCGGCGATCGAAGCGTTGCAGAAAGATGGTCTTCGAGAGCGAGGCATCAACCGTAAAAGCGTCGGGTAGTCGCTCCTGCGTGATGAATATGGCGTGCATCTCCGGTGAGGTTGCTTGGCGAAATACGCGCTCGGTGCGACGCAGAAATGATGGCGCAACGTACCGACAACCGGCATACGCCCCTTCGAGCGACACTCTCCAACCGCGATTGAAGTAACCGAGTCGCAGAGCTGCCAATATTTGTGGAGCATTGCCTATGTAACGGCCACTTGTGTAACTTATGTTGCGCTCGGCTATCAAATGGTTGTCCGTGTCGCGATAGATGCTGACGAGCGGATTGCCTGCATACGTGTAACGTCCGGCACAAAGGGCAGCAGCAAGCGTCCAATGCTGTGCAAATTGCCAGTCGGCCTCCGCTTCGATGCCGATAAAGAGCTGACCGATGCGGGTTGTTACAATGTCGCTATACTCGCCGGAGGTGTCGTCGTAGAGACGATTGCTTTGAGTCTCGTTGCGCGACGCGCGGGCAAATGCCGAGACGTGAAGGCGAAGGCGGTTGCTGTTGAAGGTATAGCCGATTTCGGCTGCGTATTGTTCTGTGGCTGATGGATTGTCCACCGTGCGATTGTTGTATTCTGCTTGCAGAAAATAGTTGTCCGCCGAAGTGGGCGCGTTGTCTATGCTGATGGCGGCATCCAATTGGTGGCGCGTAGAGAACGAGTATTGCATTGTGGCACGCAGTGCGTATGGTGCAAATTGCAACCGCCGAGAGCGACCGAAAGATGTCGTGGCGAACAACTCTTTGCAGTAGTATCCGCGACGAGTGACGGCGGCGTAGCCGATTTGTGCGCCCGCCTCAAAGAGTAGTCGCGTTGTGCGATAACGATATATACCGAAGAGCGACAGCGTAGAGGAGGTGAGTGCGTAATTATAGCCATAGTGGTCGCCAACTCCGATTTTGCGATTCGGGTGGCGCAGATCGTTTTGCAGAGAGTTGCGGAACGAATCGTCGTCAATCAGGTAGTGGTCGATATCTGTTATATGGTTGCCTCCGAGCAAGTCGCGCATTCGTTTGTAGTTGCGAGAGCGTGCAATCTCGCCACTTGCACCATATACAACACTGTGTTGTTCGCCAAGCGACGTGCGGGCAGCGGCGTGTAGTTGCAAGTTGGTGATTTGCTCTACGCGGTCGGCGATGGCATACAGTGACTCTCCGCCATTCAGCCGATTCCGAGCGTATAGTTCGTCGAAATTTATTTGCGTATATGAGGTATCATTCGCCCGCCATACATCGGCTACGGCATCGGAGATATCCGCATCGGTGAAGTAGTCGGGCATATAGCGATAGTTGTCCGGAGCGGGTGTCGGAGCGTCAAACCAATCGAGCGTCGAGACGCTTTGGCGACCGATAGTTGCACCAAGTGAGATGGAAAGCGTTGTGTTTGGCGAGAGAGTGCTCTCGTACGAGCCGATAAGTGTTGGAGTAAAGTCGCGACTGACACGCGAGTTGCGTACCTTCCCGTTGCTATATCCCCACGATGGATTATAGAGTGGGTTGCCTGTGAGCGAGAACGCTTGTCCGACAGACGAAGAGCGCAGACCGCGTCGAGCGGGTGACGCAAGCAATGCAAACGAGAGTCGATGCAGGGAGTCAATCGTGCCTGTAACGGCGGCGTGCAGGGTTAATTCGTCAGCAAACACACCTTTGATGTGAACGTCGTTGCCCATACGTGCAGCGATGTCGATGGCGATATCCCAATCCTTTGATATGCGTTGCGAGGTTGTTGCCGATATCGTACCGGGCAGGTTACGCGACGAGAGCGCAATGCCGATGCTCGTGCGTTGGCGCGATGGGCGTACAATGGTGTATTCTGCCGCAGATGTTGCACTGCCTATCGAGCGTTCGCCGAGCGAAATGGCGGCCGAGTTGCGTTGTGCGAGTTGTAGGCGGAAGGCATCGCCCGAGTGGAAGTTGCGGATGCGAATGCCGTTCAGCGAAGTGTGTCGCTCGTGGTAAAACGTGCCACGTCGTGCGTGGCGTACGAACGAGAAACCGAAATCGAATAGTCGGCTGTCGGGGCGCGACGGAGCTGTGATTGACGGGAGTACGACAGAATCACGCTCCTCAATGAGTGGCTCGCCAATGTCGGCCGGCTCGAAGAGTTTGTAATAACGATAATCGTGCAACTCTTGTCCGAAAACAGAGCCGCACGATACCAATAAAAGTAGCGTGACAATGCTATTTCGACATTGTCGCCACATATCGTACTATTGTTGCAATGCCGCCCAAAGCATATCTTTGAGTCGGGCAATGTTCAGACCGGCAACCGACGAGATGAATACCGACTCAATCCCCTCCGGCAGGTGCGCTTTCATCTGCTCGATAAGTTCATCGTCCAGCATATCGCACTTCGTGATAGCAAGCAGACGTTGTTTGTCCAGGAGCTCCGGATTGTATTGTGTCAATTCGCCGAGCAATACTTCGTAATCGTGGCGAATATCGTCGCTATCGGCCGGAATCATAAACAGCAGAATTGAGTTGCGCTCAATGTGGCGCAGGAATCGCGTGCCGAGACCTTTACCCTCGTGTGCGCCCTCGATGATGCCCGGGATGTCCGCCATAACGAACGAGTGGCCGTTACGCGCCTCGACGATGCCGAGATTTGGCTCCAATGTCGTAAAGGCGTAGTTGGCAATCTTCGGTTTCGCAGCCGATACAACCGACAACAAAGTGCTTTTGCCGGCGTTAGGGAAGCCGACCAAACCGACATCTGCCAATACCTTCAATTCGAGAACAAATGCACCCTCGTCGCCCTCCTCGCCGGGTTGAGCATATCGTGGTGCTTGATTGGTCGGGGTCTTAAAGTGCCAATTACCAAGACCGCCACGACCACCTTTGAGCAGTACCAACTGCTCGCCATCTTCGGTTACCTCGCCGACGTATTGCATATCGGTTGTGCCATCCTCTGCCTCGACAATGCGACGTGCAACCGTGCCGAGCGGAACGGGAATGATGATATCCTTGGCATCCTTGCCCGACGAGCGCGCACCGGAACCGCATTCGCCATCTTCGGCGAATTGGTGACGTTGGTATTTGAGGTGAATCAGCGTCCAATATTGGCTGTCGCCCCGCAGTATGATGCTGCCGCCCTTGCCGCCGTCGCCGCCATCCGGACCACCGAAGGCGACAAACTTCTCGCGACGGAAGTGTGCCGAACCGGCTCCGCCGTGACCCGAACGGGCGAAAATCTTTACGTAATCAACAAAATTGGAACCTGCCATATCTCTTTTCGTATGGTGTGTTTTGTTTTACATTCTCTGCGGAACATCGATTCCGAGCAGTCGCATCGAACGCGAAATTATGCGTGCAACCTGTGCTGCAAGTTGCAGACGCATACACTTTGCTTCGTTACACTCCTCGCGCAGAATCGAGTGGTCGTGGTAGTAGCCATTGAATAGTTTACACAACTCGTAGGTGTATGCCGCAATCAACGATGGCGCAAACTGTTCGCCTGCCGCAGCAACGACCGAAGGGTAGTCGCAGAGTGTTTTTATAATCTCAATCTCCTCCGGCAAATACTCTGCCGCAACGCCTGCACGTTTGTAGTCGATATGCTGTTCGTCGGCCTTGCGCAACACCGAACAGATGCGGGCGTGAGTGTATTGGATAAACGGTCCTGTGTTGCCGTTGAAGTCGATGGACTCGCGTGGGTCGAAGAGCATTGTCTTCTTCGGATCGACCTTCAAAATGAAGTATTTGAGCGCACCAAGACCGACCATTGAGCAGATGCAGTTTGCCTCCTCTTCGGAGCAACCATCCAATTTGCCCAATTCGGCAGACATTTCGTGCGCTGTCGAAATCATATCGGCAACCAAGTCGTCAGCATCGACAACCGTGCCCTCTCGCGACTTCATCTTGCCCTCAGGCAACTCGACCATACCGTACGAAAGGTGGTAGATGTTGTCGCTCCAATCGTAGCCCAACTTTTTCAATACGAGTTTTAGGACTTGGAAGTGATAATTCTGCTCGTTGCCTACGACGTAGATGATATCGTCGAGTGCATTCTCGTCGAAACGCTGCATTGCCGTTCCCAAATCCTGCGTCATATAGACCGACGTGCCGTCGCCACGCAACAACAACTTCTGGTCGAGGCCGTCTGCCGTGAGGTCAATCCATACCGAGCCATCCTCCTTGCGGAAGAATACGCCCTTATCCAAACCCTCCTGTACAATCGACTTACCGAGCAGATAGGTCTGCGACTCGTAGTAAACCTTGTCGAAATCGACACCCAATGCTTTATATGTTACGTCGAAACCGTCGTAAACCCAGCCGTTCATCTTTGCCCACAATGCGCGAACCTCTTCGTCCTTTGCCTCCCATTTGCGGAGCATCTCCTGTGCTTGCAACATAATCGGAGCACGTTTCTTTGCCTCGTCCTCCTCCACACCGCCGGCAACAAGCTCTTTGATTTCCTGCTTATAGTGTTTGTCGAACTCGACATAGTAGTCGCCTACGAGGTGGTCGCCCTTCTTGCCCGTGCTCTCCGGTGTGGCACCGTTGCCATAGAGCAACCACGCAACCATCGACTTACAGATGTGAATACCTCTGTCGTTTACGAGGTTTACTTTGATTACGTTGTGGCCGTTGGCTTTGAGAATCTGTGCTACCGAATAACCGAGCAGATTGTTACGGATGTGTCCCAAGTGCAGCGGCTTGTTGGTATTCGGCGACGAGTACTCAATCATAATATTGCGACCCGTAGGAGCTGCCACACCATAGTTGTCGTCGGTTGCAATCTCGGCAAACCGCTCGCTCCAAAACGATGCATTGAGCGACAAATTGAGAAATCCCTTGATGACATTGAATGCTCCAAATTCGGCATTCTCCGCAATGATTTGCTCGCCAATCTCCGTAGCGGTTGCTTCGGGCGACTTGCGCGACACTTTGAGCAGAGGGAATGTGACGAGCGTATAGTCGCCCGCAAACTCCTTGCGTGTTTTTTGTATCTGAATTTGAGCCGGAGCCACCTCTCCATAGAGCGCGGCAACCGTGCGTAAAACTACCTCCGAAATGTGTTGTTCGATATTCATATCTTGGCTTGAAATAATTTGCGCAAAGATACTCTTTTTAATACGATTTGCCAAAAAAATCGTACCTTTGTGGCGATTAAACCACAATAATTGCATTATGAATAGACAAATAGCAACATACACTGCGCCCGTGTTGCGCGAAATAGCATTGCTTGCCGAGCGTGGCTACGGCGCTTCGCTCGAAATTCCGGTTGTTGATCCCGAGCAGGGGTGGGCAATGCAACCACACGAAGGGTATGTTGAAGAGTAAATCGGATGCTATGAATATGAAACGCTTTTTCCTTTTTGCGCTTGTGGCGAGCGTATTCGCTGCTTGCTCGACCGATACGACGCAAGACCTTATGCCGGAGATTCCGACCGTGCCTACGCAACTATACGCATCGTTCGATGGGCAAGATGCGCGTGTCGAACTTCAAGGGCGTACGATGGTTTGGACCGCAGGCGATCTTGTCTCGGTATTTTATCTCTCGAACGGCAACGATAAGTGGGCTTTTCAGGGCTCGACAGGCGACGAGAGTGGCTCCCTTATGAAAGTTGCAGCGGGCGAGGCAACTTCTGCTACGAATCGTGTAGTGGCTGTGTATCCGTATAGCGACACATATAGTATCGACCCTGCGACGCTTGTTGTGCGGGCATCGCTCTCTGCCGAGCAGTCCTATTTGAAGGATAGTTTCGGTGTTGGCTCGTCGATTTTGGTTTCGTCGGGCGAGACGGATCATCTGGTCTTCAAAAATGTTTGTGGTTGGCTGAAATTGCAGTTTGCCGGTGCGGATGCAACGTGTGTCGAGAAGATTACATTGCAAGGCAATGATGGCGAACAGGTCGCCGGCGATATCTATATCAACTCGTCGGATGGCTCGTGTGTTACGGCTTCGGCATCGGATGCAGCATCGGCCGATGATGTTATATTGACTAGTGTGACGCTCGATTGTGGCTCGGGAGTTGAGCTTAATGGCGAGTCGCCAACCTCATTCTATATTGCACTGCCACCACAAACCTTTGCCAAAGGTCTTACTGCAACAGCAGTGTGCGCGGACGGAACGCAGATGACCAAAACGACCCCGAAGCAGGTCGTTGTTAAGCGTGGTCATATCGTGCCGATGGAGGAGGTTAAGTACGCTGCCACCAACGTAATTTACTACACTTCGATCGATGGCACCGTGGTTGAACCCAAATATGCGCGTTTTGGTGCAAATGTCCTCTCTAACACCTACGAAAATGGTGTCGGAAAGATTGTCTGTGATGGCAATGTGACAGAGATTGGTAATGATGCGTTTTATCAGCGCTATAAACTTACAAGTATAACCATTCCAGAGACGGTCAAAACGATTGGTGATAGTGCATTCCAGCGATGCGATGGTATAGTTAATATCACGATTCCGAACAGCGTAACCTCAATTGGTGAGAGTGCATTTCAGCGATGCACTGCTCTGACAAAGGTCGTGCTCTCCAACCGCTTGACAGAGATTAAATATAATACTTTTTGTGATTGCGCGGCATTGCAAACAGTGTCAATTCCATCAAGCGTCGAGACGATTGGTGAAAGAGCGTTTGATAGTTGCTCTTCGTTGAAGAATTTGGAAATATGTAACGGCGTCAAAAGCATTGAACCTTTCGCGTTCTTTGAATGCTCTGCATTAACAGATGTTTTGATTCCAAATAGTGTGACAGAGATAGGGGAAGCAGCATTTGGTAGCTGTACAAAATTATCTGAAATTACGCTTGGGAACGGTTTGGAAACTATTGGCCGCTGTGCCTTCCAGATGTGTTACGCATTGACAAGTGTTACAATTCCCGATAGCGTAAAGACGATTGGCGAGCAACCATTCAAAGACTGTTTCAAGTTGGGGGCATTCAATGGTAAATATGCGACGGTAGATAAACGCTGCCTTGTTATTGATGGCGTACTCAATTCGTATGCCCCTGCCGGTCAGACCGAATATACCATTCCGGAAGGAGTGACTACAATCGGAGCATACTCTTTTGAAGGTACTTACGGATTGGTAAAGATAACTATCCCCAAAGGAGTGACACTGATTGATGATAGAGCATTTGAGTTTTGCACAAATCTTAAAAGCGTGATAATAGGTCCTTCGGTTAAGAAGATTTCCGGCTTTGCGTTTAGTCAGTGTAAAGCATTGCTGGAAATAACAATTCCCGACAACGTTACTTCGATTGGAAGAAATGCATTCGATTATTGCTCCGCGCTGACAAGTGTTGCAATCGGAAACAACGTGACTTCGATTGGGAATAATGCATTCGACTCTTGCTCCGCGCTAACAAGTGTGACTATTCCCGACAGCGTGACCGAGATTGGATATGCGGCATTCAAAAATTGTTCTGCACTAAAAGATGTATATTGCAAGCCGACAACTCCGCCAACTTGTGGTAGTAGTGTGTTTGACCGAAACGCCGCCGACCGTAAGATTTATGTGCCGGCATCTGTTGATAACTCCGTGATCGGTGCATACAAAAATACGTCCGGTTGGAGTGCGTATGCCGATGCAATTGTCGAAAAGGAGTTTGGTGATAGCAATAAGAAAACCATACTCCGCTACACTTCGACGGACGGTAATGTCGTTACGCCAAACAAAGCGGATGCATTTAATGTCGGTATTATCTCGAATACGTACGACAACAATGAAGGAACGATCGTCTTTGATGGTACGCTTACGACGATAGGCGCGAGCGCGTTTTACGATTGCACGACACTTTCGAGCATAACAATTCCGGATAGTGTGACGGAGATTGGCGCGTATGCATTTCAGTGGTGTAATTGGTTGAAAACCGTTGCGATGGGCAGTGGCGTAAAGAGTATTGGAAGAGGTGCTTTTTGGAATTGTACATTTTTGCAGAATATCGAACTTCCTGCCGGCATAGAGTTGATAGATATGCAGGCATTCTACCTTTGTAAATTGTTAAAGAGTATAAATATTCCCGATAGTATTACGGAGATTAAAGCTTCAACTTTTGAGAATTGTTATGCTCTGAAAAGTGTGAATATCGGTCAGAATGTTGAAATAATTGACCAAAATGCGTTTAATCATTGCGATGCCTTGACAAGCGTTGTTATTCCGAACAAAGTTACCTTTATCGGGCTTTATGCGTTTTCAAGTTGTACGTCGTTGCAAACAGTCACTATCGGTACGAGTGTGACGAGAATTGATGACCACGCATTTGACACCTGCTACTCGCTTACAAGTGTCGCTATTTCGGATAGCGTACAGGAGATTGGAAGTTTCGCATTCTATGATTGTGCATCTTTGGTAAGTGTAACTATTCCGAAAAATGTAACCAAAATAGAGGGGCGCGCATTCAATAAATGTTATGCATTAACAAGCGTATATTGCGAGCCGACAACTCCGCCAACCTGCGGCAGTGAGGTATTTAACAATAACGCCTCCGGTCGTAAAATTTACGTACCGAGCGCTTCGGTTAATGATTATAAAGTGGCCGTTGGTTGGAGTACGTATGCCGATGCAGTCGAGCCGCATTAATTAGGAAATTAGCCCAATGACACTCTCGTATTAAAACCGTAGGCGGCATTTGCACGTACTGCGGTTTTTTTATATCTTTGCGAAAAGATTATTGCGAAATGAGAGATATTACCATACACTCTACGGATGAGTTGCCGATGGTGGCAGAGCAGGTGATTGATGCGCTGGATGGGCGTTCGGTGGTGGCATTGTTTGGGCCGATGGGTGCCGGAAAAACGACGTTGGTAAGTGCCATTATGGAGCATCTCGGCTCGGCGGATACGGTGACGAGTCCGACTTTCGCACTTGTCAATCAATACTATACAGCCGACAATCAGCCGATCTATCACTTCGATTTTTACCGCATAAATTCGCTCGCCGAGGCATTCGATATGGGCTACGAAGAGTATTTCTATTCGGGAGACCTGTGTCTGGTTGAGTGGCCCGAAAAAATTGAGGGGTTGTTGCCCGATGATGTGATGGTGGTGCGCATCGAGCCACTCGACGAAACTTCGCGCCGTTTTACGATAGAGTAGTGCGCTGTGACGGGTGCGAGAATGCTGTTTTGTGGGCATTTGTCGAAAATTATTTGCCGTATCGTATTGGCTTTTCTGAATAAGTTTATAACTTTGTCGCGCTATTAAAGCCCGACGTGCGTGGCGTGAGATGTTTGGTCGCGAATGTTGCACGGCGTGTTACGCTTGACGTGGGGCGTAGTCGAAAAAGGATAATGAAAGCATTTACAACAGTTGCAGAGTTGCGCGCGGCGTTGGCCGAATGTCGCAATGGTAAGGTGGGCTTTGTGCCTACGATGGGTGCGTTGCACGAGGGACATATCTCGCTCGTCGAGTGCGCCCGTAAAGAGTGCGATACGGTGGTAGTCAGCGTATTCGTCAATCCGACACAATTTAATGACAAGACCGATTTGAAGAACTATCCGCGTACGCCGGAGGCCGATGCTGCGATGCTCGAAGCGGCCGGGGTGGATTTTGTTCTGTTCCCGTCGGTCGAGGAGATATATCCCGAGCCGGATGAGCGAGTGTTCGATTTCGGTGTGGTGGACAAGGTGATGGAGGGCGCAACGCGTCCGGGTCACTTTAACGGTGTGGCACAGGTTGTCAGCCGTCTGTTTGCCATTGTCGAGCCGGATAAGGCCTATTTCGGCGAGAAGGATTTTCAGCAGATTGCCGTAATTCGCGCTATGGTCGAACAGTTGGCTCTCTCGGTCGAGATTGTCGATTGTCCGATTATTCGCGATGTGGATGGTTTGGCTCTTTCGTCACGTAATACGTTGCTCGATTCGAAACATCGCGCAGCAGCACCGCACATCTACGAGGTGTTGTCGGCAGCGGTCGGCAAGGTGGGCGAGTTATCGCCTGTGGCACTGACCGAGTGGGTGACAGCAGAGGTGGAGCGCAATCCGTTACTCAAAGTGATATATTTTCAGGCGGTGGATGCTCGCACGATGCAGCAGATCGGCTCGTGGGACGAGTCGGAGCGCGTACAGGGCTGTATAGCCGTTCAGGCGGGTGCTATCCGATTGATTGATAACATAAAACTGAAATAGAATAGGGGGCTAATATTATGATAATCGAAGTTCTCAAATCGAAAATTCATCGCGTAACCGTCACACAGGCGAATGTTGATTACGTGGGCAGTATCACCATCGACTCGGCGTTGATGGAGGCGGCAAATATCATTCGTGGCGAGAAGGTGCAGGTGGTGAACGTAACAAATGGCGAGCGTTTGGAGACATATGCCATTCCGGGCGAGTCGGGTAGTGGCGTAATCTGCCTAAATGGCGCAGCGGCTCATAAAGCATCGGTGGGCGATGTAATCATCATTATCTCCTATGCGCAGATGGATTTTGAGGAGGCAAAGAGCTTTACGCCGAATGTAATATTCCCGGAGACGACAACCAATAAACTCGTACGATAAGGTGGACATTCTGCTTGCCATACTTGCGATTCTCTTTATCATCGTAGGCATCATCGGTTGCATTGTGCCGATTCTGCCGGGTGTGGTGTTGGCATTTGCTGGTTTGCTTTGCTCGTATTTCTGCTCGTTTTCGCACATTGCGACATCGACCATCTGGATATATCTTGCGCTGACCGTTGTCGTGTCGCTTATCGACTACGTTTTGCCGGCATATATGACCAAACTCTCGGGTGGCTCAAAGGCGGGACAACGTGGCGCAACGGCCGGTCTCGTTATAGGTATGCTGATGGGTAGTATCGTGGGCGCAATTATTGGTCCGTTCATTGGAGCGGTTATTGGCGAGGTGGTGAACGATGGTACTAATACGGCTCGTGCCATAAAGGTCGGCATTGGCTCGTTCTTCTCGTTCATCGTCAGCACGGGTTTGAAGGTGATTCTTTCGTTTGCAATGTTGCTTAAAGTGGTGCACGATATCTTCCCTGCATTGCGCGATTGGTTTATGGGGCTATTCGCATAATTGGGGGGCGTATGGCTTTGTTATAGGCGGGTGCTGGTCGGATGGCGGCACTCGCTTTTTTTTGTAGATTTTTGCCATAAGCGAAACACTTGTCGCATATCATTTATACTTATAGTATTGGATTTATCTGTGATGTGTGTTATCTTTGTGGAAAGAAGGTAAAGGTTAATAGACGAAAACTCAAATTTTATGACAAATATGAAACGATTGTATGTAATTATGGCAGTTGTGGCGGCCGTGTTGCTTGCCTCCTGCTCGCAGTATCGCTACGAACGCGTGGCGGGCGATACGATGAAGACGCGTATCTATACGCTCGACAACGGCTTGAAGGTCTATATGTCGGTCAATCGTGAGCAACCGCGTTTGCAGACACTGATTTCGGTGCGCGTAGGTGCAAAGAACGACCCTGCCGAGACAACCGGTCTGGCTCACTACTTCGAGCATTTGATGTTCAAGGGTACCGATAAGTTCGGTACGCAGAATTACGAGGCAGAGAAACCTCTGTTGGATGAAATCGAACGCTTGTTCGAACTCTATCGTCAGACGGAGGACGAGGCGGAGCGCAAGCGTATCTATGCCGAAATCGACCGCATCTCGCAGGAGGCATCGGCGTATGCCATTCCGAACGAGTACGATAAATTGATGTCGGCAATCGGCGCGAGTGGTACGAATGCTTGGACTTCGTATGACGAGACGACCTATATGGAGGAGATTCCGTCGAATCAAATCGAGAATTGGGCAAAAATCGAATCCGATCGTTTCAAGAATGCCGTGATTCGTGGCTTCCATACCGAGTTGGAGACCGTCTATGAGGAGTACAATATGAGTCTTACACGCGATAACAATAAGACAATCCAAAAACTTCTTTCGCTGCTGATGCCTGCACATCCGTATGGTCAGCACTCGGTGTTGGGCGAGCAGGAACATCTGAAAAATCCGTCGATAACCAACATCAAAAACTATTACGCGACCTACTACGTGCCGAACAATATGGCAATATGCCTCTCGGGTGACTTCAATCCGGACGAGGTAATTGCCATCATCGACAAATACTTTGGCGATATGCAGCCGAACGAATCGCTCACGAGCGAGCCGATTGGCAAAATCGAGCCACTCGCAGAGCCGAAGAGCGCAGAGGTTTACGGTTTGGAGAGCGAATATGTTTGGTTGGGTTGGGCAACCGGCTCGGCAGCAAGCGAAGATGCGCTGATGCTCGATATCGTCTCGTCGATTCTCTCCAACGAGAAGTGTGGTTTGCTGGATGTGAATATCAATCAGCAGCAAAAAGCACTGTATGCCTATGCGTCGGGCGATCAACTCTCCGATGCCGGTGTTATGTTGTTGCTCGGTGCTCCGAAGCAGGGACAGACGCTTGAAGAGGTGTGCGAATTGATTCTTGCGGAGGTGGACAAACTGCGCAAGGGCGAATTTGATGAGCAACTGCTCGGCTCGATTGTGGCCAATTTCAAGCGCGACCGTATGGTGAATATCGAGGATAATTTCAACCGTGCGTATATGATGGCCCTCTCGTTTATTCAGGGTCAGGAGTGGGCAGACGTGATATCGACCATCGATCGCGCATCGCAACTCACCAAGCAGGATGTGGTCGATTGGGCAAATCGTGTGCTGACCGAAAATTCGCTTGCGACGGTTTACAAGCGTCAGGGCGAGGATAAGTCGCAGAAGAAGATTAACAAGCCGACGATTACGCCGATTGCCGCCAATCGTGATGCACAGAGCGCATTCCTCGGCGAGATTCAGACCACCGAGCCGGAGCCGATAGAGCCGGTGTTTGTCGATTTCGATAAAGATATGTCGATTGCCAAGATGAAGGGCGATATAGAGGTGCTCTACAAGCAGAACGAACTGAACGAACGCTTCGAACTCACGTATCTCTACGATTTCGGCACGGAGAGCAATCCTGCACTTGCTCTGGCAAGCGACTATTTCGAGTTGCTCGGAACAGACGAAAAGACGCTTGCCGAATTGCAGTCCGACCTTTACGCTATTGCCTGCAATTTCAGCATTTCGCCAACTCGTCGCAATACCTATGTAACCATAAACGGTATTGCCGAGAATATGCCGCAGGCAATCGAGTTGGTCGAGAACTATATGGCCCAAGTTAAGGGCGATGAGGCGGTGCTCGAAGAGTTGAAACGCGACCGCTTGAAGATGCGTGCCGACAACAAGGCATCACAACGCGCCAATTTCTCGGCATTGACTACGTATGTTAATTATGGTGCAGATTATGTCAAGCGCACGACGCTCTCGAACGATGAGTTGAATGGTCTCGCTTCGGAGGATTTGTTGGAGTATATTAGAGGTCTCTCGGAGTATGAGCATCGTGTGTTGTACTATGGTCCGGAGTCGGAGAAGAGTATTGTACAACTGCTTAATAAGTATCACAAGGTGGCAGACGAGCCGATTGCGGTTGAGTACAAAGTTGTGCCACGACAGAAGGTTGTTGCTCCAAGCGTAACCTTTGCGCAATACGATGCCAAGCAGATCTACTATTCGCAGACAACGTGTGGCGATAACGCTTTCGATTTTGAAACGGATCCTGCAATTCAACTCTATAACGAGTATTTCAGCGGCTCGATGAACGCCATTGTCTTCCAGGAGATGCGCGAGGCACGCGGTCTTGCATATTCGGCTTCGGCATACTATGGAGCGGGTGCTACGGCAGTCGAGCCGTGCCAATACTATGCCTTCATCGCTACGCAGAACGATAAGATGCAACAGGCAATCGAGGCGTTTGACGAGATTATCGAGAATATGCCACGCTCGGATGCGGCGTTCTCTCTTGCGAAGAGTGGCTTGCTTGCCAATATGGCAACCGAGCGCACAACCAAGAGTGATGTGCTGTGGGGTTATGTCAATATGGGCTATTTTGGCTCGACCGACGACCACGTAAAGCGTGTTTATGAGGGAATACAGCGACTCTCGCTCGATGATTTGGTGGCCTTCCAGCAAACCTACGTTAAGGGTCGTCCGTATAGTTATATGATTCTTGGCGACCAGAAAGATGTCGATTTGAACTATCTTCGCACGTTGGGCGATGTGAAGTTTGTCTCACAAGAGGAGATCTTCGGCTACTAAACGAATAGTAGGTAGATGGATGTGCTGGTTTTGGACATCAGTAAAAGGATATTTAGATGCCTATTCTACCATTGTTCTATATACAAAAAGAGAAGTCGTTGGGCTTCTCTTTTTTTGTTTGTTTAATTTTAATTTTATACCTTTACAAAATATATCATAAGAAATGATGACCATTAAATCGTATAATGTAAATGAAAACCAATGTAATAATTTGTGGAGATTCTTGTAAAGTATTGAAAGATATTCCTGATAACTCTATTGATTTGGTTGTCACATCACCACCATACGACCAATTGAGAACATATAATGGTTATACTGTGGATTTGCATACAATAGGAACAGAATTGTATAGAGTACTGAAAGATGGAGGTGTAGTTGCAATGGTTATTCAGGATTCTACAAAAGATTTCGGTAAATCATTAACGTCGTTCCGAACAATTGTAGATTGGTGTGATAATATTGGTTTTAAGTTATTTGAGACGTGTATATATCGAAAAAATGGAACAGAGGGTGCTTGGTGGACTCAACGATTTAGAGTTGATCACGAATATATGCCAATTTTTTTGAAAGGCAGACGCCCAAAGTACTTTAATAAAGAACCACTGAAAGTTCCATCTAAACATGGTGGAAAAACAATGACGGGCAGTGGAAATCGTAGAACAGACGGTACAACAAGTAAAACTGTTACGAGAGAAATTAACGTAATGAAGTGTAGGGGTACCATTTGGAACTATTTGATGGCTGGCGACAAAAATCCGCTAAAACGTAAGCATCCAGCAGTGTTCCCGGATAAGATACCGTATGACTTTATACAATGTTTTTGTCCAGAAGGTGGCGTTGTCCTTGATCCATTTGTCGGATGTGGTTCTACTGCTGTTATGGCTAAGATCTTAAATCGAAAATATATTGGTATTGATATATCGCAAGAGTATTGTGAATTGGCTGAAAAAAGATTGGAAGTTGACGCTGCGTCGGTAACAACATTATTTTAATATCGTATTTATTATGGCAGTTATTCAGGAATTATTACAAGGTAGGAATGAATCTATCGACTATGATTTATTGTTGTCTCAATATCCATGGATTGCAGAACGTAATAAATTTTGCGTATTGAGTCCTGATAGTGACGGCCTTTTGTGCGGCTTATTTATGTCGCAAGTGCGAGGGTGGAAGGTTGTTGGATTCTATGATGATAAAGTTTCTGTTATCAATAAAAATTTCGTTTCAAAAGACGTTGTTTTCTTGGATGGTGAAATTTTTAGAAAAGGCGCACGAAGTATGGGACACCACATGGTATGCCTAAATAACAAAAAGCGACAACTATTATCTGATGGATTTGCAAATTGTATTCAACCTAATTTAATGCGTAATTATGATGGAAAACATCAATTTCGGTTGAAATATCCTCTTGCTACAATTCATATGTTAGTCAGTATTATTGCATATGCTGATAAAGATACAGATCATCCTGTTTGCTTAAGTAAAGAGGCAGTTTCTCCATTGTTTTTTACAGACGGAGTCTTTAATGTGCTATTTTCATATCCAGAAAATGTGCTGAATTGGTTTCATTATTTAAGAATAGGTGAAAATTGGAATCCGTTAAAAAATATTTTTGAGAATAGTATGTCTGTGTTTGAAACGATGCAAATGATGGATGAATTTTTCAGAATGAGGGATAGTATATCTGTCGGCTCGGAGCGAGGAGACCGTCTTAAAATATCGGATAAGAGAGGAGAACCATATAATATTGAAGGATTGGGATCTGGCAGTGTGCATATTAACGAGGATGCAGCCCAAAGAATCAAAGAATTTTGTGCATTGGTTGGGGGCTTGACTGGTTGGCAATTTGTTGAAAATCAATGGCAGTGTTGGCAAGATCTTAAATACTATAAATTTACCAAGTCAAGTTTTAAGAGCGATGCACGTAAAATGACAATTGCTGCGTTTGAGGATTTTATTTTGAACATAAAACCTTTGTCTTGGGCGCAAACGAGTACAACAGATATAGAATACACCAAAGAGCATCCTGATAAATTCGATTTTTTGTAGTCATTTGATAGTGTTTATTGAAAGAGATAATGATGCAATGCGGCAGCCCCGACAAGTGTTTGATGCTTGTCGGGGCTGTTTTTCTCTCCCTGATTGAAAGATGGTTGCGACTAAAAATGGGTGAATCCTTGCCAATCGGTGTGGCTTACGCGCCGGCCATTTTCGCGCCACTCTATGTGGCAGTCGCTGTCGGCGGTGATTGTGCCAATCGGGTAAGGTGTATAGCCAAAACGTCGCTCGAACGTGGCAATCAAATCGGTTACGCAGTCGGTTGCCACAGTGAATAATAACTTGTAATCTTCGCCACCGCAGACGGCATTACGAACGTCGGCATTCGCGGCAGGAATCTTCTCTGTGTCGATGATTGCGCCGACGTGCGACGCTGTGAGGATGTGTTGCAAATCGGAGGATAATCCATCCGAGATGTCCATCATTGCGTGAACGCACTCCTGCGTGCCTAACCACTCGCCCTCTTCGATTTGTGCCACAGGGTTGCGATGCAGTTGAGCTGCCGCAGAGTGCGGATTGCCGCTCAAAATATCCGATAGCCCGATTGCTGACTCTCCGAGCACGCCCCCGACCAAAATAGTGTCGCCGGGTTTGGCGCTCGAACGTCGTTTGATGTTCGCACGCTTGACGCGACCGATGGCTGTTACCGATACGAATACGCCGGTTTTAGAGCCAGTTGTGTCGCCACCGACCAACTTTACGCCGTAGCGACTCGATACGCTGTGGTAGCCCCGTATAAACTCCTCTGCCCACTCTCCAACGGCCTCTTGTGGCAGAGCCAGCGATAGCAGGGTAGCGATGGGACGTGCGCCCATCGCGGCAATGTCGCTCAAATTTACGGTTGCTGATTTTGCTCCGATGTCAAACGGCGTGGAGGATTCACGTAGGAAATGCACCCCTTCACATAGTGCGTCGGAGGTGAATACCAGCGCCTCGTCGCCATCAGTTGGCAGTATGGCGCAATCGTCACCAATGCCCTCGAATGCGTTGTCGGGAATTGAAGCAAAGGTCGCACGAATCGTCTCTATGAACCCGAATTCGGTCATCGCAGTTAATCTTCGTTGAATATGTATATCTGCTCGCCCTCGCGCTGCATATGGAAGTTCTCGCGAGCATACTCTTCGAGGTATTCGTCGTACCGAAGTCGTGCAATGGCGGCACTATCCTCGGCGATGCTTTGCAGATATTGCTGTTTTTCGGCCGTCAGACGTTTTATGTCGCGGTTAATCTTGATGATATCCCACACCGAACGACCTATGATAAAGAGCGTAAAAGCAAAAAACGCAACGGTAACCATCCGCCACGAGTAGATGTTCAATTGCTTGACAAAGTGTTGAAAACGCTCCTTTTTGCGACCCATTTTCGTAGAGTTTATTTACGGAATACGCATAAATTTATGGCTTTGGATGGAGATGCTCCATTTCGGGTGTCGTTTGGCGTATTCGACCATCTTCGGCATAATCTGCTCCGATACACTCCACTCCGGTTGCAGATACAGCAGACACTCCTCGCCAACTTTTGCGGCATTCTCCTCTGCCCACTCGAAATCCTCTTCTCGTTCGATGATGACCTTCAATTCGTGCGCACGCTCGTATGCCTCCGCTAATGGCGGCAATTTATGCTTTGGTGATAGACATACCCAATCGAATGTTCCACTGAACGGATGCGAACCGGAGGTTTCGAGAAATATTTTCAGCCCGCACTCTTTCAGCCGCTCGGTGAGCGGTGCCAACGGATAGAGCAATGGCTCTCCGCCGGTGATGACAATCGACTGCGCATCACACGCAACGGCGCGTTGCACGACAACTTCTATATCCGTAGGCGGGTAGAGGCGCGGATTCCACGTATATTTGGCATCGCACCACGCACAGCCGACATCACACCCTCCAAGACGGATGAAGTATGCCGGTTTGCCCGTGTGAAAGCCCTCTCCCTGGATGGTGTAGAAGTCCTCGACCAGCGGCAATAATGCCCCGTTTTGCAGAACGTCCGTATTGTTAGTCATTCGTTACAACGTAAATATCCTTCAAACCGCGACCGATTTGGTCGTAGTCCAGACCATAACCTACGATAAATTCGTTGCCAATCTCCATTGCGCAATACTTAATCGGCAGGTCGTACAGATACTTCTCCGGCTTGAAGAATAGCGTACATACCTCGATACTACGAGGCGAGAGCGAACGCAGGTACTCAATCATATGGTTGATGCTGTGTCCCGTCTCGACGATATCCTCGACGATGATGATGTCGCGGCCGGTGATATCGAAGTCGATACCGAGCTTTTGGCGAACTTGACCCGTAGATTCGGTGCCGACGTAGGACGAAATCTGCACGAATGCAATCTCGTTCTCGAAAGTCGTCTTACGCACAATATCGGCAAGGAAGATAAATGCGCCATTGAGTACGCCCACGAAGATAGGCGGACGTTGGCAATCGGCGTAATCCTTGTTGAGCTGCTCGGCAACCTTCTCGATTGCTTTGTCGATCTCTTCTGCCGGAATCATAACCTCGAAGGTTCGGTCGTTAAGTGTTACTCTCTGCTTCATTATTCGGAGTGGTATTTTGTAGTTAAAACTTAGCGTTTGTACGTATATAATTGTGCAAATTTAATACTATTTTCCGAATAGATGCTCTCTTGCCACCGAAAAAAGAGGTGTTTATCACTATATAATCGCCCATTTTTCCCAATTCGGATAAAAAAAGTATCGCGACCACATCGGGTCGCGATACTTTTCTTTAACTCTCCTCATCGAACATCCGCTCGAATAGGGAACGAAGTCGTCCCTCGTCCTTTATTATCTCTCGCAGTTGCTGCAATCGTGTCGCATTGTCCGACTCGGGAATCCATAGTTTTAGGTAACCCCCTTCGCCATACTTTTCGCGGAGATGCTCCTGACATCTGCGATAATGCCCCTCGCGGTCGATGGTGGGGTAGTGTTGCAATCCGTATTGGATGGTGCGACGAATAACCGTCTCGGCATCTATACATCGGTCGGCCTCGGCAATGATACGCCCGTATATGGTGCGTGGCTCGCGTGTGGAGGATGCTCGGTGATCTTCGACAGCGTCTCGCATTATGGCAATTTGCTCGCGCGAGAAATGCTTTTGCAACTCGACATCTGCCGCAAGAATCTCGCCCGACGTGATATGGTGACGTTCGCGCCCCTGACATAGCCCCGTGTCGTGATATGCTGCAATTGTGAGTACCATATCCTTATCAACATCGTAGCACTCTGCCAACCGACGGCTCTGCTCCATAACCTGACGAACGTGAGATGTGCTGTGCGCTTTGTCGAAATGCTCGTAGCGCGGCACAATCTCACGTTCGATATAGTCAGATAACTCTCTGTTCATCCGTCCTTCGGGGTGACCTATTCGTAGTCGAAGAGCAACTCGAAGTCGTCAATCCACATCTTCGTACTCTTACTACCGACGAAGTAGTCGCCAAAGCGCGAGCCGGTACATACGATTATGATATGGGTTGGTTCGCGGTCGAAATCACGATACTCCAACGGAATATTAAATTCGTACCAATCGCACGACGCATCGAATCGGAGTTCGCCGTAAGCGATAATGCCCGGATTCTTCGAGTTGAAGAATGTGCTTTCGTCGCGCGTATCGACCAAAACAGGGGTCTCCGGCGAGCCACCGTATGTTTCGTGATCCCAATCACCAAGTGCGATGAATATCGAGCCCGAGTCGGGAGCACCCTTCTCCGGTGTTTTGCCACCCGTTCCACCACCCGGTACGCAGTCGATGATGCCCTGTTCGTACTTCACCCAACCTTTGAGTGCAGTAGGGCGCAGAGTGAATGGACGACCGAATTCGACCAAACCGTTGGTGCCGACAATCTCGCCAAACTGACCTGCAAAGCAGTTGCCTGCGGCAAACTTGCCGATACCGAATACGCTTGCCTCCTGCGACCATAACTGCGCACAACGACCCGTTGCGCCGGCGTGCAGATTGTCGCTGTAAGGTGTTGTGAGGTTGATACCCGCAATCTTCGATGCAGGGTTACCCGTTCCCCACCACGCCTCTGCTGCGTTCATATATGGGTAGTAAACATTGCCCTCGAATGCCCAATCCTCGAAACTCGAATTTGGCAGACGGAACACTTCGCCCGTCTTGACGGTTTGTACGTCCGAGGTCTGCTCTTCGCCCTCTGTTATGGCGTAGCAGATAACCTCGTATGAGGTTTGCGGTGCGAGGTGACGAAGCGCCACATCGATTGTGCCACCGGTCGATTTATACCACGCCGCATCGGCCTCAATCCACTGCTCGCTACCTGCCTTGCGATAGCGTACGCCGGTGGTTGCGCCATCAACTCCGATGGCTTTAACCCAAATCACCTCCGAGCCGGCTACAACCTGCTTGAACTCTACCGATGGGTCCTTTGGCATAACATACAGACGCCAAATCTCGCGGCGACCATACGCATCGACAATGGCCGTTTGCTTATGCTCGGCATTGCTGAAATCGGTGATGGTCGATGCCTCCGGAAAATCGTACTCGGGACGAGGGCCAAAACGCAGTTGAGTTACGGTTACTGTATCGAGTCCGTAGTCCGAACGGCGATAAACGGTTGCCATATTGCGAGGAACATCCCAAACCGTTTCGCCAATCTGACCGATTACGTTAAAACGACGATCGATGGTCTGCTCGGCGGTGATTACCCACTCGTAATCCTGGTAGAGCGACAGCGTGAAATATTGAGGATATCGCATATCGTGTACGCCCACAATCGGCTCCGAGAGAGTTGCCCCCTCGGTTACGGTCACATTTGTAATTCGTACGTTGCGAATATCCGTATTCTCTGCCAACGGAACGGTTACCGTGCGAGTCGAGTAGTCGATTACACAGTCGCCCGACGTTCCTTCGATTTCAATCGAGAGAATGTCCATCGGAATCACCGGATAGGGTATGTCGTTTTCGATACAGGACGACAGCAAAATGGTCGTTGCTGCAATAATACCTCCAATTATTCGTCTCATTTTTCTGCTCTATCTTTTTTCTTATTCCACAAATGAACATTGACGCCGATATTGATGTCGGCCAAATTCAGTCGGAAACGCAGATTCGAGTAGTCGCGTTTGCCGGTGAAGTTGCCTCCGCCGTCCATCTGTCTGGTGTGAGTGTACTGCAAACCGCCCAATCCGATGGATACGGATGCGCATATATTAGGGAAGATATATACTGCAACACCCGGATTGAACGAGAGTTTGCCTTTATATACATTCGAGATGCTGCGATCCCACTCCTCGCCCGATTTGTATCCAAACTCCGAGCGACCAATCGAGCCCGAAAGCTCCCAATCGGCAAAGAAACTGAAACGTCCTCGACGATCGAGTGCAACGTAAGTTCGATGGTAGAGACCAAACGAGTAACTGCGATTCTTGTAGGAGATGTTGCTCAGCGACAACGATACATCGTTTGCCTCACCGAGGTTCAGCGCAAGGTTGTCGAGCCCACCGGATATGTATGAATAGCCGAATCGCAATCCAATCATATTGTTATCTCTATAAAAGTATCCGACCGATGGCTTTACCGTTACAATCGAACCTTTGAGTTTGATATCGTCCAAAATCAGACCGATATCCGTATCGGCGGTCGAAAGCGTTCCGTAAGAGGCCGTCAATCCGAGAGCCGTCTCGCCCTTGAAGACAAACTTGATTTTGTTTATCTCGCGGTCGATACGCGGCTTACGTCTCTTTGTCGAGTCGGATGCTATTACATTTATCGTGCCGGAATTGTCTGTATTTGCGACCAAATTTGTTGTTTTGTCCGCCTCGTTTGTCGCTGTTGGCTGTTGTGTCGGCTGCTGTGCATAGATACTCTGCACGACGGCAACCAAAAGCAGTGTAATTATAAACTTCTTCATATGCTACCGTCTTTTTTATAGATAAAATGCCGCACCAAGTCCTATCGACAAGATGTTTACTTTGAAATTCATTGAGCTCGATTGTGCCTCGCCGACATAAATCTGGTTATGTACCTGCTTGGTGTGTGAGTAGTTGATACCCAACACGCCGACATTTACTTCGAGTGCCATATTGTTGGTCAGGAAGGCAACAAATCCGGGATTGACACCGAACGAAACATCGAAACTCGTCGCATAGGTTCCGCGCAGAGGCGAGCCCTCGGCAAATTTCGATTGCGAGCCACCAAATCCCAACTGAAATTCGGCAAATATGGCGAATCGTTTGTTGCGACCGAGCGGGATGTATTGTCGCCAAATGGCGGCAACATCGTACGAATGTTTCAGCGCGTAGTAGTAATCCACGCCGAAATTCAATGCACCGTCACCTTCGCCGATGTTGAGTTCGGCGGCCTCCATTTCGAGGAACGAACGCGCATAACCGAAGCGTACTCCGAGAATCGAGTTCTTGACAAGCGAATAACCAATCAAAGGGCTAACCTTGAACGAGTAACCCTCCGAATCGATGTCATCAACGACCAAAAACTTGTATTTGTTGTTTGTGTGGGTCGAGTATGAGATTGAGCCACCGAATACCCATTGTCCCTTCGGAACGATTTGGGTTTTCAGGTTGGACAAACCTCTGTTTTTGCGAATTTCGCTACGTGAATACTGCACCGCCGCAGGTGCGACATCGGTGGCCACTGAGTCGGCCACCGATACGCTATCCTGTGCGAAAGCATTCAGCGAAATGATCGCAAACACGGCTGTCGCCGTAAGTATTTTGCGTAATTGCATTTCGTGCTTGCTATTCGTGTTTAGTAAACTAACTCTACGTCATCGACATACATCCAGCTGTTTGTACTACCGGTGAAGTAGTCACCATAGCCGGAGCAGGTGAATGTCAATACGATGCTGTTAGGTTTGGTGTTGTTGTCCTTATATGTGAGGTCTATCGTCATCTCGGTCCAATTCGGAGTCGAGGTCTTGCTCTCATACACACCATAAGCAATTACGTTTGGAGCAGTAGTCGGATCGAACAGTGTGCTCTCGTCATTGGTGTTTACGGTGTAAGGAACAATGTCGCCTTCCGGATCAGTCGGGTCCTTCAATGGACGGTCGCAAAGACATACAAATATTTTGATAAGGTCGGCACCCGTCGTGTGGCTACCTTCGTTGATTGTGCCACTATTGTTCTTCATCCAGAACTTCAACGCGGTCGGACGAGCGGTGTAGTCAAATCTCTTACCGAAATCTACAATACCACCCATACCATCAATGCGGACGAATTTGCCGACAAAGAGGTTACCTGCTGCAAATTTACCGACACCAAAGACAGTTGCTTTAATGGAGTGCAGATAAGCACTGGTCGAACCTGCCGAACCCGGACGTGGCTCATTCTTGCCGTAGGTAAGGTTCTCCAAACCGAGCGTTGCAGTCGCGTGGTTACCCGTATCCCAAGTAGCGGTCAGGACACTCGAAGTAGGGCAGGCAGAACCATCGTCTGCGGTAACCCAATGCTCGAAGTCTGCCTCCGGAATCTGTGCACCGGCAGGAGTGTTGATTGTGAGAATCTTACCCACCTGCGTCGAGCCGATAAACATCGCATATTCGTAAGTCTTGTTTGCGGTGAATGTGTTTGCCAATGCATTGTACATATTCTCCGAGCCGGCAGCCGATGCGTTGAGCATCGTCCACTCGCCACCCTTCAAACGGAAACCTACCTTTACGTTCGACGGATTGTTGAACGCTACGGCTTGGAAATCAGCCGAAGTGAACCACAAATCGTAGTCGTCGTCACCAATCGGAAGTACACCCTGGATGCCGTAGGTTACGGTCGTAAAGCCGACACCACCGCTTGCATCCTTGATGCGGAACGAGAACTCCTGTTCGCCACCTGCGAGGGTTGCGAAGAACTCCTCCGACAGAACGATGTGATACTCCTTCTTCGACACCTCTGTTACAGCAACACCTGCATAGGTGCCCGACAAAAGGTCGAGCGTAGCGTCCGGCGTCGTGATATTGAGCTGCGTGATGTTGTCGAGTGCAGTTACGACATATTTGCGCGAGCCGCTTACGTAGTTGTACTTCTCCTTGATGTTGAAGCCGTCGCCCTTGACTGTTGGGTCCGGGCTGAACGAAATCTTATCGTCGCGGTGCTCTGCCGAAGTATCGACCGTAGCCGAAATTACGAGGAAGCCGGGAGCGTCCTTCGAGTACTTGAAGTTGAGCGTATAGAGCGTGAGTGGCTCAACGTCCTTGATAACGCCGCTCTGTGCAACCGGAGTCGTGCCATCCGTACCATAGAAGTACCACGAGAGGTTTTTGCAACCCTTTGGCAACATAAAGTAACCGGTCGAACTGCTCTCGTATTTCAGAGTCGGAACCTTGCCTGCTACCGCCTGATCCAGATTGAATGAATCCGAAGCGCAGATGTAGGTATAATAGCCACCCGTGAAGTGCTCCTCGACAGTTGTGTCGAATTTAACGGCAGCCGAGATGTTCTGCATTTTGCAGGTTACATCCACCTCTGCCACTTTGCTTGGGGTGATAGTGAAGTCGGCGCTACCTACGTAGTACTTCTCTTCAAACGATGCGTTCACCTTCTCGCCAACCGTTACGCTTACGCAATAGTCGTCTTTGAGCAGGTAGATGTACTGCGGAACGTCGCTCTGCGAAGTGTACTTGCGTACCAACTCCTTCGCACGCTCGCCGGTCGAATTGGCTGCACCGTAGCGATAGATCTTCATCGAAAATGCCTGGTCGGCCGAGATCTCACCTCGCGTAGTACCGTAGTCGATGTTCAGTGCAAGAGCACCCTCATTGTCGCCCATAACGAGTTTTACCTCGTCGGTCGATTTGGCACAAGATACCGCAAAGAGTACAAATGCCACGTATGCTAAAATGTTGGTTATCTTTTTCATATCTTTTACGGTCATACTATTCGGTTACTAACATAAGAGTCTTTTCGGTCACCTTGCCCTCGTTGTCGGTTACGCTTAAAACGAAGTCGTGCATACCCTTACCGGTAATTTTGAGCAACGAGAGGAACTGTGTAATCGAGAACTCTACTCGTGTCTGGTTGAGTACCTGATCGCCAACCGGGAAGCCCAAGTTGATGAGCGACTCGCGAATCTTCGACGTATCGGTATTCTCCGGGTCGGTGGTGTCAATCGACGCCTCCGGATTTACGAGGTTCAACTTGTTGCAGAGGAATACGGTCTTCAACTGTGCAGGGGTCAATACCTCCGAGTCGATAAACACGGTAAACTCCTTGATACCTGCCGGAGCAGTTACTACGAGCTCTACGGTCAATTCGTCGGTGATGCTGTAACGCTTGCTCAAATCGTAGCCAATCCATTCAATAACCGGGCCATTAGCGATAATGATTACGACATTCTGCTTGGTTTCGAGGCCGCTTGCGTCAGTAATGGTTACGGCAAACGTATGCTCACCCTCCAACTTGCCAAGTTCCTTCATCTGTGCCGTCAAATTGTACGATACCGACTCCTTGCCGAGTACGTCATCGTTTACGGCATATCCCATCTGCGTGAGAGCAGTTGCAGCCGTGCCGGCGTTACACAAGTCGAGTGTCTGCGGAATGTTGAGCGCAGCCAACGAAGTGAGGAACTCGCTGTTGGTCGAACTCATAGCAACCTCCAACTTGGAGATGGTGTTCTTCGCGTTGATGTCGATTACGATATTCTTCGTGCAGTTGCCCGAAACGTCGAAATCGGTAGGGTAGATGGTAATCGGCGATTTGATGTCACCATCGGTCCATACGATAGTCGGTTTGTCGTCGTCATCCGGCATAACATTCTCGGAAAGGAGCATCGAGAAGTCGTAGATAATCTCCTCGTCAACAACCCAACCGTCGATGGTTGCACCGATGCTGATACCACCCTCGCCCGAGTACTCGATGTAGAAGTTGATATCGCTGTACTGACCTGCCTTAACATCCTTGATGGTTGCGGTCATCTCGAATGGCGATGCCGTATCCTTACCTTCCGGAGTGTACGAACCCTTAACGAGTACCTCGATGTCGTTCAACGGCTTCGGAGCAAGGAAGTGAGCCGAACGAGTCTCGTCAATGCCGAAAGGCATACTGTTCTCGCCGATGGTGATGGTCGTAATGGTGTCGTCGCTCAACGCTGCACGAAGGTCGGCAGAGAAGGTTACCGATACCTGGATGTTCTGCAAGGTGCAGACCAAATCGTTGAGAGTAGTGGTCTCTTTGCGAACAATCGTAAACTTCTCGGTGAGACCGTAAACCGGACTCTCCCAAGCAACGCCGGGAATCTCACCCGACGACATAATGAACAAATAGTCGCCCGCCTCCAACTCGATGCGCTCGCTTGGACGTGCGCCATATTTGAACTCGCTGATGGTCTTCGAGCCATCGGCAGTCGTGATTTTACAATCGAACGTGTTGATATCGACCGTGCGAGTTACGTTGGTTGCTGCCTGAACGCCCTTATCCTCAACGCCTTCGCCTACCTCTTTGTGGTCGGCTACGCACTCTACGCTCAAACCTGTCAGCGACAGATAACCGATAGTAGAGCCCTTCTCGTTGGAGTCGATCTTCAAATCCTCGTTGCGACAGCCGATCATTGTGAGGGCGGCCATCGCCAACATTGTCATAATTTTCAGAGTCTTCATATCTTAAAATCTTTTTTGTCGTTATTAAGCGTTCTCGTTGAGTTCCACATCAACGGTAATCGTGTCGATAATCGTATCGTCGAGCGAAACCGTTACATCAACGCTGCCCGTGTACTGCAAATCGTAGGTTACGATGTAGCGAGTTGCAGCATTTACGGTCGGAATGTACTGCGTCGTAAGCGACTCGGTCGTGCCTGTTGCGAGGTTGGCCTGACGGATGCAGGTACAGTCGATTGCCGCCTTCTTCTGCGGAGCAATAAAGAGGTACTCGGTCGGCTCTTCGCTCAACTCGAATGTGTTGTTTTCGGTCGTGAGCTTGAACTCGCGAGTAGGGAAATAGTTGCGGAAATTCTCGGTCGTGCGAATCTCGACAATCGCATTGCCTACCGTTGCAACCAGATTTACCTGTGTCGTACGGTTGCGGTCGAGTACCTGAATTCTTTGCGACGTAGCGAAGTATGGCTTGTTGTAGCCCTCTTCGGTTACATCGCCACACTCGATGGCTACGGTGTACCAACCTGCGACGTAACGCTCGCTGTCGGTGTCGTAGTCGCTCAGACTTGTCCAATTCTTCTCAAAATCGGTACCTGTGATTTTGAGCGAAAAGTCTTCGAGCGCAGGAGTATCCAACGTGATACCGTTCTCTCCTTCTGCTTTTGTTGTCACCTCACCGGATGCCGATGCGGTAACTTCGATGGCGCCCTTGCCGGCTACGGTCTGTACGGAAGTGTCATCCTGACAGCCCACAACCAATGTGGCAGCACATACGAAAAGTAAAAGTTTTTTCATAATGTAAATGAATTAAATAATTATTGTTTGTTTTTCTTGTTTGTCTGTTATTGCGCTATTTGAACAGTTATGTTATCTATATATAAG
The DNA here is from genome assembly GCA_017410165.1 of Alistipes sp. GTDB lineage: Bacteria > Bacteroidota > Bacteroidia > Bacteroidales > Rikenellaceae > Alistipes. The sequence continues at coordinate 99,285 of JAFQRH010000004.1, read as the reverse complement.
TAATATGTACCATTTGTCAGGTCGTTCTTGTTGGCGGCATCAATCCACCACGTGAGACGTGTTGAAGCGTCGCGACCATCCAAGTAGAAGGTCTTTTTGTTCGGTATGACGTCGTACGATGCCTCTGTTGCGTTCAGCGAGAAAGTGTGGTCGCCATCGGCAAATGTACCTGTGCTGTCGCCACTCTTATATGCCGTAGTGCTGGTGACGTAACCAAACTTACAAGTAAGGCCGAGTGCCGGAGGTGCCGGGAAGTATATACCACCCTCGAAACGGTTCATACCGTAGTTGAACGTAATCTTGATTCGCGTACTCTTTGTGATACAGCTGAGCGGTGCAGAGTCGGCACGCGAAGGGTAGTTTGCTGTGGTCTCGCGTCGTGCCGCCAAACGGATCGATTTGCCTGCACTTGCTCCTACACGAGCAGCAGTCCAACCGTTACAGAACGATACAGCGTCCTTGCTGCCGGAATCGGAATCGTATCTGTCATACGATGAGTGCGACTCGAACGAGCCAACGTCGGCAAAATCCTCGAAATAGAGGTATGGAACATCCAAACCAATGGAGTTGGTGATGTATGGCGTGAGTTTTGGCGTGGTGAACGTGTTGTACACCTTTGCGTGTTCGCTCTCGAAGCAGGCGGTAAACGTCTTGTTCGAGTAAGGCGTATCGTCAAACGTGCCATCCAATACAATGTCGAATGAGTTGGTTTCGGCGTTATACGTTGTTGTGGCCACTACGTTTTGAGCAGCAGCATCCATAATGGTTACGTTCTTGATATCTTCGCCGAGCAGGTTCGATTGGATGTAGAACGACAAGGTTGTTTGACGGAACAACTCCGGAATGACGAGCGATATGGGAGTGATGTGCCCCTCTTGTGCGTTCTTCGTCAAAGATACCTTGCGGCTGAACGATTTGTAGTCGCCCGAATAAGCGACATAAGAGATTTCGCCTGAAATCTCTGTCGGGAAAATCATTGCCCAGAACGTATCGCCCTCGTTTATGCCTTGTGACATATTTACATTGAGCAACCGTGAGCCGTTGGAGAGCGTTGCCGCCACCGAAGGGTTGGATGCATCGACCGTAACATCGCCTGTTACTTCGGTCGGGAATGTAAATTCGATGCGTGTCACGGGCTTTTCCATCAAGTTGTGACCCTCCGGAATTGTGAATTTCAGAACGTGCATCTTATGTGTGAAGTGCAGATTGAGATTCGTCTCCTCGGCACTTGTCAGTGCGGCGTTTGTCGAAGGTGTCGCCACCATAATATCGTAACCGCCGATAAATTCGGATGAGTTCTGCTCGGCAGACACGTTGAAGGTTGCCTGCATTCCGTTGGTCGATGATGGTGTCGGATGGGTTGCGTAGTAGGTGTACGAGCCCTCTTCAAGTGGCGTAACGAACGCTGTGAATATTGCGCTCGTGTACGAAGAGTTGAAACGATAGAGTATGAACTGCTGTGCCGAGAGTGCAAATGTGCCGTCAGCGGCTTGCGCCCAAATTGCGATTTGGTCATCTGGTGCCCAAATGGCAGTATGTCCGTCGTCGTCAATCGCCGTTCGCGTCTTGATGGTTGCCGATTGTCGAATGGCAACCCGGACTTTGCCGCCATCGGTCGGTGTCATCTCTGTCGTATCTGTCGAGCAACCGCCCGAAAGCAGCAGCCCGAACAAAATAAGTGATATTTTGAAATTTCTCATATTCAGTGTTTATCGTGCCGCAAAAATAACGCACGTAGGCGGATTGAAAAAATAATTTCAACGAATAGGGGGTTTTTTATAACGAAAACGCCGTTTCCCTCGTCGGACGAGAAAAACGGCGCTTGCCCAAAATGGGTAATCGTAGATTACAGTCGTGTGTTACTCTTTCAGATATTTGTCGAGCCAACCGAAAAATTCACGATTCCATACCAGCGAATTTTGTGGTTTGAATACTTGGTGTGCTTCGTTCTCGAACTCGACCAAACGAGCCGGAATACCACGCATACGGGCTGCCGTAAATGCCTGCAACGATTGCGTGTAAGGGATGCGGAAATCGTACTCGCCCGTGAAAATCAAAATCGGTGTATCCCACTCATCCACAGATTTATGCGGCGAATTGGCATACGAACGCATAGCGGTCTTGTTACTCTTGTCCCAATACGAGCCGCCATAGTCGTTATTGACGAAGAACAACTCCTCGGTTTCGCCATACATCGACTCGAAATTGAAGATGCCGCAGTGGGCAATGAATGCCTTGAAACGTTTTTGGTGGTGTCCTGCGAGGTAGAAGACGGAGTATCCGCCGTACGATGCGCCGACGCAACCCAATCGGTCACGGTCGCACCACGGCTCTTTTGCCACGTCGTCGATGGCCGAGAGGTAATCGCGAATATTTTGTCCCGAGTAGTCGCCCGAAATCTGGTCCAACCACTCCTGACCGAACGATGGCAATCCGCGACGATTCGGAGCCACAACGACATAACCCTGTGCTGCCATCAACTGGAAGTTCCAGCGATAACTCCAAAATTGCGAAACAACGCTCTGCGGGCCACCTTGGCAATAGAGCAGTGTAGGGTATCTCTTCGTTGCGTCAAAATCCGGCGGAAGAATTACCCATACGAGCATCTGCTTGCCGTCGGTTGTGCGTACCCAACGCTTCTGAACTTCGCCCATCTTCACGTTGTCGTAAATCTCTTGATTGACACTGGAAATCTGCGTAAGTGAGCCATCTGTAAGATTTACTTCGAAGAGTTCGGTTGCCATCGAAATCGTTTGCAGAGTCGCTACGCAGCGACCTCCGCCGATTGTGAACGACGTGATGTCGTGGTCGCCGGAGGTGATAACCTCTACATCGCCACCATCGAGTGATACGCGACAGATTTGGTGTGTTGCTTCGATTGGTGCGATGAAGTAGAGCGTCTGCTCGTCAGCCCATACGACATTGTTTGCGTGGTAGTCGAAATCTGGCGTCAGATAGCGCATCTCTCCGCTCGGAACGTCGTAAACGAAGAGTCGCTCTTTGTCCGCCTCGTTGCCGGCACGCTCCTGTGAACGGAATGCGATTTTTGTTCCGCTTGGCGACCACACCGGATACTTGTCGTAGCCGACAAACGGCAGTTGGCGTACTACTTTGCCGTTGAATGTTGTGCGCATCAAATCTGCCGGTTTGCAGATATTGAGCGTTTCGCCACTTTGTACTGCGTGAATATAGATATCCGAATCGGTCGAGACGGCATACTCGCTGCCTGTGAGCGGCTTGCAAGTGTAGGCAATTTGTCCGCCATCCGGCGACCAAGCAATCTCGCCACCATCAAAATAAGGTGCAAGTGGTGTGTCCCACGCAGCATCGGCCCCCGTGATATCTTTTCCCTCGCCGGCTTTATGTTCGGTAATAGGCGCGATGAATATATGACGATACTCGCCCTCATCCCAATAGTCCCAATGGCGAGCCATCAGGTCGTCGTATATGCGTGCCTTCGAGTGTGGCATATCTTTGTGAACGTCGGCCGAGCGAACATCTTTCACGTGGACGGCCTTGATATAGTGCAGGTGCGACTCGTCTGCTGCGATGCCGTAATCCTCCACGCCACCTTCGACATTGGTCGTTTGGCGCAAGTCACCTCCGTCGGCAGCCATTGACCAAACCTGCATAGAGCCGCTACGATTGGACAAAAACCAGATACGCTTGCCGTCTGCGCTCCAACGAGCCGCCGTATTGTTCGACTGCGTGTCGGTGAGTGTTGCAGTGGTGTGGTCGGCGAGGTTGAGTGTGCAAATTTGAGTCACACCGCGATTCTCTGTCATCGAGTAGCGGGTTACGGTATAGAGGACGTGCGTGCCGTCGGGCGACACCTCGGACGAGCCGATACGCGACATCTTCCACATAACTTCGGGCGTAAGTCGTGCCGCGGAGATCTCCTCTTGTGTGAGCGAGTTGTCGATTTCGAGCGGCTTTGGCGGTTCGGAGCATCCGCCCAATCCTAATGCGAGCATTGCCATAAACAGAATTGATTTTTTCATAACATTATCGAATTATTTATTAAATTTGCAATGTGTAAAAAAATATTGAAGCCAATGCAGACGACAATCTACTTTACCGATCGTGCCGTACGTTTTGTTTCGCTTGCCGATTTTCGGGCAGAGCGTGACGAGACGGTTGTCGCGTGCAGTGAACTTTCAAGGGCGAAGATACTCAAAATTTTTGAGTCGTGCAACCGCGTTGTTGTGCCGTGCGAGAGTCCGGAGCGTGCGATTGCGGCATTTGCCGAGGAGTTTCGCTATACGGAGGCGGCCGGAGGAGTGGTTTGTAACGAGCGTGGCGAGGTGCTGATGATTTATCGTCGAGGCAGATGGGATTTGCCGAAGGGGCATATCGAGCCGAACGAATCGCCGCAGGAGTGCGCCGTGCGTGAGACGGCAGAGGAGACGGGTGTTTCGGGTGCGAAAATTGTAGCACATCTCTGCAATACTTTGCACGCTTACGACGTTTATGGAGTGTGGGAGTTAAAGCGGACGTATTGGTATGCGATGCGTGCGGCAAACGACAAGCTCACCCCGCAGTCGGAGGAGGATATTGTCTCGGCCGAGTGGTGCGATGCTCAAACCTTGCACCGAAATCTTGGCTCGACCTATCCGACAATAGTTTGTGTAGCACAGGAATTTGAAAAAATAAAGGACAAAATATGGTAAAGATTCTCTGGGTTGATGATGAGATAGAACTTCTGAAACCTCACATATTGACACTCACCTCGAAGGGTTACGAAGTGGATACCTGCAACAACGGTTACGATGCGATAGATATGGCAACCGAGAAGGCGTACGATGTCATTATTCTGGACGAGATGATGCCCGGAATGACGGGGTTGGAGACACTGCCGCTCATCAAGGATGTGCGCCCGACAACGCCCGTAATTATGGTGACAAAGAGCGAGGAAGAGGATATTATGGATAAGGCAATCGGCAGTAAAATAGCCGATTACATCATCAAACCCGTCAATCCGAGCCAGATGTTGTTGCTCATTAAAAAGCACGTCCACTCGCAGCAACTCGTGACCGAGCAGACAACGGCGGACTATCGTGCCGAGTTTGGTCGCATTACGCAGATGGTGCAGAGTGCATCGACCTTCCGTCAATGGTGTAACATCTATCGAAAACTTGTCGGCTGGGATATTGAGTTGGCCGAATCGACAGATAGCAGCATCAAGGAGATTTTGCAGTATCAGAAGAACGAGGCCAATCAGGAGTTTTGCCGATTTGTATGCCGTAACTATAAGGATTGGATAAATCGTCGCGATGACGAAACACCGACGATGTCGCATACATTGATGCGTAGCCGTATCTTCCCGACTGTCGATTTGAACCCGAAGACGACACTGTTGCTTATTGACAATTTCCGATACGACCAATGGCGCGCCATAAGCGGAATGTTGCGCGGATATTTTGACGTGCAGACCGACGACTTCTATTGTGCGATTCTGCCGACAGCGACGCAATATGCCCGAAACTCGATTTTTGCGGGTCTGATGCCTTTGGCAATAGATAAGTTGATGCCTAATAAGTGGCTGAACGACAACGAGGAGGGTGGTAAGAATCAGTACGAGGAGGATTTTCTTCGTCGTCTGTTGGAGCAGACCGGCAAGCGTTACAAATTGTCGTTCGATAAGCTCGTTCGTCCGGAGGCGGGACGTCGTTTGATTGATAATATACGCCACGTGTACGATGCCGATTTCTCGGTCATCGTCTATAATTTCCTCGACATCCTCTCGCACGCTCGTACGGAGACCGACATCATCCGCCAACTCACGGAGGATGATGCGTCGTTCCGTTCGCTCACGCGTTCGTGGTTCGAGCACTCCGATTTATATACGTTGTTGAAGATGCTCTCCGACAGAGGACATACTGTCATCATTACATCCGACCATGGTACGGTGCGTGTCGATAATCCGATTCGTGTGCAGGGCGACCGCGAAACCTCGTCGAATTTGCGTTATAAGACGGGTCGCAACCTTGCCTATAACCATAAGGAGGTCTTCGAGATTACGCGCCCCGAAGAGGTGCAGTTGCCGGCAAGCAACCTCTCGTCGAGCTATATATTTGCCTACAATCACGACTTCCTTGTCTATAATAATGACGCCAACCGCCACATACGATACTACCGCGATACGTTCCAGCACGGCGGTATTTCGATGGAGGAGATGATTGTGCCGTATATCGTTTTACAACCGAAACGATAAGAGGGCTGACCCGATAAATAGACAACCGCAACAGAGCGACTATTCGACTCCGTTGCGGATGTTGTTTTGTGGCGAGTGGTGATGTTGTGCGCCTACTTCTTGAAACCTACTTCTTGAAGATGAAGAATACGGCCAACACCAAGCAGACGAAGCCGGCAACGTGATTCCATCGCAATGCTTCGTTCTTCATTATGAGTTGTACGATGATGGCAAACACGGTAAGCGACACCGCCTCCTGTATCACCTTCAACTCCCAAATCGAAAACGGACCACCGTACTCGGCACTGCCCAAGCGATTGGCCGGCACCATAAAACAGTACTCGAAGAATGCAACGAGCCAACTGATGAGGATTACTGCCATCAATCCAATGCGTTCAAAACGCGATTTGAACATTACCTGACCATACCACGCAAGGGTCATAAATACGTTGGAGCAGATCAAAAGAGCAACGGCTCCGATACCACGAGTAAGCATAAACTTGTTGTAAAAGTGTTAAATTTGGGCGCGAAGTTAGTGATTTTGGCGAGAATTTAATACCTTCGCACTATGAAATTTGCACTAATTACGGGCGCATCTTCGGGAATCGGTGCCGAATATGTCCGCCAACTTGCCCGCAAGGGACATAATATCATTGCTGTCAGCAATCAGCGCGAACAGTGCGAGCAGATTACCACCGAGTTGTCTGCTGCGTATGGCATTCAGGCGGTTGCGTTGTACGCCGACCTCTCCCTGCCGGACGCTGCCGAGCAGATATACGCCTTCTGTGAGCAGCAAGGCGCGGAGGTCGATATTTTTATCAGTAATGCGGGTGTGTTGCACTTCGGCCGATTTGTTAATACGACCGACGAATATGTCGATTTTATTACGGCACTGCACTGTACAACGCCGATGAAGTTGTGCCGTCGTTTTGGCGAGGATATGTGCCGACGAGGTGAGGGGCGTATCCTGATAATGTCGTCAATGACTGCGTGGACGCCGTTTCCGACAATGTCGTTGTATGGCTCGACGAAGGTCGCGTTGAAGAGTTTTGCACAATCGCTGTGGTACGAATTCCGAGAGTCGGGCGTAAGCGTTACGACCGTATTTCCGGGCGCTGTCGATACGCCACTTTACAATCTGTCGCAGAGCAAACGTCGTCTGTTTCGCTCGCTCGGCGTAATGATGTCGGCCGAGACGCTGGCTCGTCGAGGTTTGCGTGCGATGTTTCGAGGTTGCCGAACCTGCACGCCGGGTCTGTTTACGAAAATCGCCTCGTTTGCCTGTTATCTGTTGCCTGCACACGCGCTGTTGCCCGTGATGAAAATCCCGGCAATTCGACGTATATTGCAACGAATATAGATGGGTGCGTGCTTAACCGACGAGTGCGCGCAGTTGGTCGAGCGTTACATCACGAAAATCATCAATAATCAAATCGGCTTCGGTCGCTTCCAACAGTTCGCGCGAGCAGGAGGTGGTCAGCGCAACGACTTTGCAACCGGCGCGTTTGCCTGCCGTAATGCCTGCTGTGGCATCCTCGAAAACGACACACTCTTCCGGTCGCAGACCAAGTCGCTCGGCACAGCGCAAATAGACATCCGGTGCGGGTTTGCCGACCTCGACATCATCCTCGCAACACCACGCCGAAATGTATGGCTCGATGTGGCAAATATCGATGGCAAATTCGATATTTTCACGACACGCCGACGAACCGATACCGCACTTTATATCGCTTTCGGTTGCTGCCGTAAGCAGCCGGGTAAGTCCCGGAATAGGTTTATACTCCTCGCGAAAAATATCTCGATAGATACGCTCCTTCTCCTTCGACAGTTCGCGCCATCCCTGCTTGGCGACAACCTCCGGCATCAGCAACTCGAAGATAGATTCGTTGCGTCGGCCAAACATATCGGGCGTAAATGGTCGTTCAATGCCATATTGCGCCAGAAAAATCGCAAAGGCGCGAATGTGCTGTTGTGCGTTGTCCAAAATGACACCGTCCATATCGAATATCAATCCACGTAACATATCGTTGTCTGTTTTATGATTTTGCTTTGAATATTGCTGCCGGGTGCAACAGGTAGTTCTTTGCCGAGTAGAAGATGTTGCCGAAGAACGAATCGGGAACAACCTCGTCGTAGCACCATTTGCGCGCCCAACGCTTTGTGATTTTATGGTAGAATGTTGCTAATACGCCGCGCTTTGCCTGCTCCATCTCGTCGTATGAGAGAATGTCGTTCATCACGCGCTCGACGAGTGCCGAATCTGCCGAAGCGAGCGCAAGTCGTTTGTCGGTGGCAAGGCCTAAATATTTGCAGCAAATATCGGTCAGAATTGATGCATAACGCTCCAAACCGCTCTCTCGCAGGATGCGCTCGGCAAGCGTACGGTTCATATTGTCGTACTCGTTGTGCAGGAATACTGCCCAATCGCACAACTCGCGCAAGTGGATGGACTCGCGTGCGTAGTGCCAACTTGAATGGCGTGTAAGGAATAGAGCGTCAAACTCGGCGGATGGTGCGTATGCCTGCTCGACTGTCGGATGAGGGCGCGCGCCATCGACCAACTGCTCTAATGCGTGCTGAACGTACGTTGCGCATCGATTTACGTATGGATTGACAAACCAACGGTGGTTTTCGATATTTACACCGCTTGCAGTAAACTCCGAATGAACAAAGAAACTGTACTTGATTTTTGCCCCCATCTCGGCAATTATTTTATTGCCTCGCTCGTAATCGCCCATCAGGAAGATGTCAATGTCGCCAAATTGGCGATGCGATGCGACGGGGTAGTAGCGTGCTATGCTCAACCCCTTCATAATCATCGTGCGAATGCCGTTGTCGGCGTATAGTTTGGCAAGGCGGGTTGCTACGCTTACTTTGTGCTTGTACAACTTCTCGATATTCTCGACATTGTAGCCCCATTGTATCTTGACGTCGATGCTTGGTTGCAACTCGGCATCCAACATTTTAACTCCGTCGAAGGCAAATGCAAGAACGCCCTGCTCGACCGATTTTTTATATACGGCATTCCACGCCTCGTCGTCCATACCCTCGAATAGGGTTGGCTCTTGTGGCTCACGCCATAGCGCAAGTCGCAATAGGGCAAAGAGGCGGCGATTGATTATGTTTTCGATAGCGTTCATAATACGGTTTACTGTCGTTTCTTTATAAATCGTGCAGGGTTTCCGGCCCAAATCTCATTATCCGGGATATCCTTTGTTACGACGCTGCCTGCACCAATAATTGCTCGTCGGCCGATGCGACACGGCTTGGCGATAATAGTATTGGTCCCGATAAATGCACGGTCGCCAATTTCTATGTTACCATTCAGCCACTTTATATCGTTATCCGTTGTGTCGAGATAGTGAGTAAGTAGGGTACATCCCGATGTAATGTGAACACCGAGACCGATTGAAATATTTTCCGGATAGACCGTATCGAATGTTACTCCACTCCCAATAAAGCATTTGCCGGCTACACGTATGCCGCCCAAGCGAGCAAAGAATTTACGGTGTCGGCCGTTCATTGGCAGTTGCATAAGATGAAATGCAATAACGGATTTTATGTGTTTTAGAGTCATTACTTAATAACGGTTTTATATATGTTTATAAGTTTTTCAGCTACGTGCTCTATGGAGTAGCCCTTGGCTAAAAATTGTTCACGACCACTGAACGGCGTTTGCGAACGTAGTACTTCATTGGCTTTGGCGGCTAACTCCTCTGCCGTAAAACTCTCGGTAACAAAACTACCCTCTATGTCTCCAATCATCTCTTGAACATTGCCTACGGGTGTGGATACAACAGGCGTATTACAACACATACACTCCTTGACAGAGTTTGGCGAACCTTCAAAATCGCTACTCATAAGGTGCAATGACGAGCAATTAATGTATAGCGGAATCTCTTCGCGGACGGTGTTTCGTAACTCAATTGATTCGATATTGGTGTATCCATATTTGGAGCGAAGTAGTTCTAGTGCGGCATCATAACGATCCTTGCGTTTTTGGGTACGTATGCCTTTGTTGGAATCCATATACAACACATAGTGTTTGTCCGGATTTAACCCTAATTTCTCACAACATTCATTTCTATCCATTGGGCGGAATAGAGTTGTGTTGCAGCCATTTGGAAGATATTCACATTTTTTGTGTCGTAGATATTCCGATCTATTTTTGAAGATGAATTTGTTGAAAAATGGGTATAAAAATTTAAATACCTTGTCTCCCCATTCGCGTGTAGGGTCATTTTGGTACGAAAGCACACATTTGCGGAACAACGGCCACCCTGTCATCATTAAGATTATTGCACTCAATGCGTGGTGACAATGTATAACGTCATAGCGATGCGTAAGTAGGTGCCACCATAAGCGTGGTACGTATGTGATGTATTGTCTGCCTCCGCGCCCCTTTCCGTCACAATAGAAAACACGGCAATCAACTCCCTGTTTGCGAAGCGACTCGATCTGCTCCTTAACAAAGATGCCGAATATCGGATATTCGGGTGTCGGATAGTTGGTTGTTACACAAAGGATTTTCATATTTTAGCGTATAAATCCAAATATCTGTTGGCTGTATGTTTTACATTGAAATTCGCATTCGCATAGTCGTATATCGCATCCAAACGCTCGGCCTTGTATGGTGCGTTATATAACTCGATGATTTTATCTCTGCATTGCTCGACATTGCCCGACTCGAAACACTCTCCGTATTTGCCGTTTTGCAATATCTCGCCCAATCCATCAATGTTTGATGCCAAAACCGGCACTTTGGCAGCCATTGCTTCGACTGCGGTAAGGCCGAATCCCTCCCAAACGGATGGCTGGATAAGCAGATCGTAATCTTTCAAGTGGGCAAAAATATACTCTTGGCTTTTTGCTCCGAGAAGTGTGATTCTGTCAGTTAGACCCGTCTGCGAAATCATCTCTTCCAACTCTTCCCGCAACTCGCCATCGCCGATAATGTCCAAATGAATGTTCAATTCGCGGAGTTGTGCTATGGCTTGCAAAAGAGTTTTGTGCCCTTTGGGTGCGATCAAACGACCAACCTGAACAATGCGAAATGGTTTGAGTTGTGAAAAGTCGGTTTTGTGCTCAAATTTTGAGAAATCAATACCGTTATATATTACGGTTGAATCCATATCAAACTCTTTTTGCAACATTTGCTGCACTGATGGAGATATAGCAACAATACGTGCATATTTACGGAGGTCTTGCGTGCATAAATGCTTATCTCGTATCGTTGTGTGTACAGTCAAGATAGATCGTTTATGAAACAATTTAGGCAAAAGTTTGATTATGGTATGCGTGTGGCAATGGATAACGTCTGGCTTTTTGGCCAATAGGGTAGCGTTGAGTCGAAGGAGTGGAATAGGGTTGCGACTGCCTATTTGGCGATTAAGTCGAACGATATTCACTCGCTTATCAATCGATGCAATCAGCCCCTCATCGACGATATCGTTGATAATAATCAAAGTTACGGATATGTGGCAAACCTGCTCGTTTATAATATTGACGAGCATAGTTTCGATGCCGCCCAAGCGGAATCCCCATACGATATGTGCAACGTGGCGTATCATAAAACTCTTTTTTTACTGCTTTTTTGCCGACCACCGCTCTTTTATGCCGATTTTCATTCGGAAGAGCGCAAAGAACAACTCTAAACCTGCTCGATACGCAACTCCGGCATCGGTATATCGACGAATAAAGTAACGTGTGCTATCTATCAGACAATGTGCTATAAACGCACTTGTCGATTTTGTCTTTGTGGTTGCTGCACCCAAATGGATGCACGAAATGCGCTTGTCGAGATAGTTGTGCAGACCGAGCGGGCGAATCTTCTCCCAAAGTATATTCTCTTCGTAATAGAGGAATGTATTTGGATCGAAAGACCCAATCTTGCGGAACAACTCTTTGTCGCACATCATACAACTGCCCGACGGAAGTTCTACGCGCAGAAAACGCTCGTCCGCAGTTGATGTAGGCAGCAGATATTGTGCTTGATAGATGCGATTCATAATGCCGAATGTGGTACGATATAACATCGCCCATAACCCAAATATCTCTGACAGTCGGGGTGCGCGTCGGGCGCAGTTGTGGTCAATTGTTCGACCATCACTCTTGTATAATAGCGGTGTGACAATTGCTGCGTCGGGTAGCGAATCCAAATCGGCGTTAAGAGGCGTTATGATATCTTCGGTCAGCAAAACGTCGTTGTTTAGAATTAGCAACCTATCTACATCCTTATCAGCATAGAACAACTCGATGGCTCTGTTGTTTCCGCACGCGTATCCGAGATTTTTCGATAGGCGCAGATGTGATATAAATGGCAATGAGTTCGGCAACGGCATCGTTTCGTCAAGCAGTGCGTGATCGTCAAAACCGGCAATAAAGCGATCGATTGACTCTGTTGTGTGAGGTGTAGAGCCATTATCGACAACCACGATTTTGTATGCCGACTGCGTTGTGTTTTGATACAGCGAGTTGATGCAGGCGATTGTGTCCGCCGCATTGTTATAATTTAGTATGACAACTCCTGTAACGTGTGACATAACGTGACTGCTATTTATTGAGTGGTTGCGATTTGATTCGTCGCCAGCTAAACTGCTCACCCCATTGTGTGGTTTCAACTCTGCGCTTGCGATGATCGATTTGTACGCGTCCGCAATCCATCAAAGCCATTGCCAATACGGTGACAATAATCTGATATTGGTACAACGGAGTACCACTTGTAAAGCCGGTAATAAAGAACCAAATAAAGAAATATTTGATAAAAGCTGTACTGTGCTTGCTTTTTCGGAAAACGGCAACAAAACAGATGTAGAACATACACAATACGGTGCATATGCCGAAATACCAATTCATACCAAACCATCCGACATCGTGCGTGTACAGATGCTCCATCTCTGCGTGTGTCTCAAACGCCGCACCCCAATTTGAGCGGAAAGATGGCACGCCATTACCAAATATATGGTTTGATGTCGTTTCAAACTCTTCGTAGCCATAATAACGGGCAGCGGTAATACGCACGTTCTCCTTTGTGGTATATTCATTCTCCTCGTATTGCTCAACCGTCAAGTCGATCATCTTATTAAAGACTGGAATTTTAGGCACCGTATATGCTAATAGCAATGCACCTGCGCTAATTAAAATAATCTTCTTGATTAACCCTATGTTGCCTAACAGCATCCACATTCCGACAATTGCGCAGACCATAATATGTTGGCGGGTGTATGAGGATACGATTGCTGCAAATGAAATAATAATTGGTATCCACCACTTGGCTTTATGCGTTCTACGCCATTCGCCTATGGCAATAAAAAATGCTAAAACTATATAGCAGAAGCCGATAATCAATAATCGCAGACCGCCACGATCAATTTCATACTCGTCGCGTGGAATACCAAATGTAATTACCGGGAAGGTGATATGATTTATGATGTGTGTAATAATTGCAAATGTTGCGATGGTAAATACCAAACCATAGATAAAATTGCGATCGATGTCAAATTTTCGGAAAGCGAGATAGAGTCCATACGAGAAGTACGGAATCGTGGCAACCACAGTCTGCACAAACGTTTGATCGACGTTTGCAAACATTGGCATAAAACACGAAATGGCGATAAATAGCAGCAGATACTTTGTCGGTGTGGCAAACTGTTTTTGCGGGCTCGTGCTCGTCCTTGTCATTATGGAGAGAGCAAAGATTGCGAACATCGAACCGTATGACAACATTTTCGCTATTTCGTCCGATATCATATCAAATGGTCGGAAAAACGACAATGTCGCAAAACAGTAAAATGTGATGAGTATTTTAATCAGTATCTTCACTTCCTCTCCTTTCTCTTTGATCGCCTCTCTTTGGGTTGTGTTGCTTGGCTATCGGTTTTTGTACATATCTTCGTAATAACGCTCATACTCTCCGGAGGTGATGTTGTCCATCCACTCCTGATTGTCGAGATACCAACGAACGGTCTTTTCAATGCCCTCCTCGAATTGTAACGACGGCTCCCAACCCAACTCGTTCTTCAACTTTGTGGAGTCGATAGCGTAACGCAAATCGTGGCCGGCACGGTCGGTAACATACGTAATGAGGTGGTCGCTGGCACCCTCCGGATTGCCGAGCAGACGATCTACCGTTTTAATGATAACTTTAATAAGGTCGATATTTCGCCACTCGTTGAAACCGCCAATGTTGTACGTGTCGGCAATCTTGCCATTGTGGAAAATGGTGTCGATGGCACGAGCGTGGTCAATAACATAGAGCCAATCGCGCACATTCTCGCCCTTGCCATACACGGGCAGTGGCTTGCCGTGACGGATGTTGTTGATAAACAGCGGTATCAACTTTTCAGGGAATTGATACGGACCATAGTTGTTTGAGCAGTTAGTAACGATGGTCGGCATTCCGTACGTATCGTGAAAAGCACGTACGAAGTGGTCGGACGATGCTTTCGATGCCGAATATGGCGAATGTGGGTCATACTTTGTGGTCTCGGTAAAGAACGAACCATCGAAGTCGAGCGCACCATATACTTCGTCGGTCGAGATATGATAGAATCGCTTGCCTTCGTAACGCTCTGCACGCGACTCCCAATATAGTTTGGCTGCCTGCAATAGCGATAGGGTGCCCATAACATTCGTGCGAGCGAACGTAAATGGGTCCTTAATACTGCGATCGACGTGACTTTCGGCAGCGAGATGAATAATGCCATCTACTTCGTACTGCTGCATAATCTCCATCATCTGCTCGAAGTCGCAAATGTCCGCCTTGATAAAGGTGTAGTTTGGCGCACTCTCGACATCTTTCAGATTGGCAAGATTACCGGCGTAAGTGAGTTTGTCGATATTTATAATTCGATACTCCGGATACTTGTTGACGAAGAGTCGAACAACGTGGCTGCCGATAAAGCCGGCTCCGCCCGTGATAATTATGTTACGTTTCATAGTGGCTTTATTCTTCTATTAGTTTAACAAGTTTTTCTACAAATGATTGCCAAGTATAATCTTTTACTGCGTTATGTGCATCTACTGCCATCCGTTGGCGGTCGGACGAATCAAAAACTTTTCTGATACACTCCGCCAACTCCTCCCGCGAGAAGGTGGAGCAATACTCGCCAAATGTTATCTGCTCCCCAAATTCGCCTACAAACTCCGCGTACGGCGAAACAATAACCGGCGTGTAAAAATACATTGCCTCGATCATCGAGGAGTAACCAGCCCAAATAGGGTTGTGGTTTATAAATAGTGATGCCTCTTTGAATAACCGATAGTATGTCTCTTGTTGTCTTGGATTTGCCTTGTCAAGGTATCCGTGACAAGATACTCCGTCGGGAATTGAAATGCCAAGATTTTCAACGGTTTGACCTACAATGTCGATTTTTAAGTCGGGATATAGATGTTTTAATGCGTCAAAACTCTCTACTAATTGTACCGCTGCCTCGCGGTAACGATAACCTCCCACAAAGAGAATGTTGTGTGTTGCGCTTTTAGTGGAAGACAGCTCCTCGGTCGGATGGTTTTCGCCAATGATATTTATCACGTTGCTTCCCAAATGTACTATATTTGGATTACTGCTACGCTCTGCGATATATTGCGCCGACTTCTCAAATAGTGATACCACATATTTGCAATTGTTAATCGCCTCTTGTTGCAACTGTATGTATTTACGCTCGCAGGCGTATGGCTCACGTCCATATTGCTCGCGAAGGAGATGCTCGAATGTCCAATCGCACAATAATATTGAAGGAGCTTCGGAGTGTCTGTTGTAGCAACTAAACGAGAGAAATATATTACAACAAGCGTTTGGATATTTGCGGTTGGCAGCCGATATGCGCTTCTCGACCTCTTTGCAGAAGAGAGGTGTGCGGTCAAACGTGTATGCAAATTTATCTCCTCTATGCAAAATTCCCAATACGCGTCTTGCAACGGCATTCCAAATTCGACGGCATATATTCAATAGCCGATTGTCTGATAGGGATATATCTATGCGATTTATTCTGTATCCCATACTCTGCAATGCGGATGATAGACAATATGGTACATTCGACCAAGTTGCCGGTTTGGTCGAATCTCCATAAGTGAATAGATTAATCTCTCGCATTGCCATAATCTTGCTTATTGCTCGTTTAGTTCCTTTATACATACGGCAAGCGACTCCTTCCAATGCGGAATCGATATGCCGAATGTTGTCTTAATTTTGGTCTTGTCCAATACCGAGTAGTGCGGGCGTGCAACCTTTGACGGAAACTCGTTCGAATGGCACGGGCGAATTTCGCACGCGTTGCCACTCATTTCGCATATCTCTTTGGCAAAATCGTACCACGAGCAGACACCCTCGTTCGAGTAGTGATACGTTCCATACGCTTCGCGGGTGCCACCTTCTACAATGTGCAAAATAGCATCGGCAAGGTCACCGGCATAGGTCGGCGAGCCGACTTGATCGAAGACTACCTGCAAGTGCTCTCGCTCGGCAGTCAGCGTGCGCATTGTCTTTACGAAGTTGCGGCCGAATGGCGAATAGAGCCACGCCGTGCGGATGATAATATGCTTGCAACCGCTCTCTGCAACCGCTTGCTCGCCGGCGAGTTTTGTGCGCCCGTATGCACCAGTGGGTGCGACAGCCGCCTCTTCGGTGTATGGTGTGCAACCGCAGCCATCGAAAACGTAATCCGTCGAGACGTGAATAAGAGTTGCGCCTACCTGCTTTGCTGCTGCTGCCAAGTTAGCCGTTGCCGTACAATTTATCAAGTGAGCGGTCTGCTCGTCATCTTCCGCTTTATCGACATTGGTGTATGCCGCACAGTTGATGATAAACTCCGCCTTGGTGTTGCTCGCCATCTCCAATACCGCCGCCGCATCGGTAATATCCAACTCTGCCACATCGGTAAATGTGAAGTGGTGACTGCATCCGACGCTTCGTCTGCGTATTTCGTTGCCCAACTGACCGTTGGCACCTGTGACCAAAATATTCATACTTCGTTAATAGAGTTGTGTGTTATAATCGAACAGCCACTCTGCATCTTTTAGCAACGGGTGGTGTTTGTCCTTCTCCGACAAGATAACTTCTGCCGCATCAATCTGCCAATCGATGCCGATTTGCGGGTCATTCCACGCAATTGCGCCCTCGGCTTGTGGAGCATAGAGGTTGTCGCATTTGTATTGGAATACCGCCTCGTCGCTCAAAACGGCAAAACCGTGAGCGAATCCGCGAGGAACGAAGAGTTGGCGATGGTTCTCGGCCGAAAGTTCAACTGCGACGTATTTGCCGAATGTGGGCGAGCCCTTGCGAATATCTACGGCAACATCCAAAACGCGTCCTTGAACTACGCGAACGAGTTTCGATTGAGCGTGTTCGCCCTTTTGGAAGTGCAGGCCACGCAGTACACCATATTTCGATTTGCTCTCGTTATCTTGAACGAACAGTCTCTTTACGCCCGTCTTTTGCTCGAACTCGGCGGCGTTAAAACTCTCAAAAAAGTATCCACGCTCGTCGCCAAACACCGTTGGCTCGATTACAAATACACCCTCTATGTCGGTTTTTATTACTTCCATACTATCTCTCTGCCAATTTGAGCAAATACTGCCCGTACTGATTCTTAATCATCGGTTGAGCCGCCTTTTGCAACTGCTCCTTTGTAATCCAGCCCTGCTCGAATGCAATGCCCTCCAAGCAGGCAATCTTCAAACCCTGACGCTTCTCTATGACCTCGACGAAGATGGATGCTTCGGCGAGCGAATCGTGCGTGCCGGTATCGAGCCACGCAAAACCGCGACCGAGCGTCTGCACCTTCAAGCTCTGCTCTTCAAGGAATTGCTGATTGACGGTGGTAATCTCCAACTCGCCACGTGCTGACGGCTTGATGTGCTTTGCAACATCGACAACCTTGTTAGGGTAGAAGTAGAGTCCGACAACGGCATAATTCGATTTCGGATTAGCGGGCTTCTCCTCAATTGAGAGGCAGTTGCCCTCGGCGTCGAACTCCGCAACGCCATAACGCTCCGGATCGTTTACCCAATAGCCGAAAACGGTTGCTTTTCCATTCTGCTCGGCATCTGCAACAGCATCCGTCAGCAACTCTTTGAGGCCTGCTCCGTGGAAGATATTGTCGCCCAACACCAGACACGCACAATCGTCACCGATAAACTCCTCACCGATGATGAACGCCTGCGCCAATCCGTCAGGTGATGGCTGTTCGGCGTACTCGAAGCGAACACCATAGTCGCTACCATCGCCCAACAATCGGCGGAAGCCCGGCAGATCGTCGGGTGTCGATATAATCAGAATCTCGCGAATGCCTGCCAACATCAAGACCGAAATCGGATAATATACCATCGGCTTGTCATAGATTGGCAACAATTGCTTGCTGACTCCTTTTGTGATGGGGTAGAGGCGTGTTCCGCTTCCTCCGGCCAATACAATACCTTTCATATCGTTTATAAATTAAGTTTCTTGTTTATAGCGGTGTACCACTCTGCAAAATGCGCAATACCTTCGGCGAGTGTTACGTGTGGACGATACCCGAAGTCGCGTTCGAGTTTCGATGTGTCGGCATACGTCGTATATACGTCGCCCTGCTGCATCGGCATCATCTGCATAACGGCTTTGCGACCAAGCGCACGCTCCAATTCGGCGATGAAATCCATCAACTGCATCGGCGAGCCGCAGCCAATGTTGTAAATCTCGGCCGGCACCGGATGGTTGCTGTCGCTTTGAGGTGCGTGGTCAATTACGCGAACGACACCTTCGATGATATCGTCGATGTATGTAAAGTCACGCGATAGGTTACCGTTGTTGAAGACCTTGATTGCCTCGCCTGCCAAAATTGCCTTCGAGAAGAGCATCGGAGCCATATCCGGTCTTCCCCAAGGTCCATAAACGGTGAAGAATCGCAGGCCGGTCGTTGGTGTGCCGTAGAGTTTTGAATAGACGTTTGCCATCAACTCGTTCGACTTCTTCGTTGCGGCATACAACGAAACGGGGTTATCCACGCGGTCGTCCTCTGCAAACGGAGTCTTTTCGTTACCGCCATACACCGAACTCGACGAAGCATAGACAAAGTGTTGTACAGGGTTGTGGCGTGCGCACTCCAACAGATTGATGAAGCCGACGATGTTGCTCTCGATGTATGCGTACGGATTTTCGATTGAATATCGGACACCCGCCTGCGCTGCGAGATTAACAACTACGTCGAACTGCTCATCTGCGAAGAGCTGTTGCAACGATGCTCTGTCTTCGAGTGCCAGGCGCATAAAACGATAGTTCGGGTAGCGGTCGCTCTGTGCCATTACGTGGCTGTCGGCCTGCTTCTCAGAGATGCCGCACTCGGCCAGGCGCGCGTACTTCAAACGCACGTCGTAATAGTCGTTGATGGAGTCGATGCCGACAACCTCATCCCCGCGCTCGACAAGTCGTTTTACGAGGTGAAAACCAATAAAACCGGCGGCTCCCGTTACGAGTATTTTAAGCATTTTACGTGTCATAATATCAATACCTCACCATCGGCGCAAACTTTCACGTCGAGAGTAGTGTATATAAAATCGTTCAAAGGTACAAAAAAAGAGTCAATCTTCCAATAGGGATTGACTCTTTGCAGTGCAGAAATGTTTGTTTTATCTGCTGAAACGCGATTTTACGTTCTCTGTTGCCTTGCGAAGCAACTCCGCAGGACAGCAGAGAGTGATGCGTACGTAGCGTTTACCCTCGCTTCCGAAGATGCCGCCAGGGGTGAGGAATACGTCGCATTTATCCATAACTTCGTCCGAAAAATCGAAGCAATCACCCTCGTAATCCTCCGGAATCTCTGCCCAGATGAACAGACCTGCCTGATGCGGACGATACGAGCAACCGAGGGCGTCCAACAATGCGTAACCCTCTTTCTCGCGCTCGTAATAGATTGCGTTCAACTCCTTGAACCAATCGTCGCCGAGCGATAAAGCGGTTTCGGCTGCTGCCTGAATGGGGTAGAACATACCCGAATCCATATTCGATTTGAAAGTGAGTATCGAGTCAATCCACTCTTTGCGACCGATGATTACACCGACGCGCCAACCCGCCATCGAGTGGCCTTTCGAGAGCGAATTCATCTCCATTGCAACCTCCATTGCGCCCGGAATCGAGAGAATACTCATCGGGCGGTCGGCGTTGCGGATGAAACTATATGGATTGTCGTGAATAATCAGGATGTTATGCTTGCGACCGAAAGCGATAATCTTCTCGAAGAGTTCGCGTGTCGGGGTTTGTCCGGTAGGCATACCCGGGAAGTTGGCAAACATAATCTTTACACCCTCGACACCTTCGCGCTCGATGGCGTCAAAGTCAGGCATAAAATCGGTCTGCTTGTTGAGAGCATATGGTTGCATAATGCCCCCCGTCATACTAACGGCTGCCTTGTATGCCGCGTAGCCCGGATTCGGGACGAGTACCTTATCGCCCGGATTGATGAACGTCTGGCAGATGTGCATAATGCCCTCCTTCGAGCCAATCAGAGGCAGAACCTCCGAATTGTAATCAACCTCTACACCATACCATTTTGCATACCAATCGGCAAATGCTTTACGCAGAATCGGCTCGCCTTTGAATGACATATATTTATGTACATCAGGACGTTGTGCCTCTTGTGAGAGACGTTCGATTACGGCCGGTGCCGGCGGAAGGTCGGGGCTGCCCATTGCAAGTTTGATAATTTGACGACCTGTTGCGGCCTCTATTTCCGAGATTTCACGCAGACGGCGCGAAAAGTAGTATTCGCCCGTACCGTCCATACGGTGCGCGCGCTGAATTTCAACTTTACTCATAGAATTTTTTTGGAGTTTTGCTTCATTTGCAGACAAAGGTAGTAAAAAAATGTGTTTATCGACCATTAATTTGTTATATTTGCCGAAAATTTATGCAGTGCGTGCCGTTGTGGTGCGTTTGCTGTTAAGCGTTACTTATTATGAATTTTCTGCAAGAGATGCTTTTTGGCGAGGGTATTCCTCACTCTATATTTGTATTGGCGGTGGTTATAACCATCGGTACGGCGTTGAGTAAAATTAAAATCGGCGGCATTTCGCTCGGCTCGACGTGGGTGCTCTTTGCCGGCATTGCTGCCAGCCATTTCGGTATGCAGATTGGCGGCGACGTACTCGGCTTTGCACGCGATTTCGGTCTGACGATTTTCGTCTTTTCGATAGGCCTGCAAATTGGTCCCGGCTTCTTTGCGTCGTTGCGTTCGGGTGGTCTTAAACTGATGTGGTTGTCGCTGTTGGTGATGCTGCTCGGTGTTGGTGTTACATACCTTATTGCGTGGCTGACCGGTACTCCGTTGCAGACGATGGTGGGTGTGATGGATGGTGCAGCGGCCAACACGCCTGCGATGGGTGCAACACAACAGGCATATATGGATGTTGCTGGTGTGGACGACAAATCTATTCCAATGAGTTTTGCGGTTGCTTACCCGATAGGCATAGTAGCGACAATTCTTGCCTTCTTTCTGCTGAAATTCCTGTTGCGTGTCGATTGGAATCGCGAAAATGACGAATTGAAGGCACTCAGCAACGAAAACCGATTTGCTGCAAAATTTTCACTTGAAGTTACGAATCGCCAAATTGATGGAATGAGTGTAAGCGAGTTGCGAGCACTCATCGCCCGACAGTTTGTGATTTCGCGCATCTCGCACGATGGCAATAAGGCATTCATCGCCGACTCGGAGAGCCGCGTCTATTGTGGCGATAAACTATTTATTGTTAGCAATACGGAGGATAAAACGGCGATTCTCGCATTCTTGGGTGTCGAGGTTGCAATGTTGGAGGACGAGTGGGGTGAGTTTGATGGCAAACTTGTGTCGCGCCGCATCGTCGTTACGCGCTCCAAAATCAACGGTAAGCGTTTTTCGGATTTGCGCCTGCGTACCAAGTACGGCATCAACATCACGCGCGTAAATCGTGCGGGCGTGGATATAATTCCGTATCAAGGTATGGAGTTACAGATTGGCGACAAGGTGATGGTTGTCGGCTCGGAGAGTGCCATCGAGAAGGTTGCCGACCTGCTTGGTAATTCGCTGAAAAAACTTCATCAGCCGCATATTCTGACTATCTTTTTGGGTATTGCGCTCGGCGTGTTTATCGGCTCGATTCCGCTTGTCGAATCGCCTCAAATCAAACTCGGTTTGGCGGCAGGTCCGATGTTGATGGCTATTGTTATTGGCCGCTTCGGAACACATTGGCATCTAATCACATACACAACTCTCAGCGCAAATCTTATGTTGCGCGAAATCGGTTTGTCGATGTTCCTTGCTTCGGTGGGTTTAGCGTCGGGTGACGGCTTTGTTGATGCGGTTGTATCGGGCGGCTATGTGTGGATGCTCTACGCTCTGCTTATTGCCATTGTACCACTGCTTGTGGTCGGCATCTTTGCCCGTCTGGTTTACCGTCTCGACTTCTATACGATTATGGGTATGCTTTCGGGTAGTATGACCAATCCGATTGCTCTTACCTATGCCAACGGTGTTGCAGGAAGTGATATGCCGGCAATCAGTTACGCTACGGTCTATCCGTTTGTGATGTTTTTGAGAGTGGTGTTGGCGCAGATGATGATTATGTTCTTGTAAACAGCGCCGCTTTTGGCATCATTACCATAAAAAACAACCGCAGCATTCAAGCGATGTCTGCGGTTGTTGTTCGTTGGTGCGAGCCCCCTCTATTTTCTCTGTCGGCGACGGCGGTATTTGCGACTCGAACGATACTTGTTCACTTTGCGGCGAATGCCGATAACAAGCAACATTACGAGCGTCAGACCGATTACAATCAACACCCACGGTTTGACAACTTCGCCCTTCACGCGAGCCCACATTTCGAGCATCTGCTCGGTGCGTGCGCCCGAGTCGTGCATCATCGTACAACGTGCGATGACCGCAGCGTCGGGGTACTGTACAGAGTTGATTTTCACCGATTCGGCACCCTCGCCAAAGAAGTAACTTGCATCGATTGCCTCGTCGAGCGAGTCGTCAATCTTCGCCTCTAAAACTTCAGGCGATGCAACGGCACTCACGTAGCCGATGGCGTCCATATTGCGCAGGGCGATATCCGGACGGCACATAAAGTTGATGAAGTAACGCGCCGCCTTTGTATTTACGGCATATTTCGGAATTACCCAACCATCGAACCATACATTGCTGCCCTCTTCGGGAACGATATAGTCGAGAGGTACGCCAACCTCTGCTGCCTCCTCGATTGCCCACACGGCATCACCGCTCCACGTAAGGTTGACATACGCCTTCTCTTTGGTCATCATCTCCTTGCCGAAGTCGGCCTCCCAGCCGGCAACCAATCGCTTCGCCTTTTTGAGGAACTCCTCGACCAAGGCAATCGACTCGTCCGATGCGTCGTACATCAGTTTGTCGGCCGTAATAGTGCCTGCCTGCAACTCGTCGCCCTTCAAGTAGATGAGAATCGGGCCATATACGTCGCGGAACGCATCCTTGATAAAGATCTTTTTGCGGAACTTCTCGTTGTGCAGTACAGCCCACGACGATGCCTCCTCACGAGTAACGTAATTCGTGTTGTAGAGTATTCCGGTCGTGCCCCACATATAACCCACAGCGTAGTCGTTGGCATTTTTACCCGACCCGTCAATCATATTGAAGCGGTCGATGATGTAGGGCGAGATGTTTGCATCGATGTAGTTTGGCGTATCGCCAAAATCGCGCTCAATCGGAAGTAGTAGGTCGTTGCGCAACATTCGCTCGATGATGTATTCTGACGGACAGACGACGTCGTAGTCCTCCTTGCCGCGCTCGATTTTGGCAAGCATAATCTCGTTGATATCAAAGAGTTGGTAGATGACTTCGACCTCCTCGCCAGTCTGCTCTTTGTACCAATCCTGGAACTCGACCAACACATCTTCGTCGATGTAGTCCGCCCAGTTATAGACTTTGAGCGTATGCTCACGGTCGGCTGCCGACGCGCTCGCTACGATGGTGAGTGTTGCGACAGCGAACAGAGTTGCTATGCGGAGTAGTTTTTTCATTGTGCGTTAAATTTTGTTTTCCAACTTGCGTGCACTGCGACGTGCGCGGATGTTGATGATGATGAGCAACAACAGGACGGTTGCAAAGATGATGGTCGAAAGCGGACGAAGCTCCGGAGTAAGACCGCCCTTGCGCGCATCGGCGTAGATGTAGGTCGAGAGTGTTTCAAGACCTTGATTGCCGATGGTGAAAATCGTTACGGCAAAGTCGTCAATCGAGAGCGTAAAGGCGAGAATAAAGCCAGAAATCATTCCCGGGCGAATCTCCGGAATAATGATTTTGCGCAGTGCCTGAAACGGTGTCGCACCCAAATCGAGAGCCGCTTCGTAGATGTTCGGATTCATCTGTTGCAGGCGCGGCATAACGCTCAACACGACGTACGGCGTACAAAAGGCGATATGCGCCAATACGACGGTAGCATATCCCTGTGTGATGCCGATACTCACGAAGAGCAGGAAAAGCGAAATACCTGTGATAATATCCGGATTCAGCATCGGAATATTATTCAGGAACGTAATGGCCTGACGTTTGCGACCGTGCATATTGTGAATACCAATGGCCGCGATACTACCCAAGAGCGTAGATACCGCAGCGGCAATCAGCGCAATGGTAAATGTATTTTCAATGGCATCGAGCAACGAGTGGCGTACTCCGCCGGCAAATAGCGACGTGTAGAGTTTGGTCGAAAATCCCGTCCAGTTGCCCAATACCTTTGCCTCGGTAAACGAAAATACGGCTATAATGATAATCGGCGCATAGAGCATCGCCAACAGAAACCATAGATAGGTTTGTGCAAAAAACTTCTTCATTATATCAGCCCTCCTTCGTTTTCGACATTCTGACCGTCACCATCCGAGAAGAGTGACGAAATGCCAATGATTACCAACATAATAAGCGACAGAGCCGCACCATAATTCCACATTCCGTTATTGATATTCTCCTGAATGGTCGTACCGAATAACTTGATGTTGTTCATCGTGAGCAACTCGGCAATGGCAAATGTCGAGATGGTCGGCATAAAGACCATCATAACACCGCTCATTACGCCCGGCATCGAGAGAGGTATGGTGACCTTCCAAAATACGGTACTCGGCTTGGCTCCCAAATCCTCGGCTGCCTCGATAAGCGAGTGGTCCATCTTCTGCAACGTGTTGTAGATAGGGTAGATCATAAACGGTAGGAAGTTGTAAACCATACCGAAAATCAGCGCACCTTCGCCGAGTGGCAGATGTATGAAGTCGAACAACGCGACGGTCGCAAGCGTGCGAACCAGAATGTTAATCCACATCGGCAGGATGAACAGAATGACGGTAATCTGCGAACGGTTTAACTCCTTGTTGCTGAGAATATATGCAGCAGGGTAGCCCAACAGAATACACAAAAAGGTCGTTACGAGTGCAATACCTATTGAGTAGATAAACGTATTGACGGCTTCGGGTTGAGTGACGAACTTCACGAAGTTCTGCAACGAAAAACCACCGTCATTATCGCTGAAAGCATAAACGACAATCAGCAACAGCGGCAACGCAACGAATATTGCGAGGAACAACGCATACGGTAAAGCCCACGAGGAGCGTTTCCCGAATATGTTTACAAGTTTTCTCATTCTCTTATATGGGCTATACTCGTTTTGTTATACGCAAATGTTTCGGAGCAATCGAGATGCCGACAAGATCGCAGTTGTCCCAAATATCGTTCGTATCGACATATACGTTATCGCCATCGTCGGTCAGGATTGTCAGGTGGTAATGGTTGCCCTTGTAGAGTATGAAGTGCACTTCGCCCATCAGCGTACCATCCTCCTTATTGTCGAGCAGCTCTACCTTATCGAAATTGACGCGAACCGTAACGCGGTCGCCCTCTGCAAGACCGCAATCCTCGCAATCGAACTCGGCACCGAGCATCTTGACTTTGGTCGGCGATACCATAACGCCGTCGAAGGTGTTGCACGTGCGCTCTTTGCGCATAACGTGGATATCGGACGGTTTGATGAACATACCGACCGTGCTGCCAATCTCAAAGGCGTTGTAATCTTGAAGCATCAACTCATACCCCTTGTCGGTCTCGACAAACATCTCGTAGTGCACGCCCTTGAACGTACACGATTTTACAACACCCGTAAATTTTGCATTCTCGGCGTGCGCAATGATGTATATATCCTCCGGTCGAACGACAACATCGACTGCCGTATGTTCGCCAAAGCCCTCATCCACACACTCGAACGTATGGCCGATAAATTCGACCTCACGGTCGCGAATCATCTTGCCGTTAAGGATGTTACTCTCGCCGATAAAGTCGGCAACGAACGAGTTTACCGGTTCGTTGTATATGTCGGTCGGCGTACCTATTTGCTGAATCTTGCCCTCGCTCATCACGACAACCGTGTCGCTCAACGTGAGTGCCTCCTCTTGGTCGTGGGTGACGTATATAAACGTGATACCGAGCGTGTTGTGCATCTCTTTCAACTCCATTTGCATATCCTTGCGCATCTTCAAGTCGAGCGCAGCAAGCGGCTCGTCGAGCAACAGCACCTTCGGACGATTTACGATAGCGCGCGCAATGGCTACACGCTGCTGCTGACCACCCGACAGCGACGTAACGTCACGGTCCTCGTAGTCGGTCATACTCACCATTTTCAGTACCTTGCGAACGCGCTTGTCAATCTCGTCGGACGGAATCTTGTTGAGTTTCAGGCCGAATGCGATGTTGTCATATACGTTCAGGTGTGGGAACAGCGCATAACGCTGAAAGACGGTGTTGAGTGGGCGTTTATGCGGTGGAGTCTCCGATATGTCGTTTCCATCCATTAGGATTACACCCTCGTCGGGTTTTGCGAATCCTGCTATCATACGCAACAGCGTCGTCTTTCCGCAACCGGAAGGACCGAGCAGTGTTACGAACTCGCCACGACGAATGTCGAGCGTGATGTCATCAAGCACCTGCTTGTCGCCAAACGATTTCGAGAGATGCTCGATTTTGATGATAGAGTTGTCTTTTGCCATTTACTTTTTTGGTTATAAAGGGTTAAAAAACTTTCCTTCGGATATTATTATTGGTCGTTGTTTTTACGTTTCTTTGCTTGTCGCTGAATGAGGTCGGTGAGGTTGAAGTGGTACGTTGCACCGACGCTTATTGCCACCTTGTTCGAGTAGTTGTTTGCACCGACCACGGCGTGCAGGCGCAAATCCTTACTTGCTCGAAGTGGGTAGTAGTTCACACCTCCGCCATAGAATGCATAACCTTTGCCGTAACCGATATATGTCGGGATAAAATCCGGCTCGTCTTCGTAGCCGAAGATATCTTCGCCGGTACGATACTCGTAGCCGGCCTTGACAAACACCTCGACTTTATCTTTAACCGTGTAGCCGAATTTGCCGACAAGCGATAGTTCGTAGTCGGTTTTGGCGTCAATCGTGTATAGTTTCTGCATCACGTCAATCTCCGCCGCAAAGTCGCCAAACGAGAACATATTGCCGAGCGATGCCATTTTGATAAATCGCCCTCGGTCGTACTCTATGAGGTTTGCCGACCAAATCGGAGCCCAGCAACCAAATTCGCCGTACCAGATGAACGAGTATGTGAAGAGTTTGCTTGCGAAAGGCCTCTCGCCGAATGGTGATGTTCCGAATTGGAAGGCGATGGTCGAACTCTCATCCTTGCTCTCGTACTCGACGCGGCCGCCCCATTGGTAGATGGCGCAGTCGTGCCAAAATTTCGAGCAGAGTGTAGGGTGCTGATCGACGTCCATCGGATCGAGTTCGTAGCCGCCGATAGCCAACATATCTTTACCGACGGTGAATGTCCAACGACCGACCGAGTAGCTCAAAGTCAGCCAATCGATAAAATCGACATCATCGGAACGGAAAGCGTTTTGATAGAGTGATGCAGGGTCGGTCGAGAGCCAATGATTGCTCATCGAGTAAGAGAAGTTTTCGCCAACCGAACCTTCAAAAAGTGTGTATAGGGAGGTGTTGCCGAAATCTACACCGGATTTATCCTTACCTCCGACGGAGATGTAAGGATTAACATCGAATCGAGGCGTGATTATCAGCGATGGAATATTGCTTGCTGACTCAACCTCTTGAGAGTAGGTAGTAAAGCAACATAAAATCAATGTTGCGAGTGCAAGTATTTTTCTCATTTCCCATAAAAAATAAGCAATGGTTACGAGTACAAATGTATGAAAAAATTTGATTATTGCTATTTTTATACCGGAAAAAATCGCATAATATGCTCCTAATGACCCAATATGGCGTCAATTTTGTCGGTATTACCCCAAAATTGACGCCATATTATGGTGTTTGTTCTAATATTTACAGACACAAAGGAGTGTCGTAGAACTATCTGATTCGGTCGAGCGAGCGAACGAGCAACTCGTCGCGAAGTGTTGCACGCATTGCGAGCACAACCAGAACAACCGAGACAATCGGCATTATAACCGGCAGTCCGATAATCATATCTCCCCACTCGACTTTGCCCAAGAAGTTGGCATAGAGTTGATAGATGTAGAACGCCATCAGTGCAAGGTCGCCGACGAGCAGAGCAATCTCCACACCGCACAATCTGATTTGCAACATACGACGCTTGAACAGGAAGATGGTCACAAACGGAAGCAGGGTAGAACCGGCGAGCAGAATGCCCATCCATACCGGCATACTCGACAGAGTACCTACCGTATCGCTGACACCAAAAGCCGACAGGATGACCTCTTCGCCCTCGATGTTGAATTTTGCAATCGGGCAGAAGAGTGTTACCGCCATCAGTGCTGTGATGATTAGCAAGTATAGAGATTGAATGCGTTGTATCATAATTTTGTTTCGATTAAATATTTGTTTCTTTCACTTGATGAACGATTAATCAACTCGCCGAGAAAACCCGCGAGGAACAACTGTACGCCGAGAATTATGGCGAGTATGGCGAGATAGAAGAGCGGTTGCTCGGTCACGCCACGCAGTGGCATATTGTTCAACTGTTTGTATATTTTGCTGCCGATAACCCAACAAGTCGTACCTCCGCCGATGAGGAACATAATGGTTCCGAGCGAACCGAAGAAGTACATCGGTGAGCGACCAAATCGCGACATAAAGGTTACGGTAATCAGGTCGAGGTAACCCTTTATCATTCGCTCGATTCCGAATTTCGATACTCCGTATTTTCGGGCACGGTGGTGGACCTCCATCTCCCCGATGCGTGCAAAACCTGCGTTCTTGGCCAAAATCGGGATGTAGCGATGCATCTCGCCGTACACCTCGATCGCCTTTACCACCTTGTTGCGGTAACACTTCAAGCCGCAGTTGAAATCGTGCAACTTAATGCCCGATACGACGCGAGCCGTCCAGTTGAAAAACTTGCTCGGCAGACGCTTCGATGCCGGATCGTATCGTTTGCGCTTCCAACCGGAGACCAAATCGTAACCTTCATCGATAATCATTCGACGCATCTGCGGAATCTCGTCAGGCGAGTCCTGCAAATCGGCATCCATCGTAAATACCACTTCGCCCTCTGCCGCCTCAAAGCCGCAGTAAAGGGCTGCCGACTTGCCGTAATTGCGCATAAAGCGGATTGCGTGCAACTTCTCGCCGTATATGGTTTTGAGTTGCTCGATAACGCTCCACGACTCGTCTGTCGAGCCGTCATCCACCATAATCATCTCGTACGAGAGCGCGTTGTCTGCACATACGCGGTCGATCCACGAGGCGAGCTCCGGCAACGATTCGTACTCGTTGTATAACGGAATGACTACCGATATGTCTATCTTATTCGGCTGCATTGTCGGAATTGTTGAACAATTTTGGCTCGTGCTTGGTTTTGGCTGCAATGAACAATGCCGAAATCAGACCCCAGCACAGATAACTCCATACGCTTGATAAGAGCGTGCTGAAAATCGTTGGTGCCGGCTGTGCGGCAATCTGTGCAAACATCTGTTTGTAGGAGCTCATCATTGTCGATGGCAACTGTGCCGATGCAAGCGCATCTTTCAACGCCTCGACCATACCTTTGACGTATGCCTCGTGACCGATGATAAGATTGTGCAACACGTACGCTCCGACGCCGACAATAATACCTGCCAAAATGGATACAAGTACGGCATACGAGAGTCCGTTGCCGTAAGTAAATATCTTAACTTCGCCCTGCGAAGCCATAACCTCCTGTGCGTACTGCTTGGTGAAACGGTAGAGCAACCATACGAATATCACTGCGGCAATGATGCTCTCAAAACCCATAATCGACAACCACGTCATCGATTTGCCATATATGGTGGCTACCTGCTCGAAGATGTGCGATGCAAGCATTACACCGCCGAGAATTGCTCCTTTCGACAAAATGTCGCTCCAAAACACTGATTTGTTCATCTTTGTAAATGTTTAGACGTTTTACTGAGTGCAAATATACAAATTTATACAGATTATTTGATATTTTTTCGTCGCAACTGCTCCGAATATTTGCGCGAATTGGCGTTATGTTCGCGGAGCGTGCGTGCAAAATTGTGGCGTCCGTCAAATTCGGGACGTGCACAGAAGTAGAGATATTCGCTGCGCTCGTAGTTCAAAACTGCATCTATTGCAGCGATGCTCGGCACACAGATTGGAGCCGGAGGCAGCCCGCGATTGATATACGTATTGTACGGCGAACGATACTTCAAGTGTGTGTGCAATACGCGTTTCAGGTCAAATCGCTGCATCGCATATTTGACCGTCGGACACGCCTGTAACGGCATCCCTTTTCGCAGGCGGTTGATATACACACCTGCTATGCGCGGCATCTCTTCGCGATTCTTGGTCTCCTCATAGACTATCGAGGCGAGCGTTATCGCTTCGTAGCGCGATAAACCCGTGTGGGCGAGTTTCTCTGTGCGGTTTGCATTCCAAAACGCATCATATTCGCGTTTCATACGGTCGAGCAGTTGTTTTGGCGAGATGCTCCAATAGACCTCGTAGGTGTTTGGAACAAACATCGCTATCAGCGAATCGCGTACGTAGCCGAGCGAACGACGCACCTCGCGGTCGTACATCGTCCGCAGCAACGCGCAGGAGTCCGCCTCGATTTGTCGTGCAATTTTGCCTGCAAGTTGTGGCAGTGTGCGTGCTTCGCCCACAACCAATCGTACGGGCGACTGCTCGCCGAGTGCAAGCATACGGACTATGCGGACAACACTCGCCCCCTTTGGCAAACGGTAGTGACCGACTCTGAATCGCTCGTCGAGATTGAGTCGCTCGGCATAGACCCTAAATGCAGCGCATTTCACCCCGGATTTTCCCATTGCATCCTCTATTTGATTGCAGAGAGCAGGGTAGGAGGTGTCGCTCGTGATAAAAATCGACTGCTCCTCGTCAATCGCCGCGCCGTAGAATACATTGCGTGCAACCATCGCTGCCACAGTGAGTAACACGGCTCCGACCGTCAAGCGAAAACCCCATTTGCGAATATTTTTTTTCTTCATTGTCATATAATTTTTGCAAAGATACAAAAAATGTTCTACTTTTGCAGTCGGGTAAGTCTTATACGACCAGCTCCTGCAGAACTCCCCCAGGCAAGGAATTGAGCAAGGGTATGCGGTTGTAGCGGTGCGATATAAGTAGCTTACCCTCTTTTTTTTGCCATTATAATGGCGCAACTACTGCCGCTAAAATTGATTTTGAGGGATATTTTCTTCCTTGTCGTCAAATTTTATGACAGTCACATACGCAGAGTATGCTCCTGCCATAAAATTCTTGACGGTGTTGTAAATACCTCCTCAAAATGCAATTTTTTGAGTTGGGTATGGCGTTACGATTCCGCCGAGCGTTGTATTTTCACCATTCTAATGACAAAACTTCACTTCGAGATGATGGCGCAACTACGGCCGCTAACGCAATTGTCGTCAATGGGCAGTACCCAAGTACAGCCCATCGCATTTGCCAAGCTGTTCAAACAAAAAAGTCTGCCAAAAATTGTTGGCAGACTTTTTTTACAGTCACACTTATAGGATTAATCCATATCGTCGTCCTTCAAAGTTTGAGGGAGGTCGATAGACTCCTGCGGAGTATTTGCCTCAACCCACGCCTCACGAGCAGCCAACTGCTCAGGTGTGAGCGACGAGTAGTACTCCGGCAAGAAGTCCTGCATACGGCAGGTCGTGAGCTGGAATGCACCCGACTGGTCGCGGTTCTCCTCACCAAAGTTGTAACTATGCGAGTAGATGGCGTAGATTGCCAACACGCTGCCCTTTGCACCATCCTCCGGAACCACCTTGCCTGCGTAGCGCGAGTAGCCGCTTGTACGAGCCGTGTAGAAACCCGGAGTCGAAGCGTGCGTCATCGGAAGTTTGTCCTCGTAGCAGAGCGCAACGCTACCGTAGAGCGAAATGTTGTTCAAGCTATATGCCAACTGATACCACGGCTTGCTTACGACATACTGCACCGAGCCATCTACAACGATACCGCTCGTGCACAACCAACTTGGGTAGATGTTGGTGTTGCTGCCGCTCGTAAGAGCCGGATATGGCTCTACGCCCTTCTCGTTCTTCACGCCACGATAGGTTACGACCAGATTCTTGAAACGAATCAGACGGCCGAGGAAGTCGGCGTTATAGATCTTCTTGGCTTCGGTCGAGTTCTCGACTACGTAGATGTCGTCGGTCACGCTCTTACCCTCCGAGAGGAAGCAGTTCTCGCCCTTGAAGACGTGCTGCGCAACCTTGTTCGGCGATACGATGTTCGAGTTTGCGTAGTACTTGTAGATACCGTACGCATTCAAGCTCTCGGTCGGAACATCGCCAATGGAGAGCATCATACGGAAACTACCCATATAAAGACCCGTGAGTCGAACATACACCCAGCAACTCTCTTTCGTGTCGAGGTTGCAAGGGTAGTCGCTAAACAGACCGTTTGTGAGTTTTAACTCGATAGCAGCCGTGCCATCGAAGATGTGCAACGACTTATAGACGTTGCCCTGCTCGTCGCTGCTGATGACCTTACCTTTAATATAATAGTCGCCTACGATGTAACGGTCGTTCGCAAGTTCGTAGTCGGTACACTCGTCCTCGCTCAACACGAAACGCTTGTACTTGGTCTCTGCCTGCGAGTTGGTCGAGCCGGAGTTGTTGAGTGGGAAGAACATATCCTTCAACTCTTTGATTGTCAGGTGCTGCATTCCCTCCGCCTGCATCGCCTCGTCGGTCATAACCTCCGGCCAGGCAGGTGTATCGAAATCGTTATAGCAACCGGTCAAAATCAGTCCGGTGAGTGCTACGATAAATATTTTCAAAACTTTCATAGTATCTCTCTTTTAGAAACGGAAGTAAACATTGAGGAAGTATGTTGTTCCCAACATATAGAAGTATTTCGAGTCGAAACGCGAGTAGAATGGTTCTGCCGGATTCGAGCCCGACTCGTTACCGTTCCAACCACGTGTACGACGCATACGCATCTGTTCGTAACCACCGGTCTTGATGTTGCGGTTGTTCAGAATGTTCTTAACCTCTGCGCTGAAACCGAGCATATACTTGCGGTGGATGTACCAGTTCTTACCGACGCTTGCGCTGAGCGTATAGGCGTGGCCCAGATACTCCTGCTTACGTACGGCGTCGATGTTACCCAAAGCCCACGCCTTTGCCTCGTCCGAAGCGGCCTCGTTCGAGAGTACTTCGACGTACGACTTAACGGCGTTGTTTGTACGGTATGCAGGGTTCATCGAGAGGTAGAGTTTGTCGTAGAAGTTGAAGTTAATCGACGCAAACCAGTTGTTCGACGAACGATAGTCGAGACCTACGTTAAGCGCTACCTGTGGAGTGCTCTCTACGTAGAAGTTCTTCCAATTCACCTTATCAATGAGTTCAACCTCTGCGCTGTTGTCGATAATCTGAACAAAGTTCGGATTCGACGTATAGCGATAGTCGCCCCAGTTGAGAGCCGCCTGGAAAGCGATGCCGTTCCAGATAGGTACGTTCAAGCCAACCTCGACACCGTAGTAACGCTTGTCGATTCCCGACATTGCGAAGTTGGTAAACGACGACTGCGTATCATCGTAGAACGAGATAACCTTCGACACGTCGTTCATCTTGGTAAAGTATGCCGAAACACGTGCCTTGATGTACGGGAGATTGAGGTTATAGGTGAGCTCTGCACTGTAAATCTTTTCAGGTTTCAGACCCGGGTTGCTCTGGTTACGGGTACGAGGCGAAACGAATGCTGCCTGGAACTTCGGAGCGTCCTGCATAGCGAGTGCGTTGAGCGACAAGGAGTGTGCGCCCGAGAAGCGATACGAGAATGCCGCCTTCGCTTTATAGGTAAAGAAGTTCAGGTGTTTAGAGTCGCCGTACGAGTCGTTGCCGTTCGGGAACAGACCCTTGCGCCACAGACCCTGACGCCACATCGAAGAGTAACCTGCCTCGCCACCGATGTTCATATTGAAGCCGCCGATGGTGTAGTTGTATTGTGCCCACAACTGTACCTGACGCAGATGTGCGTAGTAGTCGTACGAGTATTTGTCACCCTCCTTTGCTACGCGGGCGTGACCATACTGATTGTAGTAATCAACATCGTTCTGGTAGGCGATAACATCACTACCTTTGTCGCGCTCGGCGAATTTGTCGATGTCGAGCCAGTAGTCGCCACCCAACAAATCTTTGACCGTGCTATAATACTCCGTGCGGTTCACACGCGCCTTGACGCCACCCAAAATGCGGTGGTTGCGGTTGAATTCGTGCGAGATGTTTGCAACAAAGTTGTAGTCGATTTGGTCGGTATGACGCTCCTCGATCATATAGTTCGAGCGATAGCCCTGTGCGTAATCTGCTGTCGAAGGGTCGCGATGACGGTTGGCGTTGTACATTCTGTCGAAGTCAATGCGACCGTTCCAAATCTGCATTGCGTTGAGTGCCGCACCGATATAGTTGTTAATCTGGTCCTCGCTGGTTGCCTGGAAGATACCCGGAATCTCCGGTGTAATCTGACTCAGGTAGTTCGACGGAAGATAGCGGTAGTAATCAGGACGTGGGTCGGCGCCATCCTTCCAAGTGAGGGCCGAGTAGCCGTTGAAACCGAAGCGTACCGATGTTGCTACATTCAAACGAGTCTTCTCGCTAATGTCGTAGAGATAGTTGAGCATTACGATTGGCTCGTGAGTGCGACGAACACGCGTATTGCGCAATTTGCCGTCTTGAATACCTACGTTCGGGTTGTAGTAGTTGCTACCGAACAAGTCGTATGCCTCTTGTGTAGATGCCTGCTGTGCACCACGCTGCTGCGGTGTGCCGAGAATGGTGAGAGCCAAGCGGTGCTTGGTGCCAAAGAGTTTCTCGACCGAAGCAAAGTAACCGTACGAGTTGTAGTAAATGCCATCAACATATCCGTTACCACCCTGACGAGTCGAAATCGAAAAACCGTACGACCAACCATTATCGAGCGCACCTGATGCGTACGATACGATAGCACGGAAACGGTACATCTGGTTGCCGTTCGATACGCTTACGCGGAAGCCCTTACGCATCTGCGATGCTCGGGCGTTGATGTTGGTAACGCCACCAATGCCGCCAACACCGAAGTCGGTAGGGGTAAGACCTGCCGTGTTCTCCTGATTGCGGGTTGCGTCGTTCAGACCGCTCCACAACGACCAAGGACCATAACCGGTCATCGCATCGTTGAAACGAATACCATTCAGATATACATCCTGATACATCGAATCGTAACCACGCACATTGAAACGCATCTCGCTGAAACGATACGAAGCGATGTTGTTGTAGATATCCTTCGATGCGGAGAGCGACGAAGGGAGGGCCTGCGTG
This sequence comes from Alistipes sp., assembly GCA_017410165.1. GTDB lineage: Bacteria > Bacteroidota > Bacteroidia > Bacteroidales > Rikenellaceae > Alistipes. Next base: position 63,329 of record JAFQRH010000004.1, on the reverse strand, counting down.
TCGGATGCCGACGAGTCGTTGTCGAATTCGGCAAATACCGAGTCGTCCATCACTTCGTTTTGCATCGTCGGAACGATGATAACCGAGTGAAGATCGCGCATATTGCGCTCAACGCGTACCATAACATCGAGTTGCTCGAAGTCCGGAGCCGAGAAGTTCAACTTATAGTCACCCTGCGGCAACTGGTTGAATGCGAAGTAACCGTTGTCGTCAGTTACGACACTCTGGCCGGTGGACTCGATGGTCACCTTGACCTGCCCGACAGCCGTTCGACCGTTACGGGACATTACCTGACCCTTAATACCTCCATCTTGTGCATAAGATGCGAAGCAGAGAAGGGTTAGTACTGTAAAGAGTAGAAATTTTTTCATATACGTTTGATAAAATATTATTTACCTATGTAGATATATACAGGGAAGTGGTCCGAAAAACCATTCTGGAAATTACTGCCGACAAACGTACGGAGAGGGTAGTTTTTGTATTGACCCTCGCGCTGTATCATATATGGTGTCGAGAAGATGTTTCCGTAGAATTTCGAGCCCTTTGCTCGCTGTAATTTCAAGTTGCCGGTCGAACCCGTTGCGAGGTTCTCCGATACGATGATATTGTCGAACAGATTCCACGAATCACGATAACCGAGCGTGCCGTATCCTGCCTTCAAAAGGTCGATATACGGGTTGTAGAGGTCGCCATCCACGAGTTTCTTGATGTTGCCCTTTGCGCCCAAAACCTCCGTGATGCTCTTGTCGGTTGCGTCGTCGTTCAAGTCGCCCATAATAACCACTTTGGTCGCAGGGTTTGCCATACGTACCGAGTCGGCAATGCGACGGCATTGTGCAGCTGCTGCCTCACGTTTCGGGTCGGATGCCTCTTTACCGCCCAGACGCGATGGCCAGTGCGAAACGAGGAAGAAGAATGGCTCGCCATCAATCGTACCCCACATCGTTACCAAGTCACGAGTGTAGAAGTTCGGCATACCCGGCATCTCGAACTTGTGTGCCTTGCTGCCCTCCAATTTGAATACGTCGGGACGATAGAAGAATGCACAATCGACGCCTCGACGGTCAGGCGAATCGTAATGCACGATACGATAGTTGCCGTGAGCGAGCTTTGGTTGTGCAATCAAATCTTCGAGTACCAGACGATTCTCAATCTCCGACACGCCGATAACGGCCGGAAAATTCTTCTGCAACAGCGCCATATCGAAGAGTACTCTCTCCATATTGCTCTGCTTTTTCTGGTATTTCACCGAATTCCATTTCTTGTCGCCGGATGGGAGAAACTCGTCGTCCCACTTGTCCGGATCGTTAATCGTATCGAACAGGTTTTCCAGGTTGTAGAAGACAACCATATGCGGCTTCTGTGCGAAACAGGTAATCAACAATCCCGTAACAAATACTACGGCTAAAAACAGTTTTTTCATACGAGAATATGTGTTTAATTAAAAATTCCAATCGTTAATATTCTTCTGACGCTTTACTTCGTCGGCAATCGCAGGGTTAAGGTTGCGGAAGAATTTGAACCCGCTACGCTTCTCGACCTCTTCGATTGAGACGACAGCATTCGTGTAGCTTGCGGCGTTGCTCGAATTCTCGAACAAGAAACCGATTGCCTTCAACTCGCTTGCGTTGGTGATTTGCGAGATGCTCTTCTTCGTGTTGCCGGCACGTGTGCGGAGCAACAATTTGTAGCAGTGTGTCGGACGGGTAATCGTGCGACCGCGACTTGTGAACTTTGTCGCATTCTCGTAGAGCGTACCAACCACGACGTAGAGCGTATCGGAGCAAATTGATGCTCGCGCACCGTTCTCGACCTTCGCCCAACTACCGCTGTTGAAACGGCTGTTCTGTGGCATCATATTCGTAGCATAGAAGGTCTGTGCATTGGTCATCCACGTATTGTAGCGCGAAGCCGATGGAAGCATATGTCCGCGGCTGTCGCCTGTGCCGTATGCACCGGAGACGATGTTCTGCTGTTGTGCCTGCGGAATAACCGGCTCGGTGAGGTCGTACTCTACGATTTGGTATCCGCCGTTATAGTACTCGGTGATTGCATCGTCGAACGCCCACGCGTCGGTACGACCACCGCCCGGATATCCGCGACCGGTGGTATAGACACTGTGGAGAGGGTATGCAACCCACTGCGATACGAGTTTCTCGGTGTCGTAGCAAATAGAGTAGTTACGTACGTGTTTTGCGTTTGATAGCGTTGTGTAATATGTTTTATAGACGAGCGTCGAGCCACTTTTGTACTCCGGTTGCTCGCCCCAATTGCGGTCATAGGAGGTGTTGTCGCTCTTGCCGAGTTGCGAGAGTGACAAATTTGTCGTATATCCGTCGGAGAATTTGATAAGCACCGAAGCCGAACGCACTTCCGGTGTGTCGTTTTTGGAGAAGTAGAGCGTAAAAGAGTTGCCTACCTTTCCCTCCGAAGCAATCTCTTCGGTCGTTTTGCTGAATGATACCCACTCCGAGCCCTCGGTGATGACTCCCTGCCACGTGTAGCGCGCGTCGCCGGAGGTGGTTCCCGTAATGGAGGTTTCGTCCCAGCCCATTGTGTCGCGGGTGAGAGTTGCTTTCGACTGAAACGGCGACCAAGGGTCCTCGGTGTCGCACAGTGCAAACAAGCAGATAGTTGTAAGTGCAATAAGCACCTTTGCGTTAATTTTCAAAATCGTCTTCATTGGTTAAAAAATCTTTTCTCAGCAGGGATTGCCCCTGCCGAGAAAAGATTGCGATCAATGTTATTTGTAAGTAACTTTAAGTTGCTTTACGTAAGCGCGGTGACTCTTGTCGGTTCCTGTCGAAGTAAACTTAACGGCAGTTGCCTCACCTGTCCAAGTACGAACGTCGCCCTCTGCGGAGAGAGTGCCACTGTCAGCACCGATATACCATTGCTGGTAATCGAATGTAAATTCGATAGCGGTGATAGTTTTGCCGTTAGCGGTTACGTCCAACGTTGCGCCGTTTTGGTACATACGGATACCGTTGCTTGCGTCATAATATGCAGGAGCTGTGCTTGCCGAACCCTTTTTAAATACGATGGTTACGTTGTCATCCACCTTAATCTCCTTACCATCAACCGACTGTGCGTTTGTATAGCCCTGCTGGTTGAATACGATTGTTGCGGTTGTACCGTCTCCCGGGGTTGGGGTTGGGTCCGGTTCTGGCTCCGGATCCGGAGTTACGCTGCTGCCTGCCTCTGCCACGAGGACGTCCTTAACCTCCCAAGTGCCGGCTGCCGACGAAGTCGAAACATACTTGAATGCTACATTTACGGTCTTGCCGACATACTTGCTCAAACTGATAGCACCCGACGGTACGAAAGTATAATCAGTGTTGCTACCGTAAGTAGGGATTGTGAGCTGCTCCCAATTTGCACCATTGTCTGCGCTAACCCAAGCGGTAAGTTCCTTCGTAGGGTCGCCTGCAAATTTGTGAGTGTGAACGAACGAGAACTCAGGAGCAGTTGCGCCGGCAAGCGAGATGGCCGGCGAGATGAGCCAGCTCTCCGCTGCTACCGGACCGCCCTTGTAACCCGATGCCTTCATATAGAAGTCCGTGTTGTAAGATGCTGCGTTCCATACATACGAAAGCGAGCCAAGCTCTACGTTGTTGATAGTCCACTCGCCCTGACCCTTAGCGAAATTCTCCGAGTAAGGGAGCGATTTTGCTTCGCCAGGAGTTGGTGTTGGGTCAGGAGTTGTGCCACCACCGAAGCGGTTGCCGGTAAGGCCTGCGAAGTCGCTTGCCTGAGCGAAGATGAGTTGGATTGCGCCCTTGCTGATCGATGCGATACCCTTGATAGCGCCCGAGCCCTGTGCAACGGTCTCTGCGCCGTAAGTAGCGTACTTCGACGAGAATACAACGAACTTGTTGCCTGCTGCATCCTCTACATTGATCGAGGTGTGAGCACCGCCCGTAACCCAAGTCTTCGAGAGGTCAGCGTCAGCAACCTGTACACCCTCGATAGCCACATACTGTGCCTCATACTTGTTTGCAAGGAAGTCTGCAATAGATACGGTCTTCGGCTCAACAGTGTTGCCGGTCGATACGGTAGTAATCTTGTCGAGAGCCAAGCCGCTAATCTGGATTGCACCATTGTACTCTGCGAGTTTAGCACCCGAAAGGTCAATCTTCACCTTCGTGCCGAATGCGAGCTCGTGGTTTGCTGCAAGATAGAACTGCAAGCCACCGGTTGCATCCTGAACGTAGAGACCCTTCTTCGAAGTGAGGTTGTTGAGCTCCATATTCGAGATTACAACACCCTCGATAGTGGTAGTATCTGCAACGGTTGCGCCTACGCCGAGAGCAAGCACCTCTGCGATGGTCTTAACACCACCCGGAGTTGGATCCGGCTCCGGCGTAGCACCACCAAAGCGGTTGCCGGTAAGGCCTACGAAGTCGCTTGCCTGAGCAAAGAGAATCTGTACAACACCCTTGCTGATCGAAGCGATACCCTTGATGGTACCCGAGCCCTGTGCAACAACCTCTGCACCGTAAGTAGCGTACTTCGACGAGAATACGACGAACTTATTGCCCTTTGCATCCTCCATATTGATCGAGGTGTGAGCGCCGTCCATTACCCAACTCTTCGAGAGGTCGGCATCAGCAACCTGTACGCCCTCGATAGCCACATACTGTGCCTCATACTTGTTTGCGAGGAAATCCTCAATAGATACGGTCTTCGGCTCAACAGTGTTGCCGGTCGATACGGTAGTAATCTTGTCGAGCGCCAAGCCGCTAATCTGAATTGCACCATTGTACTCTGCGAGTTTAGCACCCGAAAGGTCGATCTTAACCTTCGTGCCGAATGCGAGCTCGTGGTTTGCTGCAAGATAGAACTGCAAGCCACCCGTTGCATCCTGAACATAGAGACCCTTCTTTGAAGTGAGGTTGTTGAGCTCCATATTCGAGATAACAACACCCTCAATAGTAGCGTTCGAGATGGTTGCACCCGAGCCGAGTGCAAGAATCTCTGCGATGGTCTTAACCTCGCCTGGGGTTGGATCTGGCTCCGGATCCGGAGTTGGGTCCGGAACAACGGTGCCGTCGGTTGCGAAGAATACGATACCATACTGCAACGAAGTTGCGAACGTAGCATCCTTGTACGAGCGGAGCAAACTACTCTTTGCCTTACCTGTACCGAGATTTACGCCGTCAGCCGACAAAACAATGCCGCCCTGCTCAAAATCCGAAGCAACCCACTCAACCTTATCGGTGCCGAGTGCAACGCGACGGTTTGTGCCGGATGCAGTATTGATGAGGTACTGATCGCCAACCTTTACGTAGAATGTGCCGGTTTTGCCTGCAACCTCTTCGAGGGTAACGATAGCCGGAGCTGCGAGTACTGCTGCGCCAGGAACCAAAGCACCGTTCGAGAAGCTGTACATTGCAGTTTCGAGGTCGGTATTTGCGCTCGAAGTTGCAATCTTACCGGTCCAGAGGTGGTATGGGTTTGCCGAGTAGTCGGTTACATTACCCTGATTGTCTTTGTACTCAGTTGCATAACCAGCCATAATGTACTTGCCTGCAACGAGCGACGATGCCTTCTCGACCTTTGTGCCGGCAATGGCATCCGGTTGCTCAGGATTCTCACCGGTTGCCTCAACGGCGGTGATCATCATATTGGTATATTTGCTCGACGTAGCACCAATCATAAAGCCGGTTGCCTTGATGCCCTTACCGTTGAGATCTTTGAGCTTCGCAGCCATATCTGCGTTAGGGTACGAAATCGAACCAACTGCGGTCGATGCGCCCTCGATGGTTACGTTGTAGTAGTTGCCACTGATTGCCAACACACCCTCGAACTGTGCATACTTAACCTCCGGAGCCGAAACATAAGCGTCGAGATCGCTACCGCTCAATACGGCAGGAGCACCATACTCAACACTCTTCTTCTCCTCGGTTGCGGTTACGACTGCCTCTGCACCGAATTGGAGAAGGCCACCATAAGTGGTAACTGCACCGCTAACCTCAACAACGGTACCTACGGCAGGGGTATTTGCATCCTTACCCTGGTAGCAGAGGATGTATTTGCCCGAAGCGTCAGTTGCAAGGAAACCATTTGCGTATGTTGCAACAACCCAAGCGTTTTTCAAAGTATAGTTGCCCTCGCCGCCTGTAAGGATGTCAGCGATAGTTGCCTCTACGGTCTCACCACCGCCGCCACCTGCGCCGATTTCGAGTACCGGACCATCGCCACCCTCCGAGAGAACGAAGTCGTCAAGACGCAAAGCACCCTGATACTGGTAGTCGCTCGATGGAAGAGCAGTTGTAGTGTTTGCCTTGTAGTCTGCAAAACGAACGTAGATCTTGTCAGCATCCTGTGGAAGGGTGAACGGAGCAACTACGTAAGTCCAGTTGCCGTCAGCCATCGTTGTAAATGTTACAGGAGCCCAATTCTCACCATCCAAACCAACATAGAGAGTTACATCTTTGCCTGCCTCCAAAGTCATTGGAACAGGAGTGTAAGGCGATGCGATAAGCGAAGCATACTGGTTGAAAGCGGTGAACGAGAAGATGTAGTTCTTAACGCCCGACTTAACCTTAATGTCGTTAATCTGGAAGTAAGCATCCACCTTGTTGATGTAGGCATACGGAGCGTCAGTTGCATACGATGCACCAACCGGAGCCCACGACTTACCGCTATTGCGAACCGATGCGTTCTTGCCGGTGTAGGTTACGCCACTCTGATCGAGGCCCTCGCCGCCCTGTGGAGCCCAGCCCTCGTACTTGTCAACGTAAGGCCAGTAACCATCTACCTTCGATACGGTCTCACCGCAATTCTCCTTGTAGATGTACTCATCAGCCGGAGCCGGGATGTCGCCGTCGCTCTGAACGATTGTGAGCGATGCCTTCTTTGTGACAGGGTAGGTGAGTACATAACCCGTAGCCGTGAAGGTAACCTTGATGGTGCGCATCGAAGCTGCCTCCGGAACAGTAAATGTAACGACTGCGTCACCATTGCCGGACTCTTGGCTTGCAGTAACACCCTCGGTATCGATCTGCAAAACCCACTCGGCAGGAGTGGTAACAGTTACCTCCTCTGTCGTGCCACCTGCAAGGTCAACACTGAGCGAAGTAGGATTAACCTCGATAGTAGGGGTGCCTTGATAACCACCCTGACCATCAGGAGTTGGCTCACACGAAGCCATCACGCCCGCTGTCAGCACTACGGCCGACATCAAAAGCGATTTCCATAAGTTTTTCATACTGTTTTTGGTTGTTTAATTGGTTTGTAAAAAAATATAAATAGTTGTTTTATAACGTGTTTCGTTAGCGTTTGCCCATTTGCGCGCGCATACATACACAAATTAGCACGTAAAAATACAAAAACTTTTTGGATATAGCAATACATTCCGCGTGAAATAATTTTCGTAGAAAGCGTTGGTTGTGTTCCAAACTGTAACTAAATGCCGTGAATATGAATATTATTTTTTAGCAGTGGCTTCGTGCTACGGCTCTGTTTGGCTTTGTAATCAGCACAAAAAAGAGTTGCCGCAACCACTCGGGTCGGGCAACTCTTTTTGTGCGGAGTAAATATTTATTTACTCGAAAAAATTATTTGATATTCGGCTCTTCCAATCCGTAACCGTTGCGCTTGTCATCGGCTTTGAGCCACAACGCAAACAACAGAGCCAACACGCCGAGCGATGCGAAGAGGAGCATCGGCACGGTGTAGTTGTACGCAACACCCTCGACACCGGCAGCAATTTGCTCGGCAACACCCGGGTTGGTCGCTTCGAGTGCGTAGCCAATGATAATCGGCGTACCGCTCAAACCAAAGTTCTGCACCCAGAAGATAAGCGAGTATGCGCTACCGAGATAACGCTTGTCCATAATCTTCGGAATCGATGGCCACAGAGCCGCCGGAACGAGCGAGAACGAAATACCCAGCAGAATGATAGCCGCGAAAGCGACGGCTTTGCTCGGCACGATTGGCAGAACGAGTGCGAATGTCGTGTGGCATATAATCATCAGCAATGCGCCGAGAATCAGCATTGTAGCGCCCTTGCCTCGGCGGTCGAGGTACCAGCCAAGCAGTGGGGTAATGCACGCTGCGCCAATCGGGAACCAGCGGAAGATGTCTGCCGCTGCCGTGGCCGAAATGCCGAGATTGCTCTGTAACATATTGGCAGCAAACTTCTGGAATGGGAAGATTGCCGAGTAGTAGAGAACGCACAACATTGCGACAATCCAGAACAGACGGCTGCTGAAAATCTTGCCAATGTCGGCGAGCTTGAACTCCTCCTCCGGATCGGACGCGCTGCCGAGTTCACCACGCTGTGCGTCGAGTTTGCGGTCCATCAGGCAGAATACCGTGTAGCAGAGCAGACCGATACAGAGCAGAGCCGTGCAGAATGCAACCGGACGAACAATCGAAGGGTCGGCACCGCCAATACCTGCAATACGTGGCGAGATAGTGAAGATAAAGAATACGCCCACGCGAGCCAATGCCATCTCCAAACCCATAGCCAACGCCATCTCTTTGCCCTCGAACCACTTCGCGAGTGCCTTTGAGGCGGTGATACCTGCCATTTCGCAACCGCAACCGAAGATCATAAAGCCAAGCGATGCGAGTTTTGCGCTTGCCGGCATATCAACCCACCACGAGCCGAGCCACGCTTCGAGAGCAGAGCCCATAAATGCCTCGCTTACGGCGTAATACTTAATGCAGGCACCGGCGAGCATAACGACTGCCGACAATTCGCCCGTAAAACGAATGCCCATCTTGTCGAGAATGATACCTGCGACAATAAGAAAGCCCCACACGTTGAGCAGATACTCCGAGCCGGCATAGGTGCCAAATACATCCGAAGTCCAGCCACGCTGTACCTGAATCAACTCTTTCAGTGGCGAAATCACATCAACGAACATATGCGCAAAGAGCATCATCAGCGCAATCATAACCATTGCGGTCCAACGCGCCCAAGCGTGGTCGTTGAGATTTTTTTTGATAGTTTCTGTCATAATAAATTATTTAAGTTTAACGTGTTATATCGGTTATTTGTCGGCATACATTCGCAGCACGTCGTACGCCTCGGCAATACCCAATTCTCCCGCCTTCGAGATGTCGAGACACCCCTTGCGCGTATCCTTCATATAAATTTGTATCAAACCGCGGTTGTAGTACGCCTCGGCAAACGTCGGATTGAGTTCGATGGCCTTTGTGTAGTCGTCGAACGCCTCCGGCAGTCGGTCGGAGAGTGCGAGCAGGTTTGCTCGGTTGTAGTAGGCGTATGCAAAGCCGGAGTGTAGTTTTATCGCCTTATTCAGGTCGGATATCGCCTCGTCGTAGTTGTATGTTCGGGTGTGCGAATTGTGCAGACGGCTCGCCGGGTCTTTCTCTATCGAGATACGTTGGTAGGCGTTGTCTATCGACGATATGAAGTCGATCATCTCCGCCCGGGTCGCAGCGCGATTCAGGTAGATGAACGGATTTGACGGATTGCGCTCGATTGCCAGCGAATAGGTGTTCACCGCATTGGTGTATTGCTTGATGAGTGACTCGGTGATGGCCAGCGAGAACAGCGACATCCAATCCTCGTCGGTTGTTGCTTGTGCCTTCTGACGATATGCGCGGTGCATCGCGATAAGCGAGTCGGGCGATATGTTGCATTCCAAACGCGATATCTGCAACAATCGGTTGCCCGATTTTGCGATGAAATCTGCCGCACGCTGTGAGTGGAAACGGTGTGTCGATTGCTCGGCATCAACCGAATCGCGCTGCATCAACGTAAATCGGAATAGCGGCAGCAGCGTCATCTTGTTATCCGTATTATGGCGCGTAGTTATGCGTTCGAATGAGGAGCCGGCCATCTTGCTGTCGAACGAGAGCAGACGGTCGAAGCGTTGCGTCGTGTCGGCGTATATCGAATATGTGCTGTCGCTCAGGCGCGATTTGTACTCGGCAATTTTGCGTTCGGCGGTTTCGCGGTCGCGTCGCGCACCGATGTTGTCGTGCAGGAGTCGCCGTAACTGGCTGCGACCGAGATAGGCATTCGCAAAGTCGGGGTAGAGGTCGATGGCTTTCGTATAGTCGGCAGCTGCCTTGCGAATCTCGCCAAGGTGCGAGTAGAGAATCGCACGATTGTAATAGACCAATACGTTGTCGGGCGAGTACTCCGCTACCTTATTGTAATCTTCAAGTGCGCGGTTGTAATCACCTATGTTGGTGCGAATTATGGCACGGTTAAAATATGTGATGGAGCTCGTCGAGTCGAGCGCAATAACGCGGTCGAGGTCGGCAAGCGATTGCGTCGGTCGCTTGGTGTCGTTATAGACGAGCGCGCGGTTGAAGAACGATATCGGCAGGGTAGAATCGCACTCGATGGCTTTATCGAAATCCTGTTCTGCCTCTTTGTAGCGACGTTGTTGCATATAGAGCACACCGCGACGGTTGTAACTGTTCGGATTTTCGCGGTTGGTGCGTATCGCCAAATCGAAATCTTTGTACGCTTGCACCGTATCTTTTAGATAGAGATAGCATACGCCACGATTCAGATAGGCATCCGATACCTTTTTTTCGTAACGTATAAAGTTGTCGAAATCCGAAATTGCCTCCTTGAATTGCTGATTGAGCAGACGTGTCACGCCTCGGCTGAAATATGGGTTCGGGAGGTCGGGACGTAGGTCTATCGCCTCGCGAAAATCGGCAAGAGCATCGTCGTAGTTGCCTAAACGCGAACGTGTTATGGCTCGGTATGTGTAGGCGGTCGTAAAGACGGGATTCTTCTCGATGGCAATCGAAAAATCGGCATCGGCTCCGAGCAAATCGTCGAGGTTGTACTTGGCAATACCTCGCAGAAAGTAACCCTCGTATGCATCCTCGTCAAAGCGTAGAAGTACGTTGAGCGTGCGTATTGCCTCGGTGAATTGGCTCTCCATCATCTGCTGACGGCCAACCCAGAAGAAGTATTCACGGTTGTATTGGGCGCGCGCGGTTATGATGCTACTCATAAGGAGTATCATAACCATAACGACTATCCGTAAACGCCCCTTCATTTGCCGTGTGTGATGATGTTATTCCAATTCGTAACCGAAGCGTCGCAACTGTCTGTCGCTGTTGCGCCAATCGTCATTGACCTTAACAAATAGTTGAAGGAAAACCTTCTTGTCGAGGAATCTCTCCAAATCCTCGCGTGCCTGCTGTCCTACGCGCTTCAATTTTTCGCCCTTGTGGCCGATAACGATTCCCTTCTGCGAATCGCGCGCCACAAAAATCGTGGCACTGATGTGGTCGATTGTCGGCTCCTCTTTGTACGACTCGATGGCAATTTCGCAGCAATACGGAATCTCTTTGTCGTAGTTGGTAAGAATCTTCTCGCGGATAATCTCCGAGGCGAAGAATCGCAACGTCTTGTCGGTCAGCGTGTCTTTCGGGTAGAACGGCTCGCCTTCGGGGAGTTGCTCTATGATGCGGTCGAAAATCGCACCAATATTGAAGCCCTCTTTTGCCGATGCAGGGATGATTACCGCCTGTGGCAATCGCTCGTGCCACTCGGCTACGAGTACTTCAAGTCGTTCTTGCGTTGTCAGGTCTATTTTATTGATAACCAATACAACCGGAATGCCACTGTGCGTAATCTTCTCCAAGATGTCGGCATTGCGGTCGCTCTGCTGCTCGACCGTGTCGGTGACGTAGAGGATGATGTCGGCATCGGAGACTGCTCCGCGCACGAACTTCATCATCGACTCCTGCAACTTGTAGTTTGGTTTGAGGATGCCGGGCGTGTCGGAATATACAATCTGGAAGTCGTCGCCATTGACGATACCCATAATACGGTGGCGTGTTGTTTGTGCTTTCGATGTGATAATCGAGAGTCGTTCGCCCACAAGGGCATTCATCAGCGTACTCTTGCCGACATTCGGATTGCCGATAATATTTACAAAACCGCTTTTGTGCATAATCTTTTGTTTTAACGGACAAAGATAGGAATTTATTGGAAATTTTTCTTAAATTTGCATCACAATAACTCAAAAACAATTGCCTATGGAGTAAATTAAAAACTTTGAACAATTTAGTAAGTCAAATTGACGGGATTTAATTTGACAAAATATATAAAAGCGCATCGGCTTTTCTTTCGGCTTTCAGAACTTAGACACTTTTGATGCAGTAAGGAATTAAAGTTGATGTTCGCGCTCTTTTTACGCGCGAGCATTTCTATTATCGTACTGTGTGGGTAGTCTAAGACCTTGAAAGCGGATAATTAGATTTGTTCGCGTTTTTGTATCTATCTTATTACGATTATTAATCTAAAAAAATGAAAATATGAAACGATTATTATCTTTATGTATTGCTGTATTTATTGCAACTGCTTTTGGTGTGGCTCAGAATATTACGATTACGCAAAATGGAGCAAGTTCCGTTAAAGAAGACGACAATCAATACTATATTAACGGTATATCAACACGAGAAGATATTGGCGGTGTTGATGTTGGACCATATTATGCTGGTAGTGGTGATTATAGGTTGATTTTTACTAATTATAACGGTTTTGCTGTTAATGTGGTTTACGAGGCGAATGGTAATTGTGGACATATAGTGTTGCAACCAAACGAAAAAGATAAAACCACGACTACTAAATATAATTTTCGACCAAATGACATTGCTATTATAGTAAGGAAATTGAGTACTATGACAGTATCGGCAAAGGAGGCATTTGTGTTATACGGATATTTCAAAGTATATCCTGAAGATTTGGGAAAGTTTGATACTTATCAAGAGTTTGAATCAATAATAAAAGGTATAAATCAACAGGGGTTATATGGCTCAAATAAATGGAGATTACCGACGGTAGATGAACTGTCTATATTGAATAACAATTACGAATTGCTTGGCTTATATGTGAAACAATGGAGGAGTGATTCGGGCAAGACAAATAATTCTCCTTCTAATTTTTATTGGAGGAAGAATGGGGAAGAAATACAAAAAGGAAAGTTCCATTTTTATGACTGTTATAAAGATGATTATGGACGATATAAATACTCATACTATTCAGATAAGGGAATAAGAGTGCGATTAGTTGCAACTGAATAAAACAGATGCGTGGAATTTACCGTTCCACGCATCTGTTTTTTTGTAAGAGATTATGCTCTATCGGCGAAAACCTCGCGGCATCTGCGGAAGGCGCATCTTGCCACCACCGGCAACCATCTTCATCATCTTGCGCATATCCTCGAACTGCTTCATCAGTCGATTTACATCCGCCATAGTTGTACCCGAACCCTTGGCGATACGCTCGCGACGACGAGCATTGATAATCTCCGGATTTTCGCGCTCGGCAGGGGTCATCGAGCCGATAATTGCCTCGGTCTGCTTGAAAACATCATCGCTGATATCCACGTCTTTAAGCATCTTGCCCATACCCGGAATCATCGAGGCGATATCTTTCAGATTACCCATCTTCTTAATCTGCTGAATCTGCGAGATAAAGTCGTTGAAGTCGAACTTATTCTTCACGATCTTCTTCTTCAAGCGGCGTGCCTCCTCCTCGTCGAACTGCTCCTGTGCGCGTTCAACGAGCGAAACAACGTCGCCCATACCGAGAATACGGTCGGCCATACGCTCCGGATGGAACACCTGCAAAGCATCCATTTTCTCGCCGCTCGAAATAAATTTGAGTGGTTTGTTTACGACCGAACGAATCGAGATAGCGGCACCACCGCGTGTATCACCGTCCAGCTTTGTGAGTACAACGCCGTCGAAATCGAGACGCTCGTTGAACTCGCGAGCGGTATTTACGGCATCCTGACCGGTCATCGAATCGACCACGAAGAGCGTTTCGCTCGGATTGACAGCCGCCTTGATGGCCGTAATCTCCTGCATCATTGCCTCATCGACAGCCAAACGACCGGCGGTATCGACAATCACGACGTTGTAGTTGTTCGTGCGAGCGTGCTGGATTGCGTTTTGAGCAATCTGCACCGGATTCTGGTTGCCCTCCTCGGTATAGACCGGAACGCCAATCTGCTCGCCGAGAATCTTCAACTGGTCGATTGCCGCAGGACGATAGACGTCGCCCGCAACGAGCAATACCTGACGGCCCTTCTTGCTCTTGATGAACGATGCGAGCTTGCCCGAGAATGTTGTCTTACCCGAACCCTGCAAACCGGCAATGAGTACAACGGCAGGCGTGCCCTCCAAACGGATGTCGGTAGCCGTGCCACCCATCAGCGCAGCCAACTCGTCGCGCACGATTTTGGTCATCATCTGACCCGGCTTGACCGATTTCAGTACGTCCTGACCGAGTGCCTTCTGCTTCACCTCGTCGGTAAACGACTTGGCAACTTTGTAGTTCACATCGGCGTCAATCAACGCGCGACGAATCTCTTTGAGTGTCTCGGCGACGTTAATCTCGGTAATGCGGCCCTCACCTTTGAGGATTTTGAATGATCGTTCTAATTTGTCGGTTAAATTCTCGAACATATCGTATCGTTTTTGCTGTTTCTCAAAATTACGCGGCGAAGATACGAAATATTTTCGGACTTTTCGGTATCTGCGCTCCGTTTTGTAAAAATCTTATCTGCGCTCTACTGAACTTTTGCCATAAAACGTTCGCGCGAAACGATGTATCGCGTGTGAGTACCCTCGCCAATTACACCCTGTTCGTCGGAAGCCGTGACGGCGAACGACAACTTGCGACCTTCGCGCGCGGTTAGCGTGGCGGTTGCCGAAACAGTGTGGCCTATGCCTGTCGGACGGAGGTGGCTGACCGAGATTTGCGCTCCGACGGTGGATTCGTCATCGGAGAGCAGGGCAGCGGCTGCCGACATTGCGGCATTCTCCATAAGTGCAACCATTGCCGGCGTAGCCAGCACCTGCAAATCGCCCGAGCCGAGCGTGTAGGCGGTATTTGTCTCTGCGACTACGGTAGTCGAGGTGTATGACAACTCTCTATTTGTCTCCATTTTGTGCAAGTGTTAAAAATTTTCGCCGACAAAAGTACTACTTTCCTGCCGAAACCGTTATATTTGCAGAGAGAAAAGTGATGAAAAACAGAATTTTTATATTGCTGTTGCTCGTCGGATTCGCCGCTGCGCCACTCTCGGCGCAACGATATGCCCGACGCAATCGCGGTTTTTGGCACCAAGAATGGGTGGTCGAAAATGGCGATTCGATTCCGCTTGTTCATATCAATCCCGTGCGCCGATACTCGCGAAAACCCGATATGCGACGTTACGCACGCCTTGTGCGCGCCGTAAAGAAGGTCTATCCCATAGCGCAGGAGGCAAAGACGCTGATGGCGTCTATGGAGGAGGAGTTGTTGGCTCTGCCGAATAAAAAACAGCAGAAACTCTATATTAAGGGTGTCGAAAAACGCCTTATTCGTGAATATACACCCGTCTTGAAGAAGATGTCGTTCTTCGAGGGTAAGGTGTTGCTGAAACTTATCGACCGCGAGACGGATAATACGGCATTTCAGATTGTTAAGGAGTTTCGTGGTGGCTTCGAGGCGGGGTTGTGGCAGGCATTCGCCAAACTCTTCGGCAATGACCTGAAACTCGACTATCAGCCCGATGTGCGCGATCGACAACTGGAACAGATTGTGCGTTACTACGAAAAGGGGTTGTTGTAAACCGCTATTCGTTAACAAGAAAGAATTTTTTTACACGCGCATTACCCCCCCCCAAAAAAAACAAAAGCGACAGAGTTGAGAAACTCTGCCGCTATCGGAGGTGAACTCGCTGGGGCTCGAAGGGCGTAGCCCTCGCGAGGATACCGTTGAAAATAAACATCTTATATCCTCGCAACCCATCAATCCTCGAGAGTGCCGGCTTGTTCTATTTACGGGCAAGTATTATCGCAGATATAATTTGATTGTGGGGAAAATGGGAACTCGTTCACAAATAACCACACAATCAAATTGTAAACGACCGCAGGTCGTACTTGCCCGCAACACGTCGCCAACAAAAAAGTCAGCAGATCTAAAGACCTGCTGACCACTGGTTGAGCTGCCGGGACTCGAACCCAGAACGACAGAACCAAAATCTGCTGTGTTACCATTACACCACAGCTCAATCCCTTGCTCGTAAGCGACGGCAAAGGTAATGCAAAGTTTTCAAGAAAACAAATTTTTGTTCAATAATCGGTTTGCAACATCGCCCGCTTTGCGACAAAACAAAATATAAGTGTTGTTTTTGAAATTTAGTATTGCCAGATGTTGTTTTAGAAGTTGCATTTGTCATATATTACTATTTTTTCAAGTACAGCGAATCGACAATCATCTATTTTTGTATATTTGTGCGATGCAAAAGTCGGATAGCAGATGAAAGGACTCTTTTATATACTCGTGTGCTGGGTGGTGGGCAATGCGCTCGCTATGCTTGTCGATGGGTATGTGTCGGGCAATATTATCGGTATGCTATTGCTATTCTTCGCGCTGAAATTCAAACTCTTCGACGCCGAGGAGGTGCGCCCTGTCGCCAAATTCCTGTTAGGGACAATGGCTCTGTTCTTTGTACCGTTTGGCGTCGGCGTTATGGTGTCGTACGGAGAGATATTGAATAATACCGCCTCCATAGTCACGGCGACCATTGTAAGCACAATCGCCGTACTCGTTACGGCGGGATGGGTGTTTCAACTTCTAAACAAGCAAAAGAGATGATAGATGCAATTGTTCGCTCCGAGCCGTTTCTGCTGACGCTGACCATCGCCCTATACTTGTTGGGCGGCGCGATTTTTCGTCAGACGAAGGTGGTACTTTTGCACCCTACGTTGCTTACGGCGGTGGCCGTTATTGCATTTCTATTGTTGCTTGATATAGATTATGCAACATATAGAGAATCAACTCAAATCATAGACTTTGCTTTGGGGCTTGCTGTCGTTGCTCTCGGCTATTTGATGTACGAGCAATCGGAGTGCATAACACGTCGCGAATTGCCCGTTTTTGCGGCGACATTAGCGGGTACGATTGTCGGGGTGTTATCGGTCGTATTGATTGCAAAAGCGTTCGGCACAGAGCGCAATATCATAACATCCATCGCACCAAAATCTGTAACTGTTCCTATCGCAATAGCCGTTGCCGAGCCGCGTGGTGGATTGGTGGCGGTTACGTCGGTAGTGGTCTTCTGCACGGGCATACTCGGCAGCATATTCGGACCGGCAGTGTTGTCGCTGTTTGGCGTTAAGGACCCGATGGCAAAGGGTTTTGCTCTCGGTGCAGCATCGCACGGCATCGGCACAGCGCGCGCCATCGAAATCGGCGCAGCGGAGGGCGCAATGGCAGGGCTTGCGATGGCTCTAACCGGTGTAGCAACCGCTGTTTTATTCCCAATAGTGGAAAAATATCTATATTAGCAATTTATTGTATATCAAATAAAAAAGTCGCATCACTGCGACTTCTGCTTTTGTTGTATGTTCGGCGTTTGGTTACTCCAAATAGTACTCAATAATATCCGCCTCTCCTTTGATGGTAACCGACCCAAACTCTGCCGGAATCAGCACAACTTCGCCCTGCTTTAACGACTCCGCAACTCCGTCAGCGACAATCTCTGCCGAGCCACCGACACAGGCGTATATCACAAATGAATCGAGTGCGCTGTAATCGAGTTCGACCACGCCTCGCGCCTTTATGATATTAGCCGAGAAGTAGTCGCATCGCACAATCGGAGTCGAGGCGTTCATCTGCGACTCGTATGCGCAACGACAATCGTCTGCCGTGACGGAAAAATCAATGGCATCAACTGCTTGTGCTGTATGCAGTTGTCTTGGGCGACCTTCTGCATCAGTTCTGTTCCAATCGAATATACGATAGGTCAAATCAACCGGCTGCTGAATCTCCATCAAAACAATATCGCCCGACATTGAGTGAATCGTACCCGATTTAATCAGAAACGCATCACCCGCCTTAACCGACACCGGCTGCAAAAGGTCGGCAACACGTCCTGTCGCAACCGCATCTATATACTCTTCACGCGAGATGTTTTTATCCTTGAATCCGATATAGAGCAGAGCATCCGGCGCTGCCGATACTACGTACCACATTTCGGTTTTTCCGCAAGAGTCGTGACGCTCGGCCGCCAAATCGTCGTCAGGATGCACTTGAACCGATACGCGATCCTCGCAATTGAGGGTTTTGAGCAGTAACGGAAAAGTGATACCGAATCGTTCGAAAACCGATTCGCCAACCAAGTCGCCCATATATACCTCGATGGCCTCCTGCAAGTTGTTTCCCTTCAAAAAGCCATTCGTAATCACCGAAATTGATCCATCAACACCCGACACATCCCAACTCTCGCCATAGGTCTTTGTCTTATCGACACGAAGTCCTTGGCCCTTCTTTATATCGAAGAGCCGCCTCCCGCCCCAAATGTGCTGTTTGAGTATTGGTTTGAGTTTTATCGGATACATATCACGCTATTTGAACAATGCCTCTACTTTGGCTACAACATCCTCTGCATCTGCTTTTAGCGAGAATGTGTGGCTCGGTTCAAGATACCAAATATCCTTGTTCGCCATAAAACGCTGTTCGCCACCGCCCGTAATATTGAGCATAATGGTTGCCTTGCGATCTACACGACCATTTTCAATTGCCTTGATGAGTGTGGCAAGCGCAACGCTTGGTGCAGGGTGGATATCTATGCCCTCGGTATCAAGGAACAGTTTAGCCGCCTTCTCTGCCTGCAAATTGGTTGCCATAAGTATATCACCACCGGTTGCTTTTAAGGCATCATACAGACCACCACAGATACCATAAGGAGGTTTTCTATTCGAGAGGACTTTTGCGTTGATGATCTCAACGTCGCGACGTGCGCGATTGTCGTCGTAAGGAAGCAGATCGCGCGAATCCTCTCTCCAAGCATCGTACATTGGAAGGAATGGAGCGTTTTGCGAAACCATTAACTTCATCAAGTTTTTGCCGTAGCGACCATCCTCGATAAGTCGCATATTTGCCTCCCACGCGGCAATGGCACCCGTGCCACTGCCTACGGCCTGGAAATAGTAATCAGGAATACGGCCAATGGTCGTCACTGCCGAGAGAACTGTCGTAGCCATACCGTCACGGCGCGCGATATTCTTTGCGCCACCTTCGGCATAGAACATTGGCGATTGCAAAGCCAAGTTGCTCAGATGGATAGCATCGAAATAGTCTCCACCCTTCTCGCAAGCAATCAGTTTAACACAGTCGTTCAACGGCTTCTCGAACCACATAGCATTAAGATTGTCGGCAGGAATTGCAAGCAGAAGCTTGATATTGTTATCCGAACACACCTTTGCGAAAGCGCGTGCCGTATTGCCGGCCGACGCCACAGTTAGTATTTTATCGTTATTCTCATCCGTACGAGCACAGACACTATATGCCTCTGTCTCCTTAAACGAGCAAGTTGGCATCGTTGCGCCCACCTCCGGAAACCATCCATTGAAGGTGATGTAGAGGTTATCGAGCCCCAACGCTTTTGCCAAACCTTTGCTCTTGTAGGTAACCGGCGAAGAGGAGCATTTCAGCATTCGCTTCATAGGCAACCAATCGCGGAACTTGTAGAGACCGCAATCGCCCTCATAGACAGTGAGTTGTTTCTTCGCGTATGTAGCTCGAATCAGCGATGGTTTATCGTAGCCCGCATAATCGAGCGTCCAGCCGTTATCTTCAAACTCTTCACCTGTGGCAACACAGATAAGGTTGTATTCAGTAGGTGTAAATTCAGACATAGTATATCATCATTTTTTAAGTTTCGCAAAAGTAGTATGCACACCTATATTAAAGGTAGGTATTTATACCTAATGTGTGCGCATACAGAATACAAATATACATATATTTATGTTATAAATCAACACAGCGACGGCTAATTTTGTCAAAATGACGCTCGTTGGTTGAAAAAAGATGGATTTTTTTTGATAAAATAAAAATATTGACTACATTTGCACCACCAAAAACAAGGATTACTTGTGTTGGTGCGATGAATTCGTAGCTCAGCAGGTAGAGCACAACACTTTTAATGTTGGGGTCCTGGGTTCGAGCCCCAGCGAGTTCACCTCCGATAGCGGCAGAGTTTTTCAACTCTGTCGCTTTTGTTTTGAGTACAGCAAGTGAACAAGTTCCCCTGCTGACCTCAAACTCAAAAGCAGCGATGCTTCCGCTATCTATGCTGTCGCTCTTTTATATGGCGGGTTGCGAGGATATAAGATGTTTATTTTTTAGCGGTATCCTCGCGAGGGCTACGCCCTTCGAGCCCCGGCAGCTCAACCAGTGGTCAGCAGGTCTTTTGATCTGCTGACTTTTTTTTTTGTTAGCGACGTGTTTCGGGCAAGTACGACCTGTGGTCGTTCGCAATTTGATTATGTGGCTACTTGTGAACGAGTTCGGGGCTTATTGGTCAAAATAGTAGATAAAAACGGGGCTGTTTTTGTTTATTGGTCAAAATAGTGGATAAAATCGGGGCGGTTTTTGTTTATTGGTCAAAAATAGTACATAAATGCGGGTGCGTTGATGTCTATTTGCGAGATTGCGTGGGCGGGAGTGTTATTTCTCGCAAATTATCGTATCTTTGCACCATTAAAACAGTGAAATATGGCGAGAAAAAGACGAGAACTCCCTTTTATCGAGGGCTTGGAGATAACAACTCTTGCGGCAGAGGGTAAGGCGATTGGCCACTATGACGGTATGGTCGTATTTGTGCCGATGACTGTGCCGGGCGATGTGGTTGATGTACAGGTACGTGCAAAGCATCGTCGCTTTATGGAGGGTGTTGCGGTAAACTTTGTTAAGCGTTCGGAGATGCGTTGCGAGCCGACGTGTGAGCATTTTGGAGCGTGTGGAGGTTGCAAGTGGCAGAATCTGCCCTACGAAGAGCAGTTGCGACACAAGACGGCGCAAGTACGCGACCAACTCACGCGCATCGGACACTTGGAACTGCCCGAAGTGTGTCCTTGTCTGGGCTCTGCAAAGCAGTTGTTCTATCGCAATAAACTCGAATTTACGTTTGCCGACCGTCGTTGGCTGACCTATGAGGAGATTGCCGAGGGTGGCAACATTGCACAGTCGCCTGCGCTTGGTTTTCACGTACCAAATATGTTTGACAAAGTTCTTGATATTCGCAAGTGCTATCTGCAACAAGATCCGTCGAATGCCATACGTGACTTCATTAAAAACTTCTGCATCGAAAACGGCTATTCGTTCCACAATGTTCGCGAACATCAGGGCTTGATGCGCGGTATCATCATCCGCACGGCTTCAACCGGCGAGATAATGTTGAGCGTTGTGTTCAATGAGAATGACACGGCAAAAATTAAGATGCTGCTCGATGCTGTGCGTGAGGCGTTTCCGCAGATTACATCAATCATCTATTTCGTTAATGAGAAGTGGAACGACTCGCTTACCGACCAAACGCCTATATGCTACGCCGGCAAGGATCATATTATCGAGAGTATGGAGGGTTTGCAGTTTAAGGTTGGCCCAAAATCGTTCTATCAGACCAACTCCGAGCAAGCGTATGAGTTGTATAAAGTGACGCGTGAGTTTGCAGATCTTAAAGCCGATGATACTCTGTACGATTTATACACCGGAACAGGAACAATTGCTAACTTCTGCGCTCGTCGATGCAAAAAAGTTGTCGGAATCGAATATGTGCCTGAGGCAATTGAAGATGCAAAGATTAACTCAACTATCAATGGCATTGACAATACTGTGTTCTATGCAGGCGATATGAAGAAGGTGCTGGACAACGCATTCATCAAACGCAATGGTCGTCCGGATGTAATTATCCTCGACCCACCTCGTGCGGGTGTCGATGAGCCGGTGATTGAGGTGATTATGAATGCCGCGCCGAAGCGTATTGTATATGTGAGTTGCAATCCCGCAACGCAAGCACGCGATTTGGCATTGATGAGCTCGCAATATAGGGTAGTGGCTGTTCAACCGGTGGATATGTTCCCGCATACACACCACGTCGAAAATGTCGTGAAACTCGAACGCATACAATAAATTACATTGGTTGGAGTGGCGATATAGCAACGTGGCGCAATAAATGTTTATGTTGGTCGTTATATTTGTAGTAGGCAGATAATATAATTTTGTAAAACCTATACGATTATGAAACGATTTGTTATTATAGCCATTGCGGCATTGTTGTCGGTGTCGGCATTCGCGGCAGAGAATTATGTCGAGGTGTCGGGCCGGGCCGAGCGAGAAATTACGCCGAATGAGATTTTTCTTTCGATTGTGCTGAAAGAGAATGAATCGAAAGCAAGCGTTGATATCAACGAGCAGAAAACGCAGATGATTAAGGCGTTAAAAGCCGCCGGAATTGACGTGGAAAAATCGCTTAAAATGTCGGATGTCTCTGCTATGGCACTCAAACGCAAAAACTCGCTCAAAATGCTAAGTTTTCAGCTGAAACTCTCTTCGCCTGCGCAGGTTTTGGCTGTCTATGATGCGCTTGATGGGTTGAATGTGTCGCAAATCTCGATTTCGAAAGTGTCGCATACCGATTTGGATAAGTTCAAGAGTGAAGTTCGTAAGGAGGCGATGCAGAATGCCCGCGATGTGGCATCGCAACTCGCCGAAGCGGTAGGGCAGAGCATCGGGGCGTGTGTCTATATCAACGATCCGAATCGCGATGTCTCTTCGCGAACGTTCAATTCCGATATTGCGATGTGCCTCCCGCAGAAAAGTGCTGCTGTGGAGCCGGCAAGCGCGAGTATGCCGATAGAGTTCAAAAAGATAGAGTTGAGTTATTCGGTCTATGCCAAATTTGAGTTGAATCGATAAATGTTTGATGCAAAAAGAGTCGGCGGGCGGAGTATGGCACTCTGCTCGTCGGCTTTTTTATCGGCTTTTTGCAAAATAGGTGTGTCTATATTACGCACTTTTTGTATCTTTGCTGAAAATAAATCAATGCTTGATATGAATATCGTTAAATTTGTCTTTAACCCGCTTCAAGAAAATACCTACCTCGCGTGGGATTCCACGCTCGAATGTGTTGTGATTGACGCAGGCAATGCTTCTGCAAAAGAGGATCGTACGCTCTCTGATTTTATCGCCGAGCAGGGGCTTACGCCGGTGGCGGCAGTTAATACGCACGGACACTTCGACCATATTATGGGTGTTTCTTACGTCAAAAATAGATACAATGTGCCGTTTGCTGCATCGTCTGCCGATGGCGCATTGCTTGCGCAGGGTGCCGCTCACGCGATGATGTTCGGCGTAGAGCCATCGGCAATGCCCGAAGCGGTCGATATCGATTTATCTGTGACGGATGTGATTCGCTTTGGCGAGACGGAGTTGAGGGTGATTCCGACTCCGGGACATACGCCCGGCGGGGTAGTGCTGTTCGAACCAAAGAGTAAGTCGCTCTTTACGGGCGATACGCTTTTCCGCGAAAGTATTGGTCGTACCGATTTGCCCGGTGGCGATTATAACGCGCTGATGTCCTCGATTTTGGGGTCGATAATTCCACTTGGGGATGAGGTCACCATCTATCCCGGACACGGCGAAAAATCGACTATCGGCCACGAGTCACTCTACAATCCGTTTGTAGTGGAGGCGTTGAATGGTGAAGTAGATTATAAATAAACCGATTTTGCGGCTATGAGAATAGATATTATAACCGTTGTTCCCGAACTGCTCGTCTCGCCACTCAACGAGTCGATACTCAAACGCGCGCAAGAGGGCGGCTATGCCGAAATTCATATCCATAATCTGCGCGATTATACGGACGATAAACGCCGTACGGTGGATGACTATCCGTTTGGTGGAGAAGCCGGTATGGTTATGAAAATCGAGCCCGTTTTTCGCTGTATCGAGAAGTTGAAGAGCGAGCGCGAGTACGACGAAATCATCTTTACGTCGCCTGATGGTGTGCGTTACGACCAGCACGAGGCAAATCGTCTCTCGACGCTTGAAAATATAATTATTCTGTGCGGACACTATAAAGGTATCGACTACCGTATCCGAGAGCACCTTGTTACGCGCGAAATCTCGGTTGGCGACTATGTGCTGACGGGAGGCGAGTTGGCGGCTGCGATTATCACCGACTCGGTGGTGCGCCTTTTGCCGGGTGCGATTGGAGACGAGGCATCGGCACTGACCGACTGCTTCCAAGACGATTTATTGGCTCCGCCCGTATATACTCGCCCTGCGGAGTTTAATGGCTGGAAAGTGCCCGATGTGCTTTTGTCGGGTAATTTTGCCGAGATTACGAAGTGGCAAGACGAACAGGCGTTGGCACGCACGCAAGCGTTGCGACCAGATTTGTTGGAGTAAAATCGTTCTGATTAGTTCTTTTTGCACGATGCTTCGGATAACGAAATGCTCACATACGCCCCAGTATGCTCCGCTTCCGTTCCCTCGCCTCGCACAAAAATAATCTAATCATTGACGATTTTGAAGTTGAAGAGCAACTTGTAATTAAATGTATAGCCGAGCAAAAAAATGCTCGGCTATATTTAGTTTATTCAAGGTCGTTGCTTCCATTTAGCCACTCTTCAATCTCCTCTTCGGTTTCGGGTGTTCTTATAAGATGCAGAGAATCAGCATCTTGTACTTCTGTATCCTTGCCCGCCAACCACTCGTCAATATCATCTCTTGTTTCGGGAGTTTCCGATGGGTGTAGCTGCTTCTGCAGTTGGTCGATTTTATCTTCCATTGTCCAAATTTTATGCAGCATTAGCCAAGTTAGAAGTCCCATAGTGTGCTAAATTTAAGGTTCTGCACCACAAATTTAGAAATTATTTCTTAAATCAACAAAAAATACCTTAAAAAGCCAATAGCTAATGGCTAACAGCTAAAAGCCCTAAAATTTATTTTCTATACTTGCGGTATTGTCGGCAAAAATTTTCTGACGGGGGTGACTTCCATTTTTTTAGACTTGTTAATCAGTCTCCCATTTGCCTTGCAAAAATATCCTTAATTATTATTATTATTATTGTTGTATATCATTGTATTGAGACTCCATCACCTGGACAATTTGTCGAACCTCTGTCTTTGTCATATCGGCAAAATCATCTGTTAAATCGATAGTTATAGTTCTGCCCGATTTAGTTCCTTCACCAGAACCAGAATAGTAGGCATCGGCATAGACCTGTGATACGAAAGTTGTTTCGTTAATAGCTCCTATGCAGATGTCATTTCTGAATGTGAATGTATAGACCATCGTATAACTCGAATTGTAGATTGTGTTACCAGAAAACCCGCTATTGAAATCTACCGTAAATACAATTTGATTAGCACTCTCTTTAACATCGGTCGACCAGCTATAATTATCTACATAACCATCACCGTCGCCATCACCATCACCACCACCATCACCAAGGTCTTTTCCAAATGGGTTACAACTTGTAGTTGCCAACACAACGCCTGCAAATATTGCCATTGCATAGACGAAGCTTTTTCTGAAATTTAATAACATTGTCTTCATAGTTATAAAAGTTTAGTGGTTAATAAAAAAATGTATCTGCTCGTTTCTATTTTATAGCAATTAGTTTTTATGCCGAATACGGCGGTTAATAAATAGGGTAAAGATATATTGCAAACAAAAAGGCAGGCGCAAACCTTGCTGTTGCCTCGTCTTAAAGTTGTATGTGTTTGACTTACAGAGATATACCCCCCCCTACTAATAGAGCGGTTGACGATGCCAAACAAGGCGAAGAATGTAATTTCAGAGTTATCATAACATCACTTCTTTATGCAAAGAAAAACATAAAAAGCGAATTCTCCAAATAAATCTATGATTATTTTAATTTTAGCAATTTTAGCAAAATATCTTCTATACTTTCGGTATTGTGCGCAAAAATTTTTAATTTTGCAGAAAGTTGCGCCAATCAGGTGGCATTGAATGACATTCGGGCTTACAGCCCTTAATGGCATTTAATGGCAGCGCACTCCAAAGGAGTGCTTAATAAGTGGCGCTTTGCCATTCAGCGAGTGTAACGAGCGCATGCCATTCGTTGTCATTCAGTGAACAAAGTGAGCGCATGCCATTTTGCTGCGCTAATGGCTAATAGCAAAAAGTACATTTAATTGTCAATTTTTAATTATCAATTGTCAATTTATATAATATGAAATATTATATAATCGCTGGTGAGCCGTCGGGTGATTTGCACGGCAGTAAACTGATGCGTGCGATTGCAGCCGAGGATTCCGATGCGCAATTTCGTTTCTGCGGAGGCGATAGAATGGCGCAGGTCGGGGGATGCGAAAATCTGCTGAAACACTATAAGCAGATGTCGTTCTTCGGTATTGCGCAAGTCGTGCGCAACTTGAAAACCATCTTCGGACAGATAGATGCCTGCAAACGTGATATTGAGCAGTTTGCGCCCGATGTAGTGATACTTATCGACTACCCATCGTTCAATATGCGTATTGCAAAGTGGGCTCACGAGCGAGGAATCCGCGTATATTACTATATTGCCCCAAAGGTGTGGGCGTGGAAAGAGTGGCGCGTGAAGGGGTTACGTCGATATGTCGATCGGCTATATACGATATTTCCTTTCGAGACGGAGTACTTTCGCGGCAAAGGTATTGAGCCGATATTTTGTGGAAATCCACTTGTCGATGATATCGTAGAACGCGCAGCGTCAATGCCTCCGCGCGAGGAGTTTTTGCGCGAAAATGGATTGGACGAACGTCCGATTGTTGCATTATTGGCGGGTAGCCGCACGTCGGAAATCAGAGAGAATCTGCCCGATATGGTTATGCTCGCAAAGCAGTTTCCGGAGTATCAGTTTGTTGTAACCGCTGTGCCGTGGATTGACAAGCGGGTGTATCTGCAATATATGGACGGCAATAATTCGCCGGTGAAATACGTCTGCGATAAAACGCAACAAACCCTTGCGGCGAGTGTTGCTGCGGTGGTCACATCGGGAACGGCAACATTAGAGACCGCGCTGATGGGTGTGCCGGAGATGGTGCTGTATCATATTCCGAAACTGTACGAGGTGCTACGTCCGTATGTGCTTAAAATTCCGTATGTTTCACTGGTTAATATAAACCTTAATCGAGAAGCCGTACGCGAGATTGTGTGCGCAAAACTGAATGTAGAGTCCGCAACGGAAGAGTTGCGCTCGATACTGCCGGGCGGAGCAAAGCGAGAGTCGATGCTCGCCGATTTTGCAGAGTTGAAACAGATGATTGGCGCAGAGGGTGCTTCGGCACGATTTGCTGCCGATATGGTTAAAAGTTTAAGGCGATGAAGATAGTTTGTGTAGAGAATGTGTTTAGCGAGGGACAAATCTACGTCTCCTTGCGCCCCGATACGGCAGTATTACGTAATAACGACGACTTCTATATGCCTCACTTCTCGACAGATGTTGTCTGTGGATGCGCTGTATTGGTGCGCATAACACGCTTGGCAAAGTGTCTGGATGTGCGATTTGCATCGCGTTGCTATGATGCGATAGGTGTGGGCGTTACGTTTGTCGCGCGCGATGTGATGCAGAAGGCGTTGGCAGAGGGTCGGCCGTGCGAAGAGGCATATACATTCGATCGTTCGTTTGCCGTTTCGCCCGAAATGAAGGAGCCGTCGGCTATCGGAGATGGAAGTGTGCAGATGTGCGTTAATGGTGCGATTGTACAGTCGTTCGCCATTGATAAGATGCGCTCTTCGATAAACGAGTGTGTGAGTCGTGCTTCGCAGTCGCTAACCTTGAAGACGGGCGATATTGTAGCGGTGCCGATGCCTGCCGATGTGACTGTCCGTATGGGTAACAACGTACGGGTGTCGCTCGACGAAAATGATGAATTGAACTTTATGATAAAATAGTTATAAATTACGTACGCAGATAATGTTCGGGGAGGGTGTATTAAAATTTACGTTAGTTCTTACGGTATGCGAAAAATGAATTTGCCAAATACTTTGCATCGCTTGTGAACTTTGCCGACAGAAGCAAGTTTGACAACTGCAAGCCATATCGTTACTGCGTGCGTGCCGTGTCTCTTTTTACAACAAAATAACAGATATGTTACTACACGAAAAACTTAAATCGTATCACCTAATACTTGCATCTGCATCGCCACGTCGCAGACAACTGCTTGCCGATTGCGGTTTGGTATTTGATGTCGCGGCAAAATTCGATTGCGACGAGAGTTTTCCTACCGATATGCCGAGTAGCGGGGTAGCAGAGTATATTTCGCAACAGAAGAGTCGATTCTATCCGCACGCACTTGCGCCGAACGATGTGCTTGTAACGGCAGATACGGTGGTGATTGTCGATGATACGATACTTGGCAAGCCGACCGACGAACAGGATGCAGTACGAATGTTGCGACTTCTATCCGGTCGCGCGCATCAAGTCATCACGGGAGTTACACTGCGTACGGCGGAGCGCGAACGCTCGTTTTCGGTAGAGAGCCGAGTGGTTTTTCGCACGCTTTCCGACGAGGAGATTGCATATTATATTCGTGAATATCGGCCGTTCGACAAGGCGGGTGCATACGGCATTCAGGAGTGGATAGGGTATGTCGCTATCGAGTCGATAGAGGGGTCGTTTTTCAATGTGATGGGATTGCCCGTACAGAAACTTTATGTAGAGTTGGATAAATTCTTATAGCATAGCAAAATAAACGTACGGCAAAAAGCCACAAATGCAGAATCGTTTGTGGCTTTTTGTTTGGTGTATCGTGCGGATATTATTGCTCTCCGTGTTCGAGCCAAGTGAGGAAATCGGCGGTCTTCGAGCGGCTTACAAAGGAATCGATATCGCTTGCCGGTTTAAGCGTCAGTTTAATGCGGTTGCCGAGACGCTTGGCGACATTACCGATACTGCTATCAGCAACAATACAACTGCGCGAAATACGGAAGAAATGTGCCGGATCGAGCTCTTTGCTCACAACGTCGAGCGAAACGTCCATAAGATATCGCTCGCCGGCGGCCGTCATAAGGTATGTGCAACCATCCTCCGAGTAGAAATATGCAATCTGCGCTGTATCGACCATCACAATCTTGTCGTTATAGCGTAGCAGGTATCGTTGTTTGTAGCGTTTTGCTGTGGTGCTTGTCATCATAGCTTTTAACTCCTTGATATCGAGCCCCCCCCCGCTTTCTTTGCGTTTGCGACAACGTTCAATAGCGCGACGCAGGTCGTCAACATCGACCGGTTTGAGTAGATAATCAACCGAATTGACCTCAAACGCCTTGACTGCATAGTTGTCGTAGGCCGTTACCATAATCACCGGGCAGTGTATCTCTGTTCGCTCAAAGATGTCGAAACATTTTCCGTCGGATAACTCAACATCCATAAATATTATATCGGGATACGATTTGGCATTTTCCAGATAGTCGATAGTGTCGTGCACGCTGTCTAAAATGCCGCATATCTCGACGTCCGGAAATGTATTGACCAACATTCGTGCCAACGCCTGCTGGGCGACAATCTCGTCTTCTATAATAAGTATATTCATTTGGTATAATGTTTGTTGGTTGTCTTAAATTAAAGGTAATTCTACGCGGTACGAATCGGCTGTTTTTTCGATTTTTATATCTCGACCAACCGCATTTAGATACTGTTTTGATATGTTTTTCAATCCGAGGCGTGTGCTATCTGCCTTGGAGTACTTTGGTTGCAGATTATTGTGTACGCTTATGCACGCTTCCGACGCTTCGATACGGATGTGTAGCGGGGTGTTGGCGTGTACGACATTGTGTTTGAATGCGTTTTCGATTAGCATTTGCAGACTGCACGGAACAATGCCTTTGATGGTTGCTTCCGGTGCGATTTGATACTCGATGGTGAAGCCGTTCGGGAAACGCACGCGCAATAGTTTGATATATCGTTCGATAAAATCCAACTCCTCTTGCAGGCGCACAATCTGCTCGTTGTCGTTGCGCAGCATATAACGATAAAGTGCGGCAAGTTGGCGAACATACTCTCCTGCTTCGCTATTTTTCCCCTCGTCGATGAGTCCGTTTAGGATGTTCAATGAGTTGAAGAGGAAATGCGGATTAACTTGCTGTTTAAGAGTGTTGTACTGAAATTGTGCAAAATGACGTTTTTCTTGCTCGTGACGAATCTTTGTGCGCGTTTGCTGAACGTACGATAGCAGAACGAGAACGACGTAAATCGCAAGATTAGCCAACATTGTAATCGAGCACAACTGCATAAACGTTGCCTCGGCAAACGGCTGCTCGGTACCGAATGGCAGGTCGTAGCCGATGATAATTGCACTGACAGATGCCAATACGCCGGTTTCGGTTACAAGGCCGAGGATGTATCCCCACGGATGCGAGAACCACGAGCAACGCTGTGCGATAAGCAGATATATGATGTTGCAGCAGATAAGCACAATGATTGCCAGTGAGTTGCCAAGTAGCAATCGAAACGATAGATTTACCGCTTCCTCTGTCAGCATATTGCTGAATAGACGCGAATAGAGTATGCGAAGTAACATCAGTACCGCAATTACCATAATGACTTGCGACATATTTGGTAACCACCTGTTGGCGGGCATATCGTTTTCGCTCTTGTGAGCATTCACGGAGTTGAATAACATCAACAGCCCGAAACCGAGAATTTCTGTTGTTATGAATGAAGTAATCGCGTGAATAAGAGCGTCGTGCGAGATAAATACGGCTAATGCCTTTGCCCCGTACGTACCGATGACAAATCCGAGCAGATTGCCGGCAATGACACAGGCGGCAATAAGGCCTATACCTTGGTTTTTACGAACAGCAATCAACGCAATCATTGTTACGGTGGCGACCGTCAGCACGAGTTCGTCGCGAATGTTCATCGCTGAACATAGCAACACGATTGCAGCGTGAGCAATGGCAAAAATATGTATGATGTACGAGTTTCGTAACTCTTTCATTTTTTAAGAAAATTTAATAAAAAATTTAATATTGTTGTGTATTTGCCGTTGTAGAGTTCAAAATTAATACAAAAAAGCGGATTTTACAAATATAAATTATCAATTATTTTGACGAAATGCGCGAAATTGGCTATCCATTCACGCTCTTTTTTTAGCATTTCATACTATAATTTGCGCCGTTCGTCACTTCTTATTTTTCTGTTATCTAAATTTTATTAAAATTTGTATAATCAATACGTGGAATTGAAAAATTTTTAAGAATTTTTAATAAAGTAAAATTTAATATGAAAAAACCAGACTTATCGTTTTGGCAAATTTGGAATCTGAGCTTCGGATTCTTCGGAGTACAGATTGCTTATGCCTTGCAGAGTGCCAACATCAGCCGTATCTTTGCGACGCTTGGTGCCGACCCTCACGATTTGAGCTATTTTTGGATTTTGCCGCCACTGATGGGTATGATTGTTCAGCCACTCGTCGGAACGTGGAGCGACAAAACCTGGTGTCGTTGGGGCCGTCGTAAGCCGTACCTCTATTTGGGTGCCTTTGTTGCGGTTTTGGTAATGGCATTGCTCCCTAATTCGGGAAGTTTCAATCTGACCGTCAAGATGGCAATGGCCTTCGGATTGGTAATGCTTATGTTGCTCGATACATCAATCAATATGGCGATGCAGCCGTTCAAAATGATGGTGGGCGATATGGTGAACGAGCAGCAGAAGTCGAAGGCCTACTCGATTCAGAGTATGCTCTGCAATGCCGGTTCGCTTGTTGGTTATCTCTTCCCTTACATCTTTACTTGGGTCGGTATCAGCAATATCGCACCCGAGGGAATGATTCCTGATTCGGTAACCTACTCCTTCTATGCCGGTGCAGCTATTATGATTGCTTGCGTGCTTTATACCGGTTTTACCGTTAAGGAGATGCCTCCACAGGAGTACGCCAAGTTCCACAACATCACCGAGAGCGAAGAGAAGGAGAGCAAAAACCTCGTA
This sequence comes from Alistipes sp., assembly GCA_017410165.1. Lineage (GTDB taxonomy): Bacteria > Bacteroidota > Bacteroidia > Bacteroidales > Rikenellaceae > Alistipes. The sequence continues at coordinate 31,595 of JAFQRH010000004.1, read as the reverse complement.
CATCTGCTCATCCACGCACCGAAGGCCTTCTGGCAGATTGGTTTGGTGCAGTTCTTCTGCTGGTTTGCATTCCTCTATATGTGGAACTACACGACGGGTGGTATTGCCGAGAACGTGTGGGGTGTCGATCCGATGAACACCACTTCGCCGGAGTACCAGAGTGCCGGTAACTGGGTCGGTGTCCTCTTTGCCGTGCAAGCAATCGGCTCGGTGTTGTGGGCTATGGTGTTGCCACTGTTCCGCAATATGAAGGTCGGCTACTCGCTGAGTCTTGTTTTGGGTGCAATCGGTTTCATTTCGACCTATTTTGTTCACGACCAATACGTGTTATTCATCTCGTTTATCTTGATCGGTTGCGGTTGGGCTGCAATGCTGGCGATGCCGTTCGCAATGCTCACCAACTCGTTGTCGGGAAGCTCGATGGGCGCATACCTCGGTCTGTTTAACTGCACGATTTGCTTGCCGCAGATTATAGCGGCCCTGTTGGGTGGAGTGATTTTGTCGCTTGTCGGTAGCAGCCAGATTATGATGCTGGTCGTTGCCGGTGTTTCGTTGTTGCTTGGAGCCGTTACGGTTCCATTTATTAAGGAGAAACAACAAAAAGCATAAAATATATTTTCACAATTAACTTATTTATTAACTAACACAATGTTTATGAAAAAACTTCTAGCTATGTGTTTGGGGCTTATGCTATTAAGCATAATCACCCCGCCCCTCGTATCTGCTCAGGCGGGCAGACATGAGGTGAAAGGTGTCGTTGTCGACCTCAGTGGTGCGCCAATCATCGGAGCGTCCGTTGTTGAAGTCGGCACAGTCAACGGCACAATGACCGACTTGCAGGGTCAGTACCTCTTGACGGTCGCAGACAGCAACTCGCTTGTCGAAATCAGCTACATCGGTTACAAGACCGTGCAGCTCGTTGCATCTTCGTCTGTACTCGAGCGCGTTGTGCTCGAAGAGGACGCTTTGGCACTCGATGAGTTGGTAGTCATCGGTTACGGTTCGGTAAAGAAGGACGATATGACCGGTTCGGTTATCGCCGTTAAAGCCGAAGAGATTAACCGTGGTGCACTCACTTCGCCACAGGAGTTGCTCCGTGGTAAGGTTCCGGGCGTAAACGTCGTTACCAGCAGTGGTGCTCCGGGTGCAGGTGCCGAGATTCGTATCCGTGGTGGTGCGTCGTTGTCGGCTAACAATAACCCGCTCATCGTTATCGACGGTGTGCCTATTGCTGACAATGCAGGTCCGGGTATGGCTAATGGCTTGGCTACCGTAAACCCTAACGACATTGAGACTTTCACCGTATTGAAGGACGCATCGGCAACCGCTATCTACGGTTCGCGTGCATCGAATGGTGTCATCCTCATCACTACGAAGAAGGGTTCGGGCGACAAACCACGTGTTTCGTACAATGGTAGTTTCAGCGTTAAGCACAACTACAACACGATGGATATGATGAATGCCGGCCAGTTCAAGGAGTATATCCTCGGCCTCTATCCTGATTTGGCAGACAAGGCAAACGCTCTGTTTGGCAATAGCGATACCGATTGGCAGGATCAAATCTACCGTATCGGTTTGGCTACCGACCAGAATGTTTCGGTTTCGGGCAATGGTGCAAACGGCAAACTTCCTTATCGTGTATCGGCAGGTTATGTTTACGATGAGGGTACTGTTAAGAAGTCGGACAACCAGCGTGTAACGCTCGACGTTAGCTTGGCTCCAAAGTTCTTGAAAGATCACCTCTCGGTTAATTTCAACGCAAAGGGTATCTACAACCGTGCAAATTATGCAGACGGTTCGGTTATCGGTTCGGCTGTTTACTACGACCCTACGCAGGACATTTACAACCGTCTTGCAAACGGCAATGTTGATCGCACGAACAACAACGGTTACCGCAACTGGAATACCGACCTGACTTCGTGGAACCCGCTTTCGTACCTCTACGACAGATGGGATCAGAACAACTCGTATCGTGCTTTGGGTAACATCCAGCTCGACTATAAGGTACACGGTCTCGAAGATTTGAGCTTCAATCTCAACCTCGGTCTCGACGTTACCAAGACGGTAGGTGACAAGGGTAACCTCCCGGGTTCGATTTTCGCTAACTGGAACAATGACGATGACGGCGCATACAAGGGTCGTGGTACTTATGACAAGTACACCAACTTGCACCGCAACTCGTTGTTGGAGTTCTACGCAAACTATCAGAAGACGTGGGGTATCCACAACTTCAACGCTATGCTCGGTTACTCGTGGTCGAGCAACTACTCTTCGACCGATTCGAGTACGTTCGGCCGTATCCTTCCTGCTGACGCTTCGGCATCGCAGTTCGATAGCAAACTTCGTAGCCAGACCTTCAATGCAACCCGTAACGTATTGGTTTCGTTCTATGGTCGTGTGAACTACTCGATTGATTCGCGTTACTTGTTCACCGCAACGTTGCGTGCCGATGGTTCGTCGCGCTTCGTAGGTAAGAACCGTTGGGGTTTCTTCCCTGCTGTGGCTGCTGCTTGGAACATCAAGCAGGAGAAGTTCTTGGAGGATGTTGCTGCCGTTTCGGCTTTGAAACTTCGTTTGGGCTGGGGTATCACCGGTCAGCAGGAGTTCGGCGAGAACTACGCAGGTTTGCAGTACGCAGAGATTTCGCGTGACCCTGCAACCCAGTATCCGTTGGGCCCTGATCAGTTCTTCTATCCTGTTCGCCCACACGCTTACAATGAGAACTTGAAGTGGGAGGAGACCACTACTTATAACGTAGGTTTGGACTTCGGCTTCTTGAAGGGTCGTATCAATGGTTCGGTCGAGCTCTACTATCGTAAGACGAAGGACTTGCTCTCGTACGTAAACGTACCTCTCGGCGGTAACTTCTCGAACTATGTATATCAGAACATCGGTTCGATGCTCAACAAGGGTGTCGAGGTTGCTTTGAACGTTGTTCCGGTTGATACCGAGGATTGGAACCTCACTATCGGTTTGAATGGTACTTTCCAGAAGACGCTCATCACCGAGCTCCCTTCGGAGAATATCGCAGTTGGTGGCACCGGTGCAGGTACAGGTAACCTTGCACAGTTGCACAAGGTGGGCTATGCTCCTCACACCTTCTACCTCTGGCAGCAGGTTTATGACGAGAACGGCAAACCTATCCAGAATGCTCTCGTAGATCGTGACGGCGATGGTCAGATTACCAACAACGACCGTTATATGACCAACAAGAGCCCTAATCCTGACTTCTTCTATGGCATTAGCTTGCGTCTCACTTACCGCAATTGGGACTTCGGTTTCAACGGTCACGGTACGGCAGGCAACTATATGTTCAACGATGTATTGCGTGGCTCGGCTACGTCGTACTATCGTGATGTAATCGACAAGGGTTACTTGGTAAATGCGCAGCCGTCGGCTACGAAGTATGGCTTCACCCAGAGCTCGACCACTCCGCAGCACTTGTCGGATATGTTCCTCGAAGATGCTTCTTACTTCCGTATGGATGATATCAACCTCGGTTATACGTTCCGCAATTTCAGCGACTCGAATCTCTCGATTCGTTTGGCTGCCGGCGTACAGAACGTATTCGTGCTGACGAAGTATAGCGGTCTCGATCCTGAAACCTCTGTTGCAGGCGGTATCGATGGTAACATCTACCCACGTCCGCGTATTTACAGCATTCGTCTCGGTATTAACTTTTAATTGAGGAGGAGAATACGATTATGAAAAAATACATTATTTTGGCTGTTTTTGCAGCTTTGTCATTGAGCGCTTGCGTCCACGACCTCAATCAGAATCCGATGTCGGACAATGCGATTGCGAGTGGCGATGCTTATGAGAATCCGATCTATCGTCTTGGCCAGTTGGCAAAACTCTACGGTAGCTTTACTTTGGTTGGTAACTCCGGCCCGGGTAGCGCAGATATCGCAGTAGATGACGCCGGTGAGTCGGAGTTCCTGCGTGCTTGGTGGTCGATTCAGACCATTTCGACCGACGAGGCGAAGTGCGTATGGGGTAACCAGTGGAATATGGAGGTTAACAAGAATGCTTGGACCTCGACAAAGAATAGTGCTATCTATGCTGCGTATGTTCGTGGTGTGATGATGGTAACTCTCGCTAACGAGTATCTGCGTAATACGGACGATAGCGATCCTGAGATTGCAATCGAGCGTGCAGAGGTTCGTTTCTTGCGTGCGTATGCTTATTGGGTATTGCTCGACGGATTCGGCAACCCTCCGTTCACCGATGAGACCACTCCTATTGGCGCATACAAGCCGGAGCAGATTAAGGCCGCTGACCTTTATGCGTGGTTGAAGGCAGAGTTGGAGTCGCTCGTTTCGGATGAGTCGGCTTTGAAGGATGTTCACACTCAAATCTACCCACGCGTGGATAAGGGTGCTGCTTACGCATTGCTCGCTCGTTTGTGCTTGAATCACAAGACCTATACGGGCGTAGAGGATATGGCAACTTACACCGAGGCGATGGATGCTGCCGAGAAGGTTATTGCAAAGTATCCGCTTGCAAAGAACTATCAGGCATTGTTTATGGGTGACAACGGCGAGAATGCTGACGCTGTTCAGGAGTTCGTTTACGCTGCTTGCTACGACGCTAACAAGACGCAGTCGTACGGTGGTCCTACCTACATCATTGCTGCCGGTAAGAACAACGCTTCGTACCTCGGCTTGCAGGCAAACTGGTCGGGTTTGGTAACCTCTTCGGAGTTCGTTGCTAACCTCATCGGTCAGTCGGCTGTCGATGGCGCAGAGCCGGGTGCAGAGCCAACCTTTACTACGATTGACAAGCGTGCGTTGGTTTCGTTGAAATATTGCGAGAGCAAGGATATGACCGCAGTCGATTTCCCTAAGGGATGGCACGTTTACAAGTTCAACAACCGTCACTTCCTCGATGGTGGTAACTTCCTCGATGAGTCGCCGGCTACGGAGTCGTTCGCATCGGTTGACTTCCCTCTGATTCGTGCAGCCGAGATGTACTTGGCATACGCCGAGGCAAAGGTTCGCGTAGATGGTGGTACTACTGCTGACGCAAAGGCAGTTAAGTGCATCGCCGATTTGCAGAAGCGTGCAGGTCTCAGCCCGGCATTCTCGACAATCAGCTTGAACGATGTGTTCAACGAGATTACGAAGGAGTTGTTCTGGGAGGGTCACCGTCGTACGGTTCTCATCCGTTTTGGTTACTACACTTCGGCAACTTACTTGTGGCCGTTCAAGGGTGGTGTTAAGCAGGGTCAGGCGTTGAGCGATCACCTCAAACTCTTCCCGCTTCCAGAGGATGACTTGACAGCGAACGAAAATCTGGACCAGAATCCGGGTTACTCTGTTGAATAATATATATAAAGTATAAATCTTAAACAATCGAAAAGATGAAATTCTTGAAATATATATCAATTGCCGTAGCCGCATTGATGGCATTCTCCTGCCAGGAGGTTGACAAAATGCAGGCCGCACCGGCAGAGGATGTTGTGGCTCCTGTGATGAACCCGCATTCTGATATTACCATCGACGAGGATACGCTCAATAACGAAGTAACCTTCTCGTGGAATGAAGTCGATTACGGCTATCCGGCTGCTGTTTCGTATTGCTTGTTCGCTGTTTATGGCGACAACGAGATTCAGTTGGGCGAGTCGTACACGACAAGTTATACTATGACCAAAGAGGCGTTGAACAATGCTCTGGTGAACACCAAGACGCTTGCTGTTCCGGAGGATGCAACGACTATGATCTATCTCTATGTAACCTCTACTATTTCGGCTTCGTCCGAGGCATACACCAAGCGTTCGGATGCCGTTTCGGTTAACGTAACGACCATCAAATCGACTTCGGCTCCTTGGATTCGTCGTCCGCTCTACGTTGCAGGTAACTATCAGGGCTGGGCTCCGGATAAGGCGCCTATTATCTGGGAGACTGCCGAGAACAGCGACCGCTACGAGGGTCTTGTATACCTCGGTAACGCTGCCGGTACGCCTAACTACATCGACGACAACCTCTGCCACTTCAAGTTCTGTCCTAACCCTAACTGGACCGGCAACCTCGGTGGTGATCCGAAGGGTATGACCACCGAAGGCGACCCTGCTCACATCACCGTAGAGGAGGGTATGTATTGGTTGACCGTTGAGCTTACTCCTGACCACTTGACCGGTACCGTAAGCTGGAAGAAGGTTGAGAAGATTGGTGTTATCGGTACGGCTGTCGGCGGTTGGGAGACCGACCTCGATATGACGCTTGCCGGTATGCCAACCGATCCGTCGGCTGCCGACTATGCAGATCGTTACTATGCAGCAATGTGTGGTCAGACCTGGGAGGCAATTATGACCGGCTGCCAGGGTGGTGAGTTCAAGTATCGTTTGAACGGTGCTTGGGATACCAACTGGGGTGGCACGCTCGAACACCTCGTTCAGGGTGGCGACAACCTTAACTGCTCGCTCACGGGCAATGTTCGCTTTACTATCAACTTCCGTGGTGACGTTGGCGCGTTGGCAGAGGATACTACCAACCCTTCGCCGATTTCGGGTACTGTTGAACAGGCAGAATAAACTTGTATAACAAACAGGTCGGCGGCTTAACCCGTCGCCGACCTTAATGAAAATGCAAAACAATATGAAAATTCTGAAATATTTAATGTCGGCTGTGGCAGTTCTTTCGTTGGCTGCCTGCAACCACGACCCGGACGAAATTGTTATTTCGACCGTTGATCCGGCGTTCAACAAGCATAGCGATGTGGTTGTGAACGACGTGACCGTAAACGAGGACTTTACTTTGGTATGGTCGGCTGCAAAATTCGGTGTAGAGGCGGACGTAGAGTATGCTGTTGATGCAACTTATGGCGGCTCGACCGTAACGGTAGCAACTACCGAGAATTGCTATGCTACGCTTACGAATAGCGAGTTGTTCGATTTGCTCGGCATTCGCTTGACAGGTGCTTACGAGGTAACTTTCTGTTTGACCGCAACTAATCTCGCATCGGGTGAGACCAAGAGCGCGCAGAAGCCGTTGGTAATTACTTTCGATTATACGAAGATCTCTTATATGTGGATTCTCGGCGGTTATCAGGGCTGGACCGGCGACAACGCTTCGTCGCGTTTGTTGCAGGGTGCGGACGGCGTCTTCCGTGGCTTTATCAATATCCTCGCAGAGGGTGATGGCAATAACGAGATCAAGATTTGTACGCAGAATGGCTGGGATGGTACCAACTATGGTATGAAGGACGGCGTATTCAGCGGCGAAGGCGATGCAGGTAACATCACGCTCACTAAGGGCTTGCACTACTTGGAGGTTAATCTCGACGAGGTAACATTGCTCGATATCCCTGTAACGAAGGTTGGTATCATCGGCGAAGGTGTCGGTGGTTGGGATAAGGACTACTCCGAGATGCGCTACAATGCAGATAAGGGCGTTTGGGAAGGCGTTGCCAAGGTTATCAGCGGCAAGGAGTACAAGGTTCGTTTCAACGATGCTTGGAATGTTGTTGTTGATGGCAAGGAGTACGACTTCTCGCTCGGTGGTGCTACGACCGACTTGCAGTTCAAGGGCTCGAACCTCTTGATCGAGGGCGACGGTATCGTTTCGTTCGAGATGAACATCTTCGACTATCCTTATACTATTAAGGAGGGTGCCGGTTTGGAGGAGAACAACGAGGTTCTCTACATCGCTTCGTCGGTAACGGGTTGGAACTATGGTGTTGCTCCGCAGATGCAGCCACAGTATGACAACTCGGTATTCAACGGTACGTTCTGCGGTATGGTCAATATGCCGGAGGCAGGTGAGATTCTCTTCGCACGTCTGCCGACCGAGTACGGAACACGTTTCGGTGGCTCGCTCGCAGCATTGGAGACCTACGCAGGTGGCGCAGCCGCAACCGGTATCGCTATCTCGAAGGGCTTGCACTATGCATACGCTAACTTGAACGATGGCGCAATGAAGGCAGCCGTTATCGATATCACCTCGATTGGTTTGGTTGGTAACGTAAATGGTTGGAACGCAGGCGCTCCTATCGAGCTCACTTACGACGCTGCTTCGGATTCGTTCAAGGTAAGCGACGTTGCGTTCGAGACCGATGGCGAGTTCAAGATTATTATGAACAAGATGTGGAACACTTCGGTTGATGGCGTAACTCACCAGATGAGTCTCGGTGGCAGCTGCACGAACTTGGTTGTAAACGGTGGCAACCTCTTCATTACGAAAGGTACTCACTCGTTCGAACTCACGTTCAACAGCACACTCGTAAAACTCGCTATTGACGGTGTGGTTGCCGATTTGTCGGCTAATCCTGACTTCTTGGAGATCACCGGTTCGTTTGCTCACTACAACTGGAACTTGGGCGATCCGTCGCCGGCTCTGATGCCTTACAAGCAGGAGAACGAGTTTGCAGGTTTCGTTGATATGTACAAGCCGGAGGGTGCAACGGGTGATGTTGCCGAGTTCAAGGTAACTTATCCGAACTGGTCAACTTGGTTGGCTCCGACGTTGCAGGAGGGTACGACTTACTCGTACACCATCTCGGCAGACGGTGGTAACGGTCAGATTCCGTTCGGTCTCTACTTCTGGAGCGTAATCCTCAATGCTCGTGATAAGGCAGGCGTTGCAACCGCAACTCCGATTACAAGCATTGGCCTCATCGGTAACATCGACGGCGATGGCTGGTCGAAGCAGTTCCCTCTCACCTCGGCAGGTAAGGGTATCTATACCGGCGAGTTCAAGATTGACTCCGAGTTCAAGGTGCGTATGAATGACGATTGGGGCTTCAACCTCGGTTTGCCTTCGGATGGCACATTTGAGTTGGGCAAGGAGGTCGCTTTGGCTCCGGATGCAGGTAACTTGAAGGTTAATGAGGCAGGCACTTATGCCGTAACCCTCAATCTGGCAAAGACGCCAAACACGATTCTCGTAGAGAAGAAATAATACGAGGTAATCGTAACTTTGACCGGCGGGTTTTGACCGACCCGCCGGTTCCTAATAAGACAAACTAATAAAAACGAAAAACAATGATGAATTTGAAGAAAATGTTATGGATGGCGGCTGTGGCAGCAATGTCGTTTGCCGCTTGTACTCCGCCGGATAATGGCGAAACGCCGGACGGTGGAGGCGAGGATGTGCCGGTGGTGGACATCGTCGATCAGATTTCGCAATACGAGGCGCGAGCATTCGATGGCGAGAAGCGTGCCGACGTATTCTACGAGATTTACGTACGTTCGTTTGCCGATAGCGATGGTGACGGCATCGGCGATTTCAATGGTGTAACGGCAAAACTCGACTATCTGAACGATTTGGGCATAGCGGGTATCTGGTTGATGCCAATCTATTCGTGTACATCGGAGCACGGCTACGATGTTGTGGATTACGAGTTGGTTAATCCCGATTACGGAACGATGGCCGATATGGAACGCCTTATTGCAGAGGCGCATAAACGCGATATCCGTGTGATTTTGGACTTCGTGCCTAACCACTCGTCGTGGAAAGCACCGTGGTTCATCAGTGCTTGTTCGAGCGTGGATAATGAGTATCGTAACTTCTACCACTTCTCGGAGAACAATCCGGGTGGCGCGTGGCATCAAGTGCCTACCGGTACGACGTCGTATTGGTATCACGGCGACTTCGACAAGTCGATGCCTGATTTGAACTACGGTCCTGCGGGTACGTGCGAGAACAACGCTACCTTCAAGGCGATGGTTGGCGCGGCAAAGTTCTGGGTTGATAAGGGCGTGGATGGTTTCCGCTTGGATGCTGTGAAGCACATCTATTCCAACCAGGTCTCGAACGAAAACCCTACGTTCCTGAAAAAGTTCTACGATTCGGTAAATGCATACTTCCAGGGCAAATCTGTGCTTGGTTTCAAGGATGTATATATGGTAGGCGAGTGCTGGTTGGGTACCGACGATATGGCGAAGTATTATACGGGTCTGCCTTCGTTGTTTGACTTTACGGCGTGGGAGAACCGTCTGCTGTACGCAATCCAAAATTCGCACGCAAAGTGGTTCCCGAAGGATATGATTGCCGAGCGTAACGTCTTTGCAAACTACCGTAAGGACTTTATTCAGGCAACAAAACTCTCGAATCACGACGAGGTACGTGCGCGTACGGCGTTGGGTGGTGGCTCGCTTTCAATGTCGCTCGAACGCTCGAAGATGGCTGCTGCCGTATTACTCACTTCGTGTGGCTCGCCGTTTATCTATTACGGCGAGGAGATTGGTATGATGGGCGATAAGACCAAGCCGGGTGGCGACCGTAATGTCCGCGAGCCGATGATGTGGGCTCCGAAGGCAAAGGATACGTTCCGTCCGACGTGGATTACCTCGAACGTCAATACGGATATTGGCATCGGTAACGTCGAGGAGCAGTCGAAGAAGGTAACGTCGATTTATAACGTATATCGCAAATTCTTGCGCTTGCGTAACACCTATCCGGCATTGGCTTATGGCGAGATTCGTCTGCCGGAGGGCTTCGACGACTCGTCGAGCGAGAACAAGCAGGTGATGGTGTTCCACCGTGTATATGGTAGCGAACACCTGTTGGTTGTGCATAACGTATCGGCAACGAAGAGCACCTATACATATAAAGGTGCCATCAAACAGCCGATTGCCGATATGAACAAGGTTACCATCGAGAGTAATGGCGCAAACGAGCACGTAATCTCGTTGCCTGCTTACTCGTCTATTATTATTGAGTTGTAAACCCGCCTCAAAAACGATAGACGCTTTATGAAGAAGTTGGTTTATTTACTTGCAGTAATCTGTTTGGCAGCAATCTCTTGCACGTCGAACAACACTAAAACCGAAAGTGCGCATCCGGAGTGGTGCTATAATACGGTTGTCTATGAGATGAATGTCCGCCAATATACGCCGGAGGGAACTTTTGCGGCAGCCGCCGAGCATCTTCCACGTTTGAAGGAGTTGGGTGTGGATATCGTATGGCTGATGCCGATATATCCGATTGGCGTTTTGGAGCGCAAAGGTACGCTCGGCTCGTATTATGCGATTTCGGACTACTGCGCTACAAATCCGGAGTTTGGCTCGTTGGAGGATTTCGATGCGTTCCTTGCGTCGGCCCACAATCTCGGTTTGCGCGTAGTACTCGATTGGGTTGCAAACCATACGTCGCCTGATGCAAAGTGGATTCGCGAGTGTCCGGCCGATTGGTATGTACGCGATGAGAACGGTAAGACGATTGTGCAGTACGATTGGACCGATATTGCAAAACTCAACTACGAAAATATGGATATGCGCGCCGAGATGGAGAAGGCGATGCGTTTCTGGCTGGAGCGTGGGGTAGATGGCTTCCGTTGCGATATGGCTTGCGAAGTGCCGTTCGACTTCTGGCAGACAACCATTCCTGCATTGCGTGGCGACTATCCTGAACTCTATATGTTGGCAGAGGGCGAGCACGCCGAGCTGCACAAGGATTCGTTCGATGCATCGTATGCGTGGGAGTTGCACCATCTGCTCAACGCTATTGCTCGTGGCGAAAAGGGCGCAGCAGAACTCAAAGAGTATATTGCCAAGGATGCGGCAACGCACCCGAAGGAGGCATTCCGTCTGATGTTTACATCGAATCACGACGAAAATTCGTGGGCGGGTACCGAATTCGAGCGTATGGGCGACGCTGTTAAGGCGATGGCTGTACTTACATTTACGCTTCCGAACGGACAGCCGCTTATCTATACCGGTCAGGAGATGGGTTGGAACAAACGCTTCGAGTTCTTCGAAAAGGATCATATTCCGGCTTGGGAGCAGAACGAGTACACAACATTCTACAAGGAGTTGATCGCTTTGCGTCACGACAATCCTGTTCTCTCGGCTGGCGAGCGCGGCGGTGCAATTCAATATATCGAGAGCGTTCCGGAGACGGTGTTTGCCTTCGAGCGCAAGTGTGAGGAGTGCAATAACCGAGTAGCGGTTTACGTTAATTTCTCTGCCGAGCCGACCTCTGTCGTAATTGATGGTGTGGAGCATACGCTCACCGGTTGGGATTATAAGATTATAGCAACAAAATAGTTTGTAACAACCTAAAACAAAGATAAAATGAAACATTTATTTATAGCAATGCTTGCACTTGCGGCTGTGGGATGTTCCTCCTCGTCGTCGTTCGATCCGGCAAGTGTAGCAGATGCCGCAGGCGAAGTTACGCGCGTTGAGCCGCTGTCGTGGTGGACAGGTATGAATACCCCGTTGCAACTTCTTATCGGTGGCGAAAATATCTCGGAATACACGCTCTCGATTGAGGGTGGCAAGGGCGTGTCTGTAAAGGCGATTCACGATGCAGACAATCCGAATTTCATCTTTGCTGACGTGGAGATTGCCGATAACGCAACTCCTGGCACGTATTACCTTGTATTTACGCACGGCGACAAGCAATTTAAGTATGCATATAATATTGAGCAGCGTCGAGAGGGGTCGGCCGAGCGCACAAGTTTCACAACCGCAGATGTTATCTATCTGTTGATGCCTGACCGTTTTGCTAATGGCGATCCGTCGAATGACTCGACAGAGTGCACGACCGAGAAGGCGGCTCGCGATGAGTTCTTCGGTCGTCACGGTGGCGACTTGCAGGGTATGATTGACCACCTCGATTACATCGCATCGCTCGGTGCTACGACCATTTGGCCGACACCGCTGTTGCTTGACAACGAGCCACGCGAGACATATCACGGTTACGCTTGTGCCGACTATTACCATATCGACCCTCGTTTTGGTAGCAATGAGCTCTATCGCGAGTTTGTTGCGAAGGCACACGAAAAGGATTTGAAGGTTATTATGGACGTGGTGACCAACCACTGTGGCGTTGCCCATTGGTGGATGACCGATATGCCGTTTGAGGATTGGGTACACGTATTTCCGGAATATACCGGTACGAATGTATGCTTCTCGACAAATATGGATCCGAATGCATCGAACTACGACCTGAATTTGCAGGAGAGTGGTTGGTTTGTTCCGTCGATGCCGGATATGAATCTGAACAATCCGTTCGTACTGCAATACTTCAAGCAGTGGGCTGTATGGTGGATTGAGTATGCCAATTTGGATGGCTTCCGTGTCGATACCTATCCTTACAACGAGAAGGAACCGATGAGCGAGTGGTGCGCATCGGTACGTGCCGAGTATCCGTCGATTAATATCGTAGGCGAGTGCTGGACCTCGTCGATTCCGCAGTTGGCATATTGGCAGGGCGACAATGCCAATCGTGACGGTTTTAACTCGAATTTGCCGGCTGTGATGGACTTCCCGTTGCAGGAGGCGATTTGTCACGCTCTCTCGTGCGACAATCCGGGTTGGGGGCAGGGTATGACTCGTGTTTATGATTGCCTCTCGCACGACTTTGTGTATCACGATTTGTCGAATATGATGATTTTTGCCGGCAACCACGATATGAATCGTATCGGCGATACCATCGGCAAGAATCCGAAGCGTGCCAAGTTGGCGATGACGCTGATGGCTACGATGCGTGGTATTCCGCAGATTTTCTACGGCGACGAGATGATGTTCTGCTCGAAAGACCTCTCGCAGGGTCACGGCGGTCTGCGTGTCGATTTCCCTGGTGGCTGGCAGGAGGATAAAGTCAATCTGTTCAGCAGCGAAGGTCGCACCGGATTACACAAAGAGTTGTTCGACTACTCGCAGCGTCTGTTGCAGTGGCGCAAGGGCAAGGAGGTGATTCACAATGGTCAGACAATGCACTTTATGACCCGTGATAATACCTATGCCTACTTCCGCTACAATGATGAGGAGGCGGTATTCGTTTATATCAACAATTCCGGTGAGACGAAGCGCATTCCGTGGAGCAACTATGCCGAGATTGCTGCATCGTTGCACGACGGCGTAGATGTTTTGAGTGGCGAGCCGACTACGGTTAGCGATGCAACGGAGGTTGGCGCACACGAGGCACTTGTGGTAGAGTTCAAACGCTAAAAATAAGGAGTAAATATGATGAAAAAACTGTTTATGATATTTGCGGCAACGCTTACCGTGTTGAGCATTTCGGCACGCGAGCAGTTGCAATCGCCCGATGGTAATCTGTCGCTCTGCTTCGAGGTGGGCAAGGGTGGTGCGCCGACCTATTCGCTCTACTATAAGGGCAAGCAGGTTGTGCTGCCGAGTGGTATGGGTTTGGAGTTGCGCGGTAAGTCGCCTGCACTGACCTTTGGCGCAGAGATTGTTCGTGCCGAGCACGGCGAGCCGGTGTCGCTCTATGATGGTTTCGAGCAGGTGTCTGTTGAGCGTGGCGCAGCCGACGAGACCTGGACGCCGGTGTGGGGCGAGAGCGATAAGATTCGCAACAACTATAACGAGATGCTCGTCTCGTTGGTAAATCGCAACGGCTACCGGATGAATATCCGCTTCCGTTTGTATAATGACGGAGTTGGTTTCCGCTATGAGTTCCCTGCGCAGAAAGCCGATTTGACCTACTTTGTAATCAAGGAGGAGAAGACGCAGTTTGCGATGGCGGGCGACCACATCGCTTGGTGGATTCCGGGTGATTACGACACGCAGGAGTACGAATATCATCGTTCGCGTCTCTCGGAGATTCGTGGGCTGATGGAGCGTGCCATAACGCCAAACTCGTCGCAAACACCGTTCTCGCAGACCGGCGTGCAGACATCGTTGCAGATGAAGAGCGATGATGGCCTATACATCAATATTCACGAGGCGGCATTGGTCGATTACTCGTGTATGCACCTCGATTTGGATGACAAGAATTTCGTATTCTCGTCGCACTTGACCCCTGATGCGCAGGGTTGGAAGGGCTATATGCAGGCCCCTTGCCACACTCCTTGGCGCACGGTGCAGGTTTCGGACGATGCGCGCGATATCCTTGCATCGAACCTTATTCTCAACCTTAACGACCCGTGCGCATACGAGGATACTTCGTGGATTAAGCCGGTTAAGTATGTCGGTGTTTGGTGGGAGTTGATTACGGGCAATAGCGAGTGGTTCTATACACGCGAGGTGCCAGCCGTACAACTTGGTAAGACCGATTACAGTAATTGCACTCCGATTAAGAATCACGGTGCAAACAACGCTCGCGTGCGTCGCGTGATAGATTTTGCAGCCGAGCACGGCTTCGATCAGGTGCTGGTCGAGGGTTGGAATGTCGGTTGGGAGGATTGGTTTGGCAAGACGAAGGACTATGTGTTCGATTTTGTTACGCCATATCCGGATTTCGATATCGAAGCTCTCAATAAGTATGCTCACGAGAAGGGTGTACGACTTATGATGCACCACGAAACTTCGTCGTCCGTACGCAATTACGAGCGTCATATGGAGCAGGCATACGAGTTGATGAATAAGTATGGCTACAACTCGGTAAAGAGTGGTTATGTGGGCGATATCATTCCGCGAGGCGAGTATCACTACGGCCAATGGATGAACAACCACTATCTCTACGCCGTAAAGAAGGCAGCCGAGCACAAAATTATGGTTAATGCGCACGAGGCAGTGCGTCCGACCGGTTTGTGTCGTACGTATCCAAACCTCATTGGTAACGAGTCGGCTCGCGGTACGGAGTATCAGGCATTCGGCGGAACACGCGCACACCACGTATGTATCCTTCCATTTACCCGTTTGCAGGGTGGTCCGATGGACTATACTCCTGGCATATTTGAGATGGAGGTCGAAAAGCTTAATCCGAATAATAAATCGCACGTAAACTCTACGATTTGCAACCAGTTGGCACTCTACGTGACGCTCTATTCGCCATTGCAGATGGCAGCCGATACGCCGGAGAATTACGAGCGTTTCCTCGATGCATTCCAATTTATCAAGGATGTTGCCGTTGATTGGTCGGAGAGCCGTTATTTGGAGGCAGAGCCGGGCGAATACATTACCATTGCACGTAAAGCAAAGGGTACGGGCGATTGGTTTATCGGTAGCGTTGCCGGCGAGCAGGAGCGAGTATCAACCATCGCGCTCGATTTCTTGGAGCCGGACGTGACATACGTTGCGAAAATCTATGCTGACGCTTCGGGCGCACACTATAAAACCAATCCACAGGCATACACCATTCGTGAGGTGCGTTGCACATCAAAGAGCAAACTCTCGCAATGGGTTGCAGCCGGAGGTGGATACGCCGTATCGTTGCGCAAAGCAACTGCGGCAGACAAAAAGTTAAAGATGCTTCGATAGGGTGTATTCGGCATTATTTGACTTGTCGGGGTCGTCCTTCGGGACGACCTTTTTTTGCGTCCAATAGAGCATAAGTTGGTTGTTTCAGAAAAAAATGTTACTTTTGAAAAATATTTGACCCATAACACCTTATTTATAATAGTATGGACGGCTCTATCATTGTGACATATCGTTGCCCGATGCGATGCAAGATGTGCGATATTTGGAATAATCCGACCTCGCCAAAAGAGGAGTTTTCTCCGGAGTTACTGCGTAAACTACCTCGGATGCGCAGTGTAAACATCACGGGTGGCGAACCTTTCGTGAGAGAAGATATCGAGGAGATTGTCAAGGTATTGCTCACAAAGACGGATCGCATAGTCTTCTCTACCAGCGGTTATTTTTCGGATCGAATCATTGCGCTTGCCAAGAAGTACCCGCAAATCGGCTACCGAATCAGTATCGAGGGCTTGTCGTGCAAAAATGATGAGTTGAGAGGTCGTGCAGGTGGCTTTGATAAGGGTCTTCGCACGTTGCTCGAATTGCGCCGTCTCGGTATTAAGGATATAGGTTTCGGAATAACCGTATCGAACAACAACTCGGCAGATATGCTCGATTTGTATGAGTTAAACCGAAACTTGAAGATGCAGTTCGCAACTGCCTCATTCCATAACTCTTTCTATTTCCATAAGTACGACAATAAGGTGACAAACGTGGATGAGGTATGTGGCAATTTTGATGAGCTCATCCAGCGACTGATGCGTGAAAATTCGCCAAAATCGTGGTTTCGTGCATTCTTCAATCTTGGCTTGATAAATTACATAAAGGGCGGTCGAAGGATGTTACCTTGCGAGGCGGGTAGCGAAAACTTCTTTATCGACCCATACGGAAACGTATTGCCTTGTAACGGAATGGAGCAGTCGTGTTGGTACGACACGATGGGCAATCTTAACGACGTCGAGTCGTTTGACGAGATATGGAATAGCGAGCAGGCGCGCGTCGTTCGCGATAAGGTGGCACATTGCCCAAAGAGTTGCTGGATGATTGGTTCTGTATCGCCGGTTATGAAGAAATATATGCCGCAAGTGTTGCCTTGGATTGTAAAAAACAAACTTCGAGTGATGTTCGGCGGTCGCGTAGATACCTCGTGCATCCCGTTCTACCACGTTGGCAACAACGATTTGCAGGGTCTTAAAGAATAAGTGCATCTACACTACACCTTCTCATTATGAAGATAGCATTCATCGGCGGGCGCGATATTAGAACTTTGGGCGGTATTGAGAACTACGTATTCAATCTCGCTACGCACCTCGTGCAACTCGGCCACGAGCCGATTGTTTATTGTGAGAGCAATCGTAATGCAACAGAGGAGGTGAATGGCTTTAAGGTGGTGTATCACAAGTCGTTCGGTGGTCGTTTTCTGTGCAAAATTTTTCTCTCCTTCAAGTCGACTCTACACGCTCTGTGCAAAGAGGATGGGGTAGATCTATTCCACTATAACGCTTGGCCGCCTTCGTTGTGGTCGTGGATTCCGCGATTATTCGGTCGCAAAGCGCTGTTTGAAGGTCACGGGCTCGAATGGAAGCGCACGAAGTACTCGCCTTTCCAACAGAAGATAATGCACTTTATGGAGCGTTTGACCGCTGCAATGCACAAAAATATATTGGTCGTGAGCGACGAGCAGCGCGAATATTTTGCGGCGCACTATTCGCGTAAATGCGTAACAATTCCTACGGCAGTGGATATGCCGAATGCGTCGGCTGCTGATAGTGACGTTTTATCCCGATATGAATTGACTCCGGGCAGATATTTTCTCTATCTGGGTCGATTGGTGCAGGACAAGAATCCCGACTATCTGATTAAAGCATTTCGACAGATGTCGTCCGATGACTATAAACTTGTTATTGCGGGCAGTAACGACCAACTACCGAAGTATGTTGAGTATCTGCACAGTTTGGCCGATGGCGATAGCCGTATTGTGTTTACCGGTGCGGTCTATGGTGCAGATAAGGCGACGTTGTTGAAGCACTGTCTGGCATTCTGCATTCCGTCAACCATCGAAGGTCTTGCTATAACACTTTTGGAGGCAATGAGCTACGGGCGATTGTGTATCGCATCAAATATCGATGCAAATCGTGAAGGTTTGGGCGATAACGGCATTTGGGTACGACCGGAGAATGTGGAGGATCTGTCCGAGAAGATGGAGTATGTTGCAAGCAACTACCAATCGCTGAAAACGCTTGAAGAGAGCAATCGCAATCGTGTGGCACAACACTTTACTTGGGATATCGTTGCGCAACGATACGTCGATTACATCACCTCTATTTAATTGTGCTTCTTGATGCTATTTGCTCTTTGATTCTTGTCGGAGAGATGGCACGCACTGCAATCTTGCGAACAACCCGCACATCCCGATTCCGGATGCTTTACGCTGCGCACTATGTAGCGACCTGCCAATATGACAGCCACAACCCCGATTGCAAAAACTACGATGCTCTGCCACATACGGATTTAGGTCATTAGAATAGTAAAGCGATGCGGTAGGTGATAAACGCAAACAACCACGCTATCATAGTGTTGTATAGCACAGATGTTATGGCCCATTTCCATCCGCTTTCAGCCGCGATGGCTGCCACCGTTGCAAGACACGGGAAGTACAACAATGTAAATACCAGCAGTGCAAGAATCGATGCTACGGAGAAGTCGCCACTTGCAACCAGTCGGGTGTGTAGTGATTGCTCGGTCGCATCGTGCATATCTTCGTCAGCGAACTGTAATATCGACTCTTTTGCCGACAGCGAAGCGGTATTGGTGCTCGCCGCTGTGTCGTTCGTCTGCTCTTGTGCCGTATCTGTGTAGAGTACGCCTAATGTACTAACCATAATTTCCTTTGCGGCAACGCCCGATATGATGGATACGGTCGTCTTCCAATTCATGCCGAGCGGCTCGAATACCGGCTCGCAAACCCTACCTAATTGACCGATATATGAGTTCTCGTAGTGCTGACGACGACTCTCTTCCGTATTACCACCATTAGGGTAGTAGCACAAAAACCAAACGATAATCGATGCCACCAAAATCAATCCGCCCATCTTCCGCAGATATTGTGCGCACTTCTCCCACATATGCGAAATGGTCGCTTTGAGTGTCGGCATACGATAAGGCGGAAGTTCCATCACAAATGGCGTTTCGTCCACCTTGAACATAAACCTACGCATAGCCAACGCTGTTACAATGGCCATTGCGATTCCCAACAAGTATAATCCGAAGAGAATTGTACCGCTATACGCACTGAAAAACGTACCTATAAGCAGGATATATATCGGAAGACGTGCGCTACACGAGATGAACGGCAGAATCATAATTGTTATCAGACGACTGCTGCGGCTCTCGATGGTGCGCGTTGCCAACACAGCAGGAACATTGCAACCGAAGCCCATAACAAGCGGAATAAACGATTTGCCGTGCAGACCGACCTTGTGCATTATCTTATCCATTATAAAGGCAGCACGCGCCAAATATCCCGAATCCTCCATAAACGATATAAAGAAGTAGAGAATCATAATATTTGGCAAGAATACAATTACGCTACCTACGCCACCAATAATGCCATCCGTAACCAAATCTTTGAGTACGCCATCCGGCAACCAACTCTCTACGCAACCTCCAAACCATCCGACAAGCGACTCCAACCACATTTGCGGATATGCTCCCAAACTGAACGTGCAGTAGAACATCAACCACATCAGCAGCAAGAATATCGGATAACCCCACACGCGATGTGTTACCACCTCGTCAATCGTGTGCGATATGTCGCGTTTATCACTATTCTGAATGTACGTCTCACGTAATGCACCGGAGATAAAACCATATTTCTGGTTGGCAAAAGCCGTCTCGACATCTTCGTCAGCTCCCAAATCGTGTTTCAGGTGTTGCTTCTCTTTTTCGCACAATGCGGCCCATTTCGGATAGTTTTTGCCCGACTTTTTGAGCATCATACAGGTCTCGGCATCGCCTTCGAGCATCTTCATTGCAAAGTATCGCGGAGGAAAGCATTTCGGCAACTCGTCGCGCGAATCTTTGAGCATACGGTTTAGTGCCGCAACACTCTCCTCGATAATACCCTGATTGATGTGAATGTGTCGAACTCGCTCGTCGCGGTTTTCATATACGGCAATAATCGTATCGAGCAACTCTTCGATACCGCGCCCCGTTCGTCCAACGACCGGAATCATCGGTACGCCAAGCATCTTGCCGAGCGTGTCGTGGTCGAGCGTATCGCCACTACGCTCCAATTCGTCGTACATATTCAGCGCAACAACCATTCGTTGGCTCATATCAATCAACTCGGTTGTCAGGTAGAGATTGCGGGCAATATTTGATGCACAAACCACATTAAGCACAACATCAGGGGTGTGCTCCGCCAGATGTCGGCGAACGTACAACTCTTCGGGCGTATAGGCCGATAGGGCATAGGTGCCAGGCAAATCCGTAACGTGTAGTTCGTAGCCCTTATAGTAGCAGCGCCCCGCCTTAGCATCAACCGTTACGCCGCTATAATTTCCGACGTGCTCTTTGCCGCCCGTGATAATGTTGAACAGCGAGGTTTTTCCGCTGTTTGGATTGCCGACTAACGCAACATTGATATGACGTGTGCGACGACGGATAACATCTTCAATTGTATTGTCGGTAGAGGTTATGCCAATCGTTTCGCTCTCCATCTGCAATCGCTTCTGTGCCTCCTGCTCGGTGATAACAACCACCATTTCGGCCTCGGCACGACGTAGCGAAATATTGTAATCGAGTATGCGATATTCGATAGGGTCTCTCAACGGAGCATTGAGGACAACCGACACGCGCGAACCGCGAACGAATCCCATCTCCATTATACGACGACGGAAGCCGCCGTGGCCGACGACCTTTACGACAATAGCCGATTCTCCTGCCTGTAACTCTGAAAGACGCATCTATCTCTGTAATCTAACTTGATGCGACAAAGATAGCGTAAAAATTGTATAAATACAATTTGTGCGCCTACCTATTTGTGGGTATCTCAACCCATCCGCCACCAAGCGCCTTACACAGATTCACATAGTTGATGTATTGTTGCGCCACAATATTTGAGAACTGCATCTGCGAATCGTATAGCGTACGTTCAGCATCTATCACATCGAGATATGCCGAGAGTCCGTTATTGTAGAGTGCCGATGTCATAATAGCCACCCGCGTATTCGACTGAACGAGTTGTCGATAGCGCGCTGTCTCCTCTCTATACGCCGCAATGCTGACCAACGCGCTCTCGACATCTGACACCGCCTCGATGTACGTCTGTTCGTACGCTAAAACCGCCTGCCGATAGCGTTCTCGCGCCGCCATTTCGCTGCGTTTCAACGACCCGAAGCGAAACAGTGGTTGGGCAAGTGAGCCGAGAACGCTCCAATACCACGAATCGTTATTGAACAGCTCCCCAATCTTTATCGAAGACGCTCCGCCCGCCGCAGTTAGTGATATGCTCGGGAATCGGGCACTTCGGGCAATGCCCACGTTTGCTGCGGCTTGCTCCATCTGCCAATATGCCGACATAACATCCGGACGACGATGCAGAATATCGGATGGCAGACCCGCCGGAATCTCCAACGGCTTGTAATCGGTTATGAGTCGCAGGCCGGTTGTGGCATAGTTTGTCGAGTCGGGCATCTCTCCCAGTAACACATCCAGCGAGAGCAGTGTTTGTCGTATTGCGCGGTCGTAAACCGGAATGTCGGCTTCGGCCGTATAGACAAGGTTTTTGGCTCGCTCCAAGTTCAATCCGGTTGCCATTCCGCGACGAAATATCGAATCGATGAGTGATGCCGACTCTCGACGCAGTTGCGAACTACGCACCGCTATATCGTAATCGCGCTTGTATTGCAGGAGCGTGAAGTATGTCGTAGCAACCTCGGCAGCAAGCGACAGGCGCACACCGCGATATTGCCATTCGGCGTAGGCAATCTCTGCGTGGGCAGCATTCGAGGTGTGGCGCAGCGACCCGAATAGCGGTACCTCCCAACTTATGGTCGGGGTGATTTTGTAACTCTGCTGAATGGATGTCGGCTCGGAGTCGGTTGCGCCGGACGAGACTCCGACATCGACCGATGGAAGAAACTCGGCGCGTACGACACGCAGATTGTCACGCGCCTCCTCTATGCGTGATACTGCCGCCGCCAAATTGCGATTGGCCGAGAGAGCACGCTCGATAAGTAGGTTAAGCGTCGTATCACCGAACATTTGCCACCATTGCTCGGAGAGTTGCAGAGAATCCCGCTCTTTGCCAATGGCGTATATATAACTCTCCGGAACATCTACCTCCGGTGCATACAATTTCGGGTTGCAACCCGCGCCCGCAAAACAAAGTGCAATGGCGGGCAGTGCATAGCGTATGATTATCTGTTTCATTGTGCGTTTTCTCGTTTTTTATCCAAACCCGAAATACGGGCAATCAAATAGTAAAGAGCAGGGTAGAGGAATATGCCGAGCAGCGTAGCGAGCAACATTCCGCCGACGAGCGATAGTCCCATAATATTTCGTGCCGTCGAATAGACACCACTCGCAAACACCAGAGGCAACACGCCGAGAATGAAGGCAAATGCCGTCATTACAATCGGACGCACGCGCAATTTTGCCGCCTCAATTGTTGCATCGACGAGCGACATTCGACGCTCGAATAGAAGTTTATCGGCATACTCGACCACCAAAATAGAGTTTTTCGCCGCCAATCCGATGAGCATCACAAGCGAAATTTGCATATAGATATCGTTGATATACATCGAATCGAATAGGTGGGCACACCCGGTAAAGAGCAATGCACCCATCACCGCGAGTGGCACGCTCAACATAATCGCTATCGGCAACTGCCAACTCTCGTAGAGTGCAGCAAGAATCAGAAATACGAAGATGACCGCAATCAGATAGACCAGCCCTGCGCCCTTCGACTCGCTGTTCTCCTGATATGATACACCGCTCCACGCATAGTCCATATCCTCCGGCAGAATCTCCGCCGCACTCTGCGCGATGGCCTGCATCACCTGCGAACTCGACGCGTCTTTTGCAGGTGTCACGGTGACGGCAATCGAGCGGAACATATTGTATTGCGATACGAACTCCACTCCGACCGTATCGCGCACCGACACTAACGACGAAAGCGGAACACTTGCGCCATCCCGATCCGTGACGAAATAGCTGTCGAGCGAATAACGGTCGCGACGATATTCGGGGGCCGCCTGAATATAGGTTTGGTACAGACGGCCAAAGCGGTTAAAGTTGTTGATATACCTACCGCCAAGCAACGCTGCCGTTTGCGAATATAGTTGGTCGAGCGCGACTCCCTTCATCAATGCCTGCTCCTTGTCTATCACCAAGCGTCGTTGTGGCACACCGTCATCAAATTGTGTTGTGGCAGATGCAATGAGTTTATTGTGATTCAGCGAATCGAGCAACCGCGCGGTGTGCTCGGCAAGATACGCATTGCCTCTGCCTGCCACGTCCTGCACCTCGAATGTAACTCCGGAGGTTACGCCCAAGCCAGGAATCGAGGGTTGCACAAAGGCGTAACACTCGGCTTGCGGAACAGCCCCATAGAGCATTTCGGTCAAGAGAGCTGAGAGCTCGATAGAGGAGAGTTTGCGCTTGTCGAAATCGACCAATTTTACGAATATAACACCACAATTCGTCGCCGCTACGCCCGATATCATATTGAATCCGGCAACGACCGCCGTCGAAGAGACCTCCTGCCGTTGCTTGACAACATTATCGACCGCAGCCATCACGCCATTGGTCACCTGCAACGATGTGGCTTGCGGTGTCTGCACAAACACCATCAGGTAGCCCTGGTCCTCGTCCGGCAAAAAACCGGATGGCAAAAATCGCCAAACGAGAGCAATAACCACAGCCATTATGGCGATGCTCGCCATCGTGGTTTTAGTGCGTCGTATGACCGCTTGTGTCGCCGAGGTGTAACGCACCATAAAACGTTCGAATACGCGATTAAATGCACCAAAAAAGCCGGTTTTGGCGGCATTGCGCGGACGAAGCAACTTGGCGCACAATGCAGGAGAAAGGGTCAGTGCATTTATCGTCGATAAGAGCACCGATACGGATATGGTTACGGCAAATTGCTGAAACAATCGACCGCTGATTCCGCCCGAAAATGAGACCGGAATAAAGACCGCGAGCAGAACAACACTCGTCGCAATAATAGGCGACGTTACGGAGCGCATCGCTTCGAGGGTCGCATCGAAAGGCGAGAGTCCCTTCTCGATATTTACCTGCACCGCCTCCACGACCACAATCGCATCATCGACAACCAGACCGATTGCCAACACCAGACCAAGCAACGATACGACATTTATCGAGAAACCGAGCAGCGGAAACGCGATAAATGTTCCGACGATTGATACCGGAATGGCGATGAGCGGAATAAGCGTCGCGCGCCAATCCTGAATAAAGAGATATATGATAAATATGACCAGAATCAGTGCCAATACGAGTGTCAGCAGAATCTCCTCGATGCCCGCCATAATACTCTCCGTACTATCGACGATTGCCGTATATCCTATGCCATCCGGGAATCGCTCCGCAAGGCGTGCCATCTCCGCTTTAACACGCTTGCCGACCGCAACAGCATTACTGCCCGGCTCCTGATAGACAACCATAACGGTCGTCGGTTGCGAGCCAAATGAGGAGGTGCTGCCATAGGTTTGGCTGCCGAGTGCAACATCGGCGACATCGCTCAATCGTATCTGCACGCCATCCGGTGTGGTCTTTATTATAATATCCGAAAACTCCTCGGCGGTGGAGATCTGCGGAGGCATAGTCACGGTATAGGTGTATTGCGTACCTTCGGGTGCCGGTTCTGCTCCGAATTGTCCGGCAGGGTAGATTCCCGCCTGTGTCGAAATGGCGGAGACAATCTCATCAACCGAGAGCTCGTAATAATCGAGCACATCAGGTCGCAACCACACGCGCATAGCGTATTCGCCCGCACCCATTATGGATACCTTGCCGACTCCATTGATTTTCAGAAGTTGGTTGCGTAGGTTGATGTAGGCGTAGTTCGACATAAATTCGTCATCGTAGCGACCATCGCTGTAAAGTGCATACACCATAAGAAAACCGGTCTGTGTCTTGCGTGTAGTAACGCCTTGCTGCACGACGCTCGATGGCAGGTTGGCTGTTGCCGTAGCCACGTTGTTCTGCGTAAAAACCGCATCCAAATCGGGATCGGAGCCGACCTCAAATGTCACTTGCAGATTCATTGTGCCGTCATTGGCACTTGTTGCCTGCATATAGAGCATATCGCTCACACCCATTATACTTTGCGCAATCGGCGTAGCAACGGTGTTATTTACTGTTTCGGCATCAGCACCATTATAGGTAGCCGAAACCTCCACGACCGGTGGCGTGATATCGGGATATTGCTCGATAGAGAGGTCGAATATCGAGATTATACCGAGAAACACTATTATTATGGCGAGCGATATGGCAAATATCGGTCGCGAGATAAAAAACCTATTCATCGCGTGCAGTGTTTTGCAGATTTACTTTCATTCCGTTTCGCAACTTCGCTTGACCGGACAGAGCAACTCGTTCGCCGGCGCGTATGCCCGACTCGACGATCCAATTCGTGCCCGTTATTGCGCCAAGCGCAACCTCTCGGTACTCGGCAGTGCTATCCGGACGTATTACCCATACCGAGTTTATATTTTGGTTTTGCGATACACAACTCTGCGGAATGGTGACACACGTGCGACCTTTGCCTACGTTTGTCTCGATACGGGCAAATTGTCCGGCTTTGAGCAGATAGTCGGGATTGGCAAACGACACCACGATAATAATAGTTCCCGCAGCATCCGAAACGGCCGTCTTTGTATAACTATACGCGCCCGCAAGCGGATAGGCCGTGCCATCGGCAAGATAGAGTCGTATGTCGGAGAGCAGGTCGGCATTCTCGTACGTAAACGATTTTCGCGCCGATAGATTCAGATATTGCCGCATTGGTATTGCAATATCGACAACTACCGTATCTACGTTTTGAATGGTCGTAAGTGTGGTGAAGTTCGTACCCGGTCCGACCAAATCGCCGATATGCGCAGAAGAGGAGGTGATGATGCCGTTTATCGTCGAGCGTATCTCGGTATATCCCGATTCGAGCGCGGCGTTGCGCAGTGCCTGCTCGGCAGATTTGACGGATGCCTTCGCCGCAACGTATTCGGCCGTATATTGGTCGAGTTGCGCCTGGCTTATGGCGTCAATCTCCGCAAGAGGCATAGCACGCACGTAATTGTTGTTTGCTTCGAGTGCCTTCGCCTTTGCCGATTCGAGTGAGGCACGTGCTGCGAGAAAGTTTGCCTGCTGCTGTTTGCCGTCGAGACGAAAGAGCAGGTTACCTTTGCGCACAGGCATACCATTATCGAATAATTTTGCAGTCAGATAACCACTGACTCGTGGTTGAACAACCGACTCGTAATTCGCAGCAATTGTACCGATGTAGGTACGCCTATTGTAAACCGTATCGGTTTGTGCTGTTGTGACTTCAATGTTCAGCCGTGGCGTGGCTGCTCCATCGGACGGTTGCCGATTGCACGAAACGAAGACGACCGACAACAATAAAAGTATCGTAAATATAGCAGACATAATTATTGATTTTCTTGCGAAAAGGTCAAAAAACATACCGAATCACCGCCGAAAATCGCCAAATTTGCTAAAAATGAACATTTAACACATAAAAAATTTGTTTTTTCAAAAAAACTTTTATATGTTTGTAACATAAACCACAATTAAAAAAATAAATTTTTACGACTATGAAGACTTTGGTAGAAAACATCAATGCACAGATTGCGTTGTTCCAGGCAAACGCTGCTGCTCAGGTAGAGAAGGGTAATAAGGCAGCCGGCACTCGTGCTCGTAAGGCAGCTTTGGAGCTTTCCAAACTCTTGAAGGAGTTCCGTAAGGTATCCGTAGAGGAGGCAAAGAAATAATTTGTCCGCAAAGCAGTGCACTATAAGGATTGTCCGAGATTTTGGGCAATCCTTATTCTTTTTGTGCATACAGTGGTAAAAGCGTGAGTGGAACGCCAAAACTCACGGAAGAGTAGCCGTTAAAACGCCTCGTTTACCGAGAATATAAAGCCCCCGGAGAGCGCACCGTTAATGCGTTTACCGAAGCCGTAGTCGAGACGTATGCTTGAGTTGCTATTCACGCTCCACCGCAAGCCGACGCCATAGCTAGGCAGCGTGCGATTCCAATGAAACTCCTTGAAGGAGTGAAATACATTACCTGCACCGCCCCAAACAGCAACACCGAGACGTTGCCATACGGTTTGTCGTAACTCGACCTGCGCCGAGATGAGATTCAAATCCATAAATCGGCCTTCGTAATAGCCGCGCATACGTTGAGCATCACCGAGGCGGGCATAGAGCGTCCACGGCGTGTGACGGCTGTTAAATTCGCCATATAAATCGATTGCAAGCACGGCACCTCTCCACAACCGCTGATAATAGTCCACGATAGCCGTTGCGCTCCACAACGTACGTCCAACCGTACCCAATGGCTCGGGGCGGACCGTTCCCTTTAACGACACATAAAAACCCTTGTTCGGAGCGTTGCGCGAATTGCGCGAATCATACTCCGCCAACAGCGAAATGCCGGTCGAAAGATAGTCGCCGCGCTGTCCGTCAAGGCGATCGATTATATTCTGTTGCGAGTTGCGACCGCAGAACGCGTAATCGAAGTCGATTTGTGCACCTATATATATATTCTTGACAATGCGGCGCAAGTAGGTCGCTTCGGCATACCACCGATTGCCTACGTAGGAGACATAGTCACCCGCAAAAGCCGCCTCGTAGCCCAAGCCCCACAATCGGGTTGGCAACGATTGAAACCCTACGCGATAAAAAAGCCGGTCTTTGCCATCTTTGAAGATATTTACGCCATTGGCCTCGACGCGATACGTGCCGTTTATGGAGCCATTGGCGGCGATTGAGAAACTCGATGGTGGCAGTGCCCGATTGCGTTTATCGAGGCGATAAAGCCCCGTAACGGAGGCACCAAGCCCCAAACTCGTCGAAGGGGTGTAGTAGGGGAACAATACGAACGAAAAATCCACCTTCTTCTCGAAACTCTCGTCCGTTACGCTCGACACCAAGAAGTCGGCAAACTTACGCACTCCGCTACCGCGCTTTGCTTTGCGTTGCGCCTCATCATCGGCAGCAGATTCCGCCACAGCACCATTTGCGAGTGCTGCGATATCCGCCGGAATGGTCATTGGGGTATATTTATAACGAATAGTATCCTTGCTTGAAACAAGGATACTGTCCGTTTGTGCAAAGCCGTTATGCGCCGCAAGCACAAACACGATTGTCGTTATGATGCAACGCAAACGCATTTAGTAGCGATACTTCTCTATTATTTCAAAGAATTCTTTTTCGCCCTCCTTTGTAATCTCTTCCTTCTGCATATAGACGATTTCGCCCTCTTTCGAGATAATCATCATAATAAACTTGCCGTTGCAATCGCCCAAGCCCCACGCATCGCGTACCGTGTGATTCGAGTCGTCGAGCACCAAGCCGTGATTCTTCTCCGTGCGCTTTGCTGCAAGTTTGCGAATAAGGTTTTTGGGCAGGAAGGTATCTTTCAAGTTCAAAATTCCGAAGCCGAAGAGGTTCGGGCCCTTATCCACGCCACGCTCCTCGATATCGTCCGTAAAACGGTAAGTTCTGTTTCCCGTCAGACCAACGTCCGGGTCGATGTAGAAAACGAAGAGATTCTTCTCGCCGAAGTATGGGAGTTTCGTGAGGTCGCCTCTTACGACTCTGACCGTTACGTTATCAATTTTATGCGGGAGCGTCGGGCGGTCATCGACCACCTCTTTATGCTTTTGCGCTGTGGCTGTTGCGAGGGTAAAAACTGCAATAAGTGTGAGTGTTAATTTTCCAAATTTCATGGTTTTCGCTTTATATTTTTATAAATTGCGCCACAAATATATACAATTTTTTTTAACTACGCCCTAAACCGACTCCCCGCGACCACTTTTTCTGCTAAACATCGCGTCTATTGCGTACTTTCCACCACCCGAAATCACCAAAAAGACATATATGCCGATATAGAGCACCTGTCGTTCGACGCCGAGCCAACCGAGCGTAGGGTAGATGACGAATATATCGACAAACATCCCGAGCGACATCATAAATGCGGCGAATCGGGTCCAAAATCCGCAACCTATCATCACAGCAAACAACGCTTCGAGCGTGGTCAGCAATACGAACGACACCTCGCCGTTGTTGAACAGCAGTGGCGGAAAGCCGACCACCATCGCGTTGTAGCGTTGCAATTTGCCGATGACGTGCAACATAATCACGGCTCCGATAAACAGCCGCAGAAACAGTATCGCCTTGTCCACGTGGCGATAACGGCGCAAAAGTTCGTTCAGTTTGGCAATCATAACGGCACTCGATTTCTTGTTGACTGTCGTTACAATAAATATTCCAATTTTTACGGACAATGCTCCGCAGGGTGTTGTTCGTTTGCGAAATGTTTTCTAATTTTGTGGTGTTGATTTGGCGTTTTGCCAAACCGACGGACATATAGAAAGTGTTTTCGCAGTCCTTACAAGAGAATGTGGTAGTTTTC
Source organism: Alistipes sp. (assembly GCA_017410165.1). Classification (GTDB taxonomy): domain Bacteria; phylum Bacteroidota; class Bacteroidia; order Bacteroidales; family Rikenellaceae; genus Alistipes. Next base: position 1,840 of record JAFQRH010000004.1, on the reverse strand, counting down.
AATGCGATAGGACAACGAACAGCACCTATTTCTTGTATATATGCTATTGGTGTACCCACACCAATTCTATTGGCGTATTACAGGTGTGGGGCATTGTATCGTTTGTTATCGCAGGGTTTTACCACAACCTTCTTGTAAATAAACGAAAATCATCTCCACACTTTCTTTTTATAAACAACCCACCGCACAGGAGATGCTACGGTAACCGTAAATGGCTATGAATAAACATTACACACAACCCGTAGTGCGCACCGTTGCGTTGCACGCCGAGCGCGGCTTCGGTGCTTCGCTCGAAATTCCGGTTGTCGATCCCGAGCAGGGTTGGACAACTCGACCGGCAGATGAAATTATCGAAGAAATATAACAATAAATTAAATCTACAAACAGATGAAAAAACTTCTACTTTTCGTGCTTGCGGCGACCGCTCTCGCTGCTTGCTCAACCGACACGACGCAAGACCTTGCGCCGGAAATCCCTACCGCACCCGACGAACTGCAAGTTTCGTTCGATGAGGAGGATACCCGTATTCAACTCCAAAACGGCACGACGGTTTGGACTGCCGGCGACCTTGTGTCGGTGTTTTATCGCTCGAACGCTCACGATAAATACGAATTTCAAGGCGAAACGGGCGATACTGACGGTATTTTGAAACGTATTAGCAAAGGTACACCAACAGTTGGCTTGGATAAAGTAGTTGCGGTCTATCCATACAACGGAAAGTATCTCATCTCTTTGTTGTCTGGTAATATCAAAGCATCTCTTCCCGCCGAACAGACCTACGCCGAAGATAGTTATGGTATTGGCTCGTCGATTATGGTTTCGTCAAGCCGCACTGACAAAATCCACCTAAAAAATGTATGTGGCTGGTTGAAATTGCAATTTACAAGCATTGGTAGAATATCGAAAATCGTTCTGCGTGGCAATAATGGCGAGCAAGTTGCCGGTGATATTTATATCAATTCCGACGATGCTTCGTGCACTCTCGCTTCCGATTTGAATGGTAAGAATGATAATGAGTCAGGCGATTTGGAAGGCACACTTGTCGATACAAACACTATTTTAACTGAACTTACGCTCAATTGTGGTGATGGTGTTACGTTACACCCGCAAACCCCTACGGCATTCTATATTGCACTGCCTCCACAAACATTCAAAAAGGGTTTGGCTGTTACGTTGTATAACAAAGATGGCATAATAAAGTATATTTCGACAGAGAACTCGATTACTATCAGGCGCAACCACATCACACCAATAGCATCTACTTCGGTCGATATGCCGATTGGAAATGATCAAATTTGGTACACATCATCCGATGGTAATATTGTTAAGCCATATACGACCAGTGCATTCGGTGCAAATATCACCTCTAACACCTACGAAAACGGACAGGGTGTTATTACATTTGATGGCGAGGTAACGACGATTGGCAAGGAGGCATTCAAAAGTTGCAAATCGTTGACAAGTGTGACTATCCCGGATAGCGTGACGACGATTGGAAATTATGCATTCAGAGATTGCGACGCACTGACAAGTGTTACAATCCCAGATAGCGTGACGACGATTGGAAAGGATGCATTCTTCAGTTGCGACGCGCTGACAAGTGTTACAATCCCAGATAGCGTGACGACGATTGGAGAGGGGGCATTCGCCTGTTGCACCTCGCTGACAAGTATTACAATCCCCGATAGCGTGACGACGATTGGAGGTGCTGCATTCATCTCTTGCGACGCGCTGAAAAGTGTCACAATCGGAGATAGCGTAACGACGATTGGAGATTCTGCATTCAGAGATTGCGACGCGCTGACAAGTGTTACAATCCCAGATAGCGTGACGACGATTG